>JAXHSW010000003.1:0-12593 GCA_034190295.1 Cyanobacteriota bacterium | reverse complement strand
TACCTTTAAATTCACAACAGCTAGAGCAATGCCTTGATTCCGATCTTAGTTTGACTCCCTTTTTCCAAAAAGGTGAAGGTACTGTGATTTTAAAACAGTTAATTTTGTCTTTACCAAAACCCAAAAATGAATCCCACTCAGACAACCAAATTCCAACAATACAACCACCTAATTCTACTGTTCAATTACCAACTTCTCCAGAATCACTAAAACAGGAGTTAGAACCTAAAGCAATTACTGCTACATCGCCAGAGTTACTATCTCCAGAATTATCAACAAATCAAAAAGTAGAACAAGTAAAATTATCTTCTTCTGTGCTGGAAAAAATTAAGGCAGATTTAGAACTTTCGCAAATAGAAATCCAAGAAATTCAAGCCGTTCTAGAAAAGTTCAAATCTCAAAAGGAAGATATTCCTGTCAAGAGTCTATTTCCTGTAGAACCAGATACCTCAACTACGGCTAAAAAAAAACTTCTGACTAAACCCTTAGAAAAATTTACTCAAAAGTCAAAACTTCCTACTCCCCCGCCCAAACAAAAACAGGAATTATTGGGTTTATCCGGAGTAACAGTTGAAAATTTCTGGGAAATTATTTTAGTAGAAGGAAGGAGGAAGAAGGAAGAAGGAAGAGGGGATTTTTCTGAAGAAGGAAGAATGAAGAATGAAGAAGGAAGAAGGGATTTTTCTGAATTTTTGATAGAAGGAATAAGAATAAAAGAAGAAGTAAAAGGAGATTTTTCTGAATCTTCTATAGAAGGAATAAGAATAAAGGAAGAAGGAAAGATAGATGACTCTAAACCTTCTATTAGTATTCTTACTCCAACTTGGAATTCATCTTTAGAAGGAAGAAGAAAGGAGGAAGAAAAAAGAAGAGATTTTTCTGAATCTTCTATAGAAGAAATAAGAATAAAGGAAGAAGGAAAAATAGATGACTCTAAACCTTCTATTAGTATTCTTACTCCAACCTGGAATTCATCTTTAGATTGGTTTGTGGAAACTGTTTTAAGTGTTCTTAACCAATCTATCTCTAACTGGGAATGGTGTATTGTTGATGATGGCTCGAAACAACCAGAAATTATAAATGTTCTTGCAGGTTTAACAGAAAAAGAACCGAGAATTAAAGTTCTATTTTCAGAAGATAATGGCGGAATTAGTGCTGCTACAAATAAAGCTCTAAATATGGCGACAGGAGAATATATTTGTTTATTAGACCATGATGATACTCTGGCTCCCACAGCATTAGAAGATAGTTTGAATAAACTGGCGGCAGGATTCGATGTAGTTTATTCCGATGAAGATAAAATTGATTTTTCTGGGTTAAATTATATCGTTCCATTCTTTAAACCTGACTGGTCTCCTGAATATTTTCGTGGTGTTATGTATGTCGGTCATTTATTATGTGTCCGTCGAGAATTAGCTTTAACTGCTGGTGGTTTTAATAGTGAATTTGATGGAGTACAAGACTATGAGTTTATGTTACGAGTTTCCGAGCAAACTAATAAAATTGCTCATATTTCTCGACACCTTTATCATTGGCGACAAGTTAAAGGAAGTATTTCGGGAGATGCCGATGCTAAAGCAGGTATTGAAGTAGTACAACAAGCTGCTGTTAATTCTCATTTACAAAGAATTGGTTTGGCAGCAAAAGCAGAACCAGGTTTAGGTAAACATCGGATAAATATTAATCCTTTGCCTAGAAATAATCATCCTTTGATTAGTCTAATTATTGCTGCTCCTAATATTTCAGAAAATCTCGATCAATGGTCGAAAAATCTTTTGTCTGTTTCAACTTATCCCAAAAATGAAGTGATTTTAGTTGGTGGGGAGAAAACAGAAAATATTATCGAAAATTCTGAGGTGAAAGTTTTAAATCTGTCAGGGCAATTTAATTATTCTCGTGCTTATAACCAGGCTGCCAAAACTGCCCAAGGAGAATATTTTATTTTCCTCAATACTAATTTGGAAGTTGTTACTGAAGATTGGCAACAACATCTTTTATATTACGCCGAACAATCTGATATTGGTGCCGTGGGAGGATTATTAATTTTCCCAGATGGAACTGTTGAACACGCAGGTATTGTATTAGGAAAGTCTGGAAAAGTTGATTATCTAATGCGAGGTTTTCCCTCTAACCATGATGGTTATGCTGGTTCTTTAGTTTGCGCAAGAGAAGTATCTGCTGTAAGTCGAGATTGTTTGATGGTGAGTAGGCAAAATTTTGAAATGGTTGGAGGTTTTAATGAACACTTTTTCTCCGATTATCAAGATGTTGATTTGTGTTTGAAGTTGAAGAAAAATGGCAAGCGAATAGTCTTTACCCCCCGTAGTGTTTTAATTAATCATCAATCAGAAAAACACAGACAAAGAAATTATGATGTGGTTGACTATATGTTGCTATTAGACCAATGGCAAATTGATATGGATTTGGGCGACCCATATTACAATCTCAATTTTGATATTCAACGTAACGATTACACTATCGTTTTGTAGTTGTAAACCTACTTTTTATTCATCACTCAAAACCCACTTGTTATCTATTTTGAAAATCCCCTCTTTATAATCAACCATAGTGACTGCTGCCAGAGTTTCAATCCACACAGTTGCACCACAACTATGAGGTTTCTCTGGTCGGTAGACAATCCTACAAGGACCATGAATTTCAGCTTCATGACCGGTTGCCAAATTGCTGCTGCTTTCTTTGACCGAAAGAATGGTCAAATCGCTATTTTGCTTGTTCTTATTTCTATCTATATTATTGCGATTAAAGTGAACAGTATTCTTGCCACAACGCTTATGAGAACACCAACGTGGTTTAGGACCTTTTCTCCTACGGTGTATTCTGGGCATTCCTTCATGTAAGGGAATTACCCAAACTCGATTATTGATTTTTCTGGCTCCTTGTATACGACCTTCCTTAAGCAATACTCGTACTCTCTGAGTAGATATACTTAAAAGACTTGCTGCTTCCGTGGTGCTTACAAACATGATTTTTTTTATTGCGACTATCGCAATAGTACATTAGATAGCTTAAATTGTAATTAGTGGAATGAAAAAATTTATTGGATGTATAGGAAAGTTTTAAAAATGAAAAAATGATTTTAGAGATAGATATAGATACTTGCAGCTTAAAATCTGTGGCCCAAAACAGATGATAGAAAGAGGGTAGTTTGAAAAGAAATTCAAAATTCCTCTGATACTAAATCCAGCGATCGCGAAGCGTGGTGTCGGCCGTATCGCTATTGTTTGATTAGGAGGGTAAAGCAGCCGGAGCTAGGATTCCTAAAGGCTTAAGGGTTAGGGCCGCGCCCAAAAATTACTTTTTTAGGAAGCTCAAATCAAAGATAGGACTTGCCTTTATACAAATAACTTTAGGCAGTAGTAGACTGACACAGCTAAAACTTTGCATTAGCTTTTAACTTGAAAATTCTTACTTTTGACTTTTGAATTGAATCTAATGCACCATTTAAGGTGTGTCAGTCCACTACTGGACTATTAATAACAACTTCTTCCTGCTATGAACCCAGCAGAATTGTAAGACATCGTGTCAAGAACAGAACCAAAAGCTCCATTTGAAAATCTTTGCCTTTTTAATTGTTGAGACAATGTATATTCAGCAACACCATTGTTTACAGTCCAAGAAGAAGAGTATTTATCAAGACGGCTATTTGAAATTTTTGTGTCGCTATATACACCGCCAAACCTATTGCCAAAAAAATCCTGTACTTTAAGAGTAGTATATTTGCCATTGTCTAACATATACGACGCTGTATTAGTTTTTTCGTCCCAGTCCCAACCAAGAATACTGTCACTATTTGAAATTGTAACAGTGTGTAATTTTCTCTCAAATCCTCTTTCTGGAGTAAATTCCTGCACAATTACCTGTGATACTTGACCATTAAAAAGAACATAACTTGCAATTGTTCCGCCTTATTAATCAAACTCGGTTTAACAGCAGAGCAAATTGCTGAAGCGGTAGATTTACCATTAAATGAAGTACAACAACTAATGGAATAAATTTGTCAGTATGATAAGTCAGGCAAGTTTAGCGATCGCCTCTCGTTCATCTAAAATTTTTTTATAAGGATCTCTCTCCTGACCCCCCTTTTTTTAAAGGTGGGTAGTATAAAATTTTACATTTACTTTAGTAGGGCAAACAACAAAATCTGACGGCTAATAGCTAATTGCTATTGACTTAAATTTACTAAAAATCAAATTTCCAAGGATATAGTTTTAATGAAAAATATTTTATTTGTTCTGTATGAAGATTTTCATTCTAATAGTGCCCTTCATGTGCATCATTTTGCTAATAATTTAGTTAAATTGGGTTTTGATTGTGTGGTGGCTGTTCCTAGAAATAAACAGACTGTTTCTCAGGTGGGAGAACATTTAGCACATTTATATAAAGTGACAGAATATGGTGAATTTTATCGGCTGAATAAATTATTTGAAAATCAGCAAGGTCCGGATGTGGTTCATGTTTGGACTCCGAGGGAAGTTACGCGAAATTATTGTCATAAACTCCGGAAAGCTTATAGTTTTAAATTAGTAATTCACTTGGAAGATAATGAGGAATATGTCCTGGAAAAATATTTAAACAAACCTTTTAAAGAAATCGCTAATGCTAATGGGTCTCTCACAATTCCAGATAATGTTTCTCATCCCCAGAAATATCGGGAGTTTCTAGCAAGTGCCGATGGAGTAACAGTAATTATTGAAAAGTTAAAAGAGTTTGTGCCGAATAATGTGCCGAGTTTAGTTTTATGGCCTGGTGTAGAAACCGAGTATTTTTATCCCAGAAATCCCAATCCAGAAATAGTAAACAGGTTTGGTATTCCTGAAAATACTTTGGTTTTTTCCTACACCGGAAATGTTCATGCTGCTAATACTTATGAGGTGAGAAGTTTGTATTTAGCTGTAGCAATGTTGAACCGAGAAGGTACACCTGCAGTGTTAGTTAGAACTGGTAGAGATTTCTGTAATTTTTTGGGGGATGATGATAATTGGGCGCGGAAATATGCCATTGAATTAGGATATGTAGACCGGAGTTTAATGCCAGAAATTTTGGCTTTGGCAGATGTGTTAATTCAACCAGGTAGACCAGATAAATTTAATGATTATCGTTTCCCCTGTAAATTACCAGAATTTTTGGCAATGGGTAAACCTGTAATTTTGCCCTCTACTAATATTGGTTTGGTGATGGAAAATGAGAAAGATGCTTTAGTTTTGCCTGTGGTTGATGGAGTGAATATTGTTGAATCGGTGGGGGAGTTGTTTAAGGATAAATCTCTATCTGAAAAGTTAGGTCAAGGTGCAATTAATTTTGCTAAAACTCATCTAAATTGGCAGAAAAATACAGAATTACTGAAATCTTTTTATCAAGAAATTGAGTAGTTTTGTATGGCAGGAGGAAGAAGGAAGAGGGAACAAGGAAAAATAATATTGCTTTGTCTGAGTTTTATAGCAGTTTTCATGTTTCATAGAGTACAGAGATTTTGCCTTAAAGGCAGAGGGCAGAAGTTTTGTAGTCTACATTTGTGAAAACCGCTATAAGCTTTTGAATCTGTCCGCGCCCTTTCCTTCAACTTCTATATCATGGAAGGCCTCAAATGTTAATTTATTATTTTCTTTCTATTCCAAATTCTTCCTCTGATTCAATATATGCCAACTGGGTAATAAGTTTAATATTATTAAAAGTTAACTACCCTAATATTGTGTAGCGGAAACTAAGGCTTCTTTGTAAAAAGATATAGTAGATAAAGATGTGGTAGATATAGTAAAGATTAAAATTTTTTGATGCAAAAATTTCTGATAGAAAGTTTAAGGTGAGGAGCAAAAGAGCCAAAAATCCAATTGTTATTCCATTTCTGTTGGTTTAAGTAGTAATTCCACTCCCTCTAATATTTTTTCTACTCTCTCCGGTGAAAGAGTACCTATTTTATCTGTCAATTTTGCTTTTTCTACTGTGAAAATCTGGGATATATTCACAACTGTTTTATCTGGTAAATTTGCCTCACCTACTGCTAAAACAATATTACCGGGAACAGCAGCAAGCTTGAGATTAGAACTTAAACTACAAACAACCACAGTCTTAATCAAACTAAAATTAAAAACATTGTTCTGAATTACAACATGAGGATGTCTGTAAGTACCTTGAGAACCCGATGGTTCATCTAATTCAATCCAGAATATATCACCTTGATTAATTAGCACTCGTCCTCTATTATACTCCTATGATGTCCACTAATACTACTTGTTGATGTTGATGCTTCTGTATCAGAAACATCCTCATAAGCAGCATTTATTTTTTCTAGCAATAGTCGATTTTGATGCCGACGAATAAACTCTTCTAGAGCGATCGCTATTAAACGACTTCTAGATATTTTCATTTCTGCTGCTAGTGCTTCAGCTTGTTCAAACAGATACTCTTGTAATGAAATTGCAGTTTTGACAGTGGCCATATAATTATAATTTAACTTTTCTGTTAGTATAATCACAGGTTATATTGCTGTCAATACTTATTCTCAAAGGTCTTACCTCTGGAATTTATTGAGACATTTAACTCCTCCTTTATACTGAGAGACAAAATCATTCTACATTCTAGATTTAATTTGGAGTCAATTTGTTTCAAATAATTCCAGAGAAAATCTTAAATTCAGGAAAATCTAAAATCTAATATTGAAGAGGACAGGGGCCAGAAGGAAAAATTGCTTGGGGTTTGAATCTTCATCCAATCCTAGGAAGTGTAAAAATATCTAGTATTCCAGCCTTCATGGCAAAAAGGCAAGAAGTTTTGGGTGTTTAATAACGGAATCTTTAGCTCCCACCTTCCTATAACTTCTGCCACTGAAGCAAATATTTTAGTTCTACTTATTAGATAAATAGAGTAATAAATCATAACTATGGAAACCTTTCTGACTTTACTTTACGAAACTACTCAATATGCAAATACCATAGTGAAGACTCAGCTAACACATCTAAGCTGGGTCAGTTTGATAATTATATTTGTAGCTGGTTTACTTACCAGTTTGACGCCCTGTATGCTTTCGATGTTACCAATAACTATTGGTTATATTGGCGGATATGAAGCTAAGAGTCGTCTCCAAGCTGCTGTTCAATCTACTTGGTTTTCTTTAGGATTAGCCACAACTCTTGCGGGTTTAGGAATTGTAGCATCATTAGTGGGAAAAGTATATGGTCAAGTAGGTATAGGATTGCCAATTATTGTTAGTATAGTTGCTATTTTAATGGGTCTGAATTTACTAGAAGCATTGCCATTACCTATGCCTTCTTTTGACAGTATGGGATGGATATCTCAAGATTTACCTAAAGGAATACGTTCATATTTATTAGGTTTAACATTTGGTTTGGTCGCATCTCCCTGTAGCACTCCCGTATTAGCAACATTATTAGCTTGGGTTTCTACTACTGGAGACTTGGTTTTAGGAGGAATTTTATTGCTATTTTATGCCTTGGGTTATGTAACGCCTTTGATATTAGCAGGTACTTTTATAGCTAATATTAAAAACTTTTTAGAACTGCGAAAATGGTCTAGTTGGATTACACCTGCTAGTGGTATTTTATTAGTTGGTTTTGGTGTATTTTCTCTGTTATTTAGAATAGTTCCAGTCATTTAAAAAGCGTTCAGCAATCAGCACCTCAGCGGTCAGCTTTGCTCGGAAAGCGGAGTATTCCGGAGGAAAGGGGATGAGCAACCCCTCCTAAAATTAAACGACAAGCTAGAATTCGGGGATGAGCAACCCAAGCTTGGACTTTCCGGAATGCTCGGCAAACAAATACCATTACATAAGCACTACCTTTTTAGGCTGATAGTTGATAGCTATTCAACAATTAATAATTAATAATTGAAGCAGCAGTCAGCAATCAGCAGTCAGCAATCAGCTTATCTGGCGTGTATAATGGGGGATACTCTAGAGTTGCCGCTCCGCGTCTACAAACCCCCATAAAAGGTGCACCACTAATTTTTTCAAGCTCTTGTGGGGGACTTAAACCCTCGGATTTTTAGCTGATAGCTAAATGCTGTTTGCGCAGCATTCCGGACCGAAAAGCTAATAGCTAGTTAATAATTAATAATTACCTCTCCTTAAAAAGAAGAGAATTGGCTCAAAGGAAAAATATTTCTCTCTTGGTCGATTGGATATGGTTAGGAAACCCATCCATCCCTCGACCGCTTGTTTCTCCTTGCTCATAAGAGGCTTTAAACCTTAATTATTTGGTAAAAAAAAGGAGTCCTATAGATGGTGTTCAACAATTAATAATGAATAATTAATAATTAATAATTAACAATTACCTATCCTTGAAAAAAAGAGGATTGACTAATTATGAAAATTTTTCTTAATTATCCCCTTAAAAGGGGAGGCTTTAAACCACAATTTTTCGGTAACTGATGGTTGAGGTGGCAAACAAAAAGCAGTCAAATTATTGATAATTTAGTCAAAATAGGTTGAAAATATACTCAAAAGTTTATACAGTAATGGTAATGGTTTTACCTTGAATAAACTTCTTTGTTAATATAGGTTTTCCTAAGTCATGCTACGCAAACAGCTAAAAATAGCTGTTTCAGATTATGTTTATAATTCTATAATTACTTCAATTATAATTCTATAATTACTTCAATATTTAATATCCCCTACTCCCCACTCTAAACTATACAATAACTATTCAACCGGACATGATATAACTTCTGACTTCTGACTTGCGCGTAGCGCTATACTACTGGTAAACCACGATTAAAAAATATTAAAGCTGATAGGAATTAAATTAATGGATGCTAAAGATTCAGAATTAGGCTGGAGGTTCAATCCTCTCAAAATATTTAGAAGAGAAATATTGCCATTATTGGCTGATTTAAGATTAGCGATCGCTCTATTATTAATAATTGCCATAAGCAGTATTTCTGGCACAGTTATAGAGCAAGGTGAATCAATAAGTTTTTATCAGGAAAATTATCCAGAAAAACCAGCATTATTTGGATTTTTGACTTGGAAAGTAATTTTGTTATTAGAGTTAGACCATGTTTACCGTACTTGGTGGTTTTTATCAATATTAATTTTGTTTGGAGCAAGTTTAACTGCTTGTACTTTTACGCGACAAATGCCAGCCCTAAAGTCTGCTAATCGCTGGAAATTCTATAATAAGAAACAACAATTTGAGAACTTAGGATTAAGCGCAGAAGTAGAAACAGCTTCTCTAGATTCCCTGGAAAAAATATTACAGCAACGTGGTTATCAGGTATTTCAAGAAGGAGATAAACTTTACGGGCGAAAAGGAATTATTGGTAAAATTGGCCCGATAATAGTTCACGCTAGTATGTTGATTATTTTAGCAGGGTCAATAGTTGGTTCAATGACCGGATTTATCGGTCAAGAAATAGTGCCGAGTGGAGAAACATTTCAAGTTAAAAATATTGTGGATGCTGGAATTTTTGCCGAATCACAAATTCCTCAAGATTGGTTAGTCCGGGTAAATCGTTTTTGGATTGACTATACTCCAGAAGGGGCAATTGACCAGTTTTATTCAGACCTATCAATATTAGATAAAAATGGCTCCGAAGTAGACCGGAAAACTATATTTGTCAATCAACCTATGAGATATCATGGGGTGACAATGTATCAGGCAGATTGGGCGATCGCTGCAGTTCAAGTCAGAATTAATAGAAGCCCTGTTTTTGAGTTACCAATGGCCAAATTAAATACGGCGGGAGGGGGCAGAATTTGGGGAACTTGGATTCCGACTAAACCAGATTTGAGTGAGGGTGTATCTTTACTGGCAAGAGATTTACAAGGAACTGTATTAATTTATGATGCTACTGGTAAATTAGTTGGTAGTGTGCGGGAAGGAATGTCTACAGAGGTTAATGGGGTAAGGCTATTTGTTGACAAGATTATAGGTAGTACGGGTTTACAAATAAAGGCTGACCCTGGAATTCCGATTGTTTATTTAGGTTTTGGTTTATTGATGTTGAGTGTGTTGATGAGTTATGTTTCTCACTCGCAAATTTGGGCTTGGCAAGAAAGGGAGCGGGTTTATATTGGGGGTAAAACTAATCGTGCTAGTGTGACGTTTGAACGAGAAATGTTGGATATTTTAGATAGATTAGATATTGAATCACAAAGCGATCGTCATCTGTCTGCTTTCTCTAGTATCAAGACAGAAAACCAGACTTAACGAAGTCTGCAAGTCTGCAAGGTGTGCAAGTCAGAAGTTCACCCACCCCTAACCCCGACCGTGGAGGCAGGGCTGTTTCAAAGTATTGGCGCGTCAACGATTTGGGGAGATAGGGGGATAGGGGGATAGGGGGATCGGGAAATCAACCATTATTTGCTAGTTTTTGCTGCAAATTTAGTTATGAAAATCTGAACTATTTAGTCTAGTTCAATCAACTCGAATGACTAACAATTCGTTAATTTACCTATAAATTTGGCTGATATTCCGACTTGGGGCTCGAAAATTCTCCCCATCTCCCCATCTCCCTCTCTGTTTTTCGCATCGGATGAAACAGCCCTGCTCCGAGGAGGGGAAGTAGGGGATTTGAGCAACTCTCCAAAAATATTGCGCCTTAAAAGGTGGGGTGGCGCGAGCCTTATGATTTTGATAATCAGGACTTACGCAAATCAACCTTGAAAACGCTATATGTAGGGGCGAATGGCATTCGCCCTCAATCTATTTAGTGTCTGTGCGTAAGTCCTGATAATATCAAATCCGGTAGCATTGGTGTCATTTCAGTTATCAGTTATCAGTTATCAGTTATCAGTACCTCTGTAATAAGGAGGTTTGACATAAAGAATAGTCTCTTTTTTTTATCCCTTTAAAAAGGGAGGCTTTAGACTACAATTTTTCGGTAATTATTGCTCTGCTGATTAAATCTAAAAGCATTGAAATATAAAGACTTTAGCCTTTTTTTTGTCGAAAAAAGTACCTGGTATCACGCCTAAAACGCTCGTGCATGGAGCGTATTTTAGGCGCATAGTTGGGCAGAACAATCTTGGGACAATTCTTACTCCTACTTCCTCGCTCATTCCCATTTCTCCTGTCTTCCCCTCCTGGGAGGGGTTAGGGGTGGGTTCTCCACGGTCGGGGCCCGCGGGTGGGTTGTCTCCTGTCTCCTGTCTCCTACCCCAGCAAAAAGACTTTCCATAAGCAAACCCTAATTATTAATTATTAATTATTAATTGTTGAATACTCCCTACTCCCTTTTTTCTGGAGATGTCTACTAAAGGTAATAATCATTTGAGGTATGGTTCTTGGTGAAGTTATATAATTATTTCCCTGACAAATTAATTGTGTAGAACCTCCACCATCTAACATCATTACTTGAGTGGCACCGAAACTTTTCAAAGTTTGAGCTGCATGGGGTTGAGTTGCTTGTTTAGAAGTAAAAATTAAAATTGTTTCATTGAGGCGATCGCTATCTTTATCTTTAACTCCAATAAATGTTCTACCTGTTTTATCTTCTACTCCTTTATCAGCATTTTCCTGTAAACCAACAATAAGATTAGGTGCTGTTGATAATTGCAGATTATTTGGCTGAAATTTAGTAATTAATGCTCTATCATTCCAGACTTCTAGCATTAATTTTTCATCGGGAAATTCTATTTCTCCAGCATAACCATCGCTAACTATAATTCCATCTGACTTTACAGGAAATGCTAACTCTGTGGAGGTGTTTTTATCGTTTCTAAAAAATTGACCGTTAGTGATGCAAAATAAACTTGAATTTTCTGAATATAAGTTAGACCATACTTGTGATATTTTCTGACGTTCAAATTGTGGATCGTTACCGCCGTAAGCTCCTTTTTTAGTACCTAATTCTGTGATGTTTCCATAGATAAAATTAATTTTTGCACCTTCAGTTAAATCAATAACTTGTACATAATCTAAATCTTTTTGATAAAGAGTTGTTCCCTGAGAATTACTAATGATTTGAAAACCAAGAGATAGAGGGTTTTGCGATTTACTTTCGGCATCCTGGGCAGAAAATAAGTTTATTGTTATTAGGAGGAAGGTTGTTAAAAATAATCCCGTTAAAGTCAGACTTTTTTTATTCATTAGAAATCTCCAGGAAAGAGGGATTAATTAATGGATAATGGATAATTGATAATGGATAATTAGGGCTTGCTAAGAAAGTCTTTTTGTCAGGGGAGGAGCCAGAATTTCCGTTTGTCACCGCGAAGCAAACAGAATCGGTGAATTCAGGAGTAATGAGAATTATAGAAGAGGTAGCCAGAAAAATCTTCTCTTGTTTTTCTTCCCCTCGAAATGCTGAAAATCCGCTCCTAATTGAACCATTACCACCTAAAAGCTAGCATTTTATTAGTACCTAAAAAGGCTAAAACATTTATCTGTAAATAATTTGAGATTTAATCAGCAAGCCCTAATTACCTCTCCCTTTTAAGGCTATGCTTTATAAACATCTTTCTTAACATAAAATTTGACAAAATAGACAAGTTCTATACAACCTACATTCCGCACTTCATAATGTAGCACAAGAAGATACATGAATCATCATCAGAATTTGAGCCAACAAATTAAACAAATTAATTCTATAGAACATAAAAAAAATCAGTGGCACGAGTA
>JAXHSW010000299.1:706-7759 GCA_034190295.1 Cyanobacteriota bacterium | reverse complement strand
TAAAGTTTTTAGGATTTTTGTCGGGAAAAAAGTGCAAATTTTTCACCCTTTAAGACCAAAAAGTTAGGACCAAAGACAGACACTTCCCAGAAAGATACAGGTACAATTATTCCTCCTACTTTCGAGCAGACCGGACCACGCTTCCCACACTTCCCACACGAACCAACTTCCCACACTTCCCACACGAACCAACTTCCCACACTTCCCACACTTCCTTGACGCACTACCTCCCTTTCTAAGCTATGCTTTATAGATATTTTTCTTAACATAAAACGTAGACATTAGATATAAGTTATGTATTAGCCATTCAATGGGTATTCCGGGAGAGTAAACGTATTTAATTATTGGCGTTTTCCCCATATTCCCCTCCACGGTCGGGGTCCGCGGGTGTATCCCCATCTACAGGGTTTCAGGACTTCCCGATCGGGGATAGCTTTCTCAGCAGGATAAATTTTAACGCCTACCTAATTTATAAGACAATAAATTTGGGTTATTTGTACAGCATTCCGGTAGGAAAAGGCAACAACTCCAGAAGGCAAAATGTCTTAACCTTAAATGCGTGATGCTATGTCTCTACTCTATTGCCTATTGTCATACATCAGCAAAACTAACTGGCGACCAAATCTAAAACCTAATTTTTAACCCCAAAAATCCTATGAGTGTGGACAGCCATGTAATATTAGTAAGAGAATAAAAATTCATAGATATGCTCAATCTACACAATTCCGTAATTAACACTTGTAAACGCTTGCTGAAAACTGGCATCCTAGCACTATTGCTCTTCACTTTGTCTGTTGGTCTTAGTGCTGCTTGGTGGGACTTTGGTGGTGGCACAACAACTCGTGAAAGTCGTTTGCCCCAAGGCGATCCGATTACCGATGGTAAGGCATTATTAAGGTATGCTCTACCCATAGACAATGAACCAGTGCGTAAAATACAACGCAGTCTGGAGGATATTGCTAATAGACTACGAGGAAAACGTTGGTCCTCTGTTAGTAGTGATATTGCTGCTGCATCTAGAGTCCTTAATGCTAGTAAGTCTAAGTTATTAGCTAGTGTTCCCGAGTCGAAACAATCTCACGCAGAGGCCATAATTGAACAACTCGATGGGGGCATTATTAATATTCGAGAAGTTGCTGAAGCTAAAGATGGGGAACAAGTATTGGAGCAACGGGCACAACTACTGGCATTAGTGGGTCAGCTTGAAGACTTGATGTTGGAAGGATTTCCGTTTGAAGTCCCCTCAGAGTTTGCTAATCTGCCTCAACTCAAAGGTCGCGCTACTATTGAGATGGAAACTGAGAAAGGTTCTTTGACTTTGGTTGTTGATGGTTATAGTGCCCCTATTACTGCTGGTAATTTTGTAGATTTGGTTCAGAGGGGTTTTTACGATGGCCTAGAGTTTATTCGCTCAGAACAGTCTTATGTTTTGCAAACTGGAGACCCTCCTGGCCCAGAGGTTGGTTTTATTGACCCTGATAGTGGTGAGTATCGTAGTATTCCACTGGAAATTTTGGTCAAGGGAGATAAGGAACCAATATATAGTTTTACTTTAGAGGAAATTGGTCGTTTTCGCGAGCAACCTGTTTTGCCTTTTTCTGCTTATGGTACATTAGGAATGGCTCGTCCTGAAATTGAAAATGATGGTGCTTCTTCTCAATTTTTCTTTTTCTTATTTCAACCTGAATTAACACCTGCAGGACTAAATTTATTGGATGGTCGTTATACAGTTTTTGGTTATGTAGTTGAAGGGAAAAATATTTTGGAAAAATTAGGTCAAGGAGACAAAATTATTTCTGCTAAGGTAGTTGCAGGATTAGAAAATCTTGTTGAACCTGAAGCTTAGGCAAGGCTCTTTATAATTTTAAAAATTAGGGTAATTGGATAATTTAGCGACTAAAATCATCTTGAGATTTTCAGACTAAGCTACCAATTACTCTAATTAGTTTAAAGTTTAAATAATAAAAATTACAGTTATAAAAATAGGAAAAATTTAGGAAGAAGGAAGAAGGAAAAATTTGGCGTTTGTTATATTAAATCCGTTTAATTGGACATAAAAAAAATCTCCAATCGCCATAACTACGCTCATCTTTCTAATTTTTTCTTCTTCTGACTCCTGACTCCTGACCCCTAAACAGTTAACCTATCTATATATCTATAACTGTTTAACCGGATTTGATATTATAGGTAAAAAAGTTTTACTATACATTTATTTATAGCTTCATTTTTTCTTCTGCATTTTGCTATAGCTAATCTTCGTAATTTTATCTCTCGGATTTTTGGTTTATTCTGATTTATTATTTCTTACTTATTTCTCTTTTTGATTAAATGGCTATTATCGAATTTATAATACTCACAGGATTAGGGATTGTATTAGGTGGATTTATAGTTAATATATCTAATTACAGACAACAACAGCGTATTTTAGATGATGCTTTTTACAAATTATTAGAACTTCAAAATGGTAAAATTTCTCTAATTCAATTAGCTGCTGCGGCTAAAGTTGATGCTCAAATAGCTCAGAAATATCTTGAAGGTCAAGTACAAGTTTTCACCGCAACCTTAGAAATTGATGAACAAGGAGATACATTCTACAAATTTCCTAAGCTTAGTTTACCTCCTGTTTTAGATAAACAACAATGGTAAGGAATTAGGGTATTAGGTATTAGGGTATTAGGTATTAGGGTATTAGGTATTAGGGTATTAGGTATTAGGTTTTAGGTGTTAAGTTTTAGGTTTTATACCAAATCCGGTTTAGTAAGGAGATATTCAAAAAAATCAAAATCTTTGTTTGATAAGGATTTGGATATTTAGGTAACTACCCTATAATAACCGGATTTAGTATTAGGTATTAGGTATTAGGTATTAGGTTTTTTACTAAGGATAAAAAATATTTTTATCAAAATCATAAGGGTCTAAAACCCCGCCTTTAAGGCGAAATATTTTTGGAGCTTTTCTCAAATCCCCTTCCCCTGCTGGCTCCTCTCCTGGGAGGGGTGGGGGTGGGTTGGGTTAGGGGTTGGTTGACTTGCAGACTTGCAGACTTCTGACTTCCTTAAACCATATCCAGATGATGATGATTAAGTATAATAAGACGTTGGTGAATCAACATTAAGAATTAATATATTTGGAGTAACTGTAATTAATATAAGAATTATGAATACCCCTTTCATTATTTACTCCCGAACAACCCGTAAACTAAATAATCTGTAGAGACCTTGTATGCAACGTCCCTACTATTCCCTGTTCCCTATTCCCTATTCCCTATAAAAGTTTTTGTACCAGACATTTATCAAACTGGTAATATACAACAATTAACCAAAATAAAGGTAGTTAAATCTTAATCTGTTTTTTCTGCCTAGAGTAGAAAATTTTCTCACTCGCAGATACTATAAATATTTAACCTTTTTTAATTTTTTCCATATACTTATCTTTACTCTGCTCCCTACTCCCTGCTCCATAAATGTCGCAATATTTTATGAAATTGGTATTAGGTATAAGGAGGATTATTTCTGATTTAATGCTCCTAATCTATGAGTTGGCCAAAAGCGAAATATTGCCCTACCTATAATATTTTTCTTAGGCAAAAAACCCCAAACATGAGAGTCATTACTATTATTACGATTATCTCCCATTACAAAATATTGATTGTTAGGAACTTCGACTGAAATTGGCAAAGTATATTCAGGAGGTTCAGCAATATAATTTTCAGTCAGCGGTTGGTCATTTATATACACTAAACCATTCTCAATTCTAATAGTATCTCCTGGCAGGCCAATAACTCTTTTGATAAAAGCTTGATTTTGATCGTAACCATAGCGTTGTAACTGTTGAGGTGGTTGAAAAACAATAATATCACCTCTAACAGGTGGATGAAAATGATAAGATACTTTTTCAACTACTAAGCGATCGCCTACTTCTAAAGTAGGTATCATTGAATCTGAAGGTATATATCTTGGCTCTGCAATTAATATTCGTACTAACAAAGATAAGCATAAAGCGATCGCCAAAACTTTAATATTTTCTTTTTGTTGTTGCCATATTTTTAACCACCAGGGAGTTGTTGAATTAGCTGTTATTGGTTCATTTAAGGATTCTTTTTCTGATGTCATTTCTATAATTTTATTTTTGAGTATTTCTATTTTATAGTAAAACTCCTGGGAATGAGTATTTATTTATTCTAAATATATATAGCAATCCTATTTCAGTTGCGGGTCAAAAGATATTTGAATTTAGGGAACAGGGAATAGAGTTCAATAATGGATAATGGATAATTGATAATTGATAATTACCTCTCCCTAAAACGGATAGGATTGAATAAAAGGAAAAAAATAAATTTTGTCCCCTTGAAAGGGGAGGCTTCAAGGCGTGAATTATTTAATTATTTAATTATTAATTCTTCGGTAAAAGTTTCATGGTTTCTATATATCCTGAAATTTTTTACAACTGATTTCTGATTGCTATAGCACTATGATTTTTCCCTACTATATACAATGCACATATTAAAATTGTTTATATAATCTTAAACATAAAAATATTGGCGTAAGCATTCAGCTGTCGGACCGAAATGCTTACATATTGGCTATATATTTTCTCCTTTTTCAGGGGATTATGTGAGATATTCCGTAGCGGTAATTATTCTATTTCATATAAAGTAATCATCAATAGTATCATTAGTGTAAATTTGTAATTTTTTTCACAAATTTACCACTCGATCTATTCTTTATAATTCTATGCTGATTCAATTCAGTGTTGCTAACTATTTATCTTTTAAAGAAATTGTCACTTTGAGTATAGTGGCGACAGAAGTGACTGCAAATAATTCAAAGATTGATGAAAATAATATTTTTCAAGTTGATGATGAATTAAATTTGCTGAAAAGTTGTGCTGTTTATGGCGCGAATGCTAGTGGCAAAAGTAATTTGGTTAAAGCATTAGATTTTATGCGTCGGTTTGTGCTTAATTCTTCAAAAGAAACTCAGATAGAAGATGCTATTAATGTAGAGGAGTTTAGATTAAGTACGGAGACAGAAGGAAAACCTTCTTTTTTTGAAATAGTTTTTATTTTAGACCATAAATTATATAGATATGGTTTTGAAGTCGATAAAAAACAGGTAGTTTCTGAATGGTTATTTTATGTGCCAAAAGTCAGGGAGACTAGACTATTTGAACGTGATGAAAATGGCATTGAGATGACTAATGTATTTAGTGAAAATCAGTCTTTCGGTAAATTTATCGCTGATAAAACCAGAAATAACGCTCTTTTTCTTCCTGTTAATGCTCAATTTAATGGAAAAATCTCTACAAGTATTTTGCGTTGGTTTAGAGATTTGAATGCAATTTCAGGATTACATAGCGATTTTTATCAACAACTAACAATTGAATTTTTCAAGGATAGTCAATATAAAAAAGAAATTATTCAATTAATTAGTAAGTGGGACTTAGGTATTGATGATATTAAAATCGATACAAGGAAGGTTTTACTAGAACAAATACCTAGTTCTATTTCAGAAGAGTTGAGGAAAATTATGCAAAATTCTGAATTACAAACCGATGATATTCAAAGTTTTCATAAGAAGTATAACTCTGAAGGAAAAGTGGCATCTTTAGAAGTATTTGATTTTGATGAGGATGAGTCAGAAGGAACTAAAAAATTGTTTGCTTTTGCCGTGCCAATTTTAGATACTTTAAAAAATGGAGAAATTTTAATAATTGATGAACTTGATGCTAGGTTACATCCAATCATCACTCGCGCAATTATTGATTTATTTAACTCTAATACAACAAATCCTAAAAACGCTCAATTAATCTTTACGACTCACGATACTAACTTACTTAGTAATAAAATTTTTAGACGAGACCAAATATGGTTTACAGAAAAAAATCGGCAAGGAGCGACTGATTTATATTCTTTAGTTGAATACAAAATACCAAATGATGCACCTTTTGAAAGTGATTATATTAAGGGTAAATATGGAGCTATACCTTTTCTGGGGAATTTAACTGAATTATTTGAAAAAAATAGCTAAAAAAAGCATCTAAGAAAAATTATAAAAATTCCCGTAAAAGTAAATATAGTCATTATTCAAGAAATGAAACAGTAGCAACACGAGAAGTTATTGAGCGTTTTTTGATAGTTTGTGAGGGAAAAGAAACAGAGCCAAATTATTTTCGTAGTTTCCGTGTACCTAAAGATGTGATTGATGTGAGAGGGTTGGGTGAAGAACCCAGAAAACTTCTTAAAGAAGCAATAAAAATTAGAGATAAGGAAGATAATAATGATCTAGTTTGGTGTGTACTTGACAACTGATAACTGATAACTGATAACTGATAACTGAAATGACCGTGATTCATTTCCGGTAAAAAATTTTAATCAAGCTATAAAAGATGCTGAAAATAATAATATTAAAGTTGCTTATTCAAATGAAGCATTTGAAATTTGGTATTTGTTACATTTTGAATATCGAGATACTGCCATGTCTCGCAAAGATGATAAAAAAGCTTTAACTGAGAAGCTGAATAAAAAATATGAAAAAAATAGCAACACAATGTATGAGATATTGGAAAGTAAGCAACCTCAAGCAATCAAGAATGCCGAGAAGTTATTCAAGCAATATAACCCAAATAATCCTGCTAATAATAATCCTTCCACAACTGTACATTTATTGGTTAAACAACTTAATAAATTTGTTCGTCCATAGATGGGAAAATAAGTAACGGTGCAAAAAAAGTTATAGGAGTTTTGACTTAGGTATAGCAGTGGCCAAGTTGCTTAGGACATAAATGACAAACATAGCAGCGATCGCCTAATTGAGGTGGTCTCATAATTTGATACTTTTCCCAATTGGTGCTTCACAAAATGAAATAGCTATTGCGGCATCCGCAACAGAGAGGGGAGGTAGATATTTTCCCCATCACACACCTGAAATTACGGTGCTTCACAAAATGAAATAGCTATTGCGGCATCCGCAACAGAGAGGGGAGGTAGATATTTTCCCCATCACACACCTGAAATTACGGTGCTTCACAAAATGAAATAGCTATTGCGGCATC
>JAXHSW010000299.1:0-606 GCA_034190295.1 Cyanobacteriota bacterium | reverse complement strand
CGCAACAGAGAGGGGAGGTAGATATTTTCCCCATCACACACCTGAAATTACGGTGCTTCACAAAATGAAATGACTATTGCCACATCCGCAACAGAGAGAAGAGGTAGATATTTTCCCACCACACACCGGAAATTACGGTGCTTCACAAAATGAAAGGGGGGAGGTAAATATTTTCTCCACCACGCACCTGAAATTACGGTGCTTTAGAAAATGAAATGACTATTGCCACATCCGCAACAGAGAGAAGAGGTAGATATTTTCCCCATCACACACCTGAAATTACGGTGCTTCACAAAATGAAATAGCTATTGCCACATCCGCAACAGAGAGAGGAGGTAGATATTTTCCCCATCACACACCTGAAATTACGGTGCTTCACAAAATGAAAGGGGGGGAGGTAAATATTTTCTCCACCACGCACCTGAAATTACGGTGCTTTAGAAAATGAAATGACTATTGCCACATCCGCAACAGAGAGAAGAGGTAGATATTTTCCCCACCACATACCTGAAATTACGGTGCTTCACAAAATGAAATAGCTATTGCGGCATCCGCAACAGAGAGAGGAGGTAGATATTTTCTCCACCACACATCTGAAATTACGGT
>JAXHSW010000298.1:0-7825 GCA_034190295.1 Cyanobacteriota bacterium | reverse complement strand
ATTTGTGGTCGTATAAGTTTCCAATCATAAATAAAGTAAGAAAAAGTGTTTTTACTAACAAAGGGGTGAAGTTAGCAGATAAAAGCCTCACTCCAAAAGATATCCATTAGATAGTCACTGAGAAATTTAAAGGCTATGTCATTTCAGTTATCAGTTATCAGTTATCAGCATCTCACTGTTTGCGCAGCATGACAAAGGTTAAGTCAGAGCCTTGAAATATTGAACTTTATTTTTTTTCATTCCCTTGAAAGGGGAGGCTATTGACCTTATTTTTTGGTCAGTTAAGCATTAGGTTTTAACTGTTTGAACTGCTTCGTTGGACTTCACCTCCTGAAAATTAAATACATACTTAATTGGTTATTATTATAACGAAGTATTTACTATAATGTCAATACTAATTTGGTAAAATATTTACAGCAATATATGAATGAAGAAAAAGATTATGGCGAGAAGGTCTCCGAAGGAGTACATAGAGTCAACGATCAGATCGACGTTTTCTATCACAGCGACGGCCAAGGAAGGTCTAAGCCAGTTAGCTAAAGAAAGGGGGGTAAGTATTTCTTATCTTCTAGAGAAAATTGGTCGAGAGGAAATACCCCTAGCTCCGACCGAGGAACTATTTCTGGGAAAATCCTTAAGCAGTTAATCCAAGAAACTGAAGATCACTTAAATGAGTCCATCTCTCGAACGGAGAAACTGCTTCAAAGAAAACAACAACTGATACAACTTTTCAATCAACTGGCTGAGAAAACAGGTGAGACCTGGGATGAGCCAAAAAAGTCTTCAGCACAACCTATAGATTCAGACGAAGAAGAATAAAAACTCAAAGAAGCCGATCGCAGCAATGTGGTCGGTATTTTTTCAGGTTCCGTGCTATGTCAGCTAAATACTAACTAGGTTTTAACTGTTTGAACTGCTCCATTAGGCGTCACCTCCTAAAAATTTTAAAGCGCTTTTTACTTAAATTATTATAAACAAACGCTTATATTTTTGTCAAGTAATTGAGTAGAATATTTTTAAGCGCTTACAATGGACCAAAATAGATGGGAAGAAAGATCAAGTACGAGCAAAAGAAACAACAATTGAATCTAACAGTTACTCCCGAGACAAAGGAATTATTGGGAGAAATAGCGGATGGTCTGAACATCAGTCGGAGCGAGTTGATAGAAAAATGGGCGAGGGGCTGGCACCAGACGCAGTCAGTGGGCTTATTGGGGGAATTTTTGACCTGTTTCGAGAAATTGTCCGCGACGCATTAAATTATATGTACGCTCATAACGGGCGTTTAAAGCAACGGGGCGACGAAAGCGATGTGTCTATTGCTAGCTTCTTGGATAAAGCAGCAGCTTTAGAAAGAGAAATTGCTAAAGTCTTGGAACAGGTTGAGCAACCACCAAAAAACGAAAAATTAGAAGAATAAAAAAATCAAAGGAGCCGATCGCAGCAATGTGGTCGGTATTTTTTCAGGTTTCGTGCCAAAATAAATTGCCAAATTTATCTAGATATCCATATGCCCAGTTGGGAAGTTGTGGGTCATTGAAAGGTATCTCGAATTTGTGGTTGTATAAATTTCCAATCATAAAAAAGTAAGAAAAAGTGTTTTTACTAACAAAGGGGTGAAGTTATGCTCCTTAAAGCCTCACCCCAAAAGATATCCATTAGATAGTCACTGAT
Source organism: Cyanobacteriota bacterium (assembly GCA_034190295.1). Lineage (GTDB taxonomy): Bacteria > Cyanobacteriota > Cyanobacteriia > Cyanobacteriales > Microcoleaceae > Okeania. Next base: position 6,151 of record JAXHSW010000298.1, on the reverse strand, counting down.
AAATTTAAAGGCTATGTCATTTCAGTTATCAGTTATCAGTTATCAGCACCTCTCTGTGCCTGTTTGCGCAGCATGACAAAGGTCAAGTCAGAGCCTTGAAATATTGAACTTTATTTTTTTTCATTCCCTTGAAAGGGGAGGCTATTGACCTTATTTTTTGGTCAGTTAAGCATTAGGTTTTAACTGTTTGAACTGCTTCGTTGGGCATCACCTCCTAAGCATCTCTTTTTATCTTATACAAGATAGTTAGTTTTTGTCAATATTTTGTACAATATTTTTCAGACAAGACTAGGCTATCTTATATAAGAAGTAAAAATGACAAAGACAAATGCCAAAAAGCAAACACAAGGAACACGGCCAATACAAAGAGTGGATATCAGCCAGCGTCACATCGGAGGCAGCGAAGGGGTTGATGAGTATAGCAACAGAATTAGGTATAAGTCGATCGGCGCTGCTGGAAAAGATTGGTCGGAAGGAAATACAACTCAAGATGTCTGGCAAAGAACAACTAAAAAAATTCTTGACCGCTTAATTGATTCCTGGAAAGACAGGCGACGCGAAGCTGAAGACTGCTTGAATTGGCATAACAGTTTACTATCCAAGTGCAACGATGAGATTGAAATCTTGGAATTGATGAAGGCGGAATTAGAGGCAAATACCGAAGAAGAATAAAAAATTAAAGGAGCCGATCGCAGCAATGTGGTCGGTATTTTTTCATGCAAAATATCAGGAACGGGCAAAAAATCGGGAACGGGCAAGATGCCCATTCCACAAAACTATTAAAATTATCCCCCATTTATGCAACGCTAGTGGGAGCATCTTGCTCCCGTTCTAAGTTTTCCTTGTCTCCACCTACTCTATTCACCGAAATGATATTGCTAAGTTTGTATATAAAATTCTTCTGGATCGATTCCCCAATTTACCCAACTAATAGCTTCTTTCGCCGAATTTATATCAGGAGGTACTCTTAAAGTATGAATATTTCCCGTGCTTGGACAAATCATTTTTAAGATTAATATTGGCTCAATATCGGCATCATCATCTATTCTTAAAAGAGTATATTCTTGCCATTTATCTATTTCTAAAGTTTGTAAATCTTGGCAAATTTTCTCATAACCAATTTCCTGAATTAATACTCGTCTGAGTTCGGCATTTTTTGTAGACAAAAGCCATTTTGCTTCCCATTTTTGGGGAGATAATATTCCATATTCTTTTGGCAATCTCACACCATGATTAGCATATAAACTATAACCATCAGCAAATTCAATAGCTGGTTTTCCTTCAGCGTGGGGGCGATATTCATCATCCAATAATAACTTTCGAGGGCGATCGCAAATAATACATAAATTTCTCAAAGGATATATCCAACCACAGTCTCTAACAATAGACTCTAATACTTGCCAGTCATTTGAATTATAGTCACAATTAATAACAGAAATACAAAAATCTATCCAAGCGACATAACTACTCCATAATTCTGTAGGAATAGGATAACTCCACAAACACAATAACTTAATTGAAATTTCAGAAACTATTTCTTGCCATTTTTCTTCTATTTGAGAGTAAAGAATATGACTCCAAAGCTCCTCTGGTTTTAATGACTCTTCTGTTAATGAGCTGTCAGTATCTTCCCGAATTTTGCTATCTATTTCTTCACACAATTTATCGGTAATTTGTAACTCTAGTTGTTCTCTCAAAACTTGCCATCTATCCCCGAAAATGTGACGATGACCATAGTCATCTTTGCTTTCCCATCTCTGCCAAATGACACTAAGCAGAATGTCAAAAGCTGTGTATGGGCTTTCACAAAAAACAATTTCTGGATTTGGGTCGCCCATTAAATTGTAAGCTAACTGAATAGCTTCAGTAGCTTTTTGACGATTAATAGGTTGGGTAGAATGTGCTATTGTATGCCACTTTTTCCGATAAACTGGAATCAGAGTTTCTTGCTCAGGTGTTAGTGTAGTAATCAGTTTTTTCATCTCGATCAAAAATAATTAGGTGTTGGTGAATTAGTATATGATATTAATCTTAATTATTGAGGAGTCAACCCACCCCTAACCCCTCCCAGGAGGGGAAGTCAGTCAGACCGAGTCAGGAGGGAACAAAGAAGAAGAAACAGTAGTAGAAGGAGAAAGTTTTTTGTTCGCGCTTTTATTTTTGATTGATTAAATTATAGATTTATCCAAAGTCATTAGATATCTCCAATTATAAAGAATAAAATCAATTATTATCCACAAATTATCAATTTTTTTTCCCTACTCCCTACTCCCTCTTTTCTGGAGATGTCTATTAATATTATTCACAATTTCAATGTATAACACCAAATTGAAAAAAGAATATTACAGATAAACTCGCTATTCAATAATGGATAATTGATAATTACCTCTCCCTAAAACGGATAGGATTGAATAAAAGGAAAATTTTTTCTTGTTTATCCACGGCGAGTGAGAGGTTTTAAACCTTAATTATTCGGTAAATAATTAATAATTAATAACTAACAATTAATAGTTTACCTAACACCTAACGCCTAACACCTAACACCTAGAAAGTTATTTATAGCAAACATTTATCAAATTGGTATAACAACTTATGAATCAAGACAGAATTATATTATGGTATCGTAACGACCTACGCATCCATGACCATGAACCGCTCGATAAAGCAATAAAAACTAAGGCTCAAATTATTCCTATTTATTGCTTCGATCCCAGACAATTTGGTAAGACTAATTTTGGCTTTCCTAAAACAGGTGCTTTCCGGGCAAAATTTTTAATTGAAAGTATTGCTGACTTGCGTAATACTCTACAAAAATTAGGTAGCAATTTAATAATTCGTCAACAAAAACCAGAAATAGCAATTCCTCAACTTGCTCAAGAATTAAAGGTTAAATCTGTATTTTTTCATCGAGAAGTTACAGCAGAAGAAATTCAAGTAGAAACAGCACTTTATCGAGCATTAAAACAAATTGGGGTTAAGTTTCAATCATTCTGGGGTCATACACTTTATCATCCCCATGATTTACCTTTTGAAATTAAACAATTACCAGAAGTATTTACCAGTTTTCGGAAAGATGTAGAAAAAAAATCAAGTATAAATCCTACATTTTCAACTCCTAAAAAATTACCATTTTTGCCAGAAGTCGATCTAGGAGAATTACCAACTTTATCCAAACTTAACCTAGAATTACCACCACAAGATTCACGAGCAGTTTTAACATTTAGAGGCGGAGAAACTGCTGGAAAACAAAGGCTAAAAAATTACTTTTGGCAGGAAGACTGTTTAAAAGTTTATAAAGAAACAAGAAATGGAATGCTAGGGGCGAATTATTCCTCTAAATTTTCTCCTTGGTTAGCTTTAGGATGTTTATCACCTCGTTATATTTATGAACAGGTGCAAGAATATGAAGAACAGAGGGTAAAAAATAATTCTACTTATTGGTTGATATTTGAATTATTATGGCGAGATTATTTCCGATTTATTTGTCAAAAACATGGAAATAAAGTATTTCATAAATCTGGTTTACAAGGAGTAGCTATTCCTTGGCAGGAAGATTGGGGAAAATTTAGAAAATGGCAAGAAGGTAAAACAGGATTTCCTTTAGTAGATGCTAATATGCGCGAACTTTTAATGACAGGTTTTATGTCAAATCGTGGTAGACAAAATGTTGCTAGTTTCCTGACTAAAAATTTAGGAATTAATTGGCAAATGGGTGCTGAATGGTTTGAATCTTTACTAATAGATTATGATGTTTGTAGTAATTGGGGAAATTGGAATTATACTGCTGGAGTAGGAAATGATGCACGGGGTTTTCGTTATTTTAATATTCCTAAACAGGCAAAAGATTACGACCCTGAAGGAAAATATGTTAAACATTGGTTGCCAGAATTAGCAAAAATACCTGCTGCTAAAATACATGAACCAGGGAAATTATCACCTGTTGAACAAGAGAAATTTGGTGTGGAAATTGGTGTTGATTATCCACAACCAATGATTAATTTGTGGCAGTCTGTTAAGGAGAATGAAAAAATTTATAATGCTGCATTAAAACCTGAAGTAGGAAGAAGGAATTTCAATAATTGATAATTGATAATAGACCTCTCCAAAAAAGATATAGATTTTTTGCAGGAGTAGGCAACAGCTCATCTGCTCCGGAAAGCAACAGGTAAGATTTTTTCACAGAAATTGGCAGGAAAAATGATTTTTTAGGATGAATTTTTATTTCCTTAACTGCTCTAATTAAAAGGTTAATTTATTTTCTGGAGATGTCTAATGGATAATTGATAATTACCTCTCCCTAAAACGGATAGGATTGAATAAAAGGAAAATTTTTATTTATCAAAATAATCAGGGTCTAAAACCCCGCCTTTTAAGGCGCAATATTTTTGGAGCTTTTCTCAAATCCCCTACTTCCCCTCCTGGGAGGGGTTAGGGGTGGGTTCTCCGGGGCCCGCGGGTGGGTTAACTTCTGTACGGGTGGTTTCCTAAGGTCATGCTCCTAATGACGCGTTTACGTTTGCAAAGCATTCCGTAGGAAAGTATTCCGGAACGGAAACCACCCCTACTGACTTGCTGACTTGCTGACGCGCGTTAATATCCCCTTAAAAGGGGAGGCTTTAAACCATAATTTTTCGGTAAAAAAATATTTAAGGATTGAAAATTCTGACAAAAATTAGCCAATTTTATAATATTCCAATAGTGAAAGGTAAAAAATAATCAAAAATCATGGCAAAACTGCAATTAACAAATCTCAGAAAACAATTTACTAAAAATGTCATTCCCGTTAAAGACATGAATATTGAAGTTGAAGATGGGGAATTTTTAACCTTACTGGGGCCTTCTGGTTGTGGAAAATCAACCCTACTAAGACTTATTGCTGGATTAGAAACACCCACTCAGGGTAAAGTAACGATCGGCGATCGCGATGTAACAAACATACCACCGGGCGATCGTAATATTGCAATGGTGTTTCAAAGTTACGCCCTTTATCCCCACATGACGGTCTTTGAAAATATTGCTGCTTCTTTGAAACTCCGTAAAATACCTCAAGATGAAATTCAGCAACGAGTCAATAATGTTGCTCAGAAACTCGAATTAGGACAATTACTAGACCGCAAACCCCGGGAAATGTCTGGTGGACAAAGACAAAGGGTGGCATTAGCTCGATCGCTAGTACGCAACCCAGAGGTATTTTTGTTAGATGAACCTCTCAGTAATTTAGATGCACTATTGCGCGAACAAGTACGAGCAGAGTTGAAACAGTTATTTAACTCTCAACAAAAACCTGTAGTTTATGTCACTCACGACCAAACGGAAGCAATGACTTTATCAACTAAAGTAGCAATTTTATATGATGGTTATTTACAACAACTTGATGCACCTCATAAAATTTATAGTCGCCCTGCTAATAAATTTGTAGCAGGTTTTGTTGGTAGTCCGCAAATGAATTTACTGACTCTTAAATGTGAGAAAAATTATGCTATTTTGGGTGATTTTAAAATTCCTCTACCCGATTTTCCGACAATGCCAGAACAAATTGTTATGGGTATTCGTCCTGAAGATGTACGTTTTGTTTTGACTGAAACTTCTGAGGTTGCTATTAAAGGTAAGGTATTTTTGGTGGAGGACTTAGGTAAGGAAAAACTGTTAATTGCTCGGGTAGAAAATTCCGAACAAAATATCCGTACTTTAGTTCCTTATGACCAAACTTGGGATGAGTTAGTAACTTTAGAATTACCTGCTAAACAGATTCATTGGTTTGATGTGGAATCTGGCGATCGCTTACTTCAATATTAATTTTGAAATAAACGGGAATTACGCAAAATATTACATTGTACACCATCTGTAGGGGCGAATGGCATTCGCCCTCATATGTTTATAACTATACTTCAAGGCTTCAATCTCCCCTATTCCCCTACTCCCCTATTCCCCTACTCCCCTATTCCCCTACTCCCCTATTCCCCTACTCCCACACTCCCCTACTTCCCCTACTCCCCTACTCCCTGCTCCCTACTCCCCTACTCCCTACTCCCCTACTGGGCGAATGGCATTCGCCCAGTAGGGGAGTAGGGAGTAGGGGAGTAGGGAGTAGGGGAGTGTGGGAGTAGGGGAGTGTGGGAGTAGGGGCGAATGGCATTCGCCCAGTAGGGGA
>JAXHSW010000297.1:0-7864 GCA_034190295.1 Cyanobacteriota bacterium | reverse complement strand
GGGATGGGGAGATGGGGAGATGGGGAGATGGGGAGATGGGGAGATGGGGAGATGGGGGATTTAATATTGAAGTGTGGATAGAATTATAAACATATACTGTATAACCGGATTCTATATCAAAACCCGCCGACCGTAAATCTCCAATTACCTTTTGCAAATCTTCCGCAATATAATGAGGTAGAAAAAAGCGATCGTGCAACATCGTACCCCATCGAATCATATCAAATCCGGTTGAATACTTATCTTATGTTTGGGGGTGGGGAGTTGGTTCGTGTGGGGAGAAAGGGAGGTGGAGAGATTGAGGGCGAGAAAGTGTGGATATAATTATCAACATCAACATATACAGCATATTTCGGGCAAATGAGGTACAAGCTTGAATGGTAAAATCATTGTATTGAGGCAATCTAGCCATCGACAGGTGTACCTCATAACAACGGAAACAGCTGTATATACTGTATAACCGGATTCTATATCAAATCTCGACGATCGGGTTGTTCCCAAAACCATGTCACCAAACCCCGAATTAACAAAGTTTGCAATAAACTCATTCTGGCATGAGAGGGATTTTTTTTGCATAAAATCTCACTTTTGTAGAACTCAAATTTACTCTCTTTTTAATTTTTTCTTTGGTGAGTAAAAAATTATTGTGAGCAAGTATGTTTATCTATGGAGAGTATAGCAGAAGGAAGATGGAAGAATCTTGTGTTGTCTGATTTTTAAGCTTTTGATATGTCCGCGCTCTTTGCTTCAACTCCTATAGAACCCCTAACCGTATCTTCATAAATATCAAGTTTTTTTAGCCTCTCCTCAGGAGACAGGAGACAACCCACCCCTAACCCCTCCCAGGAGGGGAAGACAGGAGATCGCCCACCCGCGGGCCCCGACCGTGGAGGGGAAAAGGGAAGAGGGAAGAGGGAAGAGGGAAGATGTGGGTTCTCGATCATACAAAAAATTCAACACTCCTTCAACTGAATTTTCCTCAAAATTGATGCGCGAAAAGACTTGACTAGCATAATTATATAGCTATCATAAGGGTTCTATAACAAAAAGAATTTAACCATAGACATAAACTGGGATACTCTAAAGCGTTATTCACAAACCCCTAAAGCACTATGGCACTACACAATTTATTTTTGGGTTGTCCCTGATTTCTACTACTTTTTTAATGAGCAAAAGGTATTGTACTGCAAATGGGAAAAATTAGTTAACTGGAAGCTATGATAATTTCTAATTGTCATCGGAATATTTTATGCAAAATATTGATGAATGAATTAACTGAAAATTGATGATTTTGATTTAGGGTAGGGAATAGGAAGATTAGTTAGTTATTAATGCTGTCCGCCTTGATAAATAACAACTTTTCCAATTGTTCAATAAATCAGTAACCAAAAGGATTTCCAGATGGTAAACACATCTCAATCTTCTTTAATTGAAGCAAAGATAATTCCTGGTAAACCCTACTCAAATAATGGAGTGGAAATTGAGGCAGGTCTTTCATGGCTAGAAATTAAAAAACACTCTTATAATGTTACCCAATCGACAAATGCCTACTTTAACTATGCAGTATGCAAGTGTTATTTTTCAGGAAATTAGAGCTATGTCTATCCGCTAAAAGTAAATCAGATTAGGTTACGCTATGTTCAACAATTAATAATTAATAATTAATAATTAATAATTACCTCTCCTTGAAAAGAAGAGGATTGACTAATTATGAAAATTTTTCTTTATTATCCCCTTAAAAGGGTCGGCTTTAAACCACAATTTTCGGTAATGATAGTATTTTCGTCTTATTTGATGAAGTCAATCCTGCCAACAGCCAAGTGGAGATACACATAGGCTTATCTTTGTACGAAAGTTAAATCCTTTGGGGAATAAAACCCGATTTTTCTTAATTGCTGATAGAACAGTTCAATTGCATCATAAATTTTGTATATGTATATTCAGAATAACATATAATTTTACTACAAATAGGAAAATATAGTTGACCGGAATTATGATAATTTCTAATAGATATATGCAAAATTTATCCCAAATATTGATGAATGAAATAACTGAAAATTGATGATTTTGATCTAGGCTGAGTAGTGAGGAGATTGGTTAGTTATTGATGTTATCCATCTAGATAAAAACCACTTCTTCAATCACTTTCATGGAGAAAACAATGAATCCTAATACTGTTGAGTATACCGTGCAATTAGCCGTGTTAGCCTCTCTTATTGATGGTCAAGCTAGTGACCAGGAGAAAGGTATAATTGTAGAATTAGTTTCCCACCATCTCAGATGTTCACAAGAGGAAGTAGGACAAATGCTGGAGCGTTGGCTAAATATCTATCAGCAGCAAGGAGTCGGGAATAATCCTGGAGCTGCCCTTCATTTTGCTTGTCAGGCATTGCAACCTCTACAATTTAGAGACAAACATATAGCTTTTTTTATATGTGATTGTGTAGTTCGTAGCGATCGTGGAATAAGTCCTGAAGAAAACTATTTTATCCAAGATTTATCACGATTAGTCTTTTCTTAGTTATTAGAACTTTGTTTAACCGAACAAGATATGAACATTATCCCCTACGATTATTTTTGATTTTGTCGGGGATTTTTTTTTGCATAAAATCTCACTTTTGTAGAACTAAAATTTACTCTCTTTTTAATTTTTAACTCACCAACGAAAAAATTATTGTGAGCCAGTATATTTATCTATGGAAAGTATAGCAGAAGGAAGAAGGAATAATCTTGCTTTGTCAGAGTTTTAAGCTTTTGAGATATCCTAATCTTTACGGAATAATTAAGGTTTAAAGTCTCTCACTCGCCGTGGAGAAACAAGAAAGATTTTTCATGATTAGTCAATCCTATCCGTTTTTAAGGAGAGGTAATTATTAATTGTTGAATGAGACTGCTTTGAAGTAGCACTCAGCACTCAGCTATCAGCAGTCAGCTTTTCAAGGTGTTTGAAGAATTCCTCAGTCCTCAGTCCTCAGTTCTCGAAAATTGCTTATGGATAGTCGAGCCACAAGCCGCTCCGCGTCTACGCGGACCCAAACAATTTTGAGCACCGCGGGTGACGCGCGTGGGTATTAAACCCATAAGGGAAATGATGAATGAATTAACTGAAAATTTATAATTTTGATTTAGGCTGAGTAGTAAGGAGATTGGTTAGTTATTGATGTAATTGCCTCAACGAATAACCACTTCTCTTATCACTTTCATGGAGAAAAATATGAATTCTGATTCTGTTAACAATATTATCCAATTGGCTGCTTTGGCCTCTGTTGTAGATGGTCATGCTAGTGACCAGGAAAAAAACTTAATTGTTGAGATGGGTTCCGATCTTTTGAACACTCCACAAGAACAGATAAGAGAAATACTCGACAGCTATATCAAAACTTTTCAGAATCAAGGATTTGCCAAAAATTCTGAAGCAGTCCTTAATTCTGGTTTGGATGCCTTACGGTCTTTAGACCCCTCACAAAAACACTTAGCTTTTTATATTTGTGAGAAAGTAATTTACCAAGACGGAATAGAATCTGGTGAAATAGAATTTATTCACCAATTAGACCAATTAGATCAAACTACATTTTCTTAATTTGATAGCCGAAAATTATGGCGATGATGCTGTTTAATAGCTATGATTTATCTCGTAGCGATCGCTAATTTCTGACTCAAAAATCCTATATATAATTTGAGCTTAACCAAGGCTTAACATTAATCTAGGATAATGTATTGGACAGATAGACCTGTCTCTGAAAAAAAACAGAAGTCGATCGCTACTGAGCCATAGCTGTTTAATAGCTATGATTTATCTCGTAGCGATCGCTAATTTCTGACTCAAAAATCCTATATATAATTTGAGCTTAACCAAGGCTTAACATTAATCTAGCATAATTTATGCAGGGACAAATCTGTCTCTGAAAAAACACAGAAGCCGATTGCTACTAAACTATAACTGACAACTACTAATATTTCCAGAGAAAAGAACACCATGGACAGACGTAAATTTGTTAAAAATTCATCTCTATTTGCTCTATCTTTAGCTGGAGCGAAATTAGCCAATTTAACTTTTTCGCCTCAAACATTAGCTCAGGTAAAAGAACTAAAATTTGGCATTATTTCCACAGAATCTCAAAGTAATCAAAGACCAATTTGGGAACCATTCATCAAAGCATTTTCTGACTCTATTGGTTTACCAGTTAAAGCATTTTATGTGACTCAATATGTAGCAGTAATTGAAGCGATGCGAACTGGGGATATTCACCTAGCTTGGTATGGAGGAAAATCCTATATTGAAGCAGCAAAACGTGCTAATGCTGAAGCTTTTGCCCAGGTAGTAGATACAGAAGGTGGTAAAGGTTATTACTCTCATTTAATTACTAACAAAGATAATCCTATAGTTGCTGAAGCTAAAGCAATGGGAGGCGATAAATATGTGATTAAAAATGCAGGTAATTTAACTTTTGCTTTTAATGATCCGAACTCTACATCCGGTTTTTTAGTACCAAGTTACTATGTTTTTGCTCAAAACGGAGTTGACCCCAAAAAAGCATTTAAACGCTTAATTTTTTCCGGCAGTCACGAAGCCACCGCTTTAGCAATAGCCAATAATCAAGTAGATGTGGCTACTAATAATAATGAATCTTTAGACAGACTCCAAAAAACTAATCCAAAAGCAAGAGCTAATATAGAAACTATCTGGACTTCTACTTTAATTCCTAGCGACCCCATTGCTTATCGTCAAGATTTACCAGCAGATTTAAAACAGAAAATTCGTGATTTTTTCTATAACTATAAAGACTCTGCAGTTCTAAAACCTCATGGTTGGTCTGGCTTTGCTCAAGCAAATGATAAAATTTGGAATCCGGTTCGAGAATTAGACTTAGCTAAAAAGATTTTAGAGTTGGAAAATAAGGAAAATATGAGTGCTGAGGATAAACAAAAATTAGAGGAATTTCGCCAACAATTAAACGCTATAAAAAGTAATTAAATTACTCTAGTTAGGGTTTGCTGAAAAAGTCTTTTTCAGGAGTAGGGAGTAGGGAGTAGGGAGTAGACAGAAAGAATTAATTATTATACAGAAATTATCAATTCTTTCCCCCTGTTGCCTTTCGGAGCTGTTGCCTCTTTTTTGGAGATGTCTATTGTATGACGATCAAAATTATATTACTCCGAAGCCAACGGATTTGATATGACTCCTGTGCGGGCGCCATTCGGAGCTTGGCGTTAGCCAATGCCATTCGCCCCTACGACTCCTGACTCCTAATCAAACACTATCCGTCACACTACTAAAATTAAACGCCTTCACTCTTAGTCCAGGCAAAACACTATCACCATAACGTTGTACTTTACTAACCGCATCCACATCCCGCAACATATCCGGCAAAACCTGATTAAACCGCAAATTCTTAATCGGATAAGCAATCTTACCATCCTCAATCCAAAAAGTACCATCCCGTGTCATACCAGTCATCTCCAATGTCCGAGGATTAACATAACGCACATACCACGAACGATTCACTAAAATGCCTCTTTCCGTCTGAGCAATTAAATCGGCTAAACTTTGTTCAGAACCCTGCATCACCACTGGAAACATATAACCCGTGGGTTGTTTACCTTTTTGTGCCGCCCAATAACGACTATAAGATAAAGTCTGTGGTACACCATCCTTAATCACTTCCAGATAATGATTACTCAACCCATTATTAGAGAAAGTCTCCAACTGCAACAAAGGATGTCCTGGATAGCGCTGCATCTGCACTAAAGGACTAAACATTTTTTCCCCTACTCGGTTGCCCACTGGTTTACCTGTTTCATCAGTACGCGACATAAACGATCGCCCCTCATCCGCAGCTCGTGCATCTAAATTAAATATTAGCCAAATCAATAGATCGCCTAAAGCTGCTCCACTGAAAATCACAGGATATACACCAGAGCTAATTTCTCTAGGTTCGCGAGAGGCAAAAGCACGGTTTATCAATTCCTCCGTTAGAGTTTCAGTGGGTAGTTGGTTTATTCCCCAAGCAGTACTACGACTCCAACTAGAGCCATTTTCAATTCTTGCCGTAAAACTAAAATCTGCTCTTGTATATTTATTATAGGCGCGTAACCCAACCGAGTTAGCGATCGCTCCTAAAGATGTATTTGTACTCAGAGTACCGGAGCCATCAACTCCTGCTTTGGCACTCATCGCACATACTTGTTGTACTATTTTTCCTCGCTCTAGTGGGGAGATAGTAGCGGTAAATTCATCAAAAGCGGGAGTACGTTTTTCATATTCTTGAGGTTCGAGTAGTGGCACCCATTCTGGGTCTTGTGGAGCAATGCGGGCGAGTTCCTCGGAACGACGAATAGTAGCTGTAATGGCATCCGGGTCTAATTCTGTGGTGGAGGAAGTGGCGCTGCGAGTTCCGAAGTAACTGGTGATGTTGAGTTCAAATTTTGTTTTGGTAATGTTCTGACTAATTTGATTTTCTGAGTAGCGACTTAGGGATGATTCGTTGTTGCTAAGACTGACGAATATACCTTCTGCTTCAGATTTTTTTACAGTTGTTTCTACTAAAGATAAAGCTTCGTCTTGACTAAGAAGATTTGGTTTAATGGCTGTGGTCATTTCAGTTATCAGTTAACAGTTATTATTACGCAGTACAAAGTATTTCCGTCATTGCGACCGTCAGGGTTTGCAGAGCATTCCGGAACGGAAAGCAATCTCAAATCCTAATTTTTCGTACCTTATGCGTAACTTCTGATTATATCAAATCTGCTTAATTAGGTCAGGACTTATGCAGAGACTCTACATATAACGAGGGCGAATGCCATTCGCCCCTACAGATGGTGTTTTCAAGGTAAATTTGCGTAAGTCCTGTAGGTATCAAAAATGCTCCATCTCCCCTGCTCCCCTACTCCCCTGCTCCCCTACTCCCCTACTTTGTAGTCATACCTCAATTCTTTGTCTGGATTGATTTACATAGGTTGTCGATCTAGAAAAAATGAAGTATAATTGTAATATAAAAGGCACTCGTCTGAATTAGCTATTTCGTAGAGTGCCTGGATCGAAAAATTAAATCACAAGAGGATTATATCATGGTTAGTTACGTTGGTATTCAATCCACTCATTTTTCCAATGAAATAATTTCAGAAATTCAGCCATTAGTACCGTTAGAAATTAAAATTGAAAGTGTGAAAACTGTTGGGGTTAGTAATACTCCCCAAATAATTTATAGCACGTCGAAAGGACGGTGCAGCACTTTTTTATCTAAGGCTCAATTTCTGAATTGTTTACTCTGTTTTTTGCAAATTAAACAGCGTAATATAGGCAAAATCAAAAGTTATAATTTTCAGCATTCTGGCATAAATATAAATACTGAAAATGGCAAGTATTTGATTGTTTATACAGAATTGCAGGCTTTTCTAGAACGATATAATCGGGCAGCATTAGAAAAGTTAGAAGTCGAATTAACTGGTATTAGTGCTGTGGTCAGAAATTCGATGAAAGGAACTGTCGCTGAAGTGAATAATATTGGTTGTAGTTGTGCCGATATGATTTATCGTCGTACAATTTGTAAACATCAAATTGCAACTCAGTTACATCTACAGTCAAATGGATGGGGTTCTTTGACAGAATATTTACAACACAATAATAACAATAATGCAGGGAAAAAGTGGGAGGAAAAATTATTAGCTATGGCTAAAGTTGCGAAATCAGATTTAGGAATATAAGTTTAATTGTAAGCAAACAGCGGTCAGCTATCAGCTATCAGTTTTATTACTTCAGGACTTACGCAAATTGACTTTTAAAGCACCATTTGTAGGGGTAATATAGAATCCGGTTGAATACTTATTATATGAGATGGGGGGATGGGGAGATGGGGAGATGGGG
>JAXHSW010000296.1:0-7874 GCA_034190295.1 Cyanobacteriota bacterium | reverse complement strand
TAGCTCTCAAACCTATCTGTTTACCATTTTCTACTAAGCTTTGTGATACAGAACTAGCTTTACCTTTTAAAGACGAAACATCAGGGTATTTTTTACTGTTAAAAGCTCTATTAATACCATTTCTCAAAAACTTTTCTACACTTTATTGAGTAGGGGAGTAGGTAGGGACGTTGCATAAAAGCGTCCGTACTAGGAGAAGTAAAAATAAGAATAATTAACATTAACGCTGGCTCAAATTAGCAAAAAAGTTAGAAGAATTTTGTTAATTACTTAATAACTGAAGTGTTACTCAAGTATAGCATTAATGCTTATGAATTGGTATTACGCCAATTAACTTTTAAACCACCATCTGTAGGGGGTCATTTCAGTTATCAGTTATCGGTACCGACCACTAAAGCTGGAGGCTACGAAAATACGCTCACTGAATATTTTTTCATCCCCTTAAAAGGAGAGGCGCGTGGACCTCATTTTTTGGTAATAGTATTTACCCTCACTATAGAGTCTCTGCGTAAGTCCTGAGAAAGGAAGGCACAGAAAGGAATATTGGTTCAAAGGGAAAAGGTTTTTTTATCGCGCTATTATCCGGACATGATAGAACCAGTTAGAAAATCCTAAAAGCCTTACCAATCAATACTTTTGACTTTTGACTTTTAACTTCCGCAAAGCCTTACCAATCAATACTTTTGATTTTTGATTTTTGACTTTTGCCTTCCGCGTAGCGGTTGACTTTTGACTTTTAACTTCCGCAAAGCCTTACCAATCAATACTTTTGACTTTTGACTTTTGACTTTTGACTTCCGCGTAGCGGTTGACTTCCGCGTAGCGGTACTAGGAACTTTCTCGGAGTAAAATAATTCGTAAGTACTTAGATAGTTTAATTTTTATTCGTTAATCACAGATTATGAAGGTTAAAGGTTTATTTTCTACTTTTCAATTATATCCCCATAGACTAATATCCCAATCTTTATTAGTCGCAACTTTGTCTACATTAGGCTTAATGATGGGCGTAATACCTACTAGGTTATCTAACTCATTATTGCCTGTGTTCGATACAGCTGTCCAAGCTCAGGAATCTTTTACAGATGAAGAAGCAAACTTTACAAATGAAGAAATAACTAAATATAGCAAAGCAGTCTTACAAATTGAAGACTTAAGAATAGGAGTTTATAGAGAAATTCAAAATGAATTTCAAAAACAAAGTCCAGGAGGAGCTATTCCTCCAATTATTTGCAATGAGAAAAACACTGTTAACGAGCTACCACGAAATATTAAAGTAATTGCTGTGAATTACTGCAATCAAGCTCAAAAAATTATTGATAGTAATGATATGACAGTTACTCTGTTTAATCAAATTACAATGGCTCAAGAGATTAATCAAACTTTACGAGAAAGAATTAAAGAAGAGTTGCTCCGTCTTCAACAAGAGCAAACAAATAGTCAATAAACCTATAAACATAAGACTGGCAATGGTAATTTTAACCCAACGTTTAGCGGCTCACCAAAATGCAGTCGTTTGTTTGACCTTGCCTCTGACTGCAGTGCAACGTACCCGGAGTCGCTATCGTTTTGATACAGAAACTGGGGAAATTTTACATCTACGTTTGTCTAGGGGAACAGTGCTGCGCGATCGCGACTTACTGGCAAATGAGACAGGTGAGTTTATAGTCAGAATAATTGCTAAACCAGAACCCATCCTGAGAATAACAGGGAAAACTCCCTTAGATTTACTCAGGGCAGCTTATCATTTAGGTAATAGACATATACCCATAGAAATTACTCCTACAAATTTAAAGTTATCTCCAGACCCAGTGTTAAAAGGTATGCTGGAACAATTAGGTATGGAAATTATAGAAGAAATCTCTCCTTTTCAACCAGAAATAGGAGCTTATGGTCATGGTCATTAGGGGTGGTCAGGGTGGGGAGTGTGGGAAGTGCGGGAAGGGTGGGGAGTGTGGGGAGTGACCGGAGGTGTGGTCAGGGTGGGGAGTGACCGGAGGTGTGGTCAGGTTGGGGAGATGGGGATATAAAGAAAGATTTGGCAATGGCGCTCAGATGGAACATTTTTTATACCGAATTAAACGGATTTGATATAACACAATTTCTGAATAGTAATACTATCTTTGATTACCATCTCCCCTACTCCCCCACTCCCCTACTCCCAAAGATATAAGAACGGGCAAGATGCCCATTCCACACTCCCCTACTCCCCTACTCCCCCACTCCCAAAGATATAAGAACGGGCAAGATGCCCATTCCACACTCCCCTACTCCCCCACTCCCAAAGATATAAGAACGGGCAAGATGCCCATTCCACACTCCCCCACTCCCCTACTCCCAAAGATATAAGAACGGGCAAGATGCCCATTCCACACTCCCCTACTCCCTCTTTTGGAGGAGATGTCTATTAGGGAGCGGGTAGGAAACAATTATAAACCGGAAATAATGCACTATCAAAATCAGGGAGAAAACCAACTTTTATGTCTTTTACAGTTAGCAAGTCCGGCATTACCTGTGGGAGCTTATAGTTATTCAGAAGGTATTGAAGCATTAGTAACTACAGGAAAAATTTCCGATTATGATAGTCTTAAAAATTGGTTGATAGATTCTCTCAAATTTGGAAGTATTCGATTAGAAGCAGCATTAATAGTTAGAGCTTATTGGGAAACTAATTCAGGAAATTTACAGCTATTAAATAATTGGAATAATTGGGCAACTGCAGTTAAAGAGACTGAAGAATTACGCCTGCAAAGTTTACAAATGGGTCGAACTTTGATTCGTTTATTTATGAATATTCAGCCAGATTTATCAACGGAATTAATGAGTTTTATTCAAAACAAACTTGAAACAGAAACAGATTTTTGTAACTTCGCGATCGCTTATGGTCTAATTTCTGCTTGCTGGCAAATTGAGATTGAAACTGCAATTTTAGGTTATCTACATAGTTGGGCAACTAATCTAATTAATGCTGGTGTAAAATCAATTCCTCTCGGTCAAACAGTAGGACAAAAGTTATTATGGGAATTGCAAAATCAAATAGTTTCGAGTGCCAAAGAAATACTCAAATTAAAAGATGACGAGTTAAACAGTTGTAGTTGGGGATTATCTCTAGCAAGCATGGCTCACGAAGTTCAATATACTAGATTATTTAGAAGTTAGGTCATTTCAGTTATCAGTTATAATACCAAATCCCTTCAAGAATGCGCGAATGCGCGAATGCGCGAATTACCTCTCCTTGAAAACGGATAGGATTGGGCTAAAAGGAATTTTTTTCTTTTTTCTCCATGAATGGAGAGGCTTTATACCTTAATTTTTCGGTAAAGTCTTTTAGTAGGAGATAGGAGACAGGAGACAGGAGACAACCCACCCCTAGCTCCGACCGTGGAGGGGAAGACAGGAGAAATGGGAAATGAGCGAGGAGGTAGTTGGAAAAATTGTCGATCGTGATTTTTCTGCCATAATCGTCCCAAAATACTAGCTTTATAAGCTTTTTGAGCTGATAAGCTGGCACTTTTTTAGACCAAAAAATGCTTTACACCAATATCAGTCAATGCTTTGATATTAGATCGGTAGAGCAATAATTATAGGAGTCGAAAGAAAAGGCCCGGAAAGTTTAAAAGTTTAAAACTCAGACAAAGTAAGGCTTTTCCTTCTCCCTTCTCCCTTCTCCCTTCTTCCTTCTTCCTTCTTCGTTCCGCTATACCCATTAACAATTAGTTAGTAATTTATGAATGTTTTTCGGATTGGAATAGCTGGCCCTGTAGGCTCAGGTAAAACAGCTTTAGTTGATGCCTTATGTAAGTCAATGCGACAAAAATATAACATTGCAGTTGTCACCAATGATATTTATACCCAAGAAGATGCCCAATTTTTGGTGCGAAGCCAAGCATTAGATAGTTCTCGTATAATAGGAGTAGAAACAGGTGGTTGTCCTCATACAGCTATCCGGGAAGATGCTTCTATTAATCTCATTGCTATTGAGCAGTTAGAAAATAAATTTACCGATCTAGACTTAGTATTTGTCGAAAGTGGCGGTGATAATTTAGCAGCAACTTTTAGCCCCGAGCTAGTCGATTTAACAATCTATGTGATTGACGTAGCTGCTGGTGATAAAATACCCAGAAAAGGAGGTCCAGGTATTACTAAATCCGATCTACTTGTGATTAATAAAATTGACCTTGCTCCCCATGTAGGAGCAGACCTGAATATTATGGAAAAAGATACTAAAAGAATGCGAGGCGATCGCCCTTTTGTCTTTACTAACCTCAAAACAAAAGTAGGTTTAGAAGCAGTTTTAAACTTTATTCACAGGTATCTCATTATTGCAGATTAACTCAATTTTCCTAACTCTATCAACTTAAAACATGAATAATATTTGGCAACGTTTGAAAAGCTTACCTTGGCAAGAACTATTTTTAGTAAGTTTCATTGCTACTTTGACAGTTGTAGCAACAGAAGTATTATTAATCTTAAGCTTCACTTATTTTTTTGCGATCCTCAAACCATTAAGCATGCTATTTTCCTCTCCAATATTTGGAGTCTTAATACCTATAGGAGCAGCAGTAGGAATCGGAGCGTTAGCAGTTTATTTATTAGAATTCTGGCAAAAGCAGTGGTTACTGAATAACTCTAGTCTTTGGGCGCTAGTTTTATGTTTATTTATCGGATTATTATTAAAGTCTTTATTTCCTCTACCTCCTGTATTAGTTAGTGCATCTAGAGCTTCATTAATCAGTTTAGCTATAGGGGTTTTCTGGAAAGGGCGACCTTATTGGCGACGTTAAAAAAATTCTGGGCGTTGCTGAATTATTGTATGATATTAGTCTTAATTACTTAAAAATCAGGAGTCAGGAGGGAAGACAGAAGAAGAAAGTTTTGTGGTTGGGTAAGCACAACGGAGTTCTATCGCGCTCCGATCCGGACACCGGGACTTACGCAGACACACCACTGATGGGGGTAAAGGTGCGTTACGCTACGCGCTTTCACACCCTACTGGACTGTTTCATCTAAAATAGTGCAATAGAATACTCAGCCAAAAGTTACTATTGGACTGACAAGGGTATTTCGGAGCAAGCGCGGCAGCTTAATCGCTCTTTAACAGACAGCCAAAAACAGGCGATCGCTCTTTAACAGACAACCAAAAACGAGCGATCGCTCTTTAACAGACAACCAAAAATAGGCGCCATTCGGAGCAAGCGCGGCAGCTACATCACTATTGAATTGACGGTGACAATACAATGTAGGAGAGTTAGTGGGTATTAGGCAGTTTCAAAAACCGGATAAAGATGTTTGAGTTTAACTCTGGCATCATCCGTCGAAAATCGCCAGCTCACCTTAGAGGCAGTTTGGTTACGCTCGGTTTGCCACGCAACTAATTCTGTTTGCAATTTGTCTTTGCTACAAATTCTTCGGTCGCTCACATTGTTTTGATAAAATACTTAGTTCCGTCTCGGCCACATTTAACCAACTACCATTGCGAGGGGTATGGTAAATTTCCAATTAAGTAATTGAAAAAAAGGTTTGGGTTACTCCCAAGCTATCCTCAAGCTGAATACTTTATTGTAAGAGATTTATAGGTAAATTATTGCACCCCTTGCCTTGGGGTAGTATCCATCTTTTATGGTAGAAATGTAATTTCAAGAAATAACAAAAATGAATAATAGCAATTCTCAGAAACGCTTACCTAAACGTTATGCAAAACATAGCAAAAAAAATTAAACTCAAATAACTGCTTCTATTATTTTACAAATAATTGAAGTAGGAGCAGTGCTTATCACCTTATCTACTGTCACTTTATCTTTAACACTTCTACTTACTCCTGTAGCTATGTTTTGCATATTCTACAAATACAGAATTTTTGAATTAATTAAGTAATATTAGATTGCATTAACAGGACTTACACAAATTGACTGTTAAACCACCATTTGTAGGGGCGAATGGCATTGACTAACGTCAAGCTCCGAAGGGCGCCCTCACTGGATTTAGTGTCCGTGCGTAAGTCCTGATTAATTAACCACAATATAAAAGAATGACATACATAACTTGACTATTAATATTCCTATTTTTTAACTCAAATCACAGATTTCTATTTCTATTCAATTTATCAAGCTTTTGTAGAAAATAACTCTCTCGATATCCCCCCAATTGTCTCGATAATTCTAAACCTCTTTGAAAAGATGACATTGCCAAACCAAAAGCATTTAACTGTGCATAAACTTGACCCATACGGTCATAAATTTCCATCATCCCATAAACATTAACAAACTGTTGATCCATCAATAATTGCACTTTATATATTTCAATTGCTGCCTCTTTTTCATCCTGAGAAAGATAGAGCGCTGCCAATTTTTCCAAAGCATCACTAGCACTTATAAACCTTTGAATTGATTGAGCAATATCATAAGCTTCTTGATAGTATTGACTGGCAAGACTAAGTTTTCCAAGTTCCTCATAATCTCCAGCAATAGATATTTTTATATCTGGAATTTCTGTAATAATTTGTTGACCTTCGTAAAAATTTACCAATCTTTCTTTAGCTGTAATTGCTTGTAAAGGTTTTCCCGCTTGATTATAAATAAAAGCTAATTTTTCGATAGTATCTACTTTTTCAAAATTAGTAGTTAAAGCAGGAGCTATTGTTTCTTCATTAGTAGATATTTCTAAGTCACTCTGTTGCTGAACCTCCAATAATTCTTCATAGGCGATCGCTGCATTATCATAATCTAACCAATTCAAATATATTTCCCCTATAGCTGTCAAAGCTAGTTTCAGAGTAGCAACATCCTCTCGCTCTCTAGCTTCAGCAATAACTTGTTGATAAACTTGAACTGCTGGATCTTTTGCTCTAACTGTATTAAATGCAGAACCTAATGCTTGCAATAATTCTATATTCACAGGTTCTTGTTCTTGAATTTCTGGTTGTAGGGTTTCCAGTCGTTTTGTTATCCACTGCACTTGTAATTTTTGACTATTATTCCATGCTATTTCTGCCACTCGTTCCAAAGCTGCTAATTCTTCTGCTTTACCAAGATAACGTCGCAAACGAAGTTCTCTATTCCAGGTATCATAAGCTTTAGTTGTTTCTCCTGCTGCTAATAATGCTGAAGCTTCAACGTTAAGTCGGTCGAGTTCTTGAGAAAGTTCTTCTCGTTTGTCCCCAGTAACGGTTCCTGTAGTAGGGGGTTCTGGTAAAAGTGGGTCTGGTTCGGTGCTTTCTAAAGGGTTAGGGGAAAATTGATTTGGAGATTCTAATTCTTGTTCTGCATCTGTTTGACGTTGAGAGATAATATTTACAGCATTTTTTCTGACAGTATATTCGGAAAATTCAGGAGTTTTTGCTAAACAATAGCTTGAAAAGTAGAGGTAAAAACAACTGCTAGTGAGAACTAAGTTTTGAATTTTGAGCATTTTAATTAGATTGTAAATGGTTAACTTTGATAATAATTTTATGTTAGGTCTTAAGTTTTAGGTTTTAGGTCTTAGGTCTTATAGAACCCTTATGATAGCTATATAATTATGGTAGTCAAGTCTTTTCGCGCATCAATTTTGAGGAAAATTCAGTTGAAGGAGTGTTGAATTTTTTTGTATTATACCAATTACCAAAAGTAATACTATATTTCAGCTATACTTCAACAGTCAAATAGTTACCAAGATTAAAAGTTTGTTTTTAACAATTATTAGTTTGTTAGGCCTTTGTTGCATGAAAGTAGCGTTCTTAACATCCATTCGGCAGTTATATCGCCCAGGGAAGGCAGTTATTACTATTGGACAATAGTTATTGCTGTGCTGATGAGCGATCGCCCAGGGAAGGCAGTTATTACTATTGGACAATAGTTATTGCTGTGCTGATGAGCGATCGCCCAGGGAAGGCAGTTATT
>JAXHSW010000295.1:0-7874 GCA_034190295.1 Cyanobacteriota bacterium | reverse complement strand
CTATCTCTGATGTCGGATGGGGAATGTTTGTCAACTTCCTTGAGTATAAACTACAACAAAAAGGTGGTTTATTAGTTGAGATTGACAGATGGTTTCCTAGCTCTAAAACTTGTTCTAATTGCCTCTATCAAATATCAGAAATGCCATTAGATGTGAGAGAGTGGACTTGTCCGAGTTGTAGAACTCACCACGATCGGGACTCCAACGCAGCCAAAAATATTAGAGCAGAAGGCATGAGAGAATTATCGGTCTTGGGAACCAGGATTGCTGCTGAAGGAGGGGGAGTAAGACCAAAAGGTGGGCGTAAGTCTGTCTTGAGGCATTCCCCTGTGAGTTCAGAAGCCCCTACTTCAACGAAGCTATAGCGGAGTAAGTTGGGGTAGTTCACATACTATAACTGTATTTTTTTGGAGATATCTACTCCTTATTCACCAAATAATTAATAATTAAATAACTATGGTTTAAAGTCTCCCCTTTTAAGGGGAAAAAAGCGGTCGAGGGATGGCGAGGTCCCCTCGCCATATCCAATCGACCAAGACAGCAGTCGTTCGCGGATCTCGGAACGGAGTTCTATCTTCAAAGGGAACCGTAGGGTGTGATGGTTTGGTCATCCTACCAATATCCAATCGACTCCTGTGAAGAAATAATATTTCCTTATATTCAATTCCGTAACGGTTAAAACCCGAGGTAATTATCAATTATCCATTATCAATTATCAATTAATGAATTCTATCCTTATTTTTTTGCTTCCTCAATATGAAGTCCAACAATTATAAGGTCTCGCTTCATACCATCTAAATTAGCCACTTTTGGTAAGTAACCCCAACGTTGAAAACCAAACTTCTCAAATAACTTTAAACTAGGTTGGTTATGAGCAAATATAAAACCCAGTAAAGTATTAATTTTTAATTTAGGACTATACAAAATTGCCTCTGAAAGTAATTTTTTTCCTATTCCTTGACCTTTATATTCAGGAGCAATATATATGCTTACTTCTGCTGTAGCTTTGTATGCAGCTCTGCCATAAAAAGACTGAAAACTCAGCCACCCAACAATTTTTTCATCTAATTCCATAACCCAAATTGGACGGCTATCAGGTGGGTGTTCTTGATACCAAGGAATACGACTTTCAACCGATATGCATTCTATATCCCCAGTAGCAATACGACTAGGAATTGAAGCGTTATAAATTTCTACAATTACAGCTAAGTCTTTTTCTTCAGCGTTTCTAATTTTCATTACCGATCTAGCAGTCTTAATTTTAAATTGTGCAGAAAATATTTGGGAATAAAGTAACAGGAAATAGTGAAATGTCTTAACCCAAATTTATAGTGCTATAAGTCATACATTTGCAAAAAGTGATAATTTTGGCGTGACTATGGCAGAAAAATCTCCCGAACAATTATTCCTCCTACAATCTCAGTCTTCCCACCCTCCCTACACTTCCCAGACTTCCCACACTTTGCTTTTTTCAGCAAACCCTAACTACTGGCTACTTTTATACAACTCCATCACATCTTTTATGGCCATTCGAGAACTAGCTCCTAAGTTCAGAGATGAAATATGGCCTCGACTCAGATGGTCAGCCGCTGCACAACCAATCATCGCCGCATTATCCGTACATAATTTCAGGGGAGGAAATATTACCTGCAAATTATTCTTACTTGCTGCTGTACTTAAGTTTTGTCGCAACCCACTATTTGCAGCTACACCTCCACCAATAGCAATTGTATTTAATCCATAATCTAGCGCACAGGCGATCGCTCTTTTTGTTAACCCCTTCGCTACAGTTTCCTGAAAGCTAGCTGCAATGTCCCTAATTATTGAAGACTCAGGTAATAATTCATTGCCCTCTGTTTCCAATTTTTGAATTAATCGCAACACAGCAGTTTTTAGTCCACTGAAACTACAATCATAAGGGTGATAGCCACCTTCGGGTAAAGAAATTTTTCCTTCGGGTAGAGAAAAAGCCGATTTATTGCCCTCTGCTGCCAATTTATCAATTACAGGACCTCCCGGATAGCCAAGTTTCAATAATCTAGCCACTTTATCAAAAGCTTCTCCTGCAGCATCATCCTTTGTTTGGCCTAATGTTTCATACACACCACAATCTTTGACATAAATTAAACTTGTATGGCCTCCAGAAACCAACAAACAAAGAAAAGGTGGTTTTAATTCTGGTTGGCTCAGATAAGTCGCATAAATATGGCCTTCTAAATGATGCACTCCCACAAATGGCTTTTGATGGACAATAGCCAGAGTTTTCGCTGCCGTTATTCCTACTAACAGAGCGCCAACCAAACCAGGGGCGCAAGTAGCTCCAATACCATCAATATCTGGCCAATCTAAATCTACCTCTGTAAAAGCCTGAGCGATCGCTAGATTAATTATTTCTAAATGTTGCCGTGAAGCTATTTCTGGCACCACACCTCCATAAGAGCTGTGAATATCAATTTGTGACTTTACAATATTACTTAAAACTTGACGATTCTTAACAATCGCCACAGATGTTTCATCACAACTTGTTTCTATAGCTAAAATTGTTGTCATTGACTGATAAATTTATATAAATAGCTTGATTACTGTCAGCTTCAAATTTATCATTTCCATTAAGAAAATCCCTACTTTATAGCTTAATCTAGCTACAGAAGTATGGGTAATTGTCAACACTTTGTAATAAAAGGAAACAATTTTATGAGACGATTGTTGGCTTTAGTTTTAGCCATAAGTCTTTGGGTTACCTGTGCATCAGCAGCATCAGCATATAACTTGGTGCCATGTTCAGAATCACCTGCTTTTCAGGAACGAGCTGCAAATGCTCGCCCTACTACCGCCGATCCAGAATCTGGTAAGAAACGATTTGAACGTTATTCACAAGCGCTTTGTGGAGAAGACGGACTACCTCATTTAATAGTAGATGGTAGTCTGGGACACGCTGGAGAGTTCCTCATTCCTAGCATTTTATTCTTGTATATTACAGGTTGGATTGGTTGGGCTGGCCGCTCCTATCTACAGGTAATCAAATCTGGTAAGAATGCAGAGGAAAAAGAAATTATTATCGACGTTCCTTTAGCAATCAATAAAATGCTAGGTGCAGCTCTATGGCCAGTATTGGCATTAGGAGAATTGACCTCTGGTAAAATGTTTGCTAAAGACAACGAAATTACTGTTTCCCCACGCTAAAATTTTAACTAAGAAATTAGTAAAGAGCGAGTAATTGTAATTAGTATAAAAAGGCTAATTACTAATTACAAATAGTCCGAAAATAATGTGTTTAACAAGCTATCAGCTATCAGCTAAAATCGGCGGATTCGGCGTCCCCCACGCTTATTTGAAAAATGAGTGATGTGCTTATTCTGGGGGATTCAAAACCCCATATTATGTCTTGAGAGCTGGCCGCTGAGGTGCTGAGGTGCTGAGTGCTATTTTAACATTGTCTAAACAATACCCGATCTGACGATCGGTTTGAGGAGAAATATTCATGCAAGACTTACTTAAGTATCTATCAACAGCCCCAGTTTTAGCTGCAGCCTGGATGATTATCACAGCCGGAATTTTAATTGAGTTTAATCGCTTTTTCCCAGACTTGCTTTTCCACCCAATGTAATAGCAAAAAAGTTAACTCAGATTTTTTCTGGATTAATCTGAAGTCTGAATAAATATCAGATAAAAAATAGTGGTTAATTCAGAAATCAACATTATTAGGCTAATAGTTCGTCAAGGGAAAAATGATGAGTATGTTGAGTATCAAAGCCTTATAAATAAGTGTTATTGAGAAATAGTAACTCATTAAATATAACTCGAACGACTACTACAGTTGAAAATATGATTTCTGAAACCACTCTAAAAATTGAGCTATTGCCAACTCAGTTATAATCTTGAATAAAAAAAAATATCTGAATATATTCTAGATATATCTTGAAATTGATAGTGTGCTAAAATATTTTTTTGTAGGGTAATTTCAAGAATTTAGAATTCAGATTTCTTCTTTCTTCTTCCTTGTTCCTTCTGCTATAAATAATAAGGCAAACATCAAAAAGTACCCATATAAATAGCTGAAAAACTGACTTAATGAAATCCTATCTCGCAGCAGCAATATCTATGACAAGTGTGCCTGACCTGTCAAAAAATCTAGCACAGGCAGAAGAATTAATAGAACTAGCAGTTCGTCAAGGTGCAGAGTTAGTTACCTTACCAGAAAATTTCCCCTTTTTGGGTGAAGAAAAAGAAAAAATTGCCCAAGCAGAAGCGATCGCCACAAAGAGTGAAAAATTTCTCAAAACAACAGCTCAAAAATTCCAAATCACAATTTTAGGAGGTGGGTATCCAGTACCCACAAAAGAAGGCAAAGTCTATAACGTTGCATCCCTAATCGCTCCTAATGGCCAAGAAGTAGCTAGGTATGAAAAAGCACATTTATTTGACGTTAACTTACCTGACGGAAATACCTACCGAGAATCAAACACTGTCAAAGCAGGAGTAAAGTTACCTTCAGTCTATTCATCAAAAGATTATGGAAATTTAGGTATATCAGTATGCTACGATGTAAGATTTCCTGAACTCTACAGACATCTCTCAAATGCTGGGGCTGAAGTCCTATTCGTACCAGCGGCCTTCACTGCATATACAGGAAAAGACCACTGGCAAGTATTACTCCAAGCACGGGCAATAGAAAATACCTGTTATATCATTGCTCCAGCTCAAACAGGAAACCATTACGGCAGAAGACAAACTCATGGCCATGCAATGATAGTTGACCCTTGGGGCTTGATTTTAGCAGATACTGAGGATAAACCAGGAGTAGCGATCGCAGAAATTAACCCATCCAGATTAGAACAAGTTCGTAGACAAATGCCATCCTTACAACATAGGGTATTTACTTAACACAATCCCCTGATGTTCAATAGTTAATAATTATTTCTCCTAAAAACGGATAGGATTGGCAAATAGGATTTTTTATCTTTATTTGCTCAAAGAATAAGCTTTAAATCTTAACTATTCGGTAATTTTATGATGATCTTTTCCCTGATGGGTTTAAGACCGGGTCTCATTAATTAGACATAATAAAAATACTATTCTTGATTTTCTTGAAAATGTCTAAAGTTTTACATCATTCCCTACTATAGTTGTTAATATTTAACTCCAAAAATCAACTATTAAAGTTCTATCTAAAAACCAATTCAGTCACAAAGACAGGAAAAAAAAGTACTACAGTATAAATTTTAATTGTATCCACTAAATTATTCTGTGGGATTGAAAATTGCAAAATATTGGGAAAGTATGATAGAAGTCGAAGGAAAAATTAATACAGATAAAAATATTAAAACTCAGAAAGTAAGATTTTTCCTTATTCTTAAGTAAC
Organism: Cyanobacteriota bacterium; assembly: GCA_034190295.1. GTDB lineage: Bacteria > Cyanobacteriota > Cyanobacteriia > Cyanobacteriales > Microcoleaceae > Okeania. The sequence continues at coordinate 2,512 of JAXHSW010000295.1, read as the reverse complement.
GCGATCTTTATTCAAAAAAAGTAAAAATCAAATCCATAGATTAGATTTAGAGATGATGTATAAATGAGAAATAGTGACCCTATTAACAAAGTCAGCAAGTCTGCAAGTCAGATAGGGGAGCCGTCAGATTGGCGACATACAAAAGTTGTTTTTGTAACGGGGATTTGAAAAGGTAATTATTAATTATTATAATTATTGCTCTACCGATCTAATATCAAAGTATTTACAGGTAAAGGTTTTAGTCTTTTGAGGTACTAATAAAGTACCAGCTTTTAGGTGGCTCAGGCTCAAAAATTAGCGCATTTTGGGCGCATAGTTGGGCAGAAAATCACTCTGACGATTCTTCTGACTACCTCTTCTATAATTCCTATTCCTCCTGACTTCTGGATTCTGACTTCTGGCTCCTCTCCTGCCCTTACCACTCATACTTTATTCAGGAAACCCTAATTATTAATTATTAATTATTAATTATTAATTATTGAATACTCCCCCACTCCCCCACTCCCCTACTCCCTAATTTCAACTTAGATATCTTTTATACTCACCAAAAAATATTTTTATCACCAAAGATTAGCCCTCTGTACCTAAAGTCCTGTTACATTAAGTCAAGATGATTTAGAAAAACTTAATGTTTAGTTCAATGGCAGGGTTTAATTTTTTGAATGAATTTTTCCTATTTCCTTTATCAGGACAATTTCAGCCGATACTAGCCACAGTAACAGAATCAGAAGTAGAACCAGCAATGGTAGTTGCAGGAGTGCTGTTAAGTCTAGTGGCAATTTATATAGCCAGTAAAGCAGGGGGCGAATTTTTTAACTGGTTAGGTTTTCCACCAGTATTAGGAGAACTCGTAGGAGGTGTAGTTATCGGTATTTCCGCCCTCAACCTGGTAATCTTTCCAGAAAGTGGGGCAGATAGTTCCACATCGGTAGTCATCAGTATTCTAGAAGCAACAGCAGGTTTAACCCCTGACGCTGCAGAAGCTACATTTCGAGTCCAAAGTGACGTCCTCGAAGTTCTGTCCGAACTGGGGGTCATCATTTTGTTATTTGAAATTGGCCTAGAGTCCAATATCAGAGACTTAATACAAGTAGGTATTCAGTCCCTAATTGTAGCAATTGTGGGAGTAACATTACCATTTGTCGCTGGCACAGCAGGAATGATGATGATATTCCATGTCTCAGCAGTACCAGCAATTTTTGCAGGAGCAGCTCTGACAGCAACCAGTATCGGTATCACTTCCAGGGTACTAGCAGAAATTAACCGCCTCAATACCCAAGAAGGTCAAATTATTTTGGGTGCTGCCGTTATAGATGATGTTTTGGGTATTATTATCCTGGCAGTAGTAGCAAGTTTAGCAAAAACTGGTGAAGTCGATGTAGTCAATGCCGTATATCTCATCATTAGTGCCAGCGTATTTTTGGTGGGTGCAATATTGCTTGGTCGTTTCTTCAATGACACCTTTGTTTTCTTTGGTGAAAAATTTAAAACTCGTGGACGAGCAGTTATTCCAGCTTTGACGATCGCCTTATTAATGTCCTACATTGGTACAGCGATCCATTTGGAAGCCATATTAGGAGCTTTTGCTGCCGGATTAGTTTTAGATAACTTAGATCAAACAGAGATAGGTAGAGAGTTAGAAGAGCTAATTCGTCCTATTTCTGATGTCGTCGTTCCCATTTTCTTCGTTACAGTGGGGACAAAAACCAATCTTGGAGTTCTCAACCCAGCTATTCCTACTAACCGTGAAGGTTTAGTGATTGCGGTCTTCTTAATAGTTGTTGCTATTGTGGGTAAAGTTGCCTGTGGTTTTAGTGTCTTTGGTTTAGATAACATTAACCGTTTAGCTGTTGGTGTTGGTATGGTGCCACGGGGTGAAGTTGGTTTGGTTTTTGCCTCAGTTGGTTCTGCTAGTGGCGCTTTATCCCCTGCTTTGGATGTAGCAATTATTCTCATGGTTATTATCACAACATTCTTAGCGCCTCCCCTGCTTCGAGTAGTGTTTGGAGAAGCTGAAGCAGAAGAAGCAACAGAAACTTCTGGGTAATTATTTGCAAAAAGTTGATTTTTAGATAGAACCCTTATGGGAGCTATTAAAAAAAAATGTAGGGGGAGTGTGGGGAATTTTGAGGTATATTTCCACCTTATTCCCCCTATTATACTTCCCTTCTAGAACCTGATATCATGTCCGCGCTTTATCTTTGTGTAAACCCAAGGGTGAATACATACAGCAGTTATCAATGGATAATTGATAATTGATAATTGATAATTGATAATTGCTGAATTTGGTCTAAGACCTCTGACGCTCGTTCCTCGCTACCGCACTTCGCTATCATTTATAAAGAAAATATTTTCCTTTTATTCAATCCTCTTATGAGCAAGGAAAGGTAATTATCCATTATATAGAATCCGGTTATACAGTATATGATTATAATTCTATCCACACTTCAATATTAAATCCCCCATCTCCCCATCTCCCCATCCCCCCATCTCCCCATCTCCCCATCTCCCC
>JAXHSW010000294.1:0-7890 GCA_034190295.1 Cyanobacteriota bacterium | reverse complement strand
AAGAGTTAGAGAGGAGCGAAAATTCTTTCATTATCCACTATCCATTATCCATTAATACCCTAGCCCTTATATTCAATTCCGTAACGGTTAAAACCTTCTTGTAATTATCAATTATCCATTATCCATTATCAATTAATGAATTCTTCCTTCTTCAATTAGAACAGAATTTAATTATAATAAGAGCTAACTAAAAAAAATATATATTGCCGATGAAAAAGATAATTGTTATTACAGGAATTAGCCGTGGTTTAGGTCGAGCTATGACCGATGAATTTATTAGATTAGGTCATACTATTATTGGTTGTGCTCGTTCTGCACCTGCTGTTGAAAAATTAACTACTCAATATGGTAATCCGCATCAGTTTACTTGTGTTAATGTAGCAGATGAAAATTCTGTGCAAGAGTGGGCAGCTAAAACATTAGGTAATTATTCACCGCCAGACTTATTAATAAATAATGCTGCTATAATTAATCAACCTGGGTCTGTTTGGGAAGTTGATAGTGAGGAATTTTCCCAACTAATTGATATTAATATTAAGGGTGTGGCAAATGTGATGCGTCATTTTCTGCCTACTATGATTTCTAGAAAGAGTGGGATTATTGTTAATTTTAGTTCTGGGTGGGGACGTTCCACTTCTCCACAAGTTGGGCCTTATTGTGCTTCAAAGTGGGCAATAGAGGGTTTGACCCGTACTTTAGCCCAAGAGTTACCGTCAGGAATGGCCGCTATTCCTCTCAACCCTGGGGTTATTCATACTGATATGTTGGATATTTGTTTTGGGGAGGCAGCAAAGTCCTGTACTCCCGTGCAGTCTTGGGTAAAGAAAGCTGTTCCTTTTTTGTTGAAGTTGAAACCTAGTGATAATGGAGCATCTTTAACAGTGTCTTAAGTCCGATCTTTCTAGAAAGTTACAAATTATTTGTGTACCTAGTGCCACTACGTGGAAGTTAAAAGTAGTAGGGGCGAATGGCCATTCGCCCCTACAAAAGCCATTCGCCCCTACAAAAGTCAACAGTATTGATTTGTAATTGTTTTAGTATTTTGTAACTGGTCAGTTATTTCCACGATCCTGCACTAGGGGAAATGTAAGCTTTTTTTAGACTTTTAAGCCTTCTTCCTTCTTCCCTCTCACTTCTTCCTTTTTAAATTAAATGCGGATGAAGGGACTTGAACCCCCACTTCCGAAGAAACTAGAACCTAAATCTAGCGCGTCTACCAATTCCGCCACATCCGCATAATTTGAATATAGCACACAAATCAGAAATTTTGGCAATGACTGACAATTTTTTATTATAACTCTTTTTTTCCCTGCAAAATATAAGGCTTCATGTAACCTTTGCCCTTAATATCAATCAAACCCCGTTCCATAAATAAAAATTTGTGCTGTAAAATCTGATAGGTCTCTTCCGTCACTTGAACAAAACCTGGTATACCCTGAGACTCCATACGACTAGCAATATTCACAGTATCACCCCATAAATCGTAGATAAACTTTTTACGTCCAATGACACCAGCGACCACTGGACCAGTATTTATCCCAATACGAATATTAAAGTCTTGTTTCTGTTCATCAGCAAAACTAGCTACTTCCTCTAGCATATCTATAGCCATCAGAGCGATCGCCTCAGCATGATTTTCCATTGGGTCTGGCAACCCACCCACAACCATATAAGCATCTCCAATAGTTTTAATTTTCTCCAAACCATATTTTTCTGCCAGTAAATCAAACCTAGAAAAAATCTCATTCAACCAATAAACTAATCTTTCAGGAGTTGCACGACCTGCTAACTCAGTAAACCCCACTAAATCTGCAAATAAAACTGTAACTTCTGCGAATCCTTCTGCAATTGTACTATCTCCTTCCTTCAATCTATCAGCAATAGGTTTCGGCAGAATATTTAACAACAATTTTTCTGACTTTTCTCGTTCTAAAAGCAAAGCTGTTTCTGCTTTTTTACGTTCAGTTATATCGCGACAAAGAGCCAAGATTAATTTACCATTTCCTGCTTTTAATAAACCCAAACGTATCTCTACAGGAAAAGTTGTATTATCTTGGCGACGATGAATTCCCTCTATAGTTATTGGTCTGCCAACAATCAAATTTTTCCATTTTTTAGGAAACTCTTGAGAGACAAAATTTTCTTCAATATCTTCTATATATAAATTCAATAATTCTTGACGAGAATATCCCAAACTTTTACAAGTACTTTCATTTACATCAATAATTTTTCCTGCTAAATCGTGAATAATAAAAGCATCTGCTGCTTGTTCCATTACTGCTCTAAATCTTTCCTCACTTTCTCGTAATGCTGCCTCTGCTAATTTCCGCTCAGTAATATCTCTTAAAGCTGCCACTCCATTTTGATTACCTCTGTACAAAAAAACCTTAGACTCAATTTCCAAAGGAAAAGTTGAACCATCTTTTCTGACTCCAATTACTTCATAAGCTTTTTCCCAACCAGAAGTCATTTTTTCAACTACTAAATCGTGGTATTCTGGAGCGATTAACTCCCATCCATTCATACCTATCATTTCTGATAATTCATATCCAAACATATTGGCAGCAGCAATATTTGTATCCATAACTTTTTCTTGTTCATGGATAATAATTCCTTCAACGGTAGCTCTGGATAAACTCCGAAATCTTTGTTCATTTTCCTTGAGTTTAATCTCTGATTCCTTTCTATCTGTAATATCCCTAAAAGTTCCTGTGTAGAAAGTTTTTTGATTAAATTTTGCTTCTCCAACTGCAATTTCCATCGGAAATAAAGAACCATCTGCACGGACACCAACTAATTCGTAAAGGTTTCCACTCTCAGCAACTTTAGATATCAGTTGTTTTATATAAGAACTTTGTCGATCGCTTTTTTTTTGTAGCTCCAACTCTGCTTGACTATCTACTAAATTCTCCTCTTGTAAATGCCAAAAGCTAGGAAAAACAGATTGCCAATTTTCCGGCTGAATATCTGACAACTCAAAGACATAACAATAATTTTTAATCTCTAAACTTTGAGAGAAGATTAAATCTGGATTAATCCATAATTTTAATGGTTCTACTGTTAATTCATCTACTTCCATTAATAAACGATCGGCATCCATTTTTTCCATAGTTAATGGATTAATAGTAAAGTCAAATATTTGATAAATAGACTTCCCTACTAAATCTTGATTTTCATAGTCAAAAATTTTCTCACCACTAGGATTTATACTAATAATTTCCAGCTCTGGTTTGGTAAAAGTAATAATTGCATCTGTTGCGACTTTAATAATGGCATCATTTCTCGCAGTAACTTCCTCCAGAGCATCCATTACCTGATTGTAGCGATTGGCAATTTGACCTACTTCTGTAAAAGGTTCTACAGGTACTCGCAAACTTAAATTTTGTGTACGAGCTTGAGAATCCATTACTCTAAATAAATCTAATATTTCTGTTTTAGCTTGATGCTCCGAAACATTTAAACCAATCTGTTCATCTGCTTGTGAAACTCGGAATGAATGAAGTTTATTTGCAATGAATAAAATTGGATATACCAAACAAAACCCTAATAGAAAAGCTGAAAAAATTCCTAATAGCTGAACTGTCAATTGTTGGCTAAAACTAAGACCAGTATCTAAAACCTCCACCTTCCCAAAAAAAGCTACTGCTAATGTTCCCCAAATACCTGCACCAAGGTGAACTGGAATAGCTCCAACAGCATCATCGACACGAAATTTTTCTAAAGCTTCCTCTACCAACATAGTGACTATGGCAGCAATAATACCAATCAAAATAGCAGAAAAAGCTGTAACAGCATGACAAGCTGCTGTAATGCCAACTAAACCAGAAAGAGTACCATTAATTAGTCCCTCAACACTGGGTATTGTCCTGATATACCAAGTTATACCAAGAGTAGTTAACATTCCTCCTACACTGGCCAGAATTGTATTGACAATAACCCCTGCTACTTGTTCGTTGAATTCCAGGGTACTACCACCATTAAACCCAAACCAACCAAACCAAATCAGCATTGCTCCCAAAACTGATAGGGGTAAATTAGAACCATGAATTTTTTCTGGTGGGCGATCGGGAGGAAATCTACCTGTTCGAGGACCAATAACTAATAGAGCTGCCAGAGATACCCACCCACCAATACTATGGACAACACTCGAACCTGCGAAGTCAACAAAACCATTACGTCCAAGCCAACCTGTTAATATACCAATATCAGCTCCATTCCAAACCCAATGACCAAATATGGGATAGACCAAACCTGAAACTAGGGAGGCGACAAATAGATAGGAGGCAAACTTCATCCGTTCAGCTACTGCACCAGAAACTATAGTCGTAGCTGTACCACAGAACATTACTTGAAATAAAAAGAAGGCCGCGTCGAAAGGTTGTAGATGCGTTGCCAGGAAAAATTTACTATGGCCAATTATTCCAGAAGATGAAGCCCCAAACATGAAGGCAAATCCAAAACTCCAAAAGCAGGCAAATGAAATACCAAAATCAGTTAAGTTTTTAATCGCAACGTTAATGCTATTTTTTGACCTGGTTAGTCCTGACTCTAAACACATAAATCCAGGCTGCATGATAAATACTAACCCAGAGCAAAGTAATATCCACAAAATATCAATTATTTTGTAGGTAGGTTCAGATGGGGAAGTTGATATATTTTTGGTTCTGGATTGATTTTTTTTAGGAATAACAGTTAGAGTATTATGGGAATTTTGAGGTTCTATAAACTCTAATTCTGGGGTTCGATCAAAGTAAGAATTTTCTAAGTCTAAATTATAAATTTGCTCTATTGTATCTTTTTTTATCTGATTTGATAATTGATGATTTTGTATATGTTTATCTATTAGTGACCCATATAAAATAGTTAATGCCAGGGTCAGAAAGAATAAAATAATCCCTAAAATGGATTTTCGATGCATGGCTTCGGGTCTTAGACTTTTATTTGTTTGGTTTTGAAGAGGAAGCCTTGAGGTTGATGGCTATTTAATGAAGTAAATATTTGAAGTTTGGCAAAGCAAGATATTTTAAATCTATAAATCCCTAGGAATAGGAAACTTTCATTAATTGATAATGGATAATGAATAATGGATAATTACCTCTGCTTAAAACCGTTACGGAATTGAATATATGGAAATCTGATTTCTTCTCTTGGTTGATTGGATATGGTTAGGAAACCCATCCACTCCACCCAACGGGTGCGCTACACAACGACGGCTTTTTTCTCCTTAAAAGGAGAGACTTTAAACCGAATGGATTAATTAGGGTTTACCGATCTAATCTAAAAGCATTTACATATAAAGGTTTTAGCATTTTTTAGTAAAAAAAAGTCCAAGCTGTTAGGTCGCTTAGGTTCAAAAAATTAGCATTTTAGGCGCATAGTTGCGCAGAATAATCAAGGGATTATTCTTCCTCCTACCTCCTCGCTCATTCCCCTCCTGGGAGGGGTTAGGGGTGGGTTCTCCACGGTCGGGGCCCGCGGGTGGGTTTTCTCCTGTCTTCCCCTCCAGGGAGGGGCCCGCGGGTGGGTTGTCTCCTGTCTCCTACTCTTACCCATAAGACTTTTGAGAGCATTCCCTAATTATCAATTATCAATTATCAATTATCAATTATCCATTGTAAAAGGGTTTTTGGTGGGGAATCCGTCAGGAAACAGCATTGAAAAATGTCCTAACCAATTCTTGTAGTGCTATATATAAATTGGAAAATTTTTCACTTGATTTAACTTAATTTTCAAGTGAATTAAAATTGTAATTTTTAAGAATATAGAATTTATTGGTATGAGAGTTAATTAGTTGGTATAATTTATGTTTTTTAGTATGGTCTATCATATTTTTAGATCAGCATATCATATTTTGCGCCTAAAATAGTATTTGCATTTGAGATATGAAGATAAAACTAGATATTTGACGTAATAGGAAATAGAGGAATATCGTAGGCAAATTTTTGCTAGAAGAAAAAATTTTTATCCAACATAAAACAAAGCGATCGGCAATCTTTACTTTTTCGCCAATCGCTTTATATAAAGTAGGCATATTTTCCATCAAACTATCTTTTTATTCTGGATTTAATACATCAGCATTCCGTAGGAAATGCTTACTTTAATACCCCGCCTTTTACCGAACAATTAAGGTTTAAAGCCTCTCCTTTAAAGGAGAAACAAGAAAAATTTTTCATGATTAGTCAATCCTCTTCTTTTCAAGTTCTTTTCAAGGAGAGGTAATTCGCGCATTCGCGCATTCGCGCATTCGCGCATTCTTGAAAGGGTGTTTACCATGAGTTGGTAGATGAGTCCCCATTCACTTTTTCCTTCTTCTTTCTTCCTTCTTCCTTCTGATTTATTCAAGATTAGATAGGCAGTTTATTCTCATAAAGTCAAAGTTTGAGTCATTTATTTTTGCCTAAAAGCTTGCCAAGTCTTTCGATCCACTATACCGCTAACCTTAATTCCTTTATATTTTTGAAATTCTTTAACTGCTCCTGTAGTTTTTCTGCCAAACACCCCATCAATTGGACCTGGATTAAAACCCATTGTTTCTAGACGCATTTGTAAGGTTTTAACTTTAGACCCCTTGTCTCCTTTTGCTAATATCTTTTCTACTGGGATGGGTGGGTTTTGCCTTGAGATGGATGTTTTTTGTCTTTGACGTCTTTGAGTAGGTGGACGAGAGGCAAATGAGGGTTTAGCAAGAGATGTCCAAGTAGCTTCATTAACTATACCTGTTACACTTAAACCCACAGACTTTTGAAAAGCTTTTACTGCTTCTGTGGTGCGAGAACCAAACACACTATCTACAGCTCCAGGGTCGAAACCTCTAGCTTGCAAACGTCTTTGTACTGCCCAGACTTCTGCACCTCGAGAACCCTGTGATATATTCTTTTGATTATTCTGTTTTTGAGGTACACCTGAATAGAATGGTTCGGAGAATAATTCAGACTGAGCAGGTTTACCTAAATATCTAACATTTCTACCAATAAAGGGTATCCGAAAGTTTTTATTTTTCTGTCTTTGCCGCAATTTAATTCTGTTAGTATCTTTTTGAGCAGAAGTGGAAGTCTCCAAGTTAGACTTACGAGTTAAATCTTCTTCTTTTTCTCTTACTAAAGATTCTGTTTCGTTCGAAGCAACAGCTTTGCCTTGAGTAAAAGTAAATAGAGCTACTAAACTTAATAGAGTACTAATAGTAGGGGTACGCATAATAATATTATTGTGATGATTACTTTACTTATTTTTGGCTTGAAAATCCTGGTTCTCTGTTCCATAACTTTACTGATGTTTGCAGTTCTGGTTTGAGCTGAAGTTGAGCGGGACTAAAATTTTAACCATCTATATATTAACCATCTGTATAATTAATATTAACATCTTTGTAGAAGGAAGAAGGAAGAAGGAAGAAGGAAGATGGGAGAAGGAAGATGGGAGAAGGAAGAGGGAAGAGGGAAGAGGGAAGATGGGAGAATGAAGAGGGAAGAAGGCGATAAATAATATAACTAACTGATAACTGAATTGACCGGATTAATTATTTGGTAGTCTTGCATAGTAATGGTATACAAGAAACAAGGGATGCTTGGCACGGGAGCAAGATGCTCTTACTGCTGTACCTCGTGTCGCTACGCGGAAGTTAAAAGTGAGGACGCCATTGGGCAGCTCTGCGGAGGGCGAATGCCATTCGCCCCTAAATATGGCGTTTTTAAGGTGAAGCGTGCGTAAGTCCTGATGATATTTTGTCCGGATAAGAGCGCGAACAAAAAACTTTCTCTTTCTACTACTCTTTCCTCTTCTTTCTTCCCCTCCTGGGAGGGGTTAGGGGTGGGTTCTCCACGGTCGGGGTTAGGGGTGGGTTCTCCACGGTCGGGGTTAGGGGTGGGTTCTCCACGGTCGGGGTTAGGGGTGGGT
>JAXHSW010000293.1:0-8019 GCA_034190295.1 Cyanobacteriota bacterium | reverse complement strand
GAGCCACTCCCCCACTCCCCACTCCCTGACCTATCCGTGTATCCGTGCCATAATCCGTGTGAGCCACTCCCCACTCCCTGACCTATCCGTGTATCCGTGCCATAATCCGTGTGAGCCACTCTCCCACTCCCCACTCCCTGACCTATCCGTGTATCCGCGCCATAATCCGTGTGAGCCACTCCCCCACTCCCTACTCCCTGACCTATCCGTGTATCCGTGCCATAATCCGTGTGAGCCACTCCCCTACTCACCTCTACCCGGAATACCTGCTTCGCATTTGAGTAGACGCTCAAGAATAGCGATCGCTGTTTTATCTGAAGCTTTGACAATTTTTTCTTCTACACCAATATTAATTAATTCCATTCCTAAACGGAGAGAATATGCTAGTTCTATTTGATTATTAATTTCTTGTTCGGTTGTGCTTCCTCCACCATTTTCTATATAAGATTTTTGCAGGTCTAAATTCAACATTTTGACTATTGATTTAACTACATATTGTTGCTCTGGTCGTGCTTTGGATAAAAGATTAATAATTGGTTGTTCCCAAATTAATTTCATATCGGCTTTACTTGCCTGATTTTGTAACCATACTTCTAAAGTTGAAACTGGCAAATCAATTGTTTTTTCGTCTACTTTCGCAAAGCTATGAGCTTCGATATAACTAATTTTTCCGTCTCGATTATAATCTGCTGAAGCTACTCTTTTTCCCATACGACTGTAGCCACTTAATCCGGCAAAAAAACTGGAACTATAATCTTTATAATCTGCTTCGTTTACTTCTGGAGTGCAACCTACGGAAGGCAAGGTTTTGATAGTAGCAAAAAAACCACAACGGCTCTGAAGTGCTATAGGTTTATTGGGGTCGCCACCTTGATAAATAATATTAGCAAATGAGCCGGAAAAACATTGAGCCATCATTGTGACGACTGGAGTATTTTGGGGTAATTTATCTAAAGTTTGTGATAATTTCTGAACTGTTAGAGGTTGATCTTCCCAAAGCATTAGAGCGTTATTATTATAATTGTTTGGGTTTTTTATCCCATGACCTGTAAAGTAAAAAAATATAGGGCGACTAGATGTTTCTCTGGCAGCTTTTTGAAACCAGCTCAGGAAATTTTTTAATGTTGCTTTGCCCTGAATATTCGGAATTTCTGGTACTTTAAATCGTTGTTTTCCTAATTCATCAATATAGCGAATTGTGGCTTGCCCATCATTGCCATTAGCAAAAAATGTTGTCGCTGCTAATGGGTTATATCCCATTTTTTCTAGGGTTCGTTGAAAGTAAAGTACATTTTTTTCTATGGCAATTTCATTTCGTGCTGGAGTACCACCTCCTCCAAATACTAAAAATTTTGGTTGTTGTCGATCGATTTGACAATTATGAGTTTTTTGTTGGCTGAGTTTTGTGGAATTATTATCTGCTTTTGCTACTTGCTGCATACTTCCGAGTGCTAGAATAATTAATCCTAAAATAAGTTTTTTTATTGGAGATTTTTTTTGCATAATTATAATATTTCAGTCTATATTTTTTCCTACTTTACTTGTTTGAAATATAGCAATTCCCAAAAAGCATGAGGTACAAAATTTTAGGTTTGAGGGAACAGGGAACAGGGAATAGGGAATAGGGAATAAAAAGACAAAAATATAACTGTATCTCACTAATTTGAAAAACGCTATATCAAAAAGAATGGTACGAATAATTTCTCTACTTAAAAGATTTTACCTAGAAATGTCGATTTGACTAAAAACAGAGTTTGACTCTAGTTAAATAATATATAGGCTATTCCTACTGACTCCTTTCATTAATTGATAATGGATAATTGATAATTACCTCTGGTTAAAACCGTTACGGAATTGAATATCAGGAAATATTATTAATGGATAATGGATAATGAAAGAATTCTCGCTCCTCTCTAACTTTCTAACTCTTTAATTATCAATTATCAATTGTCAATTATCCATTGGTAAAGGGAGGCTTCAAGGCGCGAATTACTTAATTATTAATTATTTGGTAAGGGCTAATGCCATTCGCCCCTACGACTCCTTAAAACAACCTCAGTATTTGTAGCAAAAATTTTAGTATTTCACATTACACAATATTTCTCATAGCGACAATTAATCCCTGACAAACTCCTGTGAGAAAATCTAAATCTAAAGTTTCAAGAGTATCACTTTTTTGATGATAATTCGGATTCCGCATATTGGCAGTATCGGTAATCATTATAGCGTTATATCCTCTGTCCCAAAATGGAGCATGGTCGCTGCGACGAGTATCGGGTACAATTAAACCTCGATTTGGTACTGGCAAAAACTGACAATTAGTTCCTATTTTATTAAATTTTCTACTCATTTGGAACATATCAATAATGGTAAATAAATTGCCAATCAATGCAATAAAATTACCCTGGTTTGGATAAAAATATTTTAACCCTGTAGGATAACTTTGAGAATTAGGAGTATAGTCACAATAACCGAGCATTTCTAGGGATATCATTAGTCTAAGTTGCTGTTGTTTTTGTTTAAGTTTTTCGGCATAATGCTGACTACCTAATAATCCATATTCTTCCATGTCAAAAGCAACTAAACTAACTGGATATTTCAATGGTTGAGATGAAAATTCTCTGGCTAATTCTAGTAAAACTGCTACACCAGTTGCGTTATCATCTGCTCCTGCGGTACCTGGTACTGCATCATAATGAGCGCCAATTAATATTGGTGCTAAATTCTGTTTTTTACTGTTATTAATAGAGGGTAAATTTAACACTAAATTTTGATGAATTTTGCCTCTTACCTGAAACTCATCAACTTCTACATTTCCCCACTGTGACAATTGCCGATCGATATATTGTCTGACATAAAAATGTCCTCCTGATGCTAAATATGGGTCGCGATCGCGTACTATTTCATTCAGATGATTTTCTAATTTTGCTTGTAAATTAAATTTCATATTTAAAAGGGAATAGGGAATAGGGAATAGGGAATAGGGAGTAGGGAGTCAAATAAGCTGTTGTGCATTTAAACCACTTATTTGTTGTGTACCTAATTAAAAGTATAATCCCTATTAATTCTTTAAAAGGGAATAGGGAATAGGGAATAGGGAGTCAAATAAGCTGTTGTGCATTTAAACCACTTATTTGTTGTGTACCTAATTAAAAGTACAATCCCTATTACTTCTTTAAAAGGGAATAGGGAATAGGGAGTCAAATAAGCTGTTGTGCATTTAAACCACTTATTTGTTGTGTACCTAATTAAAAGTATAATCCCTATTAATTCTGACTTCTGACTTCGCACCTTCTAACTTGCTAAGGCGAATTTTAAATGTGTCTTAGCTTATACAATTAATTGTGCTTCACTACTTATTTTTATCTTTTCCCTTCTTCCCTCTTCCCTCTTCCCTTCCCTCTTCCTTCTTCCTTCTTCCTTCTTCCCTCTTCCTTCTTAATTGAGTTGTGAAATACCGATTAAAAATACTCCAAATACCATAATTGTAGACCCTAAAAATCTTTCTTTGATGCCTTTTTCTTTGAGAATTATTTTTCCCAAGATAACACTAAATAATGCACTTGTTCTTTTGACAGAAATCACATAAGCAACAAAGGTTAAATTTATCGCCATCATTTGACATCCCATAGCTACGGAATTAATCATACCATATACAACTAATTTCCACCCACCAGTTTTAAGTTTATATTGATTATGATGGGATTTATATAAAACAATTGGTAATAGCAAAATTGATATGGTGAAAAATACGGAAATTCCCCAAAAAATAGGTGAAGAATTTTGTACGCCTACTTTATCAAAATTACCGGTAATACTCCAAAGAAAAGCCACTAATAGAGCTAGTCGCGAACCTTTATCTATAATTATTGCTCGAAAGGGAGCAAAATATCCTCGCTGTTTCTCTTTGATATTTAACAAATATGAACCAACTACAATTAATAAAACGCCAATTATACCAAGTAACTTAGGGAATTCTCCCACAATTAATGGGGAAGTTATTAATAAAAATAAGGGAGTAAAAGTGGTAATAGGAGCAATAATTGATAAGTCAGAAATCTTAATAGCTTTCAGGTAAATTGTATAGGCGATCGCATTCAAAGAAGCACTGACTGATAGAGCTAACCAAAAATTATTTCCTAACTGAGGAATTTCAATAAAAAATAATAGGGGACTTAAAAATAAAGCAGTAAAAAATGTCAGAGTACATCCAATAATATATTCATCAAAATTTTTTAGTTGTGTCTTGTTATAAACATCTTTAACAGATTGAAGAAATGCTACTGAAGTAGCTAAAAAAAACCAAAGCATAGATTATTTTCCTGCTCAACTAAGTAATAAAGTCGCAGTCTCTATATTAGACATCTCGATCAAAAGAGGGAGTAGGGACATTGCATACAACATCCGTACAGAGTAGGGGGAAATAATTGATAATTTCTGCGCGATAGTTGATTTGATTTTTTACCGAAGCATTAATAATTAAATAATTAAATAATTAAATAATTCACGCCTTGAAGCCTCCCCTTTCAAAGGGGAAAAAATAAATTTTTTCCTTTTATTCAATCCTCTTCCTTCTAGGGAGAGGTAATTATCAATTATCCATTATCAATTATCAATTATTGAAGATCGCGCCTATGTCTATTAGACTTCTCCAGAAATTACATACAGCGCTACGCGCAAGTTAAAAGTCAAAAGTCATGCATTCAAAAATAATCCCTGAGTGAGTTTTAGCATTTATAAATGTCCGCATTTGCGTAGTGCCATATTCGATCGAACCGCTGTAGAGTATGGACATTTGATGAGATGTCCCTGAATTATTTTGCAGAGAGATACCGCAGATTCCAAGTATATGAGGTGGCTTTGTTGCATGAAAGTATATAGCTGCCGCAAAGCTGCCGAATGGCGCTCATCAGCACAGCAATAACTATTGTCCAATAGTAATCATTGCAGTCGCAGAGCGATTAAGCTGCCGCAAAGCTGCCGAATGGCGCTCATCAGCACAGCAATAACTATTGTCCAATAGTAATCATTGCCAAAGAAAGCGATCGCTCATCAGCACAGCAATAACTATTGTCCAATAGTAATCATTGCCAAAGAAAGCGATCGCTCATCAGCACAGCAATAACTATTGTCCAATAGTAATCATTGCCAAAGAAAGCGATATAACTGCCGAATGGATGTTAAGAACGCTACTTTCATGCAACAAAGCCATTAAATGTTCCCATTACAGGGTCTCGATCTTGCCCGCGTGGGTATACCTCACCAATCTGGAATCCGCTGTATATATAAAGGTAGAAATTTACTCCCATCTCCCCACATTCCCCTCCTGGGAGGGGTTAGGGGTGGGTCTCCATCTTTAACTATATAAATATATGCACACATCCATCGATGCCTGATATGCGATCGCTGCTTTTTACACTGATGTAGCAAATATTACTATATTAAATTCCGTACTTAGAACTGGGACATTTTTTTTCTTTCTACTTGAAATTACTTATATAAAAGTAAAATAAATAACATTTATGCTTAAGTGCTAACACGATTGATACTATTCTTTTACGCTTCCAGTAAAGATTCTAGGATTAAATCTTATTTCTCTAAAAGCTTTACTATGAAACGCTTATAAGACATTTAGCGTATGACACTTATACTATTTATTTTAAAAAATAGCGATCGCTCTCATTTATTGTAATGATTTAGATCACAGTATAAAAGTTTCAAAATGAATATAACTATAGATATAGGAATATAAGCAATTAATCTACAATACAAAGGTAGAGTATTGCTAAAATATGGCCTGAGCATAAATTTAATAGTAGCTAATTACACACACACACACAAACCAAACGAATACTATGATTAACAATCTAATTAACTCTAAATTATTTGCAGGTCTAGCTGCTACAGTTGCATTTACTGGCGTAATGGTTAATGCTGGCATTGCTAATGCTGCTGCTCTAATTGGAGAGTTTCAACTTTCTAGTCTAGGTTCTGCTGAACTTACACAAGACTCTCTGACTTTCTTTGACTTATTGGGTGAAGAAGGTTCAATTCCTCTTATTATTGCCTCTAATACTGCAACAGGTAGTTTTAATCAGTTTGCTGGTATAGATACAACGATCAACGGATCTTTATTCTTTGATCCATTTGAATCGCCTAACCCATTCATAGATTTTGGTGGTGGTAATCAATTTAACCTTAAAAACGCTGAAATAGGAGAAGTTATTCAGAGTGGAGAGAATGCATCCGTAGATGTAATCCTGGAGGGAATATTTATCAGCGAAAATGGCGATCGAAGTAATGGTGCAGGTAACTTAACACTTCAATTTAACGATACATTGGCAAGCACAATTGAGGCTCAACTTGAAGCTGGTGACACACTTGAAGCTCAATTCTCTGGTGCTTTGTTTTCTACTGTTTCTACTCCTGAACCAACTGCATTATTTGGTCTGGGTGTAGTTGCTACAGGTTTAGTTGCTAGTGGTAAAAGAAAGAAAGGTTCCAAAGAAAAAATCTAGCGATCGGGCGATCGATACCTTTACTCTAATTAATCTTAGAGTGAGTATAAGAATATTCTCAAAGAGTATGTGAACCTTCTGAAATACTTGGTTTGGTTTTATTTGCTGGTTTAGGTATTTTATCTAAAAAGAAATCAGTCAATAAGGCTTAAATCAAATCAATTTTTACTAAATTAAAATTCTGATAAATTCCTACCTCTTCAAAATTCTATTATGAGAGAGCTTCTTGGTTATGAGAGGCTCTTTTTGTTATTTTTAAAATGTTATAGCAATTCTCATAGTGGTAAAGATATTAAAAAAGATATTAATAGCTAAATACTAATTCCCATCAAATAACTTCAAAGCTAAATCTGGTCTATCTGTAATTAATGCAAATGCTCCTTGTTTGACAGTTTCAACCATTAATTTTTCATCATTAATCGTCCAAACATAGAACTTCTGATTAATCAGTTTCATGCGCCAGACAAAACCAAACTTTATTAATTGATAATTAGGCGAAACAAAATCAGCTTTAGTTGTAAACAAACGAAATTCAGGAAAGATTTCTGATAATCGAGTAGCAATTAAATTTTTAGGTTTACTAACTCCTAATAACAGCCCAGTTTTAATTTTATTATCTGCTTGTTTTACCGTAATAATAGCAGCATCAAGAAAAGATTTAATCACATAATCTTGATAATCTAAATATTTTTTGACTAAATTAACTATCTCCAATTCATATCCCACTTCTTTCAATTCAATATCAAGTTTAATTTTCCCCCGACACAACTTCAACACATCCTCTATCAATGGCACATCAAAACCTTTTTGCTGAGAAATATCCAAAAGTTGTTGATAACTCAGATCGTTAACTTTCATCCCATCAATTGATTCATCGTGAAACGCAACAAATAAATTATCCTGAGTTTTTCTCACATCAAACTCCACCATTGGTACGCCCAATTCAATAGCTTTTTCAAAAGAAGCTAAAGTATTTTCAAATTCCACCAAGCCAGATGCACCCCGGTGAGCAATAATTAATGGTTTAGTAGTCATTTTATTTAAAATTTTAGGGAACAATTAATAATTAATAATTACCAAAAAATGAGGTCCACGCGCCTCCTCTTTTAAGGGGATGAAAAAATATTCAGTTCAATATTTCAAGCCTTCTAATTTAGTGGTCGGTACTGATAACTGATAACTGATAACTGATAACTGAAATGACCTCTCCATCAGAATTAAACATAAGAACCGATTTATCTTCTAAGGATAGCGTGACATAATAACCATCTGCTTTACGGCTAATAGTAACGGTTTTAATTTGAAAACCTGACGGCAATGGTCGATGTTGAATCAACTTGACTTGTAAGCATTTCCTCCGGACTGCTGCGCAAACAGCGGTCAGCTATCAGCTATTAATTCATTGCCTTTATAGCAGGAATTAGTATTGATAAATTTAAATATAATTCAAAGTATTGGAAAAAAACTAACCTTGACCTTAGCAATGTATATTAATTATTTA
>JAXHSW010000292.1:0-8108 GCA_034190295.1 Cyanobacteriota bacterium | reverse complement strand
CTCCCCTACTCCCCTACTCCCCTACTCCCCTACTCCCTCACTCCCCCACCACTTAAGAAATCATCTCCATTTTGTAAGCTTTGACTTTACTATCAATTCCTGTAATATCTGTCCCGACAACAACAGCATTAGCTCCTAAATTCATAGCTTTTTTTGCCATTGTGGGAGAAGCAATACCTCCTTCACAAATTGCTGGTACTTCTAAGTTTTCTACTATCTGTTTTAACAGCTCAAAACCAGGAGGAGATTTGGCGATTGTTTGCTCGGTATAACCATACAGAGTAGTAGCCACAAAATCCGCACCTGCTTCTACAGATAGTTGTGCTGCTTCTATAGTATCTACATCGGCCATTACTGGTTTTCCTAATTCATTATGAATACGAGTAATTAATCTTGTTAAAGTTTCTCCTCCCGGACGTTTTCTGGCAGTAGCATCAACAGCAATAATATCTGCTCCTGCTTCAGCGATCGCTTCTGCATCTGAAAATTGGGGGGTAATATAAACTTCAAATCCTGGTATTTGTTGCTTCCACAAACCAATAATTGGTTGAGTAATTCTCTGTCGCACTGCTCGAATATGGGATGGGGTATCTATTCTTACTGCTGAAGCTCCCCGATTTATAGATGTTTGTGCCATAGCTGCAATAACTTCTGGATGATGTAAAGGGGAGTCTGTAGGAGCTTGACAAGAAACGATTAAACCTTCTGGTAATGATATATCGGAATATTTATTAGTCATGGTTCAATAATTATTTTGTATAGATGTTAACTAGGTAGGTCTAATTAAATGTTAAAAAATTTGTAGGGGCGAGTTTAACTGAAAGCTTTGACGGGCGATCGAGTTCTAAAAACCAGCCCTCTAATATTGCGTTTATTTATGCTAACTACTTAGAGCTAATTTATAAGTTATAAGTAGTAGATAAATTCATATAGCTAGTATCATAAATTATATGGATTTTCACATATAGCAATTACCGAATCAGACATGATAATTTAGGTGTTCCTTTAAAGTATAGAATGTGGCAGTTATCTTTATTCTTATGTATTCGTTTTTTTCTTCTTCCCTGACGGAGCTGTTGCCTAAAAGTCTCCAATATCTCACAACTAAAATCTTATGGCTATAGATAGACTACAGTAGAAAATATCAGGAACGAGCAAGATTCCCCCAAACACAAAACTATTAAAATTATCCCACATTTATCAATATCATAAGGGTCGCGCAACCTCACCTTTTAAGGCGCAATATTTTTGGAGCTTTTCTCAAATCTCCGTTACAAAAATAGTAAGCATTCAGCTATCAGCATTTCCTACGGAATGCTCCGCAAACAGCTATCAGATGCATGAAGATATTCAAGAAATTACTAAGGTTAGCTGAAGACATTTTTTTGATAAATTTTAATTCTCCTTGGAGACTAATTCCTCTTTTGAGCTGATAATGAGCTAATAACTCATAGCTGATAGCTGACGGCTGAATGCGGGCGCATTCCGGAGGAAATGCTTACCAAAAATAACTTCTGTACGGGTGATTTCTGACTTCGTTAAGCAACGCTTATTATTTAGTCAGCAAGTCTATCATCTTACTCAATAAATATTCGAGATTAATTGGTTTAGTCAAACATTCATCAGCACCAACAGCATAAAAATATTCCAGGTCTATCTGTGTATCAACAGTAGTTAATGCCAGAATTTTTGGATTTTCACTACTATTTGTTGTGCGTAACTGTTGGATAATTTCCACACCATCCATTCCTGGTAATTGCATATCTATAATTACAGCAATAGGCTGCAATAAAATAGTTTGCTCCACTGCTGTAGAACCTTCTATTATCCATACAACTTTTAATCCTGCTGCTGTCAAAATATCGCAAATTATTGTAGCAATATCTTCTTCTTGCTCAATCAATACTACGCTACCTTGTAAGGATAAAATATTAGGTGAACTTTCTTCTTTTTGTTTTAATTCTGCGTTTTTTGATGTGAGAGTTTGTGTCGGTAATTTCACTGTAAAAGTAGAGCCAACATTAAGAGCAGATTCTACTTCAATAATTCCGCCATGAAGTTCTACTAATTGTTTTGTTAAAGCCAGACCTAAACCAGTACCACCTTGCTGACGATTATAAGGAGAATCTAGCTGTTGAAATTTCTTAAATAATAATGATTTTTGTTCTTCAGAAATTCCTATACCAGTATCTTCTACTTGAAAAATTACTGTATTTTGATCTCCGATTGCTTTAAGTGTTACATTCCCCCCACTAGGAGTAAATTTAATTGCATTACTGAGAAGATTAAAGAGAATTTGTTTAACTCTCCTTTGGTCGGCAGTAAATATATCTAGTTGTGGATTTATTGCTTGTTCTAAAGTTAATGTTACTTCGTTTTTTTCTGCTTTTTCTCTAAAAGTTTGCCAAAGTTCATAACTTAATTTAGAGAGAGAAAAATCATCGATCTTTAAAACTGCTTTGCCAGCTTCTACTTGAGATAAATCTAGAATATCATTGATTAATTCTAGGAGATGTTCCCCACTATCATGGATTATTTGTAAATAATCTCTTTGCTTTTGTATTGGTATTATTTTAGCTCCTCTATTACCATAAGACCACCGTAAAAGAGTTGAAGAAATACCAATAACACAGGTAAGAGGAGTGCGTAACTCATGGCTCATTGTGGCTAAAAATTCACTCTTAGTACGATTAGCTGATTCTGCTGCTTGTAGAGCATCATCAAGGTCTTGAGTCCGACCAGCTACTTGCTTTTCTAAAGTTTGTTTTTGCTTTTGCAACTCCTCATATAATTGAGCTTGGTAAATAGCGATCGCTAAGTGTTCTGCAATTTCTTTGAGAAATCTTTTTTCGTTATCTTGCCACTCTCGAATAGAACAGTGATGGGCAATTAATAATCCCCATAATTGTCGATCGACTATAATTGGTACTACTAATTTGGCTTTAACTTGATGTTGTTGCATCAATTCTACTAAACAAGGAAATTTACCATAATCTATTTCTATATCAGATACAGCACGAACAAATATTTTATTATATTTCACGAGAGAGTTATGGGGAATCAAAAAACAGTTTTTCCCTTCACTTAAACCCAATGTTGAAGAAATTTTTTCGGATGCCAAAGCTTCATATTTAACAGTTCCTTTTAGTTTATTTTCTGTTGTAATATTATTGGTTAATGATAAGGAAGAATCAAATTCATAAATCAACAATCTATCAACTTTTATCAATTTTTGAACCTGCTCTACAGCAGTTGATAAAATTTCTGGTAGTTCTAAACTTTGACGAATTTGAGTTGTGACTTGATTGAGAAGTCTCTCTTGTTCTAGTTTTAGGTTTAGAGCTTCCTCAATAGGTTTACATACTAATGGATATTGTTGATTATTCAGTATTGAATCTGAGACTGATAATCCAGAAATATCATCTCTTGGCAGTAAATTTGATGTCTGAGAAGAAGATTTTTTTTCCTTTGTTTTTTGACTATTTGTTTGCTCTGAAATAGAATATATCTTTTCATTAGAAGTCAATAATTTTAGTAACTTTAAGGTAAATTCGTCCTGGAGATTTGCATTATTGACTTTCAGGTTATTTATTTTAGATTTAAGTTCAGAGGCGATCGCTGACTTACTATTGTCTGACTCTATAATATTAACAATCTGGTATACAAACAGTCTGATTGCCTCTGGGTCAAAAGTTAAACCTACATTAAATTTTAAATTTCCCACATTTTCCCTTTTCAAGTTCAAGGTAAAAGAGTAAGATTGGAAATTATTATCTTTTTGTTTGTCTTGTTTCTTGTGAGTTTGATTGTCTGATGACTCCTTGACTATTGTGCCCCACAAAAGTCCATTAAACTCCTCTGAAATAACTACTGTAAATTTTAGGTCTGGAAATTTATGAAATTGAGTAGTCCCAAGTATCTCTTCCGTAATTAATATCGTTTTCAAACCTTGAGTTGTTTGCTGCAATAGCTGACTTAAAAGCTCAAGAGTATTTAAAGGTAAAATTAAGTTTGGTTTTGCAGGTGGAAACTGGGTATCCCCGGCGGTCTTGGATAAAATGGCCATAATAATCTTCTAGACCAGGACAAAGAGTATTGCTTATATAATTATTAAGCATTTTTTTAGATTTTAGATTATTTAATCTAAATGTAAATTTATCCAAGTTAACATATTCTCGTAGCATATTTTTTCATACTGCTTATTCTTGATTATTTTCAATGACCAAAAGAAAGAGAGTATTTTCAGATTTCAAGCCTCCTTATTGCAGAGGTACTGTTAACTGATAACTGAAATGACCAAAAGAAAGAGAATATTTCAGATTTCAAGACTCCTTATTGTAGAGGTACTAATAACTGATAACTGAAATGACCAACCTAGTTCAGCTTAAACTCTATTCCACTGTAGGAAACTTACCTTTCCACGATTTTCAAGTGAATGCTACTACTACCGGAAAAATAGTAGCCGAAAAATTTAGACTACAACCAGAATTACCAGGAGTTATCATTACTAGAAATACAAAAATGTTGGGTATGATTTCACAAGTCAGATTCTTAGAATATATGAACTTACCAGAAAATAAAGGCTTTTATTCTAGGCAACCTGTGAGTGAACTATTAGATTTTCTTAGCATTCCTCCTTTAGTTCTCTCTGAAAATTTTCAAATTAATGCTGCAGTACTAACTGCCTTAAATAGACCAAAAAATTATGTTTACGAGCCGATAATTATAGTTTTGTCGAATGGCAATTTAAGATTGATAGATTTACACGATTTACTCTTATCACAATCGGAAATTTTAGTAAAAGCTTACGAAATGATTCAAGATAAAACGGATAAATCTCAATCAGAAATTTCTGAATTATTTCCTCAAGATGAGGATAATGATGATGAACCTACTGGTTTACTATTAGAGTAAAAATATTCCATGAAGTATTGCATAAGTAAAGCGCATTCTTTTTGAGCAATAGTATTAGATTATCAAACTAAATCTAAATAATTTATAGTCAAAGAATATTCCCGTGGAAACACAGAAAATACTATTAATTTTCTCGAACATTTACAAAACAAAATACTAGGAAAAAAATTAGCGATATTTGAGGATGGTGCAACTGCTTAATGACTCTTAAGAATTTCGAGAATATTTCACTAAAATTAATCAAGATGTATTCAAGGAAGAATGGTTGATAACTTGTACAAAACTTACAAAACTTGCTACTAATACTCTGGATAAAAACCTCATTGAAGAAGGGAGTAGGGGAGTGGGTGAATGGGAGTAGGAAAGTATTAAACATAAGAATAATATAAACTTACTGGCTAATAATCGCTCAAAACGTTATTGAATCCTACTAATTACTTAATTATTGAAGTTTTGAATAAATATAGTATTCTTTTTGAGCAATAGTATTAGATTATCAAACTAAAGAATTTATAGTGAAAGAATATCCCCGTAGAAACAAATACCAGGAAAAAAATTAGCGATATTTGAGGATGGTGCAACTGCTTAATGACTCTTAAGAATTTCGATAATATTTAACTAAAATTAATCAAGATGTATTCAAGGAAGAATGGTTGATAACTTGTACAAAACTTACAAAACTTGCTACTAATACTCTGGATAAAAACCTCATTGAAGAAGGGAGTAGGGGAGTGGGTGAATGGGAGTAGGAAAGTATTAAACATAAGAATAATATAAACTTACTGGCTAATAATCGCTCAAAACGTTATTGAATCCTACTAATTACTTAATCATTGAAGTCTTGGATAAATATAGTATTCTTTTTGAGGAATAGTATTAGATTATCAAACTAAAGAATTTATAGTGAAAGAATATCCCCGTAGAAACAAATACCAGGAAAAAAATTAGCGATATTTGAGGATGGTGCAACTCCTGAATGACTCTCAAGAATTTCGATAATATTTAACTAAAATTAATCAAAATGTATTTGAGGAAGAATGGTTGATAACTTTTACAAAACTTGCTACTAATACTCTAGATAAAAACCCCGTAGAAAATATTTCCTTAGCAAGGGAAAAGCTTCATTGGGCAATTTTATCATTTTTGCAGTTCCTTTAAAATAGTAAAATGGCTATTCAAGTTTTTTGTTGATGGTCAAATATTCGATTTTTCTACTCCCTACTCCTGCGCAACAAACGAATCTTGTATCTCACGCTTCTTAGAAATTGCTATATTCAGATTATTTACCGAAAACATGGGTTTAAAGCCTCTCCTTTAAAGGAGAAAGAAGAAAAAATTTTCATGATTAGTCAATCAATTCCGTTTTCACTCTCAAGGTAATTATTAATTATTAATTATTCATTATTAATTGTTGAAAATAGCCTATCAATGCAGTAAACTAAATTTAAGATATAACAAAAAATAAAGCAGGGTCATTTAATTCTAAATTTTAGCAATGAATTTATTGGTTTTCAGACAGCGAAAGATAAATTTACTCAAGCTTGAAATAATGTGGTTTCGTAAATACATAAAATGGCACAGTTTAGAATGAAACAGCCCAGGGAATAAAGAGTTACTAACTCATCATAATGTGTGGAAAATAGCTCTTAATAAATTCTAATTTCAGCATTATACTAAATTATACTCTAAACTCCGAATTAGTATTCTGATACCTTTAATAATAAATATCTATTTCTATAAGTTTAAATTTAGGAGAAATACAATGAAGTTACCAACTTTTCTAATAATAGGAGTACAGAAAGCAGGAACTACATCTATCTATAAATATTTAAAGGAACATCCCCAAGTTTACATGAGTCCCATTAAGGAAACAAATTTTTTCGCTACAGATTGGGAAAACAAGACAGAAAAAAAACCAGATACAGGAACAAGAAAAAGAATTAATAGCTGGGAAAGGTACTGTGAGCTTTTTATGAATGTGAAAGATGAAATTGCTATAGGAGAAGCATCTCCTAATTATCTTGTTAACTATAAAACTTCATCGGAAATGATTCAACGTTATGTTCCTGATGTGAAAATGATTGCTATATTGAGAAATCCTGTAGATAGAGCTTATTCTGATTATTTAATGCACCTTCGTGATGGGATAAATGCAGGAAAAGTTAGGTCTCTAAGCGAACAAGTTAAATTCAGTGCAGATAGTTCTTCAACAATCAAGAAAGGATTATATTATTCTCCTATCAAACATTATTTTGATACTTTCGACCGGGAACAATTAAAAATTATTCTCTATGATGATTTAACTAAAGATTCTTTAATGGTTATGCAAGAGATTTATAGATTTATTGGGGTAGATCATACATTTAATCCTGATACTTCACAGCGTAGTCAAAGTGCAGCTATACCTAAGAATCAAACATTGAATAATTTATTGCAAACAAAAAATCCAGTTAGGACAGCTATTTCATCAACGCTCAAAGTATTAATGCCTTTAGAAATGCGACAGAAACTACGCTCTAGTATAATTAAGTTAAATTCAGCAGGAAAAGAACTTAAACCTCTTTCTGCAGAAGAGCGTCAAGTATTAACTGAATTTTACCGTGAAGATATTCTCAAGTTACAAGATTTAATTGACAGAGACCTTTCATCTTGGTTGGAATAGCAGGGTAAGCATTCAGCAGTCAGCTGAGTTTTTGTTTGTAGTTGGGCTTTAGCCCAAGCAATGCTTAATATTATTGCTAAAGCAAAACTACGAGTATAATTATAACTGTTCTACCGATAGTCTAGTTCTCCGGGAAGGGGTACATGATATTAGTTTTGCCATCTAGTAGATGTTGTTGCCTCTAGAAATTAGGCACTGATAACTATAACGTCTTAGTTTTTCTGCTGTTGTAGATGTTGTTATGGTGATAAATCAGGCGCTGAAAACTATAACGTCTTAGTTTTTCCATCTACTCACTATTATATGTATGATTTTTACTAAAATGGTATTCTAGCACCTTCCTGAAATACTGAAAAAATTTCTAGCTAAAGGATAGGGTGGTTATCTATCAAAATTTGTTGTAGGTTGGGTTGAAGTAAGAAAGTTCTGATGGTTATGGAAAATCAATATTTATATCAGGCACTGAAAACTACAACGTCTTAGTTTTTCTGCTGTTGTACATTTTGTTTGTAGTGGTGAAAAATCAGGCACT
>JAXHSW010000291.1:7000-8222 GCA_034190295.1 Cyanobacteriota bacterium | reverse complement strand
AGCTGCCGCACTTACTCCGAATGGCGCTCAAGAGCAGAGCCATAACTATTGTCCAATAGTAACAATTGCAGTCGCAGGGCGATCGCGAATCAGCAGAGCCATAACTATTGTCCAATAGTAACAATTGCCAAACACAGCGATTAAGCTGCCGCACTTACTCCGAATGGCGCTCAAGAGCAGAGCCATAACTATTGTCCAATAGTAACAATTGCCAAACACAGCGATCGCGAATCAGCAGAGCCATAACTATTGTCCAATAGTAACAATTGCAGTCGCAGGGCGATATAACTGCCGAATGGATGTTATAGCGGTTTTCACAAAAGTAGACTACAAAACTTCTGCCTCCTGCCTCCTGCCTTTAAGCCAAAAATTTTTGTATTCTATGAAACATGAAAACTGCTATAATAACGCTACTTTCATGCAACAAAGCCATAATTAATAATTAATTATTCGGTAAAGGAGTCTGGAGGGAAGAAAGAAGAAGAAAGAGAAAATTTGTCGGTCGCGTCAGCGGAACGGAGTTCTATCGCTAGACATCTGTTCAATAATTGATAATTGATAATTACCTCTTCCTAAAAACTGATAGGATTGAATAAAAAGAAAATTTTTTCTTGTTTCTCCTTGCTGATGAGAGGCTTTAAATCTTAATTATTCGGTAAACATCCAAAATCAAATCAATTATTATCCATAAATTATCAATTATTTCTCACTATTCCAAGTTTTATGTTCCCTGTTCCCTCTTTATCTGGAGATATCTAATGATATGATAGAAAAACCAAAAATATAGCTCAGTAGTAGAAACTATTACGAAATCAATAAATAAGGGAAAATTATGGCTTTTGAAGCAAATCTAGAAACAACAAACGGCATCGCTAAAATAACTTTATCTGGAGAGCTAGATGGGTCTACAGCTCCAGCTTTTAAGGAAAAAGTAGAGGAAGCAGCAGCCGAAAACCCGAAAAGACTTGTTTTAATAATGAATGACCTAGAATATATGGCAAGTGCGGGTCTACGAGTATTGATTTTCTCTAAACAAAAAATGGGAACAGGTGTGGATATTTATATGGTAGGTGTTCAAGAAATGGTGCTGGATACCATCAAGAAAACAGGTTTCGATCAAAGTATTTATTTACTGGATGAATATGATGCAGCTAAGATAGAGAACATTTGAACAAAAATTATGCATTGAAAAAATAGTAGTAGGGGCGAATGGCATTCGCCC
>JAXHSW010000291.1:0-6900 GCA_034190295.1 Cyanobacteriota bacterium | reverse complement strand
GTACATTTGGCATTCGCCCGTACATTTGGCATTCGCCCGTACATTTGGCATTCGCCCGTACATTTGGCATTCGCCCGTACATTTGGCATTCGCCCGTACATTTGGCATTCGCCCGTACATTTGGCATTCGCCCGTACATTGAAGAAGGCAGCGGGAGCTGTTTGCGCAGCATTCGGACCGAAAGGCAGAAGGGAAAATTGCTTATTAGACCTAGGCGTGAAAAAGATATAGATTTTTTGCAGGAGTAGGCAACAGCTCCGAAAGGCAACAGGTCATTTCAGTTATCAGTTATCAGTACCGACCACTAAAGCCGGAGAAAACGAAAATACGCTCACTGAATATTTTTTCATCCCCCTAAAAGGGGGAGGCTTTAAACCCAATTTTTCGGTAAGATTTTTTCAGGAAAAAAGCACTAAAAATGATTTTTTAGGGTGAATTTTTATTTCCAAAACCTGCTCTAATTAAAAGATTGATTTATTTTCTGGAGATGTCTATTGATTAAACCCCTGTCAATTATCGTTCACCAGTAACTAGCTTCTAGATAAAAATAAGGCTAAGAGTATTAGAAAAAATGGTATCTACAGAAGAAAACTTGAGAGCAGAAATAGACTCACTGCGTCAGGAAATGACTAAACTCCAAGATGAAATGGTGGCTTTCCGACTCGCTCAAAAAGTACTGATAGAAGTCACAACAGGGTGTCATTCCTCACCAGGAGGAATCATTAGAGGAGCTTTACAAAAAACTTTAGACGTTTGTGCTGACGTATCCTGTAATGCGGAGAAAGGGAGTTTATTTTTACTAGACCCCACATCCGGAAAAATTATAGATGCTATTCTGACTCGCACTGAAGTAACTCCCAAACAACGTGCTAAATTAATTGGTAATGTTTTAGATAATGGGTTAGCAGGTTGGGTAAGTCGCAACCGTCAGCTAGGATTAATTACAGATACCGAACAAGACGACCGCTGGCTGACTTTACCCGATCAACCTTATATAGTTCGTTCAGCATTGGGTGTTCCAATTATCAATGGCAAAAAAGAGTTACTTGGAATCATTACCTTGCTGCATTCTCAAACAAATCATTTTTCTTCGAGAATGGCAGAGTCAATGCAAGCTATAGCCGAACACATAGGGTTGGTGTTAGAAAATGCCAGACTTTATGGGCAACTAGATACTTATTCCAAAGCTCTAGACAATGAATTGGAAAAGGGTAGACAGATTCAAATAGACTTTCTTCCCTACGATCTTCCTAAGTTGGATGATTGGGAAATAGTTGCCTGTTTTCATCCCGCCAAACAAGTTGCCGGAGACTTTTACGATGCTTTCACATTTGATAACAATCAAATAGGATTAGTAATTGCAGATGTTTGTGATAAAGGAGTAGGGGCTGCATTATTCATGGCTCTATTCCGCAGCCTAATTCGTATTTTTTCTGGGCAAATTCAATTCCGAGGAACTGCCGCTCCTATACTTCAGGCACATAAACCTGTTAATTCTGATTGGATAGGTGAGTCAAATGCAACTAACTTAGCTCACTTGAATGCTCTGCAAGCTGTTCGTCTTACAAACAATTATGTTGCAGAAAAACATTGGCAAATGAGTATGTTTGCCACATTATTTTTTGGGATGTTAGATCCGAAGACGGGTATACTCAGCTATATTAATGGAGGACATGAACCACTATTTATTGTTAATCAAGACGGTATAAAACAAACATTAACTTCTACTGGTCCTGCGGTAGGAATGATGCCAAATATGCAGTTTGGAATTGAGCAGGTTAAGTTAGAAAGAGGAGATATATTAATAGCTTATACTGATGGAGTAACTGAGGCAAAATCTCCCGATGGAAAGTTATTTACAGATAATAAGCTAAAAGAAATAGTAGAAAAATCTGCTAATTCTGCCTCAGAATTGATGGAGCGCATAAAAAATAATTTATTTAATTATATGGATGATGCGCCACAATATGATGATATTACAATGTTAGCGGTGCGTCGAAATTAATGAAAACTATTACTAAAAAAAACTAAAAAAAAAGGAGGATTATGGAACCTTTAATAGTGTCAGGTAGCCTAGATTCTTTAGGAAAAATTGGTCAGTATATTATGTCGGCAGGAAAAGAAGCTGGTTTAGAAAAAAAAGCATCATATAAATTACGTTTAGCAGTAGATGAAATAGCAACAAATATTGTTACTCATGGCTATGATGAAGCTGGTTTAGCAGGAGATATTTCTATACACGCAGAAATAAATGAGCAAAATTTAACTGTTTATATTGAAGATACAGCCATACCTTATGACCCTACTCAAGAAGATACTGTAACAGAAGAAACTTTACACAAAACTTTAGAAAAACGCCCTATGGGTGGATTAGGAGTATATTTAGCAAAAGACAGTGTTGATAAGTTTATGTATAAACGAGTAGGCGACAGAAATCGTAATATTTTAGTTGTAAATAGAGTTTTATAGCAGAAGGAATAGGGAAGAAGGAAGAAGGAAGAAGGAAGAAGGAAGAGGCAGGAAGCTTAAGTTAACAGCAAGAAAAAAACTTAAATTTCCTATATATACAGGACTTATATTAAGTCTCATTAATTAGCCATAATAAATTAGCTATCTTTAGTCATCTAAAGATGACTTCTCCTTTGATCCTAGAAATTTATTTCTTGGCGGATGATATGGCTCGCCAAGAAATTTATTTCTTGGCTAATAGTTTAAGTCATCTAAAGATGACTCTTGAGGAGTATGTCATCTTTTTATATTGTGGTTAATCAGTGCAACTTGATATTACGCACGGATACTAAATTCAGAGAGGGCGCCATTCGGAGCTTGGCGCTAGCCAATGCCATTCGCCCCTACATATGCCGTTTTTAACTTGAATTTGTGTAAGTCCTAATATATTCATAATATTCACGCTTGGGTTTACACAAACGCGCCCCAACGGATATGATATTATTTATCAAAATCATAAGGGTAGCGCAACCCCGCCTTTTAAGGCGCAATATTTTTGGAGAGTTGCTCAAATCCCCTACTTCCCCTCCACCGGAGGGGTTAGGGGTGGGTACACTTGCTGACTTCTGACTTCTGACTTCGTTAACCCTATTCCCTGACCGAGAATAATATGCTAAATCAAAATTGGTTAAAACCAGGTGACTTACTACAAGTTATTTCACCCAGTGGTTGTTTGCGAGAATTAGATGCTTTTGAAAAGGGAGTGGAAATTTGGCGATCGCGTGACTACCAAGTAGAATTAACTCCTGGTTATGATGAACAATGGGGTTATTTAGCAGGTACAGACGAAAGTCGCTTCACTCAATTAGTAGCAGCGATTAGCAATGAAAATTATCGTGGTCTTCTCTGTTCTAGGGGTGGTTATGGTACGACTCGCTTACTCGAAAACTGGCCAAACCTCAACGATCTTTCATTGCCTATTCCTAAATGGTTGATTGGTTTTTCTGATATTACTGCCCTGCTGTGGACTTTTTGTAAAATTAGCAATTTTTCCTGCGTTCATGGTCCATTACTAACTACTTTAGCTGCAGAACCAGAGTGGTCAATTCAACGACTATTTGACTTGGTAGAGGGTCGTTCCCTAGAACCTTTAAAAGGCAATGGTTGGGGTGGAGGCCAGGCCAAGGGCTATTTAATGCCTGCAAATTTGACTGTAGCTGGTCATTTATTGGGCACTAAGTATCAACCAGATTTGACTGGGGCAATTTTAGCCTTAGAAGATACAAATGAAGTTCCTTATCGTATTGACCGAATGTTGACCCACTGGCGGATGGCTGGGGTTTTACAGCAGTTGAATGGTATTGCTCTGGGGCGGTTTAGTCAGTGTTCCCCTGGCCTTATGAATAATACAGAGTTTACTGTTGAGGATGTATTGCGCGATCGCTTGTCCGGTCTAAATATTCCCATCGTTTCCGAACTTCCTTTTGGCCACGAGAGTCCAAATGCAGCTTTACCTGTGGGAGTGGAAGCTAATCTTGATGGTGATAAAGGTATTCTAGAAATTATATAAAATCCGCTTGTCTGATTTGCAGCGCTTTTTCAGATGGGCGATCTCAAATCCGGTAGCATCGGTGTTATTCAGTATTGGGGTTATTTGATGTTAGGTTAAATGTTGATATTAGAAAATTGGCACTTTATAGGTTAGGTTAAGCTAAGTGCGGAGCCAACCTACAGTATTATTACTAATTATCCGATCTAGTATAACACCTGATACCTGAAAAATGACGAATCAACAAACTCTGAGGCAGAAACTCTTAGACTTAGACAACTGTAACTACAAAGCTTACAGAGACATTCAAGGTAGTTACGAATTTCCCGACTTTACCTTAATTATTGATTATATTCAGGGAGACCCCTTTGGCGCTCCTAGTAAACTTCGGGTGCAGGTGCCTTATACAGTTGCTGCCTTTCCTCCTGAACTTTATCAAAGTCCAATTAGAGAAATTGCTCTACGGGATTTCCTAACTCGTAAATTTGACAGAATGGCTTATGAGGTAAGTGGACGACGTGGCACTGGTAAAAGTGGGATGGTGGCAATTACGAAAATGGGACAGGAAGTCCTGGAACGAACATCAGTATATTTGGCTAATATAGACCCTCCAGCTCCTAAAGTTGTTTCTCCTGGGTCAAATCCAGCTTTACAAAGAGGAAAACCGATAAAATTAAAAAACAACACTGAAAAAGGTGTTGAAGTACGATTAATAGCTGGATTACCTGCAAATGGTCGTCGTATTCTAGGTAGACAAGCAGCAGAAATGTTGTGTGATGATATGCCGTATATTGTTCATCGGAGTCTCAAATATGAACAATTAGATGCTGATGCTTGTCGCCGTCATGTAGAAACTGTAGAAGATACAGATTCTTTACGGAAGCAGTTGGTGGAAAAAAATTTGGTGGCTTTTGTTGCTAATGGTGCAATGTTACCACGTCGTAGCGGGGTTGATAGTCGTCCTTTGTCATCTGAGAATGTAGTGCCATTTCAGTCTCCTCCATCTTTGGAGGTAGAGCTTGAATGTCCGAATCAAGGTAAAATTTCTGGCATGGGAATTTCTAAAGGGGTGACTTTAATTGTGGGCGGCGGTTATCATGGTAAGTCTACTCTCCTCAAAGCGATTGAATTAGGGGTTTATAATCATATTCCCGGTGATGGACGTGAATTTGTGGTAACAGATACAGCAGCAGTGAAAATTAGGGCAGAGGATGGTCGTAGTGTTGCAGGTGTAGATATTTCGCCGTTTATTAATCAATTGCCTCAAGGTCGTTCTACTACTCAATTTACTACTGAAAATGCTAGTGGTAGTACCTCTCAAGCTGCAAATATTATGGAAGCTTTGGAGATAGGTGTTAAAAAAGGTAGACCTGAAGAAACTTCTACAACTTCGCCTATATTGTTAGTAGATGAGGATACGGCAGCAACTAATTTTATGATTCGCGATCGCCGGATGCAAGAACTTATTGCTAAAGATAATGAACCAATCTCTCCTTTTATTGATAAGGTAAGACAGTTATATAACGATTATCAAGTATCAACAATTTTGGTCATGGGTGGTAGTGGTGACTATTTTGAAGTGGCAGATAAAATCATTGCTATGGAAAACTTCAAAGCAAGGGAAGTTACAGAAAAAGCTAAAGAGATTGCCGAAAAGTATGTTACTGGTCGTACTCCTGAAGGTGGTGAAGAGTTTGGCGAAATTCGAGCGCGGATACCACTACCAGAGAGTTTAGACCCCAGTCGAGGGCGACGAGATGTACGTTTAAAAGTACGAGATGTTGATGAAGTGGTGTTTGGTGACGAGGATGTTGACCTCTCTAGTGTTGAACAGTTAGTGAGCAAAGACCAACTAACGGCGATCGGTGCAGCTATGGTTTATGCTAAAAAACAGTATATGGATGGCGAACGAACATTGTCAGAAGTTGTTGATGCTATTATGGCAGATATTGAATCTAAGGGTTTGGATGTTTTGGTTCCTTTTCCACAAGCAGATTTAGCCCTCTTCCGAGGTTTTGAGTTGGCAGCAGCGATCGATCGTTTGCGGACTTTGAAAGTTAAATAATTACTGCTAGGGAGATGGGAGGGGTGGGGAGTGTGGGAAGAGCGATCGAAAAGTTTTTGTTTGTAGTTGGGCTTTAGCCCCATCTCAACCCCTCTCACACCTCCCAAACCTCCCCACACTAATTCATCCCGCATTTATGCAACGCCTTCTTCCTTCTGCTAAACCACAAAATTAACCAATTTTCCAGGCACCACAATTACCTTTTTAATTTCCTTACCCTGCAAATGACGTTGTGCTACTTCCGACTCTCGTGCTAACTTTTCCCAAGTCACCTTATCCGCTTGCGCTGACATCTGAATAGTTCCTCTGGTTTTCCCCTTAATCTGAATTACTAAAGTTATTTCATCTCATTGCTTTTAGATTAATCAATCTGACAAATTTTCTAAGAACAGATTGGCATCGTCGCGAATTAGCTCTTCAGAAGATTGAGTGGCTTCTTTTATTATCGTCATTGCTTCAGGAGTTTCAATTTCTGCTAGTGCTAGAAGAGCTTTTTTTGGCACACTTAACCCAAAGTCATAAGACCATCGGTAGGTCAAAGCTTTGGATAATACTGGAATGGCTCTTTCATCACGCAATTCATCCAAAATTTCAATAACGTTTTCGTGAAGACCATTATGGCTCTCACTATTGAGGATTTGGCAAAGGATAGGTACATAATCTCGTGAAAGATTACACCAAGCAGCAGTAGTTATTACAAACGAAGCACGAGGATGCTCTGGATTTAAAGCATATTTTTCGAGTTCCTGAATAACCTCATCAACTGAAAGAGGTGATATAGAATCCGGTTGAATACTTATTATATGAGATGGGGAGTAGGGGAGTAGGGGAGTAGGGG
>JAXHSW010000290.1:0-8238 GCA_034190295.1 Cyanobacteriota bacterium | reverse complement strand
AAAAGAAATAAAAAGTAAGAAGTAAGAAATAAAAGAAATAAGAAGTAAAAGAAATAAAAAGTAAGAAGAAAATTATAGTGGTCAATAGGAGTCAAGGATTCAGTAAGTATTATGCTGAATATTTAACTGAGAATTTGACGAGCGATCGAGGTAAATTAAGATAATTTATATAGTATAAATACCTAAGCAAGCTACGAATTTTATACTAATTTCAATAAGACAAATTGAAGTGCGGAATGTAGGTTAAAAAAGAAGGAAGAAGAAAGAGGGAAGAAGGCTTAAAGCAAGAAAAAAACTTAAAATTCTCATATATATATCTTCATACTTGGGTTGACACCAACGCGCTCCAATGGACATGAGATAAAAAGTAAAATAACTAAAGTAAATACAGGGTCATTTCTGATTTTGGCGGCGGAATTTATCGATTTTCAGACGGCGAAAGATAAATTTCCTCAAGCTTGAAATAACATCGTTTCCTCAATACATAAATTATGTAGTAAACTAGAAAAGTTGTCTAAAATCGCACATCCAGGTAATCGGGTGTTCTGCAGATAGGAATCTGTGAGAATACACCAGGATGGAGAATTAAACCCGAATAGGAGATTATAATTATGCCAGTTGTTAGTTTGGCTCAATTGTTAGAGTCAGGAGTCCACTTTGGGCATCAGACCCGTCGCTGGAACCCAAGAATGTCCCAGTATATTTTTACAGAGCGTAACGGCGTTCATATTATCGACCTTGTTCAGACAGCTCAATTAATGGAAGAAGCTTATGACTATATCAGAACTTCCTCTGAACAAGGAAAAAAATTCTTATTTGTTGGTACAAAGCGTCAAGCTGCTGGTATTATCGCTCAAGAAGCCAGTAGATGTGGAGCTTATTATATTAACCAACGTTGGTTGGGTGGGATGCTCACTAACTGGACTACTATTAAAACTCGGGTAGAAAGACTCAAGGACCTAGAGCGTCGTGAAGCAAATGGGGCGCTAGATTTACTCCCGAAAAAAGAAGCTTCGGTTCTCCGTCGTGAAATGGCTAAATTACAAAAATATCTGGGGGGTATTAAAAATATGCGTCGCTTGCCAGATGGAGTTGTGATGGTGGACCAGCGACGAGAGTATAATGCTGTTCAAGAATGTCAGAAGTTGGATATTCCAATAGTCTCTTTGTTGGATACAAATTGCGACCCGACTCAAGTTGATATTCCAATTCCAGCTAATGATGATGCTATTCGCTCAATCAAACTTATAGTAGGTAAGTTGGCTGATGCTATCTATGAAGGTCGTCATGGTCAATTAGAAACTCTGGATCAAGAAGATTATGATAGCTATGAAGACTATGAGGAAGATTATGATGATGGAGCGGAAGGAGAAGTTAATCTAAGTGCTAATGAAGAGGAATCATCAGAAGGCAATAATGAAGAAGAATAATAAATTCTAGTAATATTGTTGGGTATTAGAGGTAGGTTTTTTAGGGATAAATACAGCTTCAATAATTGATAATTGATAATGGATAATTGATAATTACCTCTCCCTAAAACGGATAGGATTGAATAAAAGGAAAAAATCAATTTTTTTTCCCTTGAAAGGGTCGGGTTAAAGGCGCGAATTATTTAATTATTTAATTATTTAATTATTAATTCTTCGGTAAATTATTTCTAAAAAACCTACTTTAAATTAAGACACTAAAGTAGGGTTCATTCCTAAATAATAAAATTGTAGTCAAGTTAAATTGAGGAATAAAAAATATGGTGGAAATATCTGCAAAGTTAGTTAAAGAGCTGCGCGATCAAACAGGTGCTGGTATGATGGACTGCAAAAAAGCTCTCAAAGAAAATAATGGTGATATTACTAAGGCTACAGAATGGCTAAGACAAAAAGGTATTGCTTCTGCAGGAAAACTTGAGGGTAAAGTAGCAGCAGAAGGACTGGTTGAAAGTTATATTCATACAGGTAGCAGAATTGGTGTTTTAGTAGAAGTAAATTGTCAGACAGATTTTGTTGCTCGGAATGAAGCATTCAAAGATTTAGTGAAAAATATTGCTATGCAAATAGCAGCTTGTCCACAGGTAGAATATATTTCAGTTGATGATATCCCGGCGGAATTTGTGGAGAGTGAAAAATCTATAGAAATGGGTAGAGAAGACCTTAGTAAGAAGCCGGAAAATATAAGGGAAAAAATAGTTCAGGGAAGAATAGAAAAGCGATTCAAAGAATTAACATTAATGGATCAACCTTATATTAAAGACCAAAATGTCACAGTGGCAGAGTTGGTTAAGGAAACTAGCGCTCAGTTAGGTGAAAAAGTTCAAGTACGTCGTTTTACACGATTTGTTTTGGGAGAGGGTATTGAGAAAAAAGAGGATAATTTTGCTGAAGAAGTAGCAGCACAAATGGGAAAGGAATAATTGATAAATAATCATAATTAAAAAGTAAGCATTTCAGTCCGAATGCTGCGAAAAAGCGGTCAGCAATCAGCAATCAGCTATTAATTCACTGGCTTTAATAGCAGGAATTAGTATTGAGAGGTTTAAGGATAATTCAAAGTATTGAAAAAACAACTAACCTTGACCTTAGCAGCGTATATTCATTATTTATGAAATAGCTGAAAGCTGAATGCGAGCTAGCTGTTTGCGCAGCATTCCGCAGGAAATACTTAATATTAAAAATTAAAAGTAGCAGAGATAATCTGTTTATTTTTAATTTTTAATTGTTGATAAATACAAAATAATTAAATATGGTGGGAGCAGCAAAACAAATAGAGGAAAAATTGAAAGAAATAGAAGTAGCGATCGCAGAAATTGCTAAGGAATTTTATGATACTTATGAAGGTTATTTCAAAGTATTAGGTCAAGGGATAGACCAACAATTAATTTTTGCTAGTTATCATATATGTACTCAAGGATATCCAGAAGCTTTTCTGAATTTATCTTTTTCTCAGCGACAAAAAATGCAGTCTGAGTTGCGAGAAATAGCAAAATTACCTGTTAGAGAATTAGAAGAGTTATTAGAACAAATTCCAGAAGAACAGCAAAATTCAGATGAGACTTCAGCACCAGAATTAATGATGAGTCTTTTGGGTGAAGGAGATGGGGAGGAGCAAGAACTAACATCCTTACTAAAGAATCAAAAGACGAACATAGAATTTGATTCTGCTGTATTATTTCCAAGTAAAACATCTGATAATGAGGAGCAAAAACTGGCAGATCGGATAGAAGAAAGTCTAAATAAAATTGAAAGAGAAGAAATAGAAAATTCCCCAGAAAATATTGTTGATAAATTAGAGAATTTAGATACATTAATATCTTGGCAAGAAAATATAGAGAAGCAAATACCTGAAATCCTCAAAAAAGTTTCTCATCAGGCAAACTGCATCCTTCAAAATTCAGAAATACTACCGAAAAAAATACCGAAAAAAGTTTTAGAAGCTGCGACAAAAATGGAATCAGGCGAGACTCCTTTGGGTGGAAAACCTAATTTATTAAATTTATTAATTGAAGCAGAAGATCCAGAAGAAGAAAAAAATTCTAGAGTTACTAAAGTTATAGCCGTAAATCTCAGATTATCTGAAATAGAATTTACTGATATTAATGTTACTGCCTGGCGTAATAAAATTCGTAACCTTTTAGGAAGACTTAATCAACTACAACGAGAATATCGTAAAAAGCAACGCGAACGAGCTGTAATAGAAGCAGAGTCAGCATGGCGTTCTAGTTGGTATGAAGATTAACGAAGTCAAAAGTCAAAAGTCAGAATTTAACCCACCCCTAACCCCTCCCAGGAGGGGAACTAGGGTATTTGAGTTCCCCTCTCAAAATATTTCGCCTTAAAAGACGGGGTTTTAGACCCAATCCTGTTTGATAATTGAATGTTTTAAACAATTAGTCAGTAGTTATCTCCGGAGAAGAGGGAGTAGGGAGTAGGAGGAAATAATTGATAATAATTCTATGCGATAATTGATTTTATTTTGGACGCTCGGAGATATCTAATAGTTATCTCTGCGCTCAAATTCAGAAATAGGAAGTCAGAAGTCAGAATTTAACCCACCCCTAACCCCTCCCAGGAGGGGAACTAGGGTATTTGAGTCCCCCTCTCAAAATATTTTGCCTTAAAAGACGGGGTTTTAGACCCAATCCTGTTTGATAAATTTCTTTTTAGCCATTGAAAATTAGTTGTGAATAACAATTTTTCACTAATTTTAACTTCTGATTTTCAGTCCGAATGCTGCGAAAATACACTTGTGATTTCTGATTTCTTGAAAGTTAGGCTCGTAGGCTCGTATTTGGACTTGAGCAATTATATTATATATTTTACAACTGATAACCGATAACTGATAACTGATAACTGATAACTGATAACTGATAACTGATAACCGATAACTGAAATGACCTCCCAGGGTGTTTAGGACACAGAAAAATATAAAATTATTAGACCATCTCATAGAAGCGATATGGCTACCCCTAAGTTCGGGCAACGCTATGTTTATCCTTTATGTCCTAAGCACCTTGGCAACTGCTACAAGTATTGTAGAGGCTCAAGGCCAACTACAAACAAAAATTTTATTATAAGTTATAAGTAATTATCCGCAATTCGTAGCTCTCCCTTTATCTTTTCTGATTAAAATATTATTCTATATGTTAATTAGATAGATAAATGTATTTCCTAAAATAAAGCAAAATATAGGATTTCTCAAGTTACTGAAGTATAGTTGTTTTTCTGCTTTTATACTACCTACTTCCCTATTCTCTAAAACAAAGGAATTTTGTACTTCACACTTATTGTGAATTGCTATAAATGAGCGACTAAGAAAATATTACAGAAAAAATAATATGCCATGAATAATTAAAAAGAAAATATCGACTGGGAAAGACTACAAAAAGCTTTGTCAGTAGAAGTACAATATGGATTTCAAAATATCCAGGGAAAACAATATATATTTAATGAATTTATTAATTAGGAATCTCAATAGATTTCCTCAAAAAAAGTAAAATAAAAGAAGTCAAAAAAACTGAATGCTGATATTGATTGAAGTGTGAATTTCTATAAATGCTAATAAAATATTACAAAAATAATATGCCATGAATAATGAAAGAGAAAATATTGACTGGGAAAGACTACAAAAAGCTTTGTCAGTAGAAGTACAATATGGATTTCAAAATATCCAGGAAAAACAATATATATTTAATGAATTTATTAATTAGGAATCTCAATAGATTTCCTCAAAAAAAGTAAAATAAAAGAAGTCAAAAAAATTTAATGCTGATATTGATTGAAGTGTGACTTTCTATAAATGAGCGACTAGGAAAATATTACATATATAATATGCCATGAATAATGAAAGAGAAAAGATAGACTGGGAAAGACTACAAAAAGCTTTGTCAGTAGAAGTACAATATGGATTTCAAAATATCCAGGAAAAACAATATATATTTAATGAATTTATTAATTAGGAATCTCAATAGATTTCCTCAAAAAAAGTAAAATAAAAGAAGTCAAAAAAATTTAATGCTGATATTGATTGAAGTGTGACTTTCTATAAATGAGCGACTAGGAAAATATTACATACATAATATGCCATGAATAATGAAAGAGAAAAGATAGACTGGGAAAGACTACAAAAAGCTTTGTCAGTAGAAGTACAATATGGATTTCAAAATATCCAGGGAAAACAATATATATTTAATGACTTTTTAAGTATCAGTTTGAGTCAAACACCAATAATATTAAAAGGTTATCAAAATCAATTTCAGGAGATATCTAATCAATTTGTCAGTTATCCAGAGATGACAAGAGAAGAACGGCAAAAATTACTAGAAACAACTAAATATTTTTTACAAAAAATGCAATATATTTCTGAAGGAGTAAAGCCAGAAGAAATAATAAAAAAAGAGCAAATCAAACAAGAAGAAAAAACTCAAGAAAGACTAAAAAACAACTCTGTTACTTCCCAAAAATACAGCGATAAACTTGATATAGAACAACCATTAACAGAAGTCAAAGATATTAGCAAAAGAAACAGCGATCGCCTAGCGACATTAGGATTATATACAGTTAGAGAATTACTTTATTATTATCCAAGAGACCATATAGATTATGCTCGTCAAGTAAATATTCGCGACCTAGAACCCGGAGAAACTGTCACAATAATTGGCAAAGTTAAAAGATTCAATTGTTTTTCTAGCCCTAAAAATAAGAAATTAACTATTCTCGAACTTACTCTCACAGATGCTACAGGTCAAATTAAAATAAGTCGCTTTTTTGCCGGACCTAGATTTAGTAATAAAGGTTGGCAAATGCAGCAGAAAAAAATCTATCCAGTGGGTGCAACAATAGCTGCTTCAGGTTTAGTTAAAGAAAATAAATATGGGAAAAACTTAGATAATCCAGAAATAGAAGTTCTTGATAGTGAAGGGGGTAAAATTGAATCCATGAAAGTTGGTCGTTTAGTACCAGTTTATCCCTTAACAGATGGAGTAGGAGCAGATGTTGTTAGACGAGCAATTTTTACGGTTTTACCAACAGCAGAACAATTGTCAGATACATTGCCTGAAGCTTTACTAAATCAATATCAATTAATAGATTTAAAAAATGCGATTAAAAATATTCACTTTCCTATAGATCGAGATTGTTTAGCAGCAGCTCGTCGTCGCTTAGTTTTTGATGAATTTTTCTACCTACAATTAGGATTATTGAAACGTCGGCAACTGCAAAAAAAAGTAGAAACAGGAATAGCTTTACCAACTACAGGAAAATTAATCGAGCAATTCTATAAATTACTTCCATTTGCATTAACTAATGCTCAAAAAAGAGTAGTAAATGAAATACTCAATGACCTACAAAAACCTGAATCAATGAAAAGATTAGTACAAGGAGATGTAGGAGCAGGAAAAACTGTAGTAGCAGTTGTGGCGATGTTAGCAGCAATTCAAGCAGGTTATCAAGCAGCTTTAATGGCACCAACAGAAGTATTAGCAGAACAACATTATAAAAAATTAGTTGGTTGGTTTAATCTCTTACATTTACCAGTTGAACTATTAACTGGTTCGACAAAGGTAGCAAAACGCCGAGAAATTCACTCTCAACTTGAGACTGGAGAATTACCTGTATTAGTCGGTACTCATGCTCTAATTCAAGAAGCTGTAAATTTTCACAAATTAGGTTTAGTAGTAATAGATGAGCAACATAGATTTGGAGTTCAACAAAGAGCAAAATTACAACAAAAAGGTGAATCTCCCCACTTTTTGGCAATGACAGCTACTCCCATTCCGAGAACTTTAGCTTTGACATTACATGGAGATTTAGATGTTAGTCAAATAGATGAATTACCACCAGGAAGACAACCAATTCAAACAACGACTTTGACTGGAAGACAACGTAAAAAAGCTTACGATTTAATCCGCCGAGAAATAGTTCAAGGTAGACAAGTTTATGTGGTTTTACCCTTAGTTGAAGAGTCGGAAAAATTAGATGTAAAGTCAGCAGTTGAAGAACATCAAAAGTTAGCAGAAAAAATTTTTCCAGAATTTCAAATAGGTTTACTTCATGGCAGAATGACAAGTGTAGAAAAAGACCAAGCAATTAGTGCATTTCGGGATAATCAAACTCAGATTTTAGTATCTACAACTGTGGTGGAAGTGGGGGTAGATGTGCCGAATGCCACAGTAATGTTGATTGAAAATGCAGAAAGGTTTGGTTTATCTCAGTTACATCAGTTGCGGGGACGAGTGGGTCGTGGTGTCCATCGCTCTTATTGTTTGTTGATGAGGGGTGCGGGTTCTACTGATGCTACGGAACGTTTGAAAGTTTTGGAGCAGTCTCAGGATGGATTTTTTATTGCGGAGATGGATATGCGTTTGCGGGGACCTGGTCAGGTTTTGGGAACGAAGCAGTCTGGGTTGCCGGATTTTGCTTTGGCGAGTTTGGTTGAGGACCAGGAGGTTTTGGAATTGGCGCGGGGTGCTGCTTTTCGGGTGATGGAGAAGGATGAAAGTTTGAATAGTTGGCCTCTGTTGAGGAGGGAGTTGGAATGGCGGTATCAGAAGATGATGGGAGGGTCGATTTTGAATTAGGAATTTGGAGTGTGGCTCACACGGATTATGGCACGGATACACGGATAGGTCAGGAATTTGGAGTGTGGCTCACACGGATTATGGCACGGATACACGGATAGGTCAGGAATTTGGAGTGTGGCTCACACGGATTATGGCACGGATACACGGATATGGTAGGAATTTGGAGT
>JAXHSW010000029.1:0-57526 GCA_034190295.1 Cyanobacteriota bacterium | reverse complement strand
CGGTGTTGGAGTTGTTTCCGGTGCCGGTGCTGGAGTTGGTTCTGGTTCCGGTGCCGGTGTTGGAGTTGCTTCCGGTTCCGGTTCCGGTGCTGGAGTTGTTTCCGGTTCCGGTGCTGGAGTTGTTTCCGGTGTTGGAGTTGTTTCCGGTTCCGGTGCTGGAGTTAGTTCCGGTGCTGGTTCAGGCACTGGAGTTGGTTCCGGTGCCGGTGCTGGAGTTGTTTCCGGTTTCGGTTCCGGTGTTGGTTCCGATTCCAGGGCTGGAGTTGTTTCCGGTTCCGGTTCCGGTGTTGGTTCCGATTCCAGGGCTGGAGTTGGCTCCGGTTCCGGCTCCGGTGTTGGAGCTGGTTCCAGTTCCGGTGCTGGAGTTGTTTCCGGTTCCGGTTCCGGTGTTGGAGCTGGTTCCAGTTCCGGTTCCGGTGTTGGTTCAGGTACTGAAGTTGGAGCTGGTTCCGGTGTTGGTTCAGGCACTGGAGTTGTTTCCGATACCGGTGCTGGTGCTGGTGCTGGTGCTGGAGTTGTTTCCGGTGCTGGAGTTGTTTCCGGTTCCGGTTCCGGTGCTGGAGTTGTTTCTGGTTCCGGTGCTGGAGTTGCTTCCGGTTCCGGTTCCGGTGCTGGAGTTGTTTCCGGTGTTGGAGTTGTTTCCGGTTCCGGTGCTGGAGTTGTTTCCGGTGTTGGAGCTGGAGTTGGAGCTGGTTCCAGTGCTGCTTCAGGAGTTGGAGCTGGTTCCGGTGTTGGTTCAGGCACTGGAGTTGTTTCCGGTTCCGGTTCCGGAGTTGTTTCCGGTTCCGATGCTGGAGTTGCATCAGAGAACTTAACAATATAGGCATCAGAACTGCCATTACTGTTTAAATCATTACTGCCATCTTCGTCTATGTCAATGTTACCATAGAAATCTCCTGTAACCCAGACATTACCATTATTACCAGTGGCTATACCATAGCCGTTATCGTCACTACTGTCACCGATGTTTTGGGCAAACAGAAAATTGCCATTACTGTGAAATTTGACTAGATAGCCATCACGATCGCCATTACTGGTCAAATCGTTACCACCATCTCCGTCAATGTCAATGCTGCCAGAAAATTGTCCTGCAGCCCACACATTATCATCGCTATCAGTAGCTATGCCGTAGCCAATATCAATACTGCTACCACCGATATTTTGGGCAAACAGCAAGTTGCCATTACTGTCAAACTTAGCTAAATAACCATCAGAACTACCATTACTGATTAAATCATTAGTGCCATTTCCGTCTATATCAATCCTACCCTGGAAAAATCCTGTAGCCCACACATT
The DNA here is from genome assembly GCA_034190295.1 of Cyanobacteriota bacterium. Lineage (GTDB taxonomy): Bacteria > Cyanobacteriota > Cyanobacteriia > Cyanobacteriales > Microcoleaceae > Okeania. The sequence continues at coordinate 56,230 of JAXHSW010000029.1, read as the reverse complement.
ACCATTGCTATCAATTGCTATACCTCTGCCTCTGTCATCACTATAATTACCGATATTTTGGGCAAACAACAAGTTGCCATCATCATCAAACTTAACTAAATAGGCATCAGAACTACCATTGCCGACTAAATCATTAGTGCCGTCAGAGTCAATGTCGATCGTACCACCAAAAAGTCCTGTTATCCACACATTACCATTGTTATCAGTAGCTATACCGCTGCCTTCCCGATCACTAGAACCGAGACCGACAATACTTTGGGCAAACAGGAAATTACCATTACTGTCGAACTTAGCTAAATAGCCATCAGAATCACCATTACTGATTAAATCATTATTGCCGTCTCCATCTATATCAATGCTGCCCTGGAAAAGTCCTATTACCCACGCATTACCATTGCCATCAGTTGCTATACCTCTGCCATAGTCAGAATTGCTGCTGCCAATATTTTGGGCAAACAGGAAATCACCATTGCTGTCGAACTTAGCTAAATAGCCATCCCACCCTCCATTGCTGGTCAAATCATTGTTGCCGTCTCCATCTATGTCAATGCTGCCCTGGAAATATCCTGTTATCCACACATTACTGTTGCTGTCGGTAGCTACGTCAGTGCCAACATCAGAACCACTACCACCAATATTCTGAGCAAACAGCAAGTCACCATCAATGTCGAACTTAACTAGGTAGCCATCATAAAAACTATTGCTGGTCAAATCATTATTGCCGTCTCCATCTATATCAATGCTGCCCTGAAAATATCCTGTAGCCCAGGTATTACCATTGCTGTCGGTATCTATGCCATAGCCTCTTTCATCAAAGCGACCACCAATATTTTGAGCAAGTTCAAATTGAACTCCGCTGGTATCGCTGACATCATTAACATAAATAGTCAACTCTTCCTCATAAGTTTCTCCTGCTGCATCAGTAGTTTGTACTCGGATATTATAACTAGACTTAGTTTCATAATCGGGAGAACTCTTTATTCTCAGTTGGTTACCATTAATAGTAAAGGCTGTGTTATCGATATCTCCCACACCTGTTACTAACTCGTAAGCAAAAGTATCTTCATCGTCAGGATCAGTAGTTAACAACGCACCGACCACAGTGTTGCCTGCTACGTTTTCATCAATAATGCTATTGGTGATAGTGATATCAGTAGGAAATGAATTAATTACATCAGAGAACTGAATAACATACGCATTAGACAAACCATTACTGGTCAAATCATTAGTACCATCTCCGTCGATGTCAACGCTACCGCCGAACTCTCCTGTAGCCCAGACATTACCACGATTATCGGTGGCTATGCCATAGCCAATGTCATCTCTAAGACTGCTATTCTGAATCGATGAGGTATTACCATCACTGTCAGTGAATGTGCGATAGCTAATTTCATCGCTAATACCGCTGATGTTTTGGACAAATAGGATATTACCATCCTTGTCGAATTTTGCTAGATAGCCATCACTGTTGATATCAACACCGCTCCTAAAATCTCCTGTAGCCCAGGCATTACCATCGCTATCGGTAGCTATGCCATAGCCAATGTCATCACTACTACCACCTATATTTTGGATGAATAAGAAATGACCATTCCTGTCGAACTTGGCTACATAACTATCACTCTTGCCGTTACTAATCAAATCATTAGTGCCATCTCCGTTGATGTCTATAATGCCCTCGAACTTTCCTGTAAGCCAGACATTACCATCGCTATCAGTAGCTACATCGTAGCCAAAATCAATACTGCTACCGCCGATATTTTGGGCAAACAGGAAATTACCATTTCTGTCGAATTTGATTAAATAGCTATCCCAAATGCCATTATTGGTCAAATCATCAGTGCCATCTTCGTCTATGTCGATACTACCACTAAACATACCTGTAGCCCAGACATTACCATCACTATCAGTAGCTATACCGTAGCCAGTATCACCATTGCTACCACCGATACTTTGGGCAAATAGCAAGTCGCCGTCAATATCGAATTTGACTACATAGCTATTACCATTACCATTATCGGTCAAATCATTAGTGCCATCTCCGTCTATATCTATGTTGCCTCTGAACGATCCTGTAGCCCATACATTACCATCCTTATCAGTGGCTATGTCATAACCTATATCACTATTGCCACCGCCAATGTTTTGGGCGAACACGAAATTACCATTAGTGTCAAACTTAACCACATAGCCATCCAATGAGCCGTTACTGATTAAATCATTGATTCCATCTCCATCGATGTCAATGCTGCCACTGAAATATCCTGTAGCCAACACATTATCATTGCTGTCAGTAGCTATGGCATGGCTAATGTCACTTATGACATAGCTAATGTCACTATTGCTGCCGATATTTTGGGCAAATAGTAAGTCGCCATCAATGTCAAACTTGGCTAAATAGCTATCATTACCACCATTACTGGTCAAATCATTATTGCCATCTCCGTTAATGTCAATGCTACCACCAAAAAGTCCTGTAACCCACACATTACCATTGCTATCTGTGGTTATACCTTGGCCAGTAACTACACTGTAGTTGCGGATACTTTGAGCTACTTGAAACTGGTAGTTTTCGTTATCGCTATCTTCAGCAAGATCAAAAGTATGATGAGGAAAACTAGGATTTTCGCTTAGGTTGATAAGATGCGCGACTTCTTCGTCAGTTAAGGAACTACCATCGCTGAATAAAAATTCTTCGATCGCTCCAAATTCCCCAAACTGCCCTTTGACTAAAATCTGGTCGGTTGAATCGGATACAAACTCAATCAACAGATCTTCAGGCTGGTCTGGGGAACGAGTAAAAATTAAATCTGCGGCTAGAACTTTTTGTTCAAATGCTAAGGTATCTATCGAATTTGTCTTATTCTCTACTATAATATCCTGACCATCGGCTTCGTTGAATACATACAAGTCATTACCACTACCTCCGACCAAAAGGTCATTACCGCTTCCACCTGTGAGTTTATCATTGCCTGCCCAACCAAACAAAACATCACGGCCTTCATTACCAACTAAAACATCCTGGCCTTTTGTTCCGGGTAAAAACTCATCGTTTTGGATCGATTCGTCAATCGGGGTTACTTCATCTAAATTCAGAACATTTGCCTGTTGTTGCATTGTTCTGAAGTACTCAATGAGGGACGATCGTACTTCCTTATCGCTTATACTGACGATCATGTTACCATAGAGAAATGGATCGCTCTTATAGATGCTGTAATTTTGAGCTATTTCAAGATCGACCAACAACTCCTCAAGTTCTGGATTATAATCTGGCTCAGGAATGTTTGACAAAACCTGTTCCATGTATATGTTGCCACCTTCAAATTCAGTGCGACCCAGTTGAGCAACAACACCATCTGAAATCGCCTCTTCAGCAGTAGAGCGAGTAATCCTACCTCTGCCACTGCTATTTACCGGGTTGAGGCTATAAAACGTTTCCTCCTCATAGTGTCCAAACCAATAGGGATGGGTACTCACCAATTGTCCGCCAACCATTGCTGCCACCATATTAAGGTTGTCTCTAGCAGCTTCAGCCATTTGTATCGCATATCCTCGATTACCATCATCGTTTTCATAAGTACCTGTAATTGAGAAAGATGTTCCAGTTTCAGGATCGATACCAACACCTGCTCCAGCACGAGGATAATCTTTATCGCCAACCAAGCCACCTATAATATTACCCAGAAAACTTCCGATTGCGGAGCCGATCCCTGGCAAAATAAAACTCCCAATGGCAGCACCAATAGACCCACCGATCGCTGCTCCTTCCTGACTATAGTCTTCAGTGAAGACATTCCAATCCACCAGCTTATCGTATAATTCAGAGCCAACATAGCTTCCAAGTGCTGAACTAATATTGGTTTTTAAGCTTTTTAAACTCAAAACAGACCCAGGGTCTGGACTAACAGTATCTGGTAATCCCAGGACATCTGTTGCCAAATATCCAGTAATGTCCCTCAAATAATATGTAGCTATGTCACCAACTACTGCATTCGCCACAATTCGTGATATGGGATCTTCAATCTTGAAATAATCAACAACTGTGTTGGTGACAGCACCTGCTACCATATTTGCTGAATATGACAACAACGCCTTAGAAAAATTGTTATAGAGTGATTCAAGGGTAGTAAACTCTGATTCTTTTGACGGATCAATTTCATAACGAATCGAATTACCAATTGTAAGACCAACTGTATCACCAGCAGCTTGTGCAACAATTTGAGTTGCCAAATCATCATCTGCGGTCATAGCTGCAATTTGGGAACCTATCGATGCACCAATCTCTCCTAATCTAGGAGTGATTTTATCCCAATTGAAAAAATCATCATCATTATTAACTGCCTCAACTCCTGCTTCCTCAAATAATCCTTCAATATAAGAGAATAAATAATCTACTCCATCAATAACCAAACCAATCGAATTATCGTAGATGGCATCTGGAATTGCTTCCACTGCCATTACCAATGCAGAGATCACTTTACCTTCAAATCCCCAAAGTGATTCATTAAAGCTTGCAACTTCAATTCCTATTTCTCGAAAGGCATCATCCAGATAGTCAGTAATGTCATGGAGAATTGTTCCTATTCCAAGACTCTCTAGTGGTGAGAAAAATTGAAACGTATCAGGTGTACCTGTAATACCAAGATCTGGTGCTAACCTAGACACTTGGTCCGGAGGTAAACCTGTGATAATCGCAGCTGCGTCTACAGCAACTAGATGTAATGGCTCCTTATCATAATTAGGAAATTCTTGTCTAACTTTGCCTGCATCTGAGGAAGAAAGTGTAACTCCTAATTCTGAAGCATTTGCAGCTTTGATAATTTGGTCGTTAGTAATATCTCGATTATCTAGGAAATTTTTGGCCACCAGGTTTGAGGCACTATTGTTGCCAATGGTATTACCTCTATCTAAATAAGCTCTTGACCGTATTTTATTAAGGGCATCTTGAATCCCAGGACCAGTTCTCCAATTTCCAGCCGTTAAAATATTATTATTTGCCATTATTTTTATTATTTATTTTCCGAGAAAAGTAAAGGACGCTAGTGTATTTATTTACCGTTTTGATAGATGTTAGATAATAGTGTAGGAGTAAAAATATTACCTTAATCAAACAAGACCTTCAGACTTCGTTAAATTTATATAAGAGCAATTTTTAGTATTACCTGGCCAATATTTATGTCCCGTATCAGAGCACCTAAACTGCCCCAAAATTATCCCTGGCTAAATACAGACAAACCCCTATCCCTCGAATCTCTAAAAGGACGAGTGGTTATCCTCGACTTCTGGACTTACTGTTGCATCAATTGCCTCCACGTTCTGCCAGACCTAAAATTCCTAGAACAAAAATATCCAGATAGTCTGACTATTATCGGCGTCCACTCAGCCAAATTCGAGAATGAAAAAGAATTGGAAAATGTCCGCCAAGCTATCCTCCGCTACGACATTGGACATCCTGTGTTAGTAGACAGTGGTTCGAGAGTTTGGCAACAATATGCTGTTCGTGCATGGCCGACTTTCAAAATTATCGATCCAGAAGGGTATATAGTGGGGTCTGTTTCTGGTGAAGGTAAACGTGATGTCTTGGATGAAATTATTGGTAAGTTGATACAAGAACATCAAGACAAAGGTACTATTAATTTTAGTGAAGTTAGCTCAATTCTAGAAAAACAAAAGCAACCTTTGACTACACCTTTAGCTTTTCCGGGTAAAGTTCTCGCTGATAGTGATACTAATCAATTATTTGTCGCTGACTCAGGACATCATCGTATTGTTGTTAGTACTCTTGAAGGAGAAGTTTTGCATATTATTGGTACTGGGAAAGCAGGATTAATTAATGGTTCATTTTCTGAAGCTCAACTTTTTGCTCCCCAAGGTATGACTTTTGATGCCAAGAATCAAATTTTATATGTTGCCGATACAGAAAATCATGCTTTACGCAAAATTGATTTTCAAACTCAGCAGGTGGAGACTATTGCAGGTACTGGAGAAAAAAGTTATCAAATTTCCCCTCATAGTGGAGTTGCTAGAGAAACTAAACTTAATTCACCTTGGGATGTGGACAAGATAGGCGATCGCATTTTTATTGCTATGGCCGGTTCCCATCAAATTTGGCTGTTGCAACTGGATACTGGGATGATTAGCACTTATGCAGGGACTGGTGCAGAAGCTTGTGTAGATGGCTCTCTGACAGAATCTGCTTTTGCTCAACCTAGCGGTATTAGTACGGATGGCAATGAATTATTTGTTGCTGATAGTGAAATTAGTTCAATTCGAGCAGTAGGTATTAATGAGCATCCGCAAGTACGGACTATTTGTGGTAGTGGGGGACTATTTGGCTTTGGCGACAAAGATGGCCGAGGTTCAGAAGTTTTGCTACAACATTGTTTGGGAATAGAATATACCCAAAATTATGTATGGGTTGCTGATACCTATAATCACAAAATTAAGCGGGTAGAATATCACGCAGGTTTATGCCTTACCATGTTGGGAGATGGCACCGCCGGTCATCAAGATGGACAAGGTATTAATTGTAGCTTTTTTGAGCCATCAGGATTAAGTGCGATCGCGCAACATTTATTTATTGCAGATACAAATAATTGTATGATCCGCAAAGTTGAGTTAGATACTTTGGAAGTCACAACCGTAAATTTTCCTGGTTTGTGCGCTCCTGATGTCTGTTCATAGCAGAAGGAAGAAGGAAGAAGTAAGAAGTAAGAAGTAAGAAGGAAGAAGGAAGAAGGAAAAATCTTACGTTGTCTGAGTTTTAAGCTTTTTATTTTTCCTAACCTTTCCTTGCTTTCACGAAGTGCAAATGCCTCTGAAATCCCCTTACCGAATAATTAGGGTTTGCTGAATAAGTCTTTTAGTAGGGGTAAGAGACAGGAGACAGGAGAAATAGGAATGAGCGAGGAGGTAGGATTCAACAATTAATAATTAATAATTAATAATGGCTTTGTTGCATGAAAGTATATAGCTGCCGCACTTGCTCCGCATATGTACAACAATAACGCGCGGAAACTGCTGTAACTATTGTCCAATAGATAAATAGTAATAATTGCAGTCGCACAGCGATTAAGCTGCCGCAAAGCTGCCGAATGGCGCTCAAGAGCAGAGCAATAACTATTGTCCAATAGTAACAATTGCAGTCGCACAGCGATCGCGAATCAGCAGAGAAATAACTATTGTCCAATAGTAACAATTGCAGTCGTAGGGCGATATAACTGCCGAATGGCGCTCAAGAGCAGAGAAATAACTATTGTCCAATAGTAACAATTGCAGTCTTAGGGCGATTAAGCTACCGCAAAGCTGCCGAATGGCGCTCAAGAGCAGAGCAATAACTATTGTCCAATAGTAACAATTGCAGTCGCACAGCGATCGCGAATCAGCAGAGAAATAACTATTGTCCAATAGTAACAATTGCAGTCGTAGGGCGATTAAGCTGCCGCAAAGCTGCCGAATGGCGCTCAAGAGCAGAGAAATAACTATTGTCCAATAGTAACAATTGCAGTCGCACAGCGATCGCGAATCAGCAGAGAAATAACTATTGTCCAATAGTAACAATTGCAGTCGCAGGGCGATCGCGAATCAGCAGAGAAATAACTATTGTCCAATAGTAACAATTGCAGTCGTAGGGCGATATAACTGCCGAATGGCGCTCAAGAGCAGAGCAATAACTATTGTCCAATAGTAACAATTGCAGTCGTAGGGCGATCGCGAATCAGCAGAGCAATAACTATTGTCCAATAGTAACAATTGCAGCCGTAGGGCGATTAAGCTGCCGCAAAGCTGCCGAATGGCGCTCAAGAGCAGAGCAATAACTATTGTCCAATAGTAACAATTGCAGTCGTAGGGCGATCGCGAATCAGCAGAGCAATAACTATTGTCCAATAGTAACAATTGCAGTCGCAGGGCGATTAAGCTACCGCAAAGCTGCCGAATGGCGCTCAAGAGCAGAGCAATAACTATTGTCCAATAGTAACAATTGCAGTCGCAGGGCGATTAAGCTACCGCAAAGCTGCCGAATGGCGCTCAAGAGCAGAGCAATAACTATTGTCCAATAGTAACAATTGCAGTCGCACAGCGATCGCTCAAGAGCAGAGCAATAACTATTGTCCAATAGTAACAATTGCAGTCGCAGGGCGATCGCTCAAGAGCAGAGAAATAACTATTGTCCAATAGTAACAATTGCAGTCGTAGGGCGATTAAGCTGCCGCAAAGCTGCCGAATGGCGCTCAAGAGCAGAGCAATAACTATTGTCCAATAGTAACAATTGCAGTCGCAGGGCGATTAAGCTACCGCAAAGCTGCCGAATGGCGCTCAAGAGCAGAGCAATAACTATTGTCCAATAGTAACAATTGCAGTCGTAGGGCGATCGCTCAAGAGCAGAGAAATAACTATTGTCCAATAGTAACAATTGCAGTCGCAGGGCGATATAACTGCCGAATGGATGTTAAGAACGCTACTTTCATGCAACAAAGCCATTAATAATTAATAATTACCTCTCCTTGAAAAGAAGAGGATTGAATCAAAGGAAAATTTTTTCTTTTTTCTCCTTTAAAGGAGAGGCTTTAAACCTTAATTATTCGGTAAGAATTGTCCCTTAATTTTTCTACCATAGTCAGCCCAAAATACTAGCTTTTTGCAGCTCTTGGCATCGAAAAGCAGGCAGTTTTTTGAACCCCAAAAAGGCTAAAACCTTATATTTATCAATACTTTGAGAATTAATCGGTAAGCCCTAATTAATAATTAATCATTAAATAATTCTGGTTTAAAGTCTCCCCTTTTAAGGGGAAAAAAAGAAATAATATTTCCTTATATTCAATTCCGTAGCGGTTAAAACCCGAGGTAATTATCAATTATCCATTATCCATTATCAATTAATGAAACAGGGACTTTTACCATCAATAGACCATAAATTTCCTGAGCTTCCCCAATACTCATATCCTGCCTGCCCAAAAATATTAGGAACGGGCAAGTATCAGGAACGGGCAAAATGCCCATTCCACTTCCACAAAACTATTAAAATCATTTAAAATCTAGAATTAGCACCTTCCTGCCCAAAAATATTAGGAACGGGCAAGTATAAGGAACGGGCAAGATACCCATTCCACTTCCACAAAACTATTAAAATCATTTAAAATCTAGAATTAACACCTTCCTGCCCAAAAATATTAGGAACGGGCAAGTATAAGGAACGGGCAAGATGCTCATTCCACAAAACTATTAAAATCATTTAAAATCTAGAATTAGCACCTTCCAACAACTTAAGAATTTTTTCCACATCATTAAATTCCCCAACAATTCTCCGCACAGGTAGAGGCCAAACCCTAATCAGAGTAGGAGTAGCAGTAATTTGATCTGCTTCAGCTTGTTCCGGATGTTGCAACACATCTATTACCTTCAAAGTATAAGGATGAGAAAGAGACTTTTCTAATATTTGGTGCAGACTCTTGAGAGTCCGCTCAGTGCGAATATTGTTACCCGATACAAATAAGCGGAGAACAGACCCTTGAACATTTGGTTTTTCTAGTTGTAGGTCGAGACTGGAGGTCAAAAATTCCTCTGGAGTTGAATCGAGATTAACCTCTTGCCGATCGAGATGTACAACAAGGTCATGACTTTCCCAGAGTTGAGAAAACTGGTCGTAATAAGTAGCAATTACCATTGGATTACAAAATTCCTCTGACCAAGGAGCAGGTTGCCAAATCAAGTTATCAGTCTTAAAAATGGCATTAAGTAATATTTGATATCTTAAGACAGGAGCATAAGCTTCAGCAGAAACTTGGACTTCTTGAGTGCGAGGGTCTAACCATTTATCAATAGTTGCAGTGTATCCTGGTATCAAGAAATGAGGTGGTTCAGATAACCCCAATATTTCTTGTAGCTCTACACAGAGGTGTAGATGCCATCGATTTTGTTTACTTGGGTCTACACAATAAATTAAATCCCCCCCTGGTGTAAACAAGGCAATACCCTTGAACAATAGGGGGAATTTTACTGGTTTTGGTTTCAAGAAAATCAATTAGGATCGACTACAGACTTTAGAGTTTTTCCATTAAACTCGACTGGTTAAAGAAGCACTCAGCACTCAGCACTCAGCAAGATTATTTTTTTGAAAGTGCGAGAAGGGGATTTCAACCCCGACTCAACAATCCTGCGCTTAGGGTTGCCAGGGATTTTAACCCAGAGCGGCAAAAAGCTGTTAACGTTAGCGTTTGCGGAGCATTCCGGTACGGAAATTATCAAAGCTGATAGCTAGTTAAAGCATTAGCTGAACTTGACATACTCCCGACGTTGCGCGATTGCCACAACGAGGGATTCTTCAACCCGCAAAGGAGTTGCAGTTTATACACCAGGTGATGTCCTCCCCCTGTGTCCATAAGCATACCATGTTCTGACTCTCCCATACGGCGCTGAATCGAATATTACAGCGCGGGACTTCCCACCAGGAAAGTTAAACTGCCCGCTTAATTTCTACTCTAGTTCATCCTGAGAACTTAAAATTTAAAATTTCACAATCTTTTTAAATTCTACCTCGTAAAATCTGAGCCATTTCATTTGGGTAGGGAGACTGGTCTATTGCTGTTTCTTCTGTAATTCGACCCTCCTGGTAAAGCTCAAACAAAGACCTATTCATGGTAGTCATACCTTCATAAGTATCTTTGAGCATAATTTGGTTAATTTCCTCATACTGGTTTTTAATAATATATTCCTTAATTACATCAGTATTAATCAAAATGTCATGGAAAGCTGCCCGCTTACCATCAGTAGTTTTACACAACAACTGAGCAATAATTGCTACCAGAATTTCTGAAAGAGCTAATTTAATCGCCGGTTGCTCCTCAGCAGAAAACATATCCAAAATACGAGTTAGAGTCTTGATAGCACTGTTGGTGTGTAATGTTCCCATCACCAAGTGTCCTGTCGAAGCAGCTTTAATCGCAATTCCCACCGTTTCCTTATCTCGAATTTCCCCTACTAACATTAAATCAGGGTCTTGACGGAGAGCACCTTTAAGAGCATTAAAGAATTTTAGAGTATGTCTACCTACTTCCCGGTGCTTGATCAAACATTTTCGGCTTTCATGGACAAATTCTACAGGGTCTTCGATAGTGATGACATGATAAGGAAAAGTATTGTTCATATAATCAATCATCGCCGCCATGGTAGTAGACTTACCAGAACCTGTTGGCCCAGTTACCAAAATTAACCCTTTATGGTGATGGCAGACTTTCTTAAAGACTTCTGGCAATTTAAGTTGCTCCATAGTCAGGATTTTAGACCCAATCAGTCGTAAAACCATTGCCGGACCTGCAAGAGAGTCAAACAAACTAATCCTAATCCGTACAAAACCCAAGTCAGCAGCACCATCAAAGTCAAGACGTTCTTGGAATGCACGAATTTCTTCATCTGTAAGAATTTCTCGCAACCAAAACATAAAGGTGCTCAAGTCAGTTTCTGGATATTCAAGGGGTAAAAGGTCTCCACGTTTGCGGAACCGTGGTATTTCTTTTACTCCTACATGAACATCTGAAACACCTTCTTCATTAGCTCGCCGGACAATATCTGTCAGCGGTATTTGTCCAGAACCCAGTTGTGGACCACCAGGAGTTGCTATTTGAGCTACTGGTGCGGTTTCCGTTGGAGGAATTATTTGTTGAGAAGCAGATGTTGATGATGCTGGTGGATCGGAAGAAGCTGGAGGAGATGTTGGTGGTCTTCTTGCTGCTGGTGGACTGGGTGGAGCTGGGGGACGCGGTAAACCACGGGCTCCTGGAGGACGAGGAGCTGGGGGACGAGGTGGTGGTGTTTGTGTCATAGTTGCATTACCTTGCTTGATTAGGATATTGCAGTCAACAAATATATTCTAATGTAAGCATTCAGCGGTCAGCTATCAGCGCTTCAGCTTTATAGAATTAAAAGTATGGGAAAAGTCTATCACTTAACCTTAGCAGTAAGAGTGAGCCACATCTACATTTCCCTCCATAGAGTTGAAAATATAATAGAAGAATAGAAGCTAAACAAAGGCTTGCTTAATTCATTTTTATTGCTGTTAGCTCCGCATGACAAACGGAAGAGCTGACCGTTAATAGCTGTTAGCTCCGCATTCGGACCGAAATGCTTACATTCTAATTCTAATAGCAAGTCGAAATGGTTAGTATTTAAAATACTTAATTATTTTTTGGATACCAACAACATTAGCCTTAAAAAGGTTTATTGTCTGCTTGATTTTCTTGTTAAGTCTTGCTTTTTTAAATTGCTATTACCAAAGTATTATTTGACTTTTCAATACTTTTATAACGACCGGTAAATTCAATTTAATTCCTGATTATTGACTGTTAAATAATTGTATTATTTATACTTTCTTTGTGAAAATTTCACTTAATTGCAATTTTGTCTGATTTTGAGATTGATACCATTTCTCAATCTTAAGTTTTTAATGATACATCCATCTTCAGATACTTCTATTCTATTTTTTAGATATTTCTTAGGAGTAGGAGGTTGATTTTGCAGTTTAGTAGATTGAGGTTTGTTTAGTTTTAATATATTGTTGGCTTCATTATCTGAGAATTTTTGATTTTGAGTGTAATTTTTTGACAAAGAAGGGTACTCAAAAAATATGATTAAAAATATAGGTATAAAAGAAATCAAACCGAGTTGTTTTAATAATAAAATAGTCATACTACCTCTTTCTTAAATCTGTTACTGAAAATTTCAGGTTGCTCGATCGCCAGACTCAAAATATCAATACCTTTGAGTAATAATTACTAGCCTAAGCCCAGGGAATATGTGAAAAGTATTTACCGTTTTTTACTTCAAGGAAAATAACTTTAGCATTGCTACCTTTAAGTTAGAGTATATAATTAGCCCAAATAAAAAGCTGTATTTATATAGAGTAACTTAACTATTTTTCATCAGGCTGGGACTATTCACAAACAGAGACCGGATAAGTAGCCAATTTTTGGGCGTTGCTGAGTAGTAATGATTTTTAGGTTAAGTATCAACGCAAAACATAAGTTTTTCAATTTTACCGAATAATTAATAATTTAATAATTTAATTATTAAATTATTAAACAATTTAGCTAATTCCGCCTCCCTTTTCAAGGGAAAAAAAATAAATTTTTTCGGAGTTGGTCAATCCTCTTCCTAAAAGGGAGAGGTAATTATCCATTATCCATTATCCATTATCCATTAATGAACTTCAGCTACTTATCATTACATTTCAGCAACGCCCTTTTTCACGCTCCCTTACTTATATATCAAATCTAACAAATTCAATTTCGGTAAATATAATAATTTTCCAAAAAATACGCGATGTGTATTATACATTCTTAGATTCCCTGTTCTCTAAAAATTAAAATTTTGTACTTCATTCAAAAGACATCTCCTCCAAAAGAGGAAATAAGGAATCGGGAACAGGGAACCCACCCCTAACCCCTCCCATGAGGAGAATAATTGATAATTTATGGATAAGAATTGATTTTATTTTGGATTTTTACCGAAAAATTGTGGTTGAAAGCCGACCCTTTTAAGGGTATAATAAAGAAAAATTTTCATAATTAGTCAATCCTATCCGCTTTCAAGGATAGTTCATTAATGGATAATTGATAATTGATAATTACCTCGGGTTTTAACCGTTACGGAATTGAAGATCGGGAAATAGTATTAATGGATAATTGATAGTGGATAATGGATAATGGATAATGAAAGAATTCTCGCTCCTTTAGCTCCTCTTTAATTATCAATTATCAATTGTTAATTATCCATTGGTAAAGGGAGGCTTCAAGGCGCGAATTATTTAATTATTAATTATTAATTATTCGGTAATTGTTAATTATTCATGATTAATTATTCATTGTTGAACAGATGTCTATTCAAAGAAGAAAAGCGATATAATATTGTTTGAGAATCAATAAAAATTATTTAGAATGCTAGGGAATCCCGCGCTGTCTCGTAGAGCAGCGTAGGGAGGATGTCAAAAGAGCTGATTTATCAAGTAAATACTAATATTATGTCCGGATAATTAGCGGTCAAAAAAACTTTCTCCTTTTCCTCCTCTTCCTTCTTTCTTCCCCTCCGGTGGAGGGGTTAGGGGTGGGTTGAGGACTGAGGAGGTCCGACTGAGGACTCCGTAATTTATTTATAACTATTCAACCGGACATGATATAAGAGGGTAAATGCTTTAAGGGTTCGACACTATCTAAGCCCCCAGGGCATAATTTTCCCAAAACCAATGCTAGAAAAGAGTTTCAACTCAGTTTACAAATCAGCTCTAAGACTATTTATTCCTATATTCCCTGTTGCCTTCCGGAGCTGTTGCCAAGAGCAATAAAACTTTGTACCTCATCCACTAGAAAACTGCTGTAATACACCGATAAAAACTCATTTAGAGGTATGTTAGGATTACAAGTATAGTGAAAATATCAAAAAAAGGAGATATAATTGATTATGGGGAGGCAAAATATCAAGTTTTGGGGACTTTTGGCTTTAGCAACATCCCCAATTATTGTAACTTTTTCAGGCGTGCAGTTAGTACAAGCACAGTCTACCGCAGAATTGCTGATTAGTATAGAATTTCCTTCTGGGCCACAAAGGGCAAGTTCAGGAAGAACAAGTGGTGCGGGTACTCGCTCTGGAGAATCCTGCGCTCCTGGTCAAATCAAATTGACAGCCTTAATGCCAGGAGATAATGTCGGCACAACAGTTGCGAATAACCCCAAATTTTTCGTATATGTTCCCGAAAACAAAGCAAAGTCAGCAGAATTTGAAATAATTGATAAATCGGGTAAGAGTGTCTATTTAACTGAATTAGATATTTCCGAGACTTCTGGTATTGTCAAACTTGCCCTGCCAAAAAATGTAAGTTTGACAACGAATAAAGAATATACTTGGAGATTTGCTATGATTTGTGACGCATGGGATCGTAGTGCTGACGAATCTGTAGAAGGAATTGTCAAAAAAGTAGAAATTAGTTCAGACTTAGAAAATAGCTTAAAAAATGCTACTCCCCTCGAACAAGCAGAAATATATGCAAAAGCAAAGATTTGGAATGAAACGATCGCTACCGTGGCCGAGTTACGCAATTCTTACCCGACAGAGTGGGAGGAATTACTCACATCAGTAGGATTACAAGAGATTGCTTCTGAACCCTTTGCACCCTGCTGTCAAGTAGAAGAATAAATTAAGTAAATTAAGTTAGCATTGAAATAGCTGTCAGTAACTAAGTTGAGTCTGGTACACTACTATCACATTGATTTTATGGTAAAGATGGGCAAACCGCTCTGTTTTTTTTACCGAATAGTTAAGGTTTAAAGCCTCTCACTCGCCGTGGAGAAATAAGAAAAAATTTCCCTTTGAGTCAATCCTATCCGTTTTCACTCTCGAGGTAATAGACCAAGGCGTGAAAAAGATATAGATTTTTGGCAGGAGTAGGCAACAGCTCATCTGCTCCGAAAGGCAACAGGTAAGATATTTTCACAGAAATTGGCAGTAAAAATGATTTTTTAGGGTGAATTTTTATTGACAAAACCTGCTCTAATTAAAAGATTGATTTATTTTCTGGAGATGTCTAATAGGTAATTGTTAATTATTAATTGTTGAACTACCCCCAAAAACTTTTAATTTCTACAAAGCAGCTAACACAAATGTTATGGAATAAATGCCAGAATTTTTTTTCTCAGTGGTATGGTGTATGGATTACCGCCCCCAGCATCACAGGCTTAGTAATCCTACTACGTTTTCTTGGCTTACTACAAGCTTGGGAATGGGCAACTTATGACCAATATATGCGATGGCGACCTTTGGAGAGTCCAGACAATCGTATAGCGATCGTAGGTATTAATGAAGATGATGTCAGAGCAGTCGGGCAACCAATTTTCCCTGATGCTATTTACGCTAAATTGCTGAATAAATTAAAAGCAATGGAGCCAAAAGTTATTGGTTTAGACATTTATCGAGACTTACCTGTAGAGCCTGGCCATCAGGACTTAGTGAAAGTATTCGAGTCTACTTCCAACTTGGTAGGAATTAAAAAAGTAGTGGGGGAGAGGCAAAATGACATATTAGAAGCACCACCAGCTCTGGAAGTTAATAATCAGGCAGGCGCTAATGACGTAAAGGTAGACCCAGATAAAAAAATTCGACGAGGTTATTTATATGTCACGCTGCAAAACGGAGAAAATGTCTGGAGTTTTGCTTCTCATATTGCTTTGCGTTACTTAGATACTTTTGATATTAGTCTTGAGAAAATTGATGGTGACAAATTTCAGTTAGGAAAGACAATAATAGAGCCATTTGAAGCCAATGATGGTGGTTATATCAGGGCAGATGCAGGTGGTTATCTAATGCTTTTAAACTACCGGGGTCCGAGTCGCTACTTTGAGATTGTTTCCATGATGGATATTCTCGAAGACAGAGTTCCTGCTGATTGGGGTCGCGATCGCATCATCTTGATTGGAGCAGTCAGTGAAGGGTTTAATGATTTATTTTCTACTCCCCACAGTAGTAACTTAATTAAAACTCTAGAACCCATGAGTGGGGTAGAAGTTCATGCTAATCTCATCAGTCAATTAATTAGTTCTGCTACCGATGGTCGTCCTCTGATTCAGATTTGGGCAGAACCTCTTGAATGGGTGTGGATTTTATTCTGGTCTTTGGTGGGGGCAGCGATAACCTGGAAATGGCGTACTGCAGGTGGTGTTAGCTATTTTTCTATTTGGAAAGTATTGACAATGTTCGTTGCAGGTGTAGTTTTATTCGCTAGTACCTATACTGCTTTTGTCATGAATTTTTGGTTGCCAGTAATTCCAGCGTTTTTAGGTCTGAGCGCATCAGCAGTTACAATTACAACATATATTGCTCGTACTGCACAAGATATTCGCAAAACTTTTGGTCGTTATTTAACTGATGAAGTAGTGGCTACTTTATTAGAAAGTCCTGGAGGATTAAAGCTAGGAGGGGAACGCCGAAAAATCACTATTTTAACTTCCGATTTAAGAGGATTTACTGCCACATCAGAACGTGTAACACCAGAAGAAGTTGTGAAAATTCTTAACTTTTATCTCGGATATATGGCAGATGTAATTACTAAGTATCAGGGAACTATTGATGAGTTTATGGGGGATGGAATTTTGGTTTTATTCGGCGCCCCTATAACTAGAGAAGACGACCCGGTAAGAGCTATTGCTTGTGCTATTGATATGCAATTAGCAATGGAACCTGTGAATAAACAGATGAAAGAATGGGGTTTACCACCATTAGAAATGGGAATTGGTGTTAATACTGGAGAGGTTGTTGTTGGTAATATTGGCTCTGATAAACGGGCAAAATATGGTGTAGTTGGCAGTCAGGTAAATTTAACTTATCGGATTGAATCTTATACGACAGGTGGTCAAGTTTTAATTTCTGGAACAACTTTAAAAGAAGTGGGACCGATCGTTAAAATTAACGATCAAAAAGAAGTAATGCCGAAAGGAGTTAAAAAACCAATTACTATTTATGATGTTGCTGGTATTGATGGTAAATATAATTTATTTTTGAGAAAAGAAGAAGAACATTATCTATCACTTCAAGAACCAATATCTTTACATTATGTAGTTTTAGATGGTAAAAATGTCGGTGATTGTTTGCAAAAAGGAAGTTTAATCAAATTATCAGAAAAAGAAGCAGAAATTCAGGGTATGCAAGCACGAGATGACCTGCCACCAGCTTTGATTAATATTAAACTTAATTTTATCTGGGATGGGGTAGAAAGTGAGGATGTTTATGGCAAGGTTTTAGAGAAAACAGCAAAGAATGGAAATTTTTATATTCATTTTACGGCTAAACCTCCAGAGGTTTCTGCTAAATTAGAAGCTTTGTATGAATCGCTGCAAAATTAATGGTTAATTATTACTATTATGTAAGCATTTCCTGGGTCATGCTGCGCAAACAGCTATTCGCTGTCAGCTCGATCGCAACAAGACTCTCTCCTTAAGGACAGTGTTTAAATTAAAATAGACAGGACTTACGCAGGGACAGTAAATCTAGTGAGGGCGTTAGCAAATGCCTTATGCGCTCCGCAGAGCTGCCGAATGGCACCCCTACATAAGGCGTTTTCAAGGTTAATTTGCGTAACTCCTGATATTAAATCCGTTGGTTTCTAAGTAATAAAATTCCGATCGCCATTCATGCTCATTTGTAGGGGTTTGGTATAAAAACCCTACAGGGTGTGAATTATACTGATGCTACCGGATTTGATATGACTAATTTACCAACGCCTAAAATTATCCCTAAAATTTGGCAATATTGACTTAAATCTAACTTTTAACTTTTAACTTTTAACTTTTAACTTTTAACTTTTAACTTTTAACTTTTAACTTTTAACTTTTGACTTTTGACTTTTAAACTATGGTGCATCATAAAGAAATATATGACTTGTTGTTAGATTATGGCAACACTAATACTCCTATCAAAGAAGTATTAATCGGTTTAACTTGGACTCTGTGTGAAACTGAAGGTCTTGGTTTATGTATGAGTCCAGGTACAGTGACGCGCACATTACCTTGGTCGGGAACTCTGGTTAATAAACCTGTTAAAGAGTTGGCACCCTGGTTGCGTTCTTGGAATAGCTTTGAGGCAACTGTGGGGATGGCAGCTATTAATGCAGAAATAAATGGGCGATCGCTACTTCCGGTTCAAGGAGAATCATTATCTCCTTATGGACCGGGAAATTTGGCAGTATTTGAATATTTTTTACCGATGATTCGCGGGAAAAAAGTGGCTATTATTGGCAGGTATCCTCGGTTGTCTCGTTATGAGAATGAGATGGAAATGACTGTCATCGAAAGGCAACCAGGAGTGGATGATTTTCCAGACCAAGCATCGGAGCATTTATTACCGGAGGCGGAATGGGTGTTTTTGACGGCGACTTCTATTGCGAATAAAACTTTTCCCCGTTTAGTGGAGTTGGCAAAAGATTCTCAGTTGGTATTAATGGGGCCAACAATGCCTTGGTTGGCTGATTTTAAACAATTTGGAATTGATTATTTGGCGGGAGTAACTGTTAGTAATTCCCAAGCTTTGAGACAAACTGTTGCTGAAGGGGGTGGGGTGAGAATTTTTGAAACAGGTGTGCAATATCATGTGTTGAAGTTGTAATATAGCAGGGAAAAGTGGGAAAAAAATCTGACTGTGTTTAATTCATCATCAGTCTATGTTTTTAGCAATTCGTTCTTTGCTGTAGGAAAAAGTTATTCGACATAAATTTTATGTTCATAAACTAAATTTCCTGCTACATAAGTAGCTTGAACTACTCGTTCATCTCCCAAAATAATCATGGTAAATAATTCATCAATAATGTCAGTTAATAAATCGGAACTATTTCGAGAATTACGCAGTTTTAACAACGGAGTTACTCTGGTATCTAGCACAACTAAATCTGCTTCTTTCCCTACATCAAAATTGCCAATTTTCTGTTCCAGAGATAGAGATTTAGCTCCTCCTAAAGTAGCCAGATAAAAAGCTTTTATAGAAGATAAATTTTGCCCTTGTAATTGAGAAATTTTATAAGCATCGTTCATAGTTTGAAATATTGAAAAGCTAGTCCCACCTCCCACATCTGTACCTAAACCAACTTTCACTGGAGTTTGTTGAGATTTTGCTGTGTGTAGTTGGAATAAACCACTGCCTAAAAATAGATTTGAAGTAGGACAAAATGCAATAGTTGAATTTGCT
This sequence comes from Cyanobacteriota bacterium, assembly GCA_034190295.1. GTDB lineage: Bacteria > Cyanobacteriota > Cyanobacteriia > Cyanobacteriales > Microcoleaceae > Okeania. The sequence continues at coordinate 36,517 of JAXHSW010000029.1, read as the reverse complement.
TGTGAGAGTCGATTAAATTCAGAATCACTGAGATAAATACCGTGGGCAAAAATTGATTGATTACTAACTAACCCAAACTTTTCATAAACATCTAAGTAGTCTTTACTGTTAGGAAAAAGTTGGGCAACTTTCTCAATTTCAGATTTTTGTTCAGATAAATGTGTATGTACATAAACATCTGGAAATTCTTGTTTGAGAACTCCAGCTAGATGTAGTTGTTCGGGAGTAGAAGTAATGGCAAATCTGGGAGTAATAGCGTATAGAAGTCTGTCTTTACCATGCCATTTTTTGATCAAATTTTTGCTATCTTCGTAGCTAGTTTCTGGAGTATCTAACAAATAATTTGGAGCATTCCGGTCCATGAGCATTTTACCAGCAATTATCCGCATATTTCGTAGTTCCGCTGCTTCAAATAAGGCATCAACTGACTGAGGATAAACTGTGGTTAAAACTAAAGCGCTTGTTGTGCCATTTTTTAGTAGTTGGTCGAGAAAAAAGGATGCTATTTGTTGAGCGTAGGTTTTATCTTGAAATTTTCCTTCTACTGGGAAAGTATATTTATCTAACCATTCCAAAAGCTGCTTGCTAGAGGAGGCAATTATTTCTGTTTGGGGATAATGGATATGAATATCGATAAATCCTGGTAAAATTATCATTTCTGGATAAGAAGTAATAGGAATGTCAGGATATTTAGGTTTTAATTTGTCGTAGTTTCCTAGTTCTTGAATTATGCCTCCGGAGATAATCATTAAACCATCATGGATATAACGAACGGTTTCTAATTCTGGATAGTAAAACGGATCTGCAACAAAATCTATAAATGAACCTCTGATTGCTGAGATGTTAATATTTTGATTCATTTTTTAAGGAGATAAAAATAAAAATTTTCCTTTGAGTCAATCCTCTTCTTTTAAAGGAGAGGTAATTATTAATTATTAATTGTTGAAAAATCTAGACCTTTGGTTTCCGGGCATATATATAGAAAGTCGTAATGTCATTCCAAATACCTTGGTCAGTTTGTAAGGCTTTTAATTCATTTTCAAACTCTAATTTAGCTTGATTCAATGCCTCTAGTGAAAGCTCTGATAAAGGGTGAGGGTATTGTCCTGGTGCGGGATGATATTTTCCAGCCCACATTTTTTTTGCTGACTCTAAACTAATATAATTACCATCTTGTTCAACTTTAATTTCAATTAACTCTAAACTCGCTTTTTGAAGTAAATTTTTACATCTTTTAACTGTTCCAGTTGGCTTACTCATTAAATATGAAATGCCATATTTTTTCAGAATATTTTGTGTAATAAACCCACCAATAAAAGCCGTTTCAGCAAAAGCTTGAATTCCCAGAATTCCTCCTGGTTTGAGAAATTTACGCCACAGAAGCAGAGACTTAACTAAATCGGACATCCAAATAAATGCAGACGCACAAAAAATTCGCTCAAAATGATTTGCAGGAAGATCGATATTTTCAGCATCAGCTAGTAAAAATTCGAGATTATTTAGACCGAGAATATTCGCTTTTTTTTGAGCTTGAGTAATCATTCCAGGTGCAATATCAATCCCAATTACTTTACCTGAACTGCCCACTAATTTAGCTGCGACAATTGCACAATGACCTGTTCCTGTAGCAATATCTAAAATTTGTTGACCAGTATTGACTTGTCCATATTCAACTAAACGATTAGCAATTCTCCAGTGCCAATCACTATTATCATATTTATCGCTTCTGCGAGTATATAAGTCTGCTATTTCTTGTTTGTAATTATTTAAGTTAAGTTGATTCATTAAACATTTTTCCAATTAATTTTGACATCAATTTTAACTACAATATTTAATTATAATACTAATTAACTGTCACACACCGCTTGCTGTGAGAGGCGTGGGTTACATTTCATTTTTCCTGACGGAATGCTCCGCAAATATGTTGCGCAGCAAAACGCATCCTACATGGTTGAATATTTATTTGAAAAACTGTCATATCAAATCCGTTTAATTCGGTATAAAAAAATGTTCCAACCGATGCGCCATTGCCAAATCTTTCTCCATATCCCCTACTCCCCTACTCCCCATCTAATTACACCGATGCTACCGGATTTGATCTTAGGGGTGAGTCCCCACACTCCCCATCTTCCCTGCTCAAGAAAACATAGAAAAGTTTTTGAGATTTGGCATTACTCTCGGTGCTTCCCTATTATTTGAATAACCAGATATTCAACCGGACATGATATTTTTCCAAAAAAGACTATTTTTTGTTAGATTTATTTGTTAATATTTAAGGTAGTATTCAGCTATAATGGCTGAACCTTGCTCAAAACATTTAATTCATTATGGGTTAACAATCGTGGGATTCAAAATTGGCTTATTGGGATTAGGTACAGTCGGTATAGGGACGGCAAAAATTTTGCTATCTCCAGAAGGTCGTCATCCCTTAATTCAGGAATTGGAAATACATCGAGTGGGAGTGCGCGATATCTCCAAAACTAGAGATATTAACCTATCTCCAGATATTTTAACAACAGATTTAGAAGCGATCGCTACTGACTCAAACATAGATATTATAGTAGAACTTATCGGTGGGTTGGAACCCGCAAGAAGTCTTATCCTCAAAGCTATTGCCCATGGCAAACACGTCGTCACTGCCAACAAAGCTGTTATTTCTCGCTACGGTCCAGAAATTTTTGCAGCAGCGAATGAAAAAGGTGTTTACGTCATGTTAGAAGCAGCAGTGGGTGGTGGTATCCCTGTTATTCAACCCCTCAAAGAATCTCTGGGAGTTAATCGCATTCATTCTGTTATCGGTATTATCAACGGGACAACCAACTACATCCTCACCAGAATGCAAAAAGAGGGAGCAGACTTTGCAGATGTTCTTGCCGATGCTCAAAAATTAGGTTATGCGGAAGCTGACCCCACCGCAGATGTAGAAGGGTTAGATGCCAAAGATAAAATTGCGATTTTGGCTTCTCTTGCTTTTGGCGGCTTAATTAAATTAGAAGATATTCATTGCGAAGGTATTCGTCAAGTAACGGCGGCTGATATTGCCTATGCTGATAGACTAGACTTTGTTATCAAATTATTAGCGATCGCCAAACGCGACCCCAACAATACTAACCCCACCACAGACGAATTACAACTGAGAGTACATCCTACCCTCGTTCCCAAAACTCATCCCCTCGCGAGTATTAATGATGTTTATAACGCCATTCTAGTAGAAGGAGAACCCATCGGACAAGTAATGTTTTTCGGGCCTGGTGCAGGTTCAGGACCTACCGCGAGTGCAGTAGTTTCTGATATTATGAGTATTGCTGCTATTCTGCAAACGGAAACTGAACCCATTCCCCACCCTTTATTAAGTTGCACCCATCAACACTATTGTGAAACAGCATCAATGGCAGAACTTGTCACCAGATTTTATGCTAGGTTTCTGACAAAAGATAATCCTGGTGTTATTGGTAAACTGGGTACTTGTTTTGGCAGTCATGATGTCAGTTTAGAATCTGTAGTGCAAACAGGAATACACGACCAACTAGCAGAAATAGTTGTTGTCACCCATGATGTAAAAGAAGGCAACTTCCGGCAAGCATTAGAGGATATTCAATCATTAGATGCGATCGATAGTATTCCCAGTGTATTGAGGGTATTGTAGAATTGTAGAATTGTAGAATTGTAGAATTGTAGAATTGTAGAATTGAAGAAGGCAGAAGGCAGAAGGCAGAAGGCAGAAGGCAGAAGGTCTAATTGCTTATGGATAGTTTTCGAGCTGATATATTCTTTTTTCCACCAATTCTCTCTTCTGACTCCTGACTCCGCCAAAAATTTAACTTGAAAATAGATTTCTCCGAAAATTAATCTCAAAGGTTTGTAATTAAGAGTAATATCATGTCTGGATAATTAGTGATAAAAAAACTTTCTCCTTCTTTTCCTGTTCTTCTTCTTCCTTCTCCCTTCTTCCTTATTCTTTCTTCCCCTCCTGGGAGGGGTTAGGGGTGGGTTGACTCCTGAGGACTCCGTCGTTATTTATCATTTCCCTTATGGGTTTAATACCCCACCGTCAACGGGGGTGTTCAAAATTGTTTGGGGTTAGTAGACGCGGAGCGGTCGGTCGTTGACTATCCATAAGCAATTTTCTCTCCTGACTCCTGAGTTCCCCTCCTGGGAGGGGCCCGCGGGTGGGTTGACTCCTGACTCCTTCTTCAATTAGAACTGTTCAACCGGACATGATATAAAACTTAGTTTCTGGAGATGTCTAATGAAAAGAATCATCAAAAACCTCAAATGGTTAACCATTGCCATAATAGTTTGTTTATTGTTGGTAGCGACTCATCATGCGCCTTCTCGTTCTCCTGTAGTTAAAGAAAAGATGCAGGGAATTTGGTTGACCCATGTTGCAACAGCATTTCTACATCACACCACATTCTTAGATGAAATCCTACACCAGCTTTCTGTATCAGGATACGATCGCGTTTACTTCAGTGTTTATGGTTTAAAAGGAACTCTCTACCCGACTTCTCGCAGTTCTACTCACTTTTTATTACGTCCTCCTTTGACTAATCCTCTCCAAGCGGCGGCCCAAGAATCTCGCCGTCAAGGATTAAAACCTTATGCCTGGTTTGAATATGGTATGATGCTTAATCCTGGAAATACTATTGTTCAGGAACATCCAAATTGGTTGCTCAAAACAGTAGAAGGGGAAACTGTAGAAGATAGAAATGTCTGGCTAGATCCAGCTAATCCAGAAGTTCAAGAATATATCTTAGGTAACATAGATGATATCCTCAAAGTCAAAGAGTTAGAGGGAATTCAATTAGACGATCATTGGGCTGTTCCCGCAGTTTTTGGTAGTAGCGATCGACGTCAGGCGTTAACCAGCTTCACCCAAAAGGTGTATAGTCACATTAAAGCCAAAAATCCCCAAATGGTGGTTAGCGTTTCTCCTAATCCTTACAACTTTGCTGTATCGAAATACAATCAAGATTGGTTGTGGTGGGTGGAACAAGGAATAGTAGATGAATTAGTGTTGCAGGTTTATCGTCCAACACCAGAAGCGGTAATAGCAAGTTTATCAAATTCTGGTATTTATACTGCTTCTTATTATGTACCAGTTGGAGTTGGTCTCTCAGCAGTCTGGAATGTTGTTCCTTTCTCTCTTAATACAGTGCAAAAACAGGTAGAAGCAGTTAAGCAACAAGGCTATGGGTATTCGATTTTTAGTTGGGAATATTTGGTGTTACGGCGTTTCGCACAGTTTTTTTAACAGACGAGCATAGAAGAAAAGAGTTTTTCCCACTCCCCTGTTTGATTTCTAATTGCCGTAAAACGTTATAATTTCTGTTATTTATCATTATCAAGGAGACAGGGGAAGTTGAGGTATAATATCATTTCCGGTTGAATAGTTATAAATAAACGACGGAGGAGTCAGTCCTCAGTCCTCAGGAGTCAACCCACCCGCGGGCCCCTCCCAGGAGGGGATATTGGAGAAAAAGAGGAAGTGAAGAGAGAAAAAGAGGGAAGAAGAGGAGAAAGTTTTTTCATCACTAATTATCCGGACATGATATAACATAACAAATGTTAGTTTGGCATGAAAATACTAAGTGAATTTTGTTCATGTTCTTGGGAGAAATTATTATAATCTAATTGCTGAAATTCACCTTCAAAGCCACGCTGATTTTTGCACCAGTAACACTTGTATTTTAAGTCAAATAAGGGTTTAGTAATCTGTTTATTTGTGGTATTAAAATATTTTAATGTTTTTTGAGAATCAAACTCTAAGATAATTATTGGTTTTGCTTTCTCAATTGTATCTATGCTACCTGGAATAATCTTTGCTTGATAACCTTCGACATCAATTTTAATAAGATTAGGTTGAAAGCCACTTATTCTACAAAAGTCATCTATAGAAATTAGATCTATTACAGATGAATTTTCTGCAGATAAATTTTCAGACTTCCTATCTTCTCTCAAAGTGAAACCTCTTGTATATACTGTTTCTTGAAGATTTGTCTTGTTAGAGAGACCAAGATTGAGGCATTGAGTCGCAGGTATTCCTAAATGCTTATTCAAGTTAATATTCTTATGAAGAGCAATATAGCTTTTTGGATTCATCTCAAAACTAAATACTGTTGATTGAGGAAATATACTTTTAGCAATCAATGAAAAGTATCCATAGAGTGCTCCGATATCGAATATTATATTAATTTCCCTGAAAAAATGCTTCTGAATATATAAAAGAGTAGCGATTGTAGCAGGTTCATGTAGACTTCGATTTTTGTGCTTTTTTTGCAACCAACTATACGATCCACCTGCAACATTGCCTCCTGCATAATTGTCAAAAAATACAGCAGGAAAATCATTTATTTTCAGTCTTGACTCAAACTTACTTTCAGTAAAGTTAAACCTCATATCTTGAATTTGATTGTTTAATAACTCAACAACAGAATTTATCATATTATTTTTTCTCAGAGGTTGATTATACAGTTTATAATAGGGCAAACTTAACGCACGTCAGAAGTCAGCAAGTCTGCAAGTCAACCCACCCCGAACCCCGACCGTGGAGGGGAAGTAGGGGATTTAAGCCCCCCGCTCCAAAAACATTTCACCTTAAAAGGTGGGGTGGCGCGACTCATATTATTTTGATAAATATGCTGCCCCTGATAATTGAAGTATTATTCTTCACTCATAATTTTAGGAACTTTAAAAAAGTCTCCATCTTGCTCTGGAGCACAAGAGAAAATTTCTTCTCGATGTGGAAACTTTTCTAAATCATCATCACGAGTGATATTACTAACATTAATTGCCCTAGTAGTAGGAGCTACTTTTTCTGTATCTAATTCACTTAACTGCTCGAAATAATCCAAAATACTACTTAACTGAGTCGTAAATGTTTCTTCTTCTTCTGGGTTAAGTTTTAATCTAGCTAAATGTGCAACTTTACGCACTTGTTCGCTTTCAATCATTAGTAAATTTTCCTCTTTTCAAAACTCTAAAATTAACTTTTTTTAGAAAAATACATCTTTAGTCGATCGCCCAGTAACTTTCAACCAGTTTTGAGCTTCAATATAATTATTAGGAGCTAAACTTATTGCCTGTTTCCAATATTCAGCCGCTTTATCAAACCAACCATTTGCTTCTTCTGATGAACCTGTTTCTTTTGCCTGTTCTCCTCTGTAGTGGAAAATTACAGCAATATTATTTAAAGCTTGAGGCATTCTTGGATTATTTTCTAAAGCTTCGTGATAGTATTCCAATGCTTTATCATGTTCGCCATTACTAGCATGAATCAAACCTATATTATAAAGAATATAACTCCGGTCATAAGGGTCATTTTCTAAATTCAAAGCTTCATAATAATTGTCTAATGCTTCAGCATATTCACCATCACCCTGTGCGGACATTCCATCACGATAATAAGCAAAAGCTTCTTTAGCTTGATTATTTGTTGGTAGCAGCTTCAAAATCAAATCTGCCATGACCGTAAATGATTTGTCAATGAAGTTATCATTTCGTTGAGTTCTGGGCATATTACAAATCTATATTAATTATTGGGTACATAATATAGAGTAGAACAATTCTAGGTAAGTTGCATATACTTTGTTCACAAAAGTTATCGGCCAAAAATCTATATGGCTAATTTTTACTTGATATTTTAATCATTTTTAGGCAAAAAAAGTAAACTGTTGTTTTTATTCCATAGATAGTTAGAAGTTAGAGTAGAAACAATTGCAGCAATTTTTATTATTAATAATTATCGACCGGAAGGTTTTCGTAAAATAGGCTTTGGTTTTGTAGAAGGTTTAGGGAAATCTAAAATACTGCAATTCTCAACTAATTTACTAATAATTAAAGCTTGTTCATTTGTTAAACATTTAGGGTATTGCTGTAACATCTGTGTTAGTTCTTGAAAGCTTTGCAATACAGGAACAGAACAATTAGTTACGCTAATCCATTTTGCTGCCGGAAAAACAACAGGAGCAAATATAAAATTTTCAGGGAAACCAGAAACTTGAGGAAGAATCCAATCCTCAAACATTTTTTGGTGATATATACTTTGAGAAGTAGGGCTATTTTCTAAAAGAACCCAGCTTGTTCCTTCCCGTCTTTTCCATTTATTTTGATTAGCATAAAATGAACCTTTCCAAGTTTTTACTTCTACTAAAAAAGCACCTGCATTGCCAATAATTAAAAGTTCGATTTCTGTGAATTTTCTAGATATTGTGTAAGCATTCAGCTAATAGCTGTTTGCGCAGCAGTCCGCAGGAAATGCTTACGAAAAACCTGTTGTAGTGATGGATTTTGTTTCAAGATTATCATGATTTTTATTTATAGCAGGGAACAGGGAATATAGAACAGTAGGAAAAATATTTCCCTGTCTAAAGATTATTATTATTCTATGTCCTAACCTATCTCTGTATTACTATAATTACTTGAAAAAATGTATTCAATAATTGATAATTACTTCTCCCTCAAAGCAAGAGGATTGACGATTAAGGAATTTTTTTTCTTGTTTATCCTTTAAAGGAGAGGCTTTATACCTTAATTATTGGGTAAGTTCATACTAATTTTATTTACGATTAACAATAGTAATTTGATGAATAATAAATAGGTTTTATATCAAATAAAAAAAAGATAATTGCAGTAAAATTACCTGTAAAAGTATTAAAGGATTTGCACTCCTTCTAACTTCTGACAACTGATAACTGAAATGACTCCTAACAACAAAAACTTTGTAGCAAACATTTATCAAAATAGTATAGGGTTTCTCAAGTTACTGAGATACAGTTGTTTTTCTTCTTTTCTATTTCCTACTCAATACTCCCTACTCCCTAAAACAAACAAATTTTGCACCTCATCAGCATGGGAATTGCTATATTAATTTAAAAGTTACCTAAATATTAAGTTTTAGACACAGCATCACAATTTGCCAAATACCACCGCCACGGTAATTCAGTCCCTTTGGTAATGCCAATACGAGTTGTTTGTACTATTTGCAAATCTTTCTGAAATTGGCCAGTGGGATGTTCCAACCATATAGGTCTTTCCACTCCCAGAGGTGAACCATTCAAACTAAGGTCAATATCCAGTAAACGACAAAGCTTACCTGGGCCAGCAGCAAGACGAGAAATTTTAAGTTTTGATTTTTGTTTTGGGATATATTCCCATAACCAATCTGGAACAGACTCCAATTGTAAAGCTCGAATTAAGACAACACTAGGAACCCCATCTGCATCTGTCACAATATTTAAACAGTGGTACATTCCGTAAATGAGATAAACGTAGCTCATTCCTGGGGGGCCAAACATCACGGCATTTCGTGGGGTACGACTGCGATAAGCGTGACAAGCGGGGTCTCCTGGTTCATAAGCTTCGGTTTCTACGATGGTGCTACGGATAATTTTGTCATTGGACATCTGTCGCACTAAAGTACAGCCTAGTAAATCTGGGGCAACTTCGGGAGATGGGCGTTTTAGCCAAGTATTGTCTATAATTTCATTTGTTTGAGTTAAATTCATATAAAGGAGCTTGTTGTTATGGATATCAAATTAATTTTAATTGGATTAACTGTGTTGTTTAGTATTGGTTGTCTATTCTTTGGCACTAAGAATGGATTTTATGATACTGATGATTATCATGGAAATGGTTGTGCCCACTAAGTAGGCGATCGCGTTAACGAAGTCAGAAGCCAGTAGGGGCGCCATTCGGAGCTTTGCGGAGCGCAAATCGCGATTTGCTTCGCATAACTATCGAAGGGCGCCCCTACAGGAGTTAACCCACCCCTAACCCCTCCCAGGAGGGGAAGTAGGGGATGCGTGAGCAACTCTCCAAAAATATTTCGCTTTAAAAGGTGGGGTTGCGCGACCCATATTATTTTGATAATGCGACCTATCGCTCAAATCTTTTACTTTTTCGATTTTTGATAATTTATTTCTTGGGCAGAATATTGATCTGTCCAAGAATTTTTATGAATTAAAATTCAATTAACTATTAGTAAGTTTTTTAACAATTAATAGTTAATCATTACCAAAAAATGAAGTCTAAAGCCTCCCATTTTAAGGGGATGAAAAAATATTCAATGAGCGTATTTTCAAGCCTCCAGCTTTCCTAGGTCATGCTGCGCAAACATGGGTCGTTACTGATAACTGATAACTGAAATGACCTACTCGATCGGAAATTAAAATAAATTCTCCACTTCTGAAGATTTAATGCTTCATAATTATGATATAGAAAATCAGTTTTACTACTGATATTTAATCCTTCAATTTAAAGAAATAATCTTGGGTTTGATGCTCGCTCTAAACTTAACTTTAACTCACTATTTTTATCCTTTTTATCTGCTTTTTAAAATTTCAATTATACCAAGCATGAAAAAGGAATGCTACAAAAAAAAGGCTGAAAATTATGCCTAAAAATAACCGCTCCAACCCTATAATTTACCCCCGATCGATTGTTTTGCCTTTAGTTCTGATTTGTTTATTACTTCTTCCTTCTTCCTTCTTACCGAAAAATTTATCAGAAGAGGTAATTCTAAATTCTAAATTCTAAATTCTAAATTTATAATGAAATCATCCATACCAACAGAAACAGACCTAGTATTAATAGGGGGCGGTCATAGCCACGCGATCGCCATTAAAGATTTTGCCATGAACCCCATACCAGGAGTAAGATTAACTCTCATCACAGATGTATATCATACTCCCTATTCTGGGATGCTACCTGGATATGTGGCAGGTTTATATACCTTCGATCAATGTCATATTGACCTGCGTCCCCTCGCAAAATTTGCCGGAGCTAGGATATTTGTAGACCGCGCTATTGGTCTAGACCTGGAAAAAAATCAAGTGATTTGTGCCAACCGTCCACCTGTAACTTTTGATGTACTATCCATTGATATTGGCAGTACTCCCGCTAGCTTAACTGTACCGGGGGCAATAGAATATGCAATTCCTGTCAAACCCATATCAAAATTTCTCACCTATTGGCATCAGATAACAGCAACTGTTGCTCAGTCACCAGAACAAAAAATCTGTATCGGAATAGTTGGAGGTGGTGTCGGAGGTGTGGAGTTAGCATTTGCAGTACAAAGTCATCTCCATCAAATTTATCAGGATGCTAGACAACCTACTAATAACTTGGAGTTGCATCTATTTCATCGCACTACAAGATTATTACCAGAACGCCATCGTTGGGTGGGAAAGCAAGTTGAGAAAATTCTGAAAAGTCGTGGTGTGGTATTGCATTTAGAAGAAAATGTTATTGGGGTGAAAAGTAAGGAAGGGCAAGACATTGATTTTGTTACGGATGGGCAAGACAGTGATTTTGCCACTGATGGGCAAGACAGTGATTTTGCCACGGATGGGCAAGACATTGATTTTGCCACTGATGGGCAAGACAGTGATTTTGCCACGGATACACGGATGAATCAGAGGAAAACCCAAGACAAGGATGGGCAAGACAGTGATTTTGCCACGGATGGGCAAGACAGTGATTTTGCTACGGATGGGCAAGACAGTGATTTTGCCACGGATGGGCAAGACAGTGATTTTGCCACTGATACACGGATGAATCAGAGGAAAACCCAAGACAAGGATGGGCAAGACAGTGATTTTGCCACGGATGGGCAAGACAGTGATTTTGCTACGGATGGGCAAGACAGTGATTTTGCCACGGATACACGGATGAATGATCGGAAAATTCCAGACAAGGAGCGACTAGACATTGATTTTGCCACGGATGCACGGATGAATGATGAGAAAATTCCAGATAAGGAGCGACTAGACAGTGATTTTGCCACGGATGCACGGATGAATGATGAGAAAATTCCAGATAAGGAGCGACTAGACAGTGATTTTGCCACGGATGGGCAAGACAGTGATTTTGCCACGGATACACGGATGAATGATGAGAAAATTCCAGATAAGGAGCGACTAGACAGTGATTTTGCCACGGATGGGCAAGACAGTGATTTTGCCACGGATACACGGATGAATGATGAGAAAATTCCAGATAAGGAGCGACTAGACAGTGATTTTGCCACGGATGCACGGATGAACGAGGGGAAAACCCAAGACTTTGCACCGAAAATTATTGAGTGTAATTCTGGATTACAAATAGAATGCGATATCCTGTTCTGGGTAACTCAAGCATCTGCTGCACCTTGGTTACAAACAGCGGGGTTAGCAACAGATGCAAGTGGTTTTATTTTAGTCAATAACAAACTACAGTCAATTTCTCATCCACAAGTTTTTGCTGCTGGAGATGTGGCAACAATGGTTAACCATTCACGGCCAAAAGCTGGTGTTTTTGCTGTACGACAAGGAAAACCCTTATTGGAAAATTTACAACGCGCTCTCCAGAGAAAACCCCTAAAGTCATTTATACCTCAGAAAAAATTCCTGATTTTAATTGGCACTGGAGACGAACAAGCGATCGCTTCTCGTGGCAAAATTGGATTTGGTCCTGAGTCTTTACTCTGGCGTTGGAAAGACAATATTGACCGCAAATTTATGGATAAGTTTACTAACCTGAAGATGGAAGGTAGAAGCTATCCCTCTTCTGGGAAAGGGAAGAGTAGAAAGAAGAAAGATTCCCAAATTATGCACTGCGCTGGTTGTGGAGCAAAAGTAGGCAGTAAAGTTTTGGAGAAGGTGCTGCACCGCATTCAACAGCAAACACAGAGGGATGATATTTTGATTGGTATGAATACTCCTGATGATGCTGCAGTAGTTAGGGTGCCAACAGATAAGGTGATGGTGCAGACTATTGATTATTTTCCGGCGTTACTGGATGACCCCTATTTATTGGGAAAAATTACGACTAATCATTGTTTGAGCGATTTGTTTGCCATGGGAGCAACACCTCAAAGTGCTTTGGCGATCGCTACTATTCCTTATGCTTCATCCACTCAACAAGAGGATGATTTATATCAACTATTATTGGGAGCAACGGAAATTCTCGATCGAGCGGGTGCTGTTTTGATGGGAGGTCATACAACTGAGGGAGCAGAATTAGCTTTTGGTCTCACCTGCAATGGTTTAGGATTTTCGGAGAAACTATTGTACAACAGAGGGATGCAGTCGGGAGATGTGCTGATATTGACGAAAGCGTTGGGTACGGGAGTGTTATTTGCTGCCGATATGCGTCTGCGGGCAAAAGGACGTTGGATTGAAAGTGCGATAAAATCAATGTTGGTTTCAAATCAGAATGCTGCCAAATTGTTATTGGAATACGGTGCGACTGCTTGTACGGATGTGACGGGATTTGGATTAGTCGGACATTTGCTGGAAATGGTGAAAGCTTCTCAAGTTGCTGTGGAATTGGAAATGGAGGCAATTTCTGTATTGCCAGGAGTGGCAGAAATTTTGCAGCAAGGTATTTTTAGTTCTCTGTATCCGGAAAATTTGCGGATGTCTGCATCAATTCAAAATTCGGAGCAGGTAAGTACTCATGTTCTTTATCCATTGTTGTTTGATCCACAGACTTCTGGGGGGTTGCTTGCTACCGTACCTGCTGAGTCAGCGAGTGCTTGTTTGCAGGCCCTGCAGCAGGAATATTCTGAAAGTAGAATTATTGGCAGGGTAATGACGTTGGAGGCGGGAGTGCTGCCAATTAAGATTTGTTAGTAAGGAGTGGGGGAGTGGGGGAGTAGGGGAGTGGGGGAGTAGGGGAGTGGGGGAGTGAGGGAGTGGGGGAGTAGGGGAGTGGGGATTATGGCACGGATACAGGGATACCGAAAGGAGTGGGAAAGAAGCCGAAATACATCCTCTTTCTTTTAATTGGAGTTTAGGTAATTTGTCCCAAGTTCAATCAATACCATTATCGTTGTAGGAGTGCCTAATATTTTAATCAGAGTTGACTGTAGCTTGAGGTTGACAAGTTCATAAATTTCATAATTCTGTGCCACCTTACATAAAAATGGTATAACATCTACTACCTACTACCTAAGACCTACCACGAAACACTAACAACTTAACATCTATAGTCATTCCAATTAAGATTGAGACAATGGTTTCTTGCCTTAAAAGAGTTTCAGCTGAAAAAGTGTTCCAGTCTTATTCAGAATGACTATAACATTAACATTAATATGAGCAAAAAATAAGGTCTCAAGCCTTCCCTTTCAAGGGGATGAAATAAAAATCAAGCTCAATATTTCAAGCCTCTGACTTTAACTAGAGGTACTGATATAGCACTACAAGAATTGGTTAGGGCATTTTTTAATGCTAAAACCCTTTTATAGCAGGACTTACGCATAACCGCTATGTCTAGTAGGGGTTAACGGCCGTTAACCCCTACAATTGGTGTATGATTCTACTTTTTGCGTAAGTCCTGTATAGTTTGCTATTCCCTATTCCCTGTTCCCTATTCCCGATTCAAGTAGCGCTATAACTGATAACTGATAACTGATAACTGATAACTGAAATGACACAACTGCCAGGTCCAAAAGCTCCAGCTTTGATTCAACTCCTCCAGTGGGTAGCCAAACCCTTGACATTTATGGAAAAATGTGCAAAGGAATATGGAGACACATTTCAAATAAAATTGAATTATCCAATGGTATTGATCGGTCATCCGAAGGCCATTGAGGAGATTCTCAAGACTAATCCAAAACAGTTTGATTCTGGTTATGGGAATGAATTTTTGGCACCACTGGTCGGAGATAATTCATTATTATTGTTAGACGGCGATCGCCACCAACGTCATCGTCAACTTTTGATGCCACCTTTTCATGGAGAGCGAATGCAAGCTTATGGTGAGTTAATTTGCGCGATCGCTGAAAAAGTAGCTAGTAAGTGGGTAGTAGGACAACCATTTTCGATGAGAGAATCAACTCAAGATATATCTTTAAAGGTAATATTACAGGCGGTCTTTGGTTTACAGGAAGGACAGAGGTATGATAAATTAGAGCAACTTTTGAATTCTGTTTTAGAATCACTGGCTTCTTCCTGGAAAGCAAGTGCGCTATTTTTCAAGTTTCTACAAGTCGATTTGGGTGCTTGGAGTCCGTGGGGCAAATTTCTCAGACAACGGCAGGAAATTGATGAGTTACTGTATGCAGAAATTGCGGAACGTCGTCAAAACCTAGACCCTAAACAAACTGATATTTTGACAATGCTGCTGTTAGCTAGGGATGAAGTAGGGGAAGCTATGAGCGATCGTGAATTGCATGATGAGTTAATTACATTGCTTTTAGCGGGACATGAAACTACTGCAACAGCTTTAGCATGGGCATTTTATTGGATTCACCGCCAACCAGAAATTTATAATAAGTTATTGTCAGAATTGGATGACCTTGGAGATAACCCAGACCCAATGGCAGTTATCAAGCTGCCTTATCTGAATGCAGTTTGCTGTGAAACTCTACGCATCTACCCAGTAGCGATAATTACATCTGCGCGAATAACTAGATCGCCAATAACAATTATGGGTCAAGCATATCCAGAGGGTACTGCTCTAGCTCCCTGTATTTATTTAACTCATCACCGGGAAGATTTGTATCCGGAACCGGAAAAATTTAAACCAGAACGATTTTTGGAAAGGCAATATTCTGCTTATGAATTTTTACCTTTTGGCGGTAGTAGTCGTCGTTGTATTGGGGCAGCATTTGCGATGTTTGAAATGAAACTGGTGTTAGCAACTATTCTCAAACGTTATAGTTTGGTTTTGGCGGAGAAAAAAACAGTCAAAACAGTACGTCGCGGTGTAACTTTAGCTCCTGCGGGTGGAGTCAAAATGGTAATGACTGGGAAGCGTATGCCACAAAAACAACAATCTCCCTCGGTTGCGGCTGTATAAAATCCATTATTGAAGATTTAGCTTGGTTAAAACAACTACTAATAGAAACATTTAGTGTTAATTCTGTGGCAGAGTTTGAGGAATTATCTAGAATTAATTCCTCTGGGGAAAATTAGTAAAATCAGGATTTTAACTTCTAACTAATGACAGAAACAACGGCTAATTATGACTAACCATGGAAAGCAGCAATTGGAGAATATTTGCCTTCTTTCCTCAGGTTTTTTTATCCAGAAATTCACAACTCCATTAATTGGACAAAACCGCCAATTTCTCTAGACAAAGAACTAGAAGAAATTACAGCCTCAGCCACAACAGAAAAACGTTATGCCGATAAATTATTTCAAGTTTGGCTATTAGACGACCAAGAAATATGGATTTTAATTCATATAGAAATTCAAAGTCAATATGACCGAGAATTTAGCCAACGAATGTTTATCTATAATTATCGAGCATTCGACCTGTATAATAAACCTGTAATTAGTTTGGCTATACTGGGAGATGAAATACCATCTTGGAGACCCAGTTATTATGAATATGGGTTAGAAAAAAGTCGGATGAGATTAGACTTTTCCATCGTGAAACTCTTAGATTATGAATGGGAAGAATTATCAGCAAATAACAATGTGTTTGCGATGATAGTAATGGCACATTTAAAGACTAAGAGTACCACGAGTAATTTAACAGAAATAGAACGGTGGAAATGGGAATTAGTTAGAAGTTTATATGAAAGAGGATTAAGCAAGTTTGATATAATTAACTTGTTTAAATTCATAGATAAAATGATGGCATTGCCCCCAGAATTACAACAGAATCTAGAAAGCAAAATCAATCAATATGAGGAGGAACAGAAAATGGAATTTTTAAGTACGATGGAAGAACGTGCGATGGAAAGAGATCAACAAATAGGTGAAGAAATAGGAGCTAAAGAAACTTGCCGACAAAATATTCTCGACCTACTGCAAATGCGATTTTTATCAGTGCCAGAAACTCTGGTAGAAACTATGAATAATATTGAAGATTTAGCTCGGTTAAAACAACTGCTATTAGAAACATTTAGTGTTAATTCTGTTTTATGTTTTAGACCAGTATTACTTAACTGCTTGTGTCATGCCGATAAATTTCAAGAATTTACAGATTTATACTTAACATTTCATATCGGTAATCAAGAAAGCTGGAAAAGTGACAAGTTTCAAGATTATGCAAAGCATAATAAATATGAAGCACAGAAAATATTTGACCATTATTTCAATAAAAAGTTATTGCCAAATCATCCTTTAATTGAGGAAAGATTTTCACAATTTATGAATGCCGAGCCATTAATTGATGCTGCATTTAAAGCACAAATAACTGCTCCAGAAACTTTAGCAGCAGCACCAGGAGAAAAAGTAGAAATTGAAGTAACTGTCAAAAATATTAGCAGCGAAATTTGGCCTGCAGGTTATATCAGTCAAATTAAACTGGGTAATCACTGGTTAGATGAAAATGGAGAAAAAATACAAAACGATGACGGTCGAACAGCTTTACCCCAATTATTAAAACCTACAGAATCTATCAAATTACCCCTAACAATAACCATACCTGAAACACCAGGAAACTATCTTTTAGAATTAGATATGGTACAAGAAGGAGTTGCTTGGTTTGAGGATAAAGGTTCTCAAACTACAAGAGTAAAAGTTGAAGTAAATCCTTCCTTAACAGAGGAAAAATTATCCGCATTGCCAAAAGCTCAATCCTCACCTATACCTTCTGTGGAATTACCTGCAGATGCCACTGCTCAAGATTACTATCAATTGGGGCAAAAACTAGAAGAAGAAAAGCAACTGGAACCAGCATTAAAAGCTTATCAAAAAGCCATTGAAATTGAGCCTAATAACTTTTGGTATCAATATAGTCTTGCTAACATTTTCCGCAAACAAAATCAATTTCAGCAAGCAATTACCGCTTATGAAAATGCCATGAAAATTAACCCTAATTTTTCTTGGTCATACTATTATTTGGGAGGTATTCTCCAACAACAAGGTAAAATTAAAGAAGCTATTAGCGCTTATCAAACAGCAGTGGAACTCTATCCTAACTTTAAAGTTTATCAAAGCAAGTTGGAAAGTCTGAGTTAATATAGAATCCGGTTGAATAGTTATTGTATAGTTGGGAGTAGGGGAGTGGGGGAGTAGGGGAGTAGGGGAGTAGGGGAGTAGGAGAGTAGGAGAGTAGGAGAGTAGGGGAGTGGGTCCGATTAAAGACTTGAAGTAATTTAAGAAATTATCAACATATATTATATAACCGGATTCTATATAACTGGCAAAATCTAATAACGCAGTAGGGATTTTATTTACAGCAGTTTCGGAGTTAGTGAGGTACAGAGTTTTATCCCACATTCCGCACTTCAATTTTTATGATGAAAAGTAGTATATAAATCCGTGACTTGGTAGGTATTTATATTCAGGACTTATTGAAAAGCGCTGTAGAACGGGAGCAAGATGCTCCCACTTGCTATACCATTGCAATGCACCACTACCCAAAAACTATTGCTGCACAACCAGTACCGAACATTTCGCTCGGTGAATGACATAACTGCTCACACTACCGATAACCATTTCGCTGACAACAGAATGTCCTCTGCGTCCCATAACTATTAGTTCTGCACCCCACTCCTGAGCTACTTTACATATCTGCTTTCCAGGTGCACCTTCAGTTTGAATAAATTCTGTGCTTACCCCTGCTGTTGTCGCTTCGTTAGCTCGTGACTGCAACATTTCTAGACATTTTTGGTCAAAATTTTTCCATTTTTGTTGATATTCCGCAATCAATTCTTTGTTAAATTCCCGGGAAATAGCTCCAAATTTAACGGGTATTTCTCCTTCTTCGGGAGATAAAACGTGCAATAGTTTTAAGGATGAATTATTGAGTTTTGCTAAATTGAGAGCAGTGGCAAATACGCGATCGCCTGCTTCAGATGTGTCCATTGTTGCTAGAATTTTTTGATACATAATTTTTTGATGAAAATCTAGTTATTTTGTCTGATATAGCAGAAGGAAGAAGGAAGAAGGAAGAAGGAAAAAGCAAGAAGAAAAAGGCTTGCTGTGTATAATTTCTAAGTTTTTGATATGTCCTAACCTTTCCTTAAACTGCTATAGTAATTATTGTATCTGAATTATCAGAAAAATATATATATATTTTAATGTTGATTTCACTTTAGTCAATCTCAGACTAATTATTTATAGTGAAAATGGAAATATTCAACAATTAATAATTTCTGGTTTAAAGCCTCCCTTTACCAATGGATAATTGACAATTAATAATTGAGAATTAAAGAGGAGCGAAAGGAGCGAGAGGAGCGAAAATTCTTTCATTATCTATTATCCACTATCCATTATCCATTAATACTATTTCCTGATATTCAATTCCGTAACAGTTAAAACCCGAGGTAATTATCAATTATCCATTAATGAATAATAGACATCTCCAATAATAAAAAATTGAAATAGCAGTCAGCACCTCAGCGGTCAGCTATCAGCTTCTCAAGGTGTATAATGGGGGTTTGTAGACGCGGAGCGGCAACTCTAGAGTATCCCCCATAAAAGACGCACCACTAATTTTTTCAAATAAGCGTGGGGGACTTAAACCCTCGAATTTTTAGCGCTCCAGCTAAATGCTGGCAAGGGTCCCATTCCGCACCGAAGAGCTGATAGCTAGTTAAATCAATTATTGCACTCTTATTCATCAATTCTTTTCCCCCTACTCCCTCGGACGTTGCATGCAACGTCCCTACTTTTCTGGAGATGCCTAATAAAAAAAAGCTAATCCTGTACAATATGAACAGAACAATGAGCGCGATGAATCACATAATTACTGACACTACCCAATAGCAGTTCACTAATAACGGAATGTCCACGGCGTCCCATAACTATTAGATCGGCATCCCACTTTTGAGCTATTTTACAGAGTTCCCGACCAGGATTACCCCTTAGTTGAGTAAATTCTGTATTGAACCCCAGTTCTTTTGCTTTATCTACCTTTAATTTCAACATTTGTAAACATTGTTGCTCAAATTTTTCCCATAGTTGATGATATTCTTTCATCATCTCTGGGTTAGTGCCAATGTCAGTACCAATTATTGGCCAATAATTGATCGGACTTTCTTCTGCTTCCTCCGAGAGAATATGAACTAACATCAGATTTGGATGACCGATTTTTGCTAACTGTAAAGCTATGTCAAACACGCGATCGCCAATAGCAGAAGTATCGATGGCAACTAAAATTTTTTCATACATAATTAATACTTCCAGTGGTTTTGTTAAATATCTATTTAAATTGTATAAAATTACCAACGCTATCTAGTAATTAAATAAGTCAAAAATTATGAATCTTAATATCTTACCTGGTAATAGTTTTCCCATTGGCGCCACAGTCTCCAAAGACCCCAAAGGAGTAAATTTTTCCATCTACTCCAAAAATGCTACAGCAATAGAATTACTACTATTTGATGAACCCTACGCAGCTAAACCAGACCAAGTAATTTTACTCGACCCTAAACAACATAAAACCCATCATTATTGGCACATATTTATTCATGGTCTTGAAGCAGGACAAATATATGCTTACCGAGTTTATGGACCACTTGACCCAGAAAAAGGTCATCGATTTGATAGTACAAAGGTTTTATTAGACCCTTACGCTAGGGTAGTAGTGGGACAAGAAAAATATAGTCGTGAAGCTGCTACTGGTTATGGAGATAATTGTGCTTATGCTCTCAAAGGGGTAGTAGTTGACCCAACTGCTTATGACTGGGAAGACGATATACCTCTAAACATACCTTACGCTCATACAGTTATCTATGAAATGCACGTTGGTGGATTTACTCGTAACCCAAACTCTGGCGTTTCCCCAGAAAAACGGGGTACTTTTGCCGGACTAATTGAAAAAATTCCCTACCTGAAAGAATTGGGAGTCACTGCTGTAGAATTATTACCCGTACAGCAATTTGATGAACAAGATGTGCGCGACCCCCTAATTAACTATTGGGGTTATAGTCCGATCGCCTTTTTTACTCCTCACCACAATTATAGTTCTCGCAAAGATATTTTCGGAGCGATGGATGAATTCCGAGATATGGTAAAAGCTTTACACAAAGCAGGAATAGAAGTAATTTTGGATGTGGTTTTTAATCATACTGCTGAGGGTAATGAAAACGGACCGACCGTTTCTTTCCGGGGACTGGAAAATTCTACTTACTACATTCTGGAAGCAGACGACCCCACTTATTACAGTAACTATACTGGTTGTGGCAATACTTTTAATACAAATAATCCTTTTGTGAATCGCTTCATTGTTGACTGTCTTTGTTATTGGGTGGGGGAAATGCACGTTGATGGGTTCCGGTTTGACTTAGCATCTGTCATGTCTCGCAGTGTTACAGGTACTCCTTTGGAAGACCCACCTGTGTTATGGGCAATTGAATCCGATCCTGTGCTAGCAGGGGCAAAAATTATTGCAGAAGCTTGGGATGCTGCGGGATTATATCAGGTGGGTTCATTTATTGGCGATCGCTTTGCTGAATGGAACGGACCTTATCGCGATGATGTCCGTAAGTTTGTTAAAGGGGATATCCAGACAGTTAATAACTTAGCAGCTAGAATTATGGGTAGTCCTGATATTTATCCTCAACCAGACCGCGAACCGAATCATAGTATTAATTTTATTACTTGTCATGATGGTTTTACGATGAATGATTTAGTTTCTTATAATGAAAAACATAATGAAGCTAATTGTGAAGATAATCGCGATGGTGCTAATGATAATCATAGCTGGAATTGTGGAGTTGAAGGATTAACTAATAAGCAGGAAATTGAAAGATTACGACTGCGACAAATGAAGAATTTTTTCACTATATTATTTTTCTCTCAAGGCACCCCAATGATTTTAATGGGGGATGAAGTAAGACGAACTCAACTGGGTAATAATAATGGTTATTGTCAGAATAATAAACTAAGTTGGTTTGATTGGGAGCAAATTGAGAAACAAACGGATTTACTGCGATTTGTGAAAGGGATTATTAATTTTACCCAAGAGTTAGAAATGATGCAGGTAGATAAGGTTTTAGTTACAGTTGGTGCGGGTTCTCCAGAGTCATCTTTACCTAGAGAAGAAGGGGAAGTTGACCCGAATGAAGTGCCTAATATTAGTTGGCATGGAGTACGTTTAGATAAACCTGATTGGTTTCTAGATTCTCGGACTTTAGCTTTTAGTTTGAAGCATCCTAAAGGTGGTGAATATTTTCATATTATTTTGAATGCTTATTGGAAACCTTTAATGTTTGAGTTGCCACGTTTAAATAAAGGGGAAAGTTGGTATTTAATTATTAATACTGCTTTTCTTTCTCCTAAAGATTTTAATGATTTAGATACAGCTACAAAAGTTATTGGCGTTAGGTATCGGGTCGAGGCGCGGTCTGCTATTGTTTTAATGGCAAGATTTGATTAGTTTAGGTGCATCTCAATGCATGAATAAAGCCAAAAATTTATTGCTTTTAGGGAACATATCCTGAAGGGAATATATAGGAAAAAAGTATTTTTGCAAATCAAATATTGAGATACACCCATTAGTTTAGTGCGAGAAAATTCAACTGTATAATTAGGAGGATTTGAGGATGGCTTTAACAATTTATGATGAAGGATTGGAAAATATTCAACTCTCGAGTGAGACGAGAAAAAAGGCTTTACAAAAAGCTAAAGAGGGATATGTAATGGCTTTATTAGAAGTCGGAGAAATTAGCAGTGGTAGGGCTGCACAAATTTTGGGTATTTCTAGGATAAAAATAATTGAAATGATGAATAAATGGGGAATTTCTATTTTTGATGAAGAGCAGGATTTGGATGAATTACGTCAAGAAGTAGAACAAGCAGAATTAATTTTAAATCAGCATAAATTTTAAATGATTATTGTTTCTGATACTACCCCAATTAGTGAATTAGCCAAGGTCATTTCAGTTATCAGTTATCAGTTACAGCGGGTTCCACCAGGCGTGAGCTACACCCCGAAGCGAGCAAGATGCTCGCACTGGGAACATTTAATTTTTCATATCTGTACTTCATATACTTGGAATTTGCTGTATCAGTACCTCTGACTAAAGCCGGAGAAAATGAAAATACTGAATTGAATTTTTTTCATCCTCTTAAAAGGGGAGGCTTTGAACCTAATTTTTTGGTAAAGGGAACGAGAATTTCGGATCTGCTTTATGAACAGGTTTTGACTTTAGCGGAGGAAAATCAGGGAGATTCTTGAAAATTAATTGAGGTGTTCCTTTAAAGTAAAGTATAGAATATAGCAATTATCTTATTCTTATGTATTAGTTTTTTTCTTCTTCCCAGCTCCGGTGTTCCCTAAAAGTCTCCAATATAGCGCTGTGCGCAGGCAACAGGCAACAGGCAACAGGGGGAATAAAAGGCTGTTTGCGCAGCATGACCTAAGGAATAATATAAGACTTTTAGCTATTGGACACCTCCTGTAATTTGTAAATATGCCAGCGCACATTGCTATATCTCACAACTAATATCATATTGCTATATTGCCAAAAATTAGTCTAGACTTTGACTAAAAAACCTTCTCTCTTTGAATCTTTCTTTTCCTTCTGCTCTCTGCCTCCTGCCTTCTGCCTTCCTTCCTCCAAAGTGTAAGTATTCAACCGGACATGATATAACTGACTGTTAGAGAAAAACAATAAAGTTATCATGTCTATACCTCATCGGACTAAAATTGTCGCAACTATTGGCCCTGCCAGTAACTCTCCAGAAGTAATTAAACAACTAATTGAAGCAGGTCTAAATGTAGCAAGACTAAATTTTTCTCACGGTAGCTATGAAGACCATGCTCATACAGTTTCTCTATTGCGCTCTATATCTGAAGAATTAAATACTCCCATTACTATTTTGCAAGACCTCCAAGGTCCGAAAATTAGGGTGGGTCAACTTCCTGATGGTGCAATAACTTTAGAAGAAGGGGCACAACTAACTCTAATCCCATTAGCTGATGATACTCATCAACCAGGAACAGTGGGCATTGACTACCCATATTTAGCAGAAGAAGCAAAACCAGGAACTCAGGTATTATTAGATGATGGGTTATTAGAATTAGAAGTGGAGTCAGTAGAGGGAAATGCTGTTAGTTGTAAAGTCATTGCAGGTGGTTTGCTCAAAAGTCGTAAAGGAGTTAATTTACCAAGTTTGAATTTGCGCTTACCTTCAATGACAGAAAAAGATAAAAAAGATTTAGAATTTGGTTTGTCTCAGGGAGTAGACTGGATATCGTTGAGTTTTGTGCGTAGTGCTGAAGATATTTTGACACTAAAATCACTCTTAAAAGAAAAAGATGCAGATGTGCCAGTAATAGCAAAAATAGAAAAACCCCAAGCGATCGCTAACTTAGAAGCTATTGTGGAAGAATGTGATGGTATTATGGTTGCTAGGGGAGACCTGGGGGTAGAAATGAGACCGGAAAAAGTACCAATGCTGCAAAAACAGATTATTCGGATGTGTAATAAAAAAGGTATTCCGGTAATTACAGCTACCCAGATGTTAGAAAGCATGATTCACGAACCCCGACCCACTCGTGCGGAAGCTAGCGATGTGGCAAATGCTATTGTTGATGGTACTGATGCAGTAATGCTGTCTGGGGAGTCAGCGGTTGGTAAGTATCCGGTTAAGGCTGTAGAAATAATGGTGCGTATTGCTGCAGACGTGGAGAAAGATACGCAGTTTATTAATTATCCTCCGGCAGAAAGTAATGAAACTCATGCTCTCAGTGAAGCACTTAATATTATAGATAAGATTTTACCGTTGCGTTGTATTGCTGCTTTCACGAGTTCTGGTTATACTGCACGTTTAGCTGCTAGCGAACGTCCGAAAGCTTTTGTGGTTGCCTTCACTCCCAATGATAAGGTTTACCACCGTTTGAATTTAGTTTGGGGAGTCAAACCAATATTATTGAATGAAGAAGTTGAATCTTTTGAAGATTTAACAGCACAAGCTCAAAATTATTTATTGAAACTAAATTTTGCTACCCCAGGGGAAAAAGTTTTGATTGTGGGTGGTATTCCTACTAAGCATACACGAGGTACAAATTTCTTAAAGATTCATACTATTAGTTAAATTTATAGAACCCATTTTATATCTATTTAAGGGGAGGTAGGGAGAGGGGGAGATGGGGAGATGAGGAGAATTTTTCAACCTTTTTCCCTTATACCTTGCCTCAATCTCCTGACTCGGTCTTCCCGATCTCAAATCCGCTCGGGTTCGGTATCAAAAAATGTTTCATCTTCAGTTTTGAACAAATATTTCTAAATTCTATTCCCTCCTGATATCATGTTCGGTAGAACAGTTATAATAGGCTCGTAGTTGGGCTTTAGCCCTAATAGTAAGTATTGTAAGGGCTAAAGCCCAACTACAAACAAAAATTTTATTATAAGTAATTATCCGAACATGATATGACTCCTGACTCCTGACTCCTAATATTATTCAACCAGCCATTGAAAAAGGCTGGCTAATTTCCTCGTGTCTGTTTTTAGGTTGGCGTTGGTGATTTGAGGTATGATATCATTTCCAGATAATTAAGGATAGGAATCCGTTCCGCGCTCTGCGTTAATGTGCTTTGTGCGCCAGCAAACAAAAAACATTCTCCTTATATTCTTCTTTCTTCTCTCCTGACTCGGTCTGACTGACTTCCCCTCCTGGGAGGGGTTAGGGGTGGGTTGACTCCTAGGTAATTAAGATTAATATCATACACGCGCTTCACCAACACCTTTAGGTTTATCCAAACAGTTGTGTTTGTCCTTGAATTTCCTCTGGTCCGCGATGAATTGTTCGACTACCTTTAGGAATGTAAATCCAGCCAAACTCTTGCAGACGGTAAGTTAAATTAGAAATGCTGACACCTAACTCATCTTTAATTTTATAAAGATTTGACCACTTAGTTAAATCTTTGCCTTGTCTTTTTTCCTCAAGAATTGATTTTGGCATCAATAAACAGCCTGCAAAATATTGAGCTTGCCATTCAATAGAATCAATTTTGCTGCCACTTGCACCCCGACAAACAAAAGGTTGTTCTGACTGATTTGGCGTTCCATAATCACCAAGATCCAGTTCTAACTGTTTCACCACTCCATCTGCTTCATCCTGATTAATATGCAGCACCCAATGACCAATTTCATGGGCAAGTGTTGATTCTTGAAAGCCTTGAGGCTTATCTAAAATCTCTTCATTGAGTTCAATTAGTCGTTCTGTTGGTAAAATTCGGGCAGCGATCGCTCCCCCCTCATCAGGAGGAATTTCATCCCAAACTACTCCCAAGTCTAAAAAATCAGCAACTAAAGAAGCTTCAAAAGGCCACCTAGGAGCAAAATTTGCGGTCTTATGCATTCGCCTGAGAATATCATTTGCCCTATGCTCAATCGACTCCTTGCGATAAAAGCAATACGGTTTGAGGATACTCACGGTTTATTCTCCTTCTGTTGCAGCTTGAGATATTCTTTGAGCAAATTCAGGATTTTCTTGCATTCGTCGGAACAACGCTAGCATCTCTTTTGGATTTTGCTTGAGAATCTCCTCATACTGTTGAGGAATTCTGCCAGCGAGGAAAATTAATTCCTCTTCATCCAAATCGAGATTCCTTGCTAATCCACGAATAACTTCTTCTTTTGGTGCATAGTCGGCGCGATCGTTCTCTAGCTTGGACAAATATGTAAAGTCCACTCCTAAGAAATTGGCCAACTCTCGTTGGGAATATCCTTTGTCTTTACGGGCCTTTCTAATTAACTTTCCAAAACTTTTTTCCACGGCTTTTACCTCCTAATAAGCATTCTAAGCAACTTTGACGAAAATTTCAACTTTACCCTTGACGATAAAATCAACAAGCGCTACAATAAGTTTAGTTGAAAAAAAAATCAACTAACGAGGCACTACTGGTAAGGTTGAAAATTAAGTCAATTAAATTTAGGCTCTATATATGGAGTCATACTCAAGTTGGCTAATTTTAAATTTACGAGAGTCTCAACAAATACCGCCCACCTGGAGGATAGCATTATGCTGAGAACCTGGACAGATACACATTACAAACTAGAAGACGAAGACTGGCTGTATGTTGCCACCCATGAAGAACAGAGTTCAGCTTCTCTTGTTTGCCCAGGCTATGCAAGAGATGGGGAAGGCTTCAGTATTCACTTTAATCCCACTCACATAGAAATGTTAGAGCATTTGTTGGGAGCATTGCGAATTATTAAAGCCCAGCAGGAAGCAACTACAGATTACAAATATCCACAACCAGCAAAGGCGACACATCTGATTAATTAGGGTTTGCGCTTAAAAGTCTTTTTCAGGAGTAGGGGAGCGGGGGAGTAGGGGAGTGGGGGAGTAGGGGAGCAGAGAGTAGTTAGGAGAAACGAGGAATTAATTAGGAGATAGTCGAATATATTTGTCAGAGTGATTTTTCTGCTATCCCCCCTGCCTTTTATGCTAAGTTTTTGAGGGTTTTCAACGTGATAGCAGGCACTTTTTTCGCTCCTTTAAAGGCTCTTTTATCAAAAGAGTGCTTTTAGATTAGATCGGTAAGCCCTAATTAGCTTGTAAGAAGGTTTTAGGTATTAGGTTTTAGGAGTTAAGTATTTTTTTTCTTCTATAACTTATGACTTTCTTCAAGGCAGGCAAAAAATGAAATTAAAGGAAATAAAAGATGTCTAATTCTAACGTTAAAGCAAAAATTTATGTTTTTGGAGCTAAACCAAAACAAGCTTTATTAGTACCAGAAATTCCCATTGCAGTTCGTAATAATTGTCAGTCAGGACAATGGGTGATTGGAGACACAGATTATGGCTCAAAAGTCTCAATGACAATCATCAAATTTAGCAAATTTTTCGGCAACTTAGGTCAAACAATTAATACATTATGGGGTCAAATTTGGTTTGTTGCAGAGTCAGGAGAATTACCTCATGGAGTGTTAATGGTTACATATATTAAAGGTCGTTCTTTGAATGATTTTAATCGTTTAATTGCTTCAGTTCAGAGTCAAGGAGTGGAGCCAGCAACAGGGATTTTTTTTCCTGAATTTGTGAAGCATAGCGGTCAAAAACCAGATGAAAATGGTGTGGTAAAACCTATCAATTATTACAGTTTAAAATGGCGTTGGCAAGAACGTACAGATTGGTCGATTATTCATCAAGCAGCAGCAGTGCTTTCTGACGAAACTAATTTATCAAGAATGATTGACTTAGAAGGAACCAGAAAAATGGTTTGTTTAGATAATTTATCTGCTGATGAAACTGCTAGTTTGATGGTAGCTCATACTAATAGCGATCGAAATTATTCGCTGAGTTCAAATATTAGTAATGATAAAGCGTTACCACAGGGAAATGAGTCTTTAGCTACTGCTATACCTTCATAAATATCAGGACTTACGCAAATTGACCCTTAAAGCACCATCTGTAGGGGTAAATTGCATTCGCCCTCACTGGATTTAGTGCCTGTGCGTAAGTCCTGAATATGTAGAGACGCAATATTGATATTAATGAATATTTTGTGTCTCTATTTACAGCTTTTAGCTTGGAAATTTTTATAGTTTTATGCCAATAAAAAACATCGGGAAAACTTAAAGAGGTCTAAATGAATAAAATTGCTAAATTCAGGATTTATCGAGGTGAAAAAACACCAAAAACCCAGGAATGGGAAGATAGTTTACGGGGAAAATTAGAAGTTAAACATCAAATTAGAACTGATACTATTAATGACCTGGAAAACTTCAGTCAAGATTTACAACATATTAGTTTAGTTGTTGAATCTATTCAAAATAACTACCAGGCATTACTGACAGAAAATAGTTGCTTAAAATCCACTCTTTTAGAGTTAGTAGATGATTGTTACTGCTGGAAAGGAAATCGCTGTGAAAAATGCCAGAAAATTCTTAAGTCATTAGCGCCAGAAACGACTAGAAAAAAATTAAATACTGCCCAAGAATATGAAGATATTTTGAAGCTACTTCGGAAGATAGGGTAGTTGTATAGCGCTGTGCGCAGCTCCGAAAGGCAACAGAGGGAATAAAAAACCGTTTGCACAAGCATGACCTAGGAATAGTATAAGACTTTTAGCTATTGGACACCTCCTGTAATTTGTAAATATGTCAGCGCACATTGCTATAACTAAGTCGAATTAAAAAGCGTTTCGGTCCGGAATGCTCCGCAAACAAGGGCGTCTCAAAAAAATCTATCTACTGAAAGCTGACCGCTGAGGTGCTTCTTTAAAATTATCAACATTAGGGAGAAAAAAAATGACACAAACTGCATCAGAAAGTAGCAAATTTAGAGTCATGAAATCATTTGAAGCAATTTTAGCTGCTAGGAAAAATATTGCATCAAAAGTAGCAACTAAGGAGGAAGAAGCAGAGAAAGAAAAAGGGAAACAAATCCTAGAAACTGCTGCTACTTATACTGCAGATAGTATTGTTAAAGGTTTAGCCGATCTGCAATTAGATTTTGGTAGTATTGTTAATCAGTTATTAGAAAATTTACATCAAGAATCTACTAAACTTGAGGAATTAAAACTTGCCATTGAAATTGAAAATCAACATTTGCAAGAGTTACAAAAAATTCGTGTTGTTGCTGATGCACTGCATATTTTAACTCAAGAACATCAAGAAAAATTACGATTCTTAGAGCAGAATTTTAGCGAACATCAAGAAAATATCACAAAAGATATGACGACTAAGCGAAAAGCTTGGCAAAAGGAACAACAAGAGTATGAAGTAGCAGTTGAAGAGGAAAATCAATTGTTAATTAAACAGCGGGAAGAGGAAGCTGCTGACTATCAATATGAATTAGAACACCAGCGTAAAATTGAAATGGATGAATATGAAGAAACGAAGCGAAAGTTGGAACGAGAATTACAAGAGTTAAATCAAGAAAAGGAAAAACAATGGCAGGAAAGAGAAAGTTATTTGGCAGAAAATCAAGCTGAATTTGAAGAAAACAGACAAAAAGTTGAAGGTTTTGAAGAAGAGTTGAAACAGGCTTATGTTAAAGCGAAAGAGGAGGCAATTAAAGAAGCAAACCGACAGGCAAAAGTTAAAGAAGATTTATTTGCAAAAGAATGGGAAGGAATGAAGAATGGTTATGAGTTAAAGGTTCAATCTTTAGAGGAAACAATTCAGCGACAAACTGAACAAATTCACAATATTTCTGCTCAGTTACAAGCTGCAATCCAGCAAGCACAAGATTTAGCTATGAGAGCTTTTGCTAGTTCTAATAATGGCGCTCAAACTAAGTAGTAGTTTGGCAGAAGGAAGAAGTAAGAAGGAAGAAGTAAGAAGTAAGAAGGAAGAAGTAAGAAAGAAGAAAAAATCTTACTTTTTCTGAGTTTTGAAATAGCAGTCAGCACCTCAGCGGTCAGCGGTCAGCTTCTCAAGGTGTATAATTGGGGATTCTTTCCCCCCATTAACACTCACCACTAATTTTTTCACACTCAGCGTGGGGGACGCCGAACCCTCGAATTTTTAGCGCTCCAGCTAAATGCTGTTAGCTCCGCATTCCGCACCGAAGAGCTGATAGCTAGTTAAGCTTATTTAAAAGTCTGTTAGCTCCGCATTCCGCAGGAAATGCTTACTTAATTGGTATAAATATTTAGGCGGTATTTATACCGATTTTTCCCAGCTATATTGCAGCTCAAATCAATCGAAAAATTTCAAATTTAACAGGATAAAAAAAATGGCGAAAAGAATTAATTCTAAAAATACTAAGGCTGAAATTTTAGAAGCTTTTGCAGAACTAAAAAAAGAAAAATCTGCCCTAGAAGCAGAAATAAATCAGCTAAGTCAAGAAAGTAAATCTACAACCAAAACCTCTGTAGATTCAAGATCAAAAAAACCAGAAAAAGAAGTGGCAAAATTTATGAACTTAAATCAAGCTCGTAACAAACCAAGTATGCAGTACACAATTGAAAATTTGTTGATGGTACAAAGTGGTTTTGGTGGAGCTATCAGCGAATTATCAGAAAAACTCACTTCAGAAGCAACTAAATTAGAAGAAGTTCGACAGCAAGTGACAGAAGAAGTTCAACAATTAAATGATTTGCATAATTTAGAAAATATTGAGGAAAATACTTTAGATGATTTAATTCAACAGTATGAACAAAGTGCCAAAGAATTTGAGACAGAATTTAGCGATCGCCAAGAAACAGTACAACAAGAAATAGAGTCAAGTAAACAAGCTTGGGAAAAGGAACAGCAGGAACATAAACGTCGAATAAAAGAACGAAATGAACAGCAAGAGAAAACTCGTCAACGGGATGAAGAAACTTATGAATATGAGTTGAATTTGCAATACGACCTAGATGTTGAAGAGTATGAGCAAAACAAGAATAACTTGTATAAAGAATTAGAAGAATTTCAACAGCAACAAGAAAAAATCTGGTCTGAAAGAGAGCAGTCTATTTCTGAGCGAGAAAAAGAATTTGCAGAGGTAAAAGCTGAGGTAGAAGACTTTGAAAAAGAACTAGAATCTAATATTAAGAATGGTAAGGAAAATGGTCGAAATATTGGTACTTATCAGGCGAAGATTAAATCTGATTTGTTGGCCAAAGAAATAGAAGGAGAAAAGCAATTTTATGAACTACGGATTCAATCTTTACAGCAGACGATTCAAAATCAAGAGCAACGAATTAAAAATTTATCTGCACAATTAGATTCCACCTTGACACAGGTTCAAGATTTAGCAGTTAAAGCTATTGAAGGTGCATCAAATTCTCGTTCATTTCAAGCCATGAAAGAAATTGTTCTAGAACAAAAGAATCAACAAAAGAAAAATTAACTAGCTATCAGCTTGAGCGCATTTAGCTGGAGCGCTAAAAATTCGAGGGTTTAAGTCCCCCACGCGAAGGCGTGAAAAAATTAGTGGTGCGCCTTTTATGGGGGATTCTATATTATTAGAAAAATCCATAAATTAAATGAATCTTCGATCTAAGCTTTGTAGAGATATTTCATGTAAAATCTCTACATTTTTTATTTGGGTATACCACATTCATTAATTGATAATTGATAATTACCAAAAAATGAGGGTATGCGCCTCCCCTTTTAAGGGGATGAAAAAAGATTCAGTTCAGTATTTCAAGCCTCCGGCTTTAGTCGGAGGTACTGATAACTGATAACTGATAACTGATAATTGATAATTATAAGAAGGTTAAAACCGTTACGGAATTGAATATAAGGGCTAGGGTATTAATGGATAATGGATAGTGGATAATGAAAGAATTCTCGCTCCTCTCGCTCCTCTTTAATTATCAATTATCAATTGTCAATTATCCATTGGTAAAGGGAGACTTCAAGGCACGAATTATTTAATTATTAATTATTAATTATTCGGTAAGGACTAACCATAGGAAAGTCGCTACAAGCTTTTGCTTGTGAAGATGTGGTTCATCAATGAGCAAAAGCACTGTATTGCAGAAGTACCGATCGTGTAAGCATTTCGGTCCGAATGCGGAGCTAACAGCTAGCTCGCACTCAGCTAGAGCGCAATAAAAATGAATGAAGCAAATACTCGTTTAACTTCTACTACATTTTCAACTCTATGGAGGGAAAAGTAGATGTAGCTCGCACTTACTGCTAAGGTTAAGTAATGGGCAATTCTATTACTCATACTTTTAATTCTATAAAGCTGAAGCGCTGATAGCTGACCGCTGTTAGCTCCGCATTCCGGAGGAAATGCTTACCTGAATCCTTACATGACCTGTGCCTATATTCAAACTGTCACTCTACTACTATTACTGTAACTTTATACATATAAAATACGAATAAATCAGCCAAAAATTTTGATTTGAGGTAATAATTTTATGACCAACAAATATACTCAACAAAAAGATACTGCTGCATGGATACTTCAAGTTTGGGCCTCCTTTATTTTAGCTACTTCTGGCACAGCGATCGGCATTATTTACCTACCCGTAGATAACTGGATTAAAAGCTTTATAGGGATGGGTTTAACATTCTCAGTAGGCTCCACTTTTACCCTAGCAAAAACTATTAGAGATAATCACGAATATCAAAGAATAACTGCCAGACTTGATGAAGCAAAAGTTGAAAAACTATTGGCAGATCATCACCCTTTAGACAAATAATAATAACATCAAATCCGGTTAAACAGCCACAAAAAAATAGCTGAAATCTTTGTGATGAAAAAATTGTATCTTTCAGCAATTAGGCAAATTTGATATCAAGTAGACTAGAAGTGAGTCTGTTAAGAATAAAAATCAGTACCGGATTTGATATCAGACATACTTATAAGCTCGTCTAGCAGTCACAGGTTTAAACTGAGTATCCACAAACTGCACCGGATTATAGGTCTCAATCCACAAATGAACTCCGCAATTTAAGGCTTAACTCTTTTTGTCAAATTAGCGCGATCGCACCATGACGCACACTTGACTCTTTTTGTCAAATTTTATGTTAAGAAAGATGTTTATAAAAGACATCTCCGGAAAATAAATAAACCTTTTAATTAGATCGATTTAGGAAAGAAAAAATCGCCCTAAAAAATCCTTTTTTATGCCTTTTTTGTAAAAATATCTTACCTGTTGCCTGTTGCCTTTCGGAGCAGATGAGCTGTTGCCTACTCCTGGAAAAAATCTATATCTTTTTCACGCCTAGGTCTAAAGCATAGCTTAGAAAAGGAGGAGTTTGATAATCCCTCCCAACCAGCTTTAGAAAGGGGGAAGTTTATGGAAATAGGCTTTCGTTTCAAACAAATTAAAACTGAAAAAAATCCTTTATGGCGTTCGGGATTAGCATTAGCAGTAACAAATACTTGGCTTTTCGGAGGAGAAATTCCCCCAGAAGCAGAGTCAGGAATTCTATCATTCTTCTTTCTTCTCTCCTGACAACTGATAACTGATAACTGAAATGACTCCTGAGGACTCCGTCGTTCTTGACACTCTCAGAAAAATTATGAGATAATCTAAATGATAATCAAACTATTATCTGAAAATTAATTATTCACAAAATCAGCTTAGGAGGTCTATGTTAAAATACGCAATAGTTGCTTTAATCACCCTGGAGTTAGTCTTGCTAAGTGCATTAGTTAAAGTTCCAGCTAATGCAAATATTAGAGACCCAGAAATTTTTACTTGGGATTATGCGTCTTTAAGTAATACTCAAGTAGTTTGTAAAAAAGTCGTATTTCATCCAACAAATCGGTGGATACCAAAATCATCTAATATGGAGCCGATAAATATTAATTCTTTGGTAGTAAATGATAGTTATTGTTCCAACTTAACTAAACCTGTTTAACATCATGTCCAGATGATTATTTCTCATCAAAAAATGTAGGGGTATATTTCTAGCTCGAGAATGTTCCACTGTAAGCATTCAGCTATTAGCTGTCAGCTAGAGCGCAATAATACCTTGCTTTTAAGGAAGGAGTTTAAATGAATATAGAGTTTAACAACTTTTGTCATAAGATTTAACTCTGACGAGATTAATACAGCTTTGAAACTACACCAAAAGCAATAGCTGATAGCTAATAGCTGACGTCTGTTTGCGCAGCATTCCGGAGGAAATGCTTACGTTCCACTTAACAGAAATATTTATGCTTAAATCTGCCCCTATCTCAGATTAAAAGATAGAAAAAAATCACAGAACAAACTAATAATAGTTAGAAAGCCGGGTTTTTGGTGAAATAAATCCGGTTTATCTATATTTTATAAAATCATGGTAAAGTTTGTACTGTAGATTATATGAGGTAAACAAAATATGAAATATCGTGTAACTCTCAATCGTAGGGATATAATAGTCGAAGCAAAAAGTACAGAAGAGGCAGAGAGAAAAGCGGCAGATAAGATTCATCGAGGAGAAAAAATTCAAACCATTAAAGAGGTAAAGCCATCGGAATCTAAGTCTGGTTCTTGGTGGGAAATTTGGTTAGATTAAGTATTGAAAAAGGAAGAAGGAAGAGGGAAGAAGGAAGAAGGGGAAAGGAAAAAGTGGATGGGGATAGTCAACGACCTGCGACTTCGTGTCTACAAACCCCAAGCAATTTTCAATAATTGATAATTGATAATGGATAATTGATAATTACCTCTCCCTAAAAACGGAATTGATTGAATAAAAGGAAAATATTTTCTTGTTTCTCCACGGCGAGTGAGAGGCTTTAAACCTTAATTATTCGGTAAAAACTCTGTAGACGGCGGAGTATTAAACCCAAAATAAAAAGATAAATTGACAATAAAATTAGGGTTTTGCATATTGATTAAGTACATTAACTAGACTTGATTTTTCCTTAATATCAAGAAAGAAAGTTAGGAGCTAATAGCTTAGTACTAATGACTATAATTTAGGGATGAGGTTAAGATAGTTGAGAAATATTTTATTTTTTATATTACCCAATCGCCTCCCCCCTTTTTCTAATTACAATTAATTCTAAAAAGTCTTCAGTTTATAGATAATTATACAGCAATTATCAATAATTTGTCGCGCTTACTTAGCATATATAAAATATCAAAAATTTGTTTCCTAATTATCAAATATTTTATGCACAACTTAACCGAAAATTTATCATAGCAATAGCTTTACTCAGCTTCATTATTGGTGTGGCAATGACTCCTATAATTCCTAACTCGTAGAGTAGCGCAAAAGATAGAAAAAATAGTTTTATCCTCCCCAGAAGTAGAATCAGTCTTTAGTATTGCAGGTTTCCAGGGTGAGCAAAATCGCAGTAAAGTATATGTGACTTTAGGTTTCTCTTCAGTCGCTGCTTTTTTGACTAAATAATATCATCTCCGGATAAGAGCGCGATAGAACGACCTTCCGCTTACGCGACCAAAAAACTTTCCCCTTCTTCTGTTGTTCTTCCCCTTCTTTCTTCCCCTCCACGGTCGCAGGACTGTTTCAAAGTATTGTAGATTAACGATGCGCGAGAGAACAGGAGATGAGGGGGTCGTAGAACAGTGAAATTCACCAAAATTTGCCGATTTTTCAGCCAATAAGCGTCCCTTTTGCTCTGACTAAAATGGTGAAAAGTCAACTTTTTTAAAGGAGAAACAAGAAAAAATTTTCATGATTAATCAATCCTATCCGTTTTCAAGGATAAGTAATAATTAATAATTGTTGAACTCCTGTCTCCTGTCTCCTTCCGAGGGGCTAAAAAAACTTGATATTTATGAAGATACGGTTAGGGGTTCTATATATAACTGTTCAACCGGACAGGATCGAAGTTGAGCTTAATACAAATATATAAAGTTTTAAACTTTTGTGTAGTTTTAGCTACATTTTTTGATGTTTCTGCCACCATGAAAACATAAACAATCTTTAAAAAACTAATTTTTTCAAACGGAGTTGAAAAATATGGATGCTCAAAAATTCCTGAGTCGCTACTCTATAGGAAAACGCTATTTCCGAGGAATTTGCCTTAGTAATGCAAATCTGCGTGGGGCAAAACTGACTATGGTCGATCTAAATCAAGCTGATTTAAGTGGGATTGACTTAAGTGGGGCCAAACTAAGTGGAGCTGAGTTAAGTCAAGCAAATTTATCTGGTGCCGATCGTGCGACCTGAACTGGTCATTTGAACTGGGAAGCTCACTTCCCTATGGGTTCTTCATCCCATACCCTTGTAGAGTAATCCGTCATAAAGAACGGTAGGTCACACTATAGCTAGTAATAGTAATGGTGGTAAGCAGACCCTAAAAGTAGCCGAAAAGGATAGGAATAATCCT
>JAXHSW010000289.1:2856-8243 GCA_034190295.1 Cyanobacteriota bacterium | reverse complement strand
TCACTCAAGCACGGCAATGATAACTATTATGGTTATGAATTATATATTTCAGGTCCTTGCCAAATCGTCTATCGACCTTACAAACCAGCAAGTTGTGGCGCTCATCTGTGGATTAATACTTTTCATTCTGTGCAATTTATAGATACTAAATCGAATCCAGCTACTGCAAGGCAACCTAGCAAACAAATTTACGTATAGTCTGGTTTCAAAGGCAGTCCGATCGTCACCAAAAAATATTTATTCGCTCTGAGCAGCTCAACTGACAATAACTTCAGCAGGCTTTGTGCTGTTTGTGGAAAATCGTCACAGTTGAGTAGATATAAAAGCTTTCTATAATCGCGATCGCTAAGTCATTATCATCTAGCAACGTTTGAAATAAAATCAAGTTGATAAATTTAATCTAGAGATGTCAAAGTTGATAAAAAATTGGTCAGTAAGTCGTTATCAAGTTTTCAATACTTGTGAGCGACGGTACTATTTTGAATACCTTTCAAAAGCAAGAATTAACAGTCGTGACTCTTTTTTGAAAGAAATAGGATTCTTAAAAAAACTCACAAATATTCCTATGTGGAAAGGATAAATTTTTCATTCAATAGTTGCTGAATCTCTTGAAAGACTGAAAGATGGAGATTCTATGTTATCCCAAAATTGGCGTGGTAAACTTGAGGAAAAAATAAATCAAGAGTGGAATTTTTCTGAAAGCAAAGCATTTCGTGAAGATATAAAAAATATTGATGAGGATGGTAAGATAGCACTCTTTGAACATGAATATAATGAGGAAATAAAAGAGCAAAATCCTAGAGAAGTTTTTCACTCAATTGAAGTATGGGTTAATCAATTTGTAAATTGGGTAGAAAGAAACAATTTGAAGCAACTATTACAAAATGCCAAGAAAGTTTGGATTGAACCTAAAATTTATCTTAATGTTGGCAGAAGACCCGCACCATAATTTTAATTTGGTGCCGGGATGAATGCCAACATGGTATAATAATGTTGATATGGGTCTAGTGTTAGTAATAAGTCGAAAACATTGAAAGCTAGATATAAATACATAATCTACCCTAATCATATTCAAACAACCAAATTAAATCAACTATTTGGGTGTTGCCGATATGTTTGGAATCAGTCATTAGCTCACTGCAATCAATTGTATGCTAAAGGGGATAAAAAACCTTCGTATACCGATCTAACTAAACAGTTCATAACTCAAGCTAAGAAAGAATTAATTTGGTTAAAAGATGTAGCTTCTACTCCACTACAACAGTCTCTCAAAGATTTAGACAAAGCGTATAAGAATTTCTTTGATAGTTGTCATGGTAAACGTAAAAGTATCAAGGCCAAGCCTCCTAAGTTTAAATCTAGAAAATCTAGACAAGCTGCAAGATTTGTCGGGGCTAATTACAAAATTGGTCAAGATAAAATATATCTACCAAAAGTAGGTAAAATTCAAATAGTTTGGTCAAGGCCATTAGCTAGTCAGCCTACTTCTGTAACTATCATCAAAGATTCAGCTAATAAATATTTTGCTAGCTTTGTAGTGAAAACTAATTCGGAATTTCTGCCTAAAACTAATAATTCAATTGGCATTGACTTAGGCATTTCTACCTTTGCAACTTTGAGCAATAGAGACAAGATTAATGCACCAAAACCACTCCAGAAAAATCTCAAAAAATTAGCTAAGTTTCAACGTAAGTTTGCTCGTACTGAAGTAGGTAGTAAACGTCGAGAAAAGGCACGGATTAGAGTCGCTAAACTTTCCTACGGAATGCTGCGCAAACATGGAAAAATCAAAGATATCAGAACAGATTTTCTTCATAAACTCTCAACTGATTTAGTCAGTAAATATGATACTATTGTGTTAGAAGATTTGAATGTTTCTGGGATGATTAAGAATCGCAAGTTAGCGAAAGCAATCAGCGATTTAGGTTGGAGACAATTTAGGATTTTAACTGAAGGTAAATGTGAAAAGTATGGTAGAGAATTTAGAGTCATTAATCGTTGGTAACCTACTACTAGAAAATGTTCTTGTTGTGGATTTAAAGGAGGTAAAAAAGATTTAGGAGTTTCCTGCGGAATGCTGCGCAAACGTGAGTGGACTTGTCTTAATTGTGGAACATTTCACGATAGAGATATTAATGCTGCCATCAATATTCTGAATACTGAATCTGTTGTTGAAACAGTAACTCAACCGATAACCAAAGTTGAAACTATTAAGGCTGAAGTATTGGAAACACCTGTACAGCTATCAATTTTTGAAGTAGTCGCCGAGGGTCAACGGTCGATTGTTTATCGGACACGGAGGAGACGGTGCGACCTGAAAAAGGCCATTGAGAAGGGAACCTATTCCCCTAGGGTTTTCCACCCCTAGCCCCCATAGAAAAGACTCCAAAGAGTCCGGTTACTCTCTAAGTAAGTAATGAAATGAGAGGAATGCAAACCCTAAAAGAAGCCATAACTGCTAGGGATTAAGCAGTAAGGAGACAAGGGGGACAGATGGAAGGATGAACATAGCTAAGTTATTGATTAAACTGCGTCATCGTGTAAGATGCCAAATTATCCCTGACAGGCAACAACCAAAAGGTAAATGGGTAGTTCTAAGCACTCGTTTCTTGCTTAGAAGTGGAAACGACAACCCCATCGCAGAAAAGATAACCACCCTAACCATCTAATGAGAATCTCAATGACACAACAGGGTAAACCCTACAGAGTCTCAAAGATAGGTCGAATCAATGAGTAGGTCTAAGGTAACAAAGACGGAAACCTCTGGAGGGTAGAAGATGAGAGAAAAAGCGAAAGCTGTTTTGTAATCAAACAGATAAGGGTACTCTTCGAGAAGCCTTCGGCTACAAAATTTGCCCTTGACCGAAAGGAATAGCAGACTTCTCTTGGGTCTTATACGAAAGAAACAATGAAAAAAAAAGAAACCCAACGAAGATAAAAGTTAGATGTCAAGCATAAGCCTGATAAATGGAATCAACGGACAACTTACGGACTGGTCTGAGGTTAATTGGAAAAAAGCCCGTAAAATTGTTAGGAATCTACGTCAAAGAATCTTTCGTGCTAGAAAACTTGGTCAGTGGAAGCAATTAAGAAGATTGCAGAAACTGCTTTTAAAAAGCCGCTCAAACCTATTGCTAGGAATCCGACAAATCACTCAGGTTAATGCCGGAAAGCAAACAGCAGGGATTGACCTGGAGGTAATAAACACCCCTGCACAGCGAGTGAAACTTGCAAATGAATGGGAAAAGCCAAAAGCAAAACCCACAAAACGGGTCTATATCCCAAAAACCAACGGCAAGAAACGTCCCCTCGGAATTCCCACCGTAAAGGACAGAGTCGCTCAAGCAATGGTGAAAAACTCACGCTTAACCCGAATGGGAAGCCGTATTTGAAACCAACTCTTATGGTTTCAGACCCGGAAGAAGTTGTCACGATGCCATAGAACAATGCTTTAATCATCTAAGGCAAGGGCGAACCGGAGGACATAAATGGGTTCTAGATGCAGATATCAAAGGCTTCTTTGATAACATTGCCCATGAATCCATTCTTAATATGACCCACTCATTTCCTGAAAATGAATCAATCAAAGAATGGTTAAAAGCTGGATTTATCGACAGAGGAAAATACAACTCAACCGAAACAGGCACTCCCCAAGGTGGTGTAATAAGCCCATTACTTGCAAATATTGGGCTGCACGGGTTAGAAACATACGTTAAACAATGTAACCCAAAGCTAGGCATCATCCGGTACGCTGATGACTTTGTTATCACATCTAAGGAAAAAGAATCTTTAGAAAAAGTGCTTATTCAGATAAAGCAATGGCTGTCTAAAAGAGGACTAGAAATCAGCACTGAGAAGACAAGAATAATCAGTATCGAGGACGGGTTTGATTTCTTAGGGTTTAATCTTCGTCATTATAAAGGCAAATTGTTGATAAAACCCCAGAAGAAAAAGGTACTAGCTTTCTGCAAGAAAATAGGGCAAACCCTGTCACAAATGAAAGCAAACACCCAAGAACAAATCATAGCAACCCTAAACCCACTTCTTAGGGGTTTTGCTAACTACTACAGAGGTGTGGTTAGCAAGCAAGCCTTTAGTTATATCCGCAACCGGGTAAAACTTTATCTCTGGCGTTGGGCGAAAAGACGGCACCCCAACAAATCCAAAAAATGGGTCCAAAATCGCTATTATTGGCGATACAAGGGAGACAATTGGACTTTTATGTGTTATGGGACTGAACGTCAAGGAAGGAATAAAATTTATGTCCTCTACGATATTGGTAGCACACCCATAATTAGACACATCAAAGTTAAAGGTCTAGCTAGTCCAGATGACTCCTCTCTCAAAGAATATTGGGAAAAACGCTATCATAAATACGGGAAAATTTATTGGGCAAAAGGTTCTAAATACGAACAAGTAGCCAAAGAACAAAATTGGAAATGCCCGATTTGTGACGACAGCCTATTCAACGGAGAAGAAATCGAAACCCATCATATCAAACCTTTGAAAGAAGGTGGCTCTAACGACAAAGAGAATCTAATCCACTTGCACAAAGCGTGCCATAAACAGGTTCACTCAAAAATCCAAGTTTAAAGGTTTGAAGTAAGGCTTGAGCCGTGTGATGGGAAACTGTCACGCACGGTTCTTAGGGGAGCGGAGGAAGGTGACTTCCGAACCTTACCCGCTTAAGGCTGGTTCTAAATCAGCAGATTCCAACGATGTGTCAACCCGCCCTGAGTTTAAGCAACTTCGGTTGTTTTGATGGATGGGAATCCCGCATTGCGTATCTCTGATTTGATGCCGGGAGGATGTCAAGGTAGCAATGCACCTGGCTTTAAACTTGACGACATTGAGGTAATTACTAAAGTAGATTTAGCATTATTTACAAAAGACTGTAGATTTAAAATATTTGATTGGAAAACGGGTAATTCTTCATTAAAAAAATCGCGACAATTTTCCCAAGCTGAGTTTCAAATAGGAGTTTATCAACTTTGGCCTCACTTGACATTAAAATATTCGTTGGAAGTAATTGAGGCTCATTTAGTTGGCTTTGGAAATAATTCAGTACAACATGAAATTCATCAGATAAATTGGGAAGAAAAGGAAAAAATACTGAGTTTAGTTCGTCAGAGTATTGCTCAACTTAAACACTTTCATAATCCAGAACCAGGAGTTGAATTTTCATTAGAAGATTTTGATTTTGCTAGTTATGAAAGTGCTTGTAAATTATGTCAGTTTAAAAGGTTATGTCAAAAGGAACTTGAAAACTGAGTTTAGTTCGTCAGAGTATTGCTCAACTTAAACACTTTCATAATCCAGAACCAGGAGTTGAATTTTCATTAGAAGATTTTGATTTTGCTAGTTATGAAAGTGCTTGTAAATTATGT
>JAXHSW010000289.1:2366-2756 GCA_034190295.1 Cyanobacteriota bacterium | reverse complement strand
CAGTTTAAAAGGTTATGTCAAAAGGAACTTGAAAACTGAGTTTAGTTCGTCAGAGTATTGCTCAACTTAAACACTTTCATAATCCAGAACCAGGAGTTGAATTTTCATTAGAAGATTTTGACTTTGCTAGTTATGAAAGTGCTTGTAAATTATGTCAGTTGAAAAGGTTATGTCAAAAGGAACTTGAAAACTGAGTTTAGTTCGTCAGAGTATTGCTCAACTTAAACACTTTCATAATCCAGTTCCAGGAGTTGAATTTTCATTAGAATATTTTGACTTTGCTAGTTATGAAAGTGCTTGTAAATTATGTCAGTTGAAAAGGTTATGTCAAAAGGAACTTGAAAACTGAGTTTAGTTCGTCAGAGTATTGCTCAACTTAAACACTTTCAT
>JAXHSW010000289.1:0-2266 GCA_034190295.1 Cyanobacteriota bacterium | reverse complement strand
AATCCAGTTCCAGGAGTTGAATTTTCATTAGAATATTTTGACTTTGCTAGTTATGAAAGTGCTTGTAAATTATGTCAGTTGAAAAGGTTATGTCAAAAGGAACTTGAAACATGAATCAATCAACATAAATGCGATATATTGGTGCAACTTTATACCCCTTATTAGGTGTTGAAAAAAAACTTTATCGTTTCCGGATACTTAAAGTAACTGAAAAGATTCCTAAAGATAATAATCAACCTATTCGACTTCAAAGGTGGGCTGATAAATTATGGCGAGAAGAATTATTTTGTCCTGTTTATCCTACTAACCGTTTTGGTTATCCAGCTTTTCTAATTCCTAATGGAAATAGTCCGCCTGTGGGAGAGAGATTAGAAATAAGAGATGTACCTGATAAGGTTTATTTTATCGAAGTGACTGAAGAAATTTTGGATGTGACAATTGAAGATGCTATTGGTCAAGAAAGAGAACTTGTTTGTAGAATGTTGGAAAGACCTTTTACAGACAAATTTAAGAGCCTTGATGATAAATTTTGGCGTTCAAGTTGGACATTATTTTTGAATCAAATTCCGGAAAATGAAGGTGTAAATAAAGATATTGTCAATGCTTACCGTGGTTTCAAATTTGGTATTGTTTATTTAGAAGGTGATGGGTTTTACTTTGCTGCGGATATACGAACAAAATATGTTGGTAAAAATTCTCTTGCAGATTATACAGATAATGAAAAAAATGAAATTCTCCAACAACATACAGATTTAACACTTAATGATGAAGAAAGAGCTTTTTTCCTTCGTGATAATGGAACGGTAAAATTTCCTTGTCGTTATGTAGGTCCTACAGGAAAAACGATAGATAAATATACTGTTAAGGATTTGGGTAAGACTGTTTATGAATATTATTCTCAAAATTATCCACAACTTAAAATATCTCCCGACGAGGAGGCAGTTTTTATAAAAGATCGTTTGGAGAAAGATAAATTTATAGCTGTTCCAACTTCACGTCTTTTTCCAATTTTTACAACCGAGTATGAAGGATTACGAAAATGTTCTATTCGTCCTCAACTTAGTCCAGATGAACGAATTAAGATAATTTCCAATTTTATCAATGAATTATCTGGTGTGGAGTATGAAAATAAACCAGTTGAAATTAAACAACAATATTTAAAAAGAGAGAGAACTGTTTTTATCCCTCCAAATTTAGAGTACGGTGGTGGTGAACTTCATAAACCTTTCTTGAGTTCAAATATTCCTCAAAAAACAAGTAAAAATTTTGATGATAAGGTAACAAAATGGGCTTCAAGTAAACTATCAAGTCTATATAGAAATAAATCCTACTCTAAATTTCCTTTTCCTGACACTATCTTGTTATATCCAAGTACACTACAACGAAGCGATCGCGAAACTTTTTTAAATGACCTAAAAAAAGAAATTAAACAACACACCGAATTAGATTGTTCCATTGTCTTGCAAAGGTCTTATTCTACTGGAAAAAAAGAGCGGTCAGGAAGCTCATTGCTACAGAAATTAAAAGAAATAAAATCTGAAACTAAAAAAACACTTTAATAATTGTTGTTTTATGGAATGGCCTACTGGATAGCGTATATAGGGAAATTAAAGATACTGTAAAACCACATTTTTCCCAATGTGTAAAAGAGAAAGTAGTTCATCATATTGTCAATCGGCAAAATCCTCAAAAAGCTATAAGTCAATTACAAAATTTAGCTCTAGGAGTATTTACTGAAGTTGGTGGTCAACCCTGGGTTTTGTCAAATCTAAATCACGATTTACACATTGGTATTGACTTACTTGATGGCAATATTGGATATCACTTTTTTTATGGAACAGGAGGCAGATTAGTAGATAGGCAATTTGGAAAATCTATAAGTAAAGGTCGCATGAAGGAAGCAATAAAAAAAACCAGAGTTACAAAAGCGTCTTACAGAATCTATCAAAACTATTGTTGTTGAAGAAGGTCATAAGATAAACAGCATGATAATTCATCGTGATGGTCGTTGGTGGCCTAGTGAAAGTTTTGCACTTCAGCAAACAATAAAAAAATTGAAAGAAGAAAATCTTTTACCCGAAAACTTTAGTTGTGCTGTAGACATCTCCAAAATAAAAATTAAGATAAAATCATAGTAGTTTACTGTCTAAATATAGTCTCGATCTGAATCAAGTATTAGAATATCTTAATAACTATCCAGAGCAGACAAAGAGAGTCATTGGTATAACCAATATACAGTTAATAAAATTAATAGAAAATGCTCAGA
>JAXHSW010000288.1:4980-8257 GCA_034190295.1 Cyanobacteriota bacterium | reverse complement strand
GATTTGCGCCATTCGGAGCAAGTGAGGCAGCTATATCGCCCGGTTTCGCAATTATGACTATTTATCTATTGGACAATAGTTATTGCTCTGCTGATGAGCGATCGCCCGGTTTCACAATTATTACTATTTATCTATTGGACAATAGTTATAGCAGTTTCCGCACGTTATTGTTGTAATGCGGAGCAAGTGAAGCAGCTATATACTTTCATACAACAAAGCCATTATTAATTATTAATTATTAATTATTGAACCAAGCTTTTCCCTTTCGGAATGCT
The DNA here is from genome assembly GCA_034190295.1 of Cyanobacteriota bacterium. GTDB lineage: Bacteria > Cyanobacteriota > Cyanobacteriia > Cyanobacteriales > Microcoleaceae > Okeania. Next base: position 7,982 of record JAXHSW010000288.1, on the reverse strand, counting down.
CCGCAAACAGATACCATTATCTATGCACAAATTTTTAGGCTGATAGCTGATAGCTGATAGCTGATAGCTGATAGCTAGTTAATCTTGCTTTAGTGGTAAACCCCGCTTTTCACGAACACCATTAGCTGTAGGTCCTTGTATTTTGCCACTACGACGATTTTGTTGTAAAGACTGTTTAACTCTGAGTGCCTCAACAGCAGGAGCTAAACCCAAATCTTCTAGAATTTCCATCGCAGCTATTTCACCACTCTCACAACCACCCTCCATATAACCAGAAAAATCTAAAGAAGTATGTTCGCCAGCAAAAAATAAATTGCCCACTCTCTCGCCTTCAACACCAAAAAATTGAACAAATTGCCCTGGTCGATAACAAGTGTATGAACCCTGAGTATATAACTCTCCTGGCCAATAAGTCCGGACTGCCCGACCGATGCGATCGCTACTTATTCCCGGATATACCAAATCAAGCTCTGGCAAAAAGCGTTGTGCGTGGTCTTCTGGAGTCCCGCTACCTAAAGCTACCCCTAAATTCCCACCAGCCAAAAATTCCAACACACCCTCCGTAGTTGGACTTGTTGGGGCAACTTCTCGGGTATTTTGAAACCCTAAATCTACATAAGTTTCCCCACTTGAGCCAAACCGAGTGCGCCAAACTGGGTTATTAAAAGCTATATGTAACTTAGAATTTGTACCAAAACCGTAATTATCAATCGCAAATCTTTTGACTGGTGGTAAATCGACATTGAGTTGAACTTGTCTGAGTACCGGAAAAGGTATAGTTAAAACAATTCTTTCATAAGTACGGTCAAAAGTTCTTTCTCCAGACCTCAAACTCACTCTGTAACTACCATCTGATAAAGTTGTTATTGCTTCTAGAACCGTGCTAGTTTCAATAGAACCTTGTACAAGATTAGCCAGACCGTTAATAATTTGACTATTACCACCAACAATTCGATAACGTTCGTCGCTAGAACCATATAATTCAAATGTATTGGGTTCAGTGCCAATAACATATATTAGATTCAAACTCGACTGTTCGTTAGCATCCAAACCATAGAAAGCATTGTAAGCTACTTCCAGCATCTGTCGCAAAGTAGTGCTAGTGGGAATAGTTTCTAGATATTCGGTAATTGAGAGATTATCTATATCTGCGGTAGGTTGGTCAAAAGTCGTATAATCTTCAAAATTATCAATTGCTATCAGAGTCTCATCTATTCTTTCGGCAACAGGAGCAAAATCATTAATAATTTCTTCTATGGGAATAATTCTACCATCAGCAAAGTAAATTTCTGGCGTTAACCCCTCCTCACCAGCTACCAGATCGAGTTCTGTTAATCCCAGTTCTGCTGCTAAGTCACGAATGCAAACGTGTTCAGTGTCAATATAGGCAGCTCCTAACTCAGCATCAATAGTTGTTCCGGCAATTTTAGAGATACTTCTAATCCGACCGCCCACTCTATTTCTGGCTTCAATCACATTTACTGGTACTCCTGCTTGAGTTAAACGGTATGCTGCAGTTAATCCGGCAATTCCAGCACCTACTATTAATACTGGTGTTTGTTGAGCCATTGCTCGTTGTCCACCTTTGAAGAAATTAGAAGCTGTCATTGCTCCAGCAAACCCTAAACCACCTTGTAATAAGCGACGACGAGTAGTCCGAAATTTATTACTTTGAGCTTCTCTGACCATTCCTAATAACTCATCGCTGGGAATGCCAGTTTTTTTCGACATTCTGGCAATACCATAAGCGCGACGTAACATAGTCATTAAAGAAGATTTCGCCATAATTAATGTCCCTTAATTTTTAAGTATAATTTTTGAATTTAAAGCATACAAAAATGAATGATTGTAGTAAGATAACATTGCTTAGGTTGCAATGTAAACTCAAAAATAAATTTTAAAGAAATGTTAACAATTGAAACTCTGTTTGATGAGGAATTTTATTTATTTCAAAACCCCGATGTTGTAGATGAAATTGCTGCGGGTAATTTCAGTAGTGGGTTGGAACATTTTGTGAATGTTGGTCAATTTGAAAATCGCGACCCGAATGCTTTATTTGATACTAGCTTTTATCTTGAGATTAATACTGGTGTAGCTACTGCTATTGAAGCAGGTAGTCTGACGGCAGTGGAACATTTTATTAGCTTTGGTCAATTTGAATCTCGTGACCCTAGTCCTTTATTTAATACTGCTTTTTATACCTCTAATCCTGAATTAGTTACAGCATTAGAATCAGCAGGATTAACACCTTTTGAACATTATGTTAGGTTTGGTCAGTTTGAAAACCGCGACCCTAGTTTTTTGTTTGATACAGATTTTTATCTTGGTCAAAATCAGGATGTAGTGGAGTTATTAAATAATGGTAGTTTTAGTAGTGCAATTCAGCATTACATTTTAGTTGGTTTGCCAGAAAATCGTTTGAGTACGCCTCCAGATTTTAGAGATAATTTGTTAAATATTACTGGTGATTTTGGAGTTTTAGATACTGCGGAAGCTAATGATTTTGTTGGAGATGGAAATCCGGTCGATATTTATAGTTTTATTTTGAATACTCCTAGTAGTTTAGGTGTGCAATTAACTGGTTTGAGTGGGGATGCAGATGTGGAGTTAATTGAGGATATTAATAATAATGGAGTGGTGGAAATTTTAGAGGTTTTTGCTGACTCAAGAAATGTGGGTACTGTTGATGAAACAATAACTATTAATTCTTTAGCAGAGGGTAATTATTTTGTCCGAGTTTCTGAGTTTGAAGGTGATACAAATTATTCTTTGTTTTTAGAAGCTAATCCTGTTTAGGGCTTTGTTGCATGAAAGTAGCGATCGAACATCCATTCCGCAGTTATCAAACAGGATTGGGTCTAAAACCCCGCCTTTTAAGGCGAAATATTTTTGTAACGGGGCTCAAATCCCCTATTTCCCCTCCTGGGAGGGGTTAGGGGTGGGTACACTTGCTGACTTGCACACCTTGCAGACTTGCTGACGCGCGTTAAATCCCTCTGTTT
>JAXHSW010000288.1:0-4880 GCA_034190295.1 Cyanobacteriota bacterium | reverse complement strand
CGCGATTATTAATGTTCTATTCATCTATTGGACAATAGTTATTGCTCTGCTGATTAGCAATCGCTCTGTTTCGCGATTATTAATGTTCTATTCATCTATTGGACAATAGTTATTGCTCTGCTGATTAGCAATCGCTCTGTTTCGCGATTATTAATGTTCTATTCATCTATTGGACAATAGTTATTGCTCTGCCGATCTAATCTCAAAACTTTTACCTGTAAAAGTTTCAGCCTTTTTATTTCCAAGATTGATGTTCTATTTATCTATTGTCCAATAGTTACAGCAGTTTCCGCGCGTTATTGTTGTACATATGCGGAGCAAGTGCGGCAGTTATATACTTTCATGCAACAAAGCCCCTGTTTAGAGCAAAATTAAACTTCTGGCATTAGATGAGTATTGCTTGGGAGTTAAAAAAGTGGCGTTGGTAAAGCGCGTGTATGATATTAATCTTAATTATTTAGGAGTCAGGAGGGGTGATTTCCTAGGGAATGCTCCTAATTACGCGAATCACCCGTACAGGAGTCAGGAGTTAACCCACCCCTAGCCCCTCCGGTGGAGGGGAAGAAAGAAGAATAGAAGGAGAAAGTTTTTTTGTCACATAAATGGAACGGAGTTCTATAGCGCTCCGATCGGGACTTGATATCATACTTTGGAGGAAGGAAGGCAGAAGGCAGAAGGGAATATTGGTTCAAAGGGAGAAGGTTTTTTCTCACTGATTATCCGGACATGATATTACGCAAATTCACCTTGAAAACACCATATGTAGGGGCGAATGGCATTCGCCCTCACTCGATATAGTATTCGCCCTCACTCGATATAGTATTCGCCCTCACTCGATATAGTATTCGCTCTCACTCGATATAGTATTCGCCCTCACTCGATATAGTATTCGCTCTCACTCGATATAGTATTCGCCCTCACTCGATATAGTATTCGCTCTCACTCGATATAGCATTCGCCCTCACTTGATAAGCGTGTCCGTGCGTAATATTAAATCCGTTGGCTTCGGAGTAATATAACTCTATCGTCGTCATACAATGGTTAGGGGCGAATGCCATTTGCGTTCCGCACTCGCTCCGAATGGCACCCCTACAATATAGGACGAATGCCATTCGCCCCTACTCTTATCTTCAAATACTGAATAACACCGATGCTACCGAACATGATATAAGTCCTGTTACAATTATCTGTTCTATTCCTGCTTCCCACTTGGCAACGTCGGCGTTATCCAGCTCCTCTGGCTGTCCCTAAAACATCAGGAACGGGGAACAGGAACGGGGAACAGGAACGGGAACAGGAACGGGAACAGGAACGGGAACAGGAACGGGCAAGATGCCCATTCCACAAGACTATTAAAATCATCTCGCATTTATGCAACGCCTAAGATGACTTAAACTATTAGCCAAGGATTTCAATCCTTAATCCTGCTGATATAAGCCATTCCCATAGGACTCATAACTCCTGACTTCCCCTCCACGGTCGGGGTTATATAGAATCCGGTTATACAGTATATGTTTATAATTCTATCCACACTTTCTCACCTTCAATCTCTCGACCTCCCCTTCTCCCCACCCTTCCCACACTCCCCACCCTCCCCACCCCCAAACATAAGATAAGTATTCAACCGGATTTGATATTAGGGGTGGGTTGACGCCTAATCATTATTTTTAATAGTTCCTAAACCCGAATTATTATCTTGGTCTCTTTCTGCATTTCGAGAATTGCTTAATTGTACCCAAAAATATTCCTGTTCTTCAACTTCTCTGTCACCAATAACAGGTACTCTAATTATCTTCTTTGTCTGACCAGGTCTAAATGTTACCGTACCCGTTCTCGAACGATAGTCTGACCCACTGATAGCTGTACTATCATTAGTTTGATAATCTACTTTGACTGTCCTCGGACTTTCTTGGTCAAGAGTTACTTCAAACCTCGCATTCTTATTACCCCTATTGCCTTCAGTAACTGTAGCATCACTAATAGAAACAGTTGTCAAATCATCATTTTTAATAGTTCCTACACCTTGATTATCGGCAATAGTAGCATTTCGGGGTTTCCTAAGTTTGACAAAGAATTTCTCATCCAATTCATCAGCAGTATCCCCTAAAACTGGTACAGTAATTTGTTTTGTGGTTTGACCTGGTCTGAAAGTAACAGTACCACTACGGCGCCGATAATCTGAACCTGCTTTAGCTTGATTATTTGTGGTAACAAAATCAACTTTCACTGTCTCGTCACTAGGTTCGCTGAGATTGACTGTAAACTTCGGTCTCTGTACTCCACTATTACCCTCATTTACAGTAATATCATTGATAGTAATTTCTGGTTGAGTTGGTTCGTCATACAAAATTTTCATTCGCCTTCCTGCTTTAACTCCATAATAATTAGGAATAGTAATTGAACCATTTTCTTCACCTAAGTCGAGGATTAAATTTTTCTTATTTCGAGTTCTTGTTACCTGGGAGCGACTATATTCTGACAAGTCTAAAATATCCTTTTGATTTGTCCTGAAAATCTTATCATTTCCTGTATATTCTCCTGGTGCATAACCGCTAAACTTATTAGCAGCATTATTAGCATAAATTAAATCATCTCCACCAGAATTAATCACATTTTCGATAACTGCATCATAAGCGATCGCTGTACCAGAAGTAGTAGTTTTATATTTCCTACCACTGTTGTCCTGAAATGCAACATATTCATGTTGATTGTAAGCGTCAGCAGTAGTAATTAACCCACCTTCTCTTAAATCTATGCGATAATCATAACTAAAATCTTCTAATTCTAAAGCGGGAAGTTTGGATAGATCGATAGTATCAAAACCACCTCCATCCCAAAGCGTTAGTTTTGTTCCTTTGTCAGCACTGCCTAAATATTGATTACCATCAGAAAATCCATTAACACTATCAAATGAATAGGTTGTATTTTTGGAATTAAAGTTGTTATTTCTACCATATAAATATTGTAAACTTTGAATATCATAAGTCATTGGTGTCGTGGAATATTGATTTAAACCACCCAAACCAACGTAGGTCATCATAGTATTAGTATTATTATCTTGAGCATAAGATAAGAAAGGACCCCGTTCTCCAGAACTATAATTACCAGGATGTTTTAAACCTAAAGCATGACCTATTTCATGGGCGATAGTTATATAACCATAACTTCCACGAACATCCTCATATTCGTGTTGATAAGCAGATGATAAATGTACATCTCCAGCAATGGGAGTTTCTATTGTAGCTGGTGGTTGGTATGCATAACCACGGGAGCCATTTGGTAATGGTCCATTGGATAACATTATGCGTATTTGACCGTAGTTATCTGCTGTATCTGCTACTTCTTTAAATTTGACATCTAGATATTGTTCAAAGAGATTAAAAATCTCTGTGGCATTTCTTTTAATTGGGTCAGTTACTGGTAATGGATTTTCTCTTCCATAGTATGAATTAACTGCTTGATTTGATAAAAAGCTATAAGTAATTACATTGTATTCTCCTGTATCCCAACGGGTTTGAGTTAATAAACCGTCGATTTTTCTGTTATTAGATAATGGTGTTATTTTTTTAGGGAGAAATCCATCAAAAACACTATCAAAATTTCCATTACTAAGGCTATCTTCTAAGTTTGATTGGTTATCTTGATGGTTGGATGTTTGATGACCACCGCCACAAATATGACAATGAGAAAAGGAGGGGGTTTCTAGTTGATTGACTACAAATTCATCTTGGTCTAAAGAACGAATTTCATAAAATTCATCTGGTTTTTCTGGGTCTGGGTAGTCTAGTCTAATTTCTCCTAAAATATTATTTTCATCTTTACTGCTAATCAAAATAACTTTACTATTTTCGACTCCTATTACTTTACCTGTTCGTACCCAGTCTTGTTGATTTGGTGAAGTTTTTACTTGGTCAAGTTTGACATCTAGGGTGACATCTGAAAATAAGTTTAGTCTGAGGGTTTTGTCAGATTTATCTGTGTTATCTAGAAGATTAAAGTCTAATTCTACTTGTCGCTGACGAATTATAGGTGTATTTTCAAAGTTGATTTTTACTGCTCCTTTTGGAGAAACTTCACTAAATAGTAAAGGTGGTTCTTGACTAATGGATGTTCCAACCAGTTGTTCTCCTTCTTCTACTCCTGTAAGAGGGTCTCTTTTGGTTTGACTAGCAGACCTCAAAACAACAGAGTTCTGTGTTGATTCTGTAGTAATAATTTCTGGTTCTGTAAATAAAAATTCATCTAATTCTGTTTCAGATTTCTGGGTAGGAAAGGCAGTTTCTAAATCAGATTCATAATCATCAAAATTGGTAGTTATTTCGCCAATTGGTAAGATAGTTTCTTGTTCTGGAATCAGAGAAGATTGAAGATTTTTTTCATTTCCTAAATTACTAAATATTGAGGAGCGATCGCTGCTATCAGTAAAGAGTGGTTCTAACATTATTGGTTTGCCTCCTGAAAAAATATATTTTTTCCTTTATATTCTTGATTATTCATTTTGTCCTCAGTGTTATCGGAGAGAATTAAGATTTATTTATAAAAAATTTATACTTATGATTTTGGCCAGGCTTTAATTTGGACTATTAGACATCTGCAGAAAAGAGGGAACACCGGAGCTGGGAACCCACCCCTAACCCTTCCTGGGAGGGGAATAATTGATAATTTCTGGGTAATAATTGATTTGATTTTTTATTTTTGGAGATGTCTATTCCCTGGCAATCCTAAATTATCAAACAGGATTGGGTCGCGGAACCCCGCTTTTTAAGGCGAAATCTTTTTGGAGAGTTGCTTAAATCCCCTACTTCCCCTCCTGGGAGGGGTTAGGGGTGGGTTCTCCACGGTCGGGGTTAGGGGTGGGTTCTCCACGGTCGGGGTTAGGG
>JAXHSW010000287.1:5045-8314 GCA_034190295.1 Cyanobacteriota bacterium | reverse complement strand
GCCTCAGCTTCATCAAACCGAGATAAATTTCTCAACACATTTCCTTTTTGAACTTGAAAACCAATATGTTCGGGAAACTTTTCAAGAGCATTTTCCCAACGCGACAAAGCTAAATTCCAATTCCCTAAACTATTAGCAATTCTCGCATAACCTTCATAACCTTCTGGTAATTCTGGATCGACTTCTTTTAGTTGTTGAAATACCCTTTCTGCTTCCTCAAGTTTACCTAAAGTAATTAAATTATTGCCACAAGTACGATAAATAGGCATCGGTTGTTGGGGATTAATAGTTAATACTTGTTGGTAATATTCAACAGCCTCCTTTATCTTTCCTTCCTTATTTAATTTATTCCCATTCTCGACAAAATCTCTGGCAATATCTGTTCGTAACCAATGGATTTTTTTTGCTGCCACAAGATGATTATTATTAATAGCAATAATTTCTTGCCAAATCTTAAATGCAGCCACAAAATCAAACTTAGCTTCATAAACTTCAGCTAGAGTTTGTTGATAAATAGTCACGTCAGGTTGTAGAGAAATAGCTATTTTTAGATATTTAATTGCCTCATCTAATTGACCTTGATGTATTAAAGTTTTAGCTAAACCATAACAAAAGACTGGAGATTGAGGATTGATTTTAACTGCCTCTTTATATTGGATAAGTGCTTCTTGCTATTTATTTTGTACAACTAATATTTCTCCTAGCTCAAAATAAGTCCAGGCAAAATTAGGGTTTAATTCTATTGACTGTTTATATTTTTTACAAGCATCTTCTAATTTACCCGATCGCCACAGTATTTTAGCCTGTGAAAAAGACGTAGTAGTTACCATAATTATTGTTCCTTACTGATATTTCTCAGATGAATTTTCAAATTCTACCGTAACATTTTGGCACCAGGAATAAAAAATTTGCCAACTTATAATTAATCTGTCTATTTGAGGACGAGGCGATCGCTATTACATATCTAAATCCTTGTGATGCTTAAGGAAATGAAGTGACTAGATTATCATCAATATGCTTAAGGAAATGAGACGGCTATTTCCACATACGCAATAGTAAAAAAATCCACGACCAACAGAACCTTCTATAATTAATCTGACTATTTGAGGACGAGGCGATCGCTATTACATATCTACTGGTGCTTCTTAGGTGCTTCATAAAATGAGACAGCTATATAGTAAAAAAATCCACCACCAAGAGAACCTTTGATAATTAATCTGTCTATTTGAGGACGAGGCGATCGCTATTACATATCTAAATCCTTGTGATGCTTAAGGAAATGAAGTGACTAGATTATCATCAATATGCTTAAGGAAATGAGACGGCTATTTCCACATACGCAATAGTAAAAAAATCCACGACCAACAGAACCTTCTATAATTAATCTGACTATTTGAGGACGAGGCGATCGCTATTACATATCTAAATCCTTGTTATGCTTAAGGAAATGAGGCAGTATAAGCTTCGTAAAATGAGAAAACTATATAGTAAAAAAATCTACCACCAACAGAACCTTCTATAATTAATCTGACTATTTGAGGATCGGGCGATCGCTATGACATATCTATTGTGCTTCAGGAAATGAGATAATAGGTGCTTCATAAAATAAGATATATACGCAATAGTAAAAAAATCCACCACCAACAGAACCTTCTATAATTAATATGACTATTTAAGGATCGGGCGATCGCTATGACATATCTAAATCCTTGTTGTGCTTCAGGAAATGAGATGCCTAGATTAGGTGCCAAATAAAATGAGAAAACTATATAGTAAAAAAATCCACCACCAACAGAACCTTTGATAATTAATCTGACTATTTGAGGAGGAGGCGATCGCTATTACATATCTAAATCCTTTTTAGGTGCTTCATAAAATGAAATGACTAGATTAGGTGCTTCATAAAATAAGGCAACTATATACGCAATAGTAAAAAAATCCACCACCGACAGAATCTTTGATAATTAATCTGACTATTTGAGGATCGGGCGATCGCTATTACATATCTAAATCCTTGTTATGCTTAAGGAAATGAGGCAGTATAAGCTTCGTAAAATGAGAAAACTATATAGTAAAAAAAATCTACCACCAACAGAACCTTCTATAATTAATCTGACTATTTGAGGATCGGGCGATCGCTATTACATATCTTGGTGCTTCAGGAAATGAAATAGGTGTTACATAAAATGAGAAAACTATATAGTAAAAAAATCCACTACCAACAGAACCTTTGATAATTAATCTGTCTATTTGAGGATCGGGCGATCGCTATTACATATCTACTGGTGCTTCAGGAAATGAGGAAACTAGATTATCAAAATTTCTGTGCTTCATAAAATGAGACAGCTATATAGTAAAAAAATCCACCACCGACAGAACCTTTGATAATTAATCTGACTATTTAAGGATCGGGCGATCGCTATTACATATCTCTGGAGCTTTTGAGAATGAAATATAGATGCTTCATAGAATGAGACGACTATTTCCACATACGCAATAGTAAAAAAATCCACCACCAACAGAACCTTTGATAATTAATCTGTCTATTTGAGGATCGGGCGATCGCTATTACATATCTACTGGTGCTTCAGGAAATGAGGAAACTAGATTATCAAAATTTCTGTGCTTCATAAAATGAGACAGCTATATAGTAAAAAAATCCACCACCGACAGAACCTTTGATAATTAATCTGACTATTTAAGGATCGGGCGATCGCTATTACATATCTAAATCCTTGTGATGCTTAAGGAAATGAGAAAACTTGTGCTTCATAAAATGAGACAGCTATATAGTAAAAAAATCCACCACCAACAGAACCTTTGATAATTAATCTGTCTATTTGAGGAGGAGGCGATCGCTATTACATATCTAAATCCTTGTGATACTTAAGGAAATGAGAAAACTTGTGCTTCATAAAATGAGACAGCTATATAGTAAAAAAATCCACCACCAACAGAACCTTTGATAATTAATCTGTCTATTTGAGGAGGAGGCGATCGCTATTACATATCTAAATCCTTGTGATACTTAAGGAAATGAGAAAACTTGTGCTTCATAAAATGAGACAGCTATATAGTAAAAAAATCCACCACCAACAGAACCTTTGATAATTAATCTGACTATTTGAGGAGGAGGCGATCGCTATTACATATCTACTGGTGCTTCATAAAATGAGATGACTAGATTAGGTGCTTCATAAAATAAGGCAACTATATACGCAATAGTAAAAAAATCCACCACCGACAGAATCTTTGATAATTAATCTGAC
>JAXHSW010000287.1:4179-4945 GCA_034190295.1 Cyanobacteriota bacterium | reverse complement strand
TATTTGAGGATCGGGCGATCGCTATTACATATCTACTGGTGCTTCATAAAATGAGACAGCTATATAGTAAAAAAATCCACCACCAACAGAACCTTTGATAATTAATCTGTCTATTTGAGGATCGGGCGATCGCTATTACATATCTACTGGTGCTTCATAAAATGAGACAGCTATATAGTAAAAAAATCCACCACCAACAGAACCTTTGATAATTAATCTGTCTATTTGAGGAGGAGGCGATCGCTATTACATATCTACTGGTGCTTCATAAAATGAGGCAACTAGATTATCAAAATTTCTGTGCTTCATAAAATGAGAAAACTATATAGTAAAAAAATCCACTACCAACAGAACCTTTGATAATTAATCTGACTATTTAAGGATCGGGCGATCGCTATTACATATCTAAATCCTTCTTAGGAGCTTCAGGAAATGAGACAATGAGATTAGGTGCTTCATAAAATAAGGCAACTATATACGCAATAGTAAAAAAATCCACCACCAAGAGAACCTTTGATAATTAATCTGACTATTTGAGGACGAGGCGATCGCTATTACATATCTAAATCCTTCTTGGGTGCTTCGTAAAATGAAAATACTAGATTATCAAAAATCAATGCTTTAGAAAATGAGACGACTATTTCTACATACGCAATAATTGCCAAAGAGCAAAGCATCACTCCGAGTACTTCTGAAAATGAGGCAACTATTTCTATATCCAAAATAACTATGACTCAGGGTATGGGAATATAGCTAACACCTGTAT
>JAXHSW010000287.1:0-4079 GCA_034190295.1 Cyanobacteriota bacterium | reverse complement strand
TTTTAACTTTCTCTGTAGAGTATATATGAGCGCACCTTTTCCATTATGCTTATAATACCATGTCAAGTTTTTTTGTCAAGCAGTTTTTTTTCAATTTCTAACTAAATTCAACATTTATCTAAAGAGCAAAGCATCACTCCGAGTACTTCTGAAAATGAGGCAACTATTTCTATATCCAAAATAACTATGACTCAGGGTATCGAAATATAGCTAACGCCTGTATTTTTAACTTTCTCTGTAGAGTATATATGAGCGCACCTTTTCCATTATGCTTATAATACCATGTCAAGTTTTTTTGTCAAGCAGTTTTTTTTCAATTTCTAACTAAATTCAACATTTATCTAGTGTCAATATCTCCCTATCCTAATAATCAGAAAATTTCCTACTCAACTTAATCATCATAAGTGCTTCAGAAAAAAAACAGTCGAAGTAAAAAGCGCAGACATCTCAAAAAGTGAGGAAATATCAAAAGCTTAAAACTCAGACAATTCAAGATATTTAACTCCTTCCTTATTTCTTCTTCCTTCTGCCATAAAACCATTATTTTCTCATCCTATGTTGAATAAATTAAAACAAGCAAATTTTTTTCCTACCCTATAAATTTAAGAATTCAAAAAATCTAAATGATTCCCATGTTTTGCCCGTAAAGAAGCTACAGAACCTTGCAATTCTAACTTACCATTATCCAATAAAATAATCCATTCAGCCCGACTAATTACCTTTGGTCTATGACTAATAAAAATTGTGCTTTTACCCCGTCGATGCAACAATAAATTCTCCAAAACTTCCGCCTCACTAACAGGGTCTAAACCAGAAGTTGATTCATCTAAAATTAATATAGCAGGGTCATTAACCATAGCTCTTGCTATAGCCAAACGTTGCCTTTGTCCGCCAGAAATATTGGCTCCAAATTCTCCTAAAACTGTTTGATACTTATCAGGTAAACGACTAATAAATTCATCTGCTCCAGAAATTTGACAAGCTTTAACGATTTGTTCAAAAGTTACTCCAGGCACTGCTAGTTGAAAATTTTCAATAATCGAACGACTCCAAAAATGAGCATCTTGAGGTACTAATACTACCTGCTTTCTAAAAGAATCTATATCTAAATCTTGCAGATTATAAATCCCAATTTGAATATTACCAGACTGCACCGGATACAAACCTGCAATTAATTTTGCCAAGGTACTTTTACCACAACCAGATTCACCAATTAAAGCAATAGATTTACCACCAGGAAATTTCACAGAAAAGTTTTCTAATAAATCAATTCTGCCAGCGTAGTGAAAACTAATATTTGAACAAATAATGTCAGCATTAGCGTGAATTTTTACATCAGGCTTTTGATGCTTTTTATCCGTTTCAGATTGATAATCAATTACTTCAGAAAGTCGTTTTGTAGCAGTCTGAACTCTGGTCAATTCATCCATCAATCCCACCAAAGTACTAACCAAAGTTGACACATATTGATTCATAGTAATAAAAGCCAATAACTGACCAATACTTAATTCTTGAGCGATGACTAAATTACTGCCAAACCATAAGAGACAAATATTAGCAATATTACTAACTAAACCCGAAAAAGTATCATTCACAATGCCAATCTGAGTAGTTCTAAAACTCAAGTTAGCTAACTTACCAAACCTGCCTTGAAATTCCTCCCAAAATTGAGGAGCGCTAGAAGTAGTTTTCAGAGTCATTGCCCCTTTAAATGTCTCTACTAAGACACCTTGATTTTCTGCCTCTAAAGCAAATAAACTTCTAGTTTTTTGCTGCAATATCGGCAATAAAGCAATAGTGGATAAAGTCATAATTAACGCCATAAAAACAGCAACTATACTCAGAGATAAGCTGTAAATACACATCACAGTCAAAGAAACAAAAGCAATAAAAAATTGACTGGGCAAACTGACAATTACTTGAGAAACCAACTGATTAATTTCTTTAATATCCGTTAACCTACTAACAATTTCACCACTCCGTCGCGTCTCATAATACTTTAATGGTAAACTTAAAATTTTTCGCCCAAATTCCATCACCAACCCCAATTCCAAACGTTGGGCGAAATGAGCAATCATATTAGATTGAACTAATTCCAAACAACTGCTAAAAACATTCATCACAATCACAGCAATTACCACACTGGTAAGTAACTGAATATCGCCCCGAACTAGCACATCATCAGTTAGAATTTGTACCAAAAAAGGAGAAGCAATAGAAAGTAAACCTAAGACAATATTTAGTATAAATACCTGAATAATAATTTGACGATAATACCAAACTCGTCTGAGCCATCTGCTAATATTACTGACTTTTTCATCAGCTTCAGAAAAAAAGCGTTTTGGGTCAGGTTCTACTAATAAACAAACCCAATCTCCCCAAGCTTCAGCTAATTCTTTTTTTGATAAAAAACGAACTCCAAGAGCAGGGTCAGCAATAATATATTTATCTCCTTGTTTGCCATACAAAACTACCCAATGATAGCCTTGCCAATGGATAATTGCTGGTAAAGGAGCACTTTCAATTTGGTCTAAAATTCCTGGATTTGCTTTGACAGACCTAGCATTAAAACCAATAGTATCTGCACCTTGTTTTAAACCTAATAATGTAGTTCCTTGTTGATTAGTACCGATACTTTCTCTAATACGATTTATTGTTAAATTACGACCATGATATTTAGCAATAGAAGCCAAACAAGCTGCCCCACAATCTTCTTCACTTTGCTGTAAAATTAATGGATATTTATTAATATTATTTATTTCGCGATCGCTAGATGCTTTTGGTAATATTGGTACTGGTACTATATCTAACATAATGATTTAATTTTTAATTAAAAAAAAGGAAAGCAGAAGGGAATATTGGTTCAAAGGGAAAAGGTTTTTTTATTGTGCTATTATCCGAGCATGATATCAGTCCTCATTCCTCAGTCCTGGTGAAGTCAGGAAATTCAGGAACGAGAATAGGAGAAAAAGACATAAAAATGCTCCCATCTCCCCCACTCCCCCACTCCCCCACTCCCTTATATGTAACCCCAAATAATTACTTCTGTTGACTAGGGAGTAAATCAGAAAAAAGCACCCATAAAATTATGGATGCCTCATTTAATTAAATATCAATCAAAAGTTACAATTCCACCATTACCGAATAATTAATAATTAAATAATTCAGGTTTAAAGCCGACTCTTTTAAGGGAAAAAAAGTGCACTTGATATTTCCTTATATTCAATTCCGTAACGGTTTTAACCTTCTTGTAATTATCAATTATCAATTATCAATTATCCATTAATGAAATAGCTTTTAGTAGCAACCACCACGACGGTATCCACCATAACCATAGCTACTACGACGGTAACCATAGTTTACAGAGCGACCGTATCCATACTTATCATAGTAGTAGCGAGGATCGTAGCCATAATAATTTACAGAGCGACCCCGACGGTAACCATCACAACCACAACCACCATTAATAGTAGCAGATTCTTCAGTGGAAATATCGGAAAATAGTTCGTTGTTTTTAGTGTCTTGCATGATTTTTTTCTCAGAGTTAATTAGATCGACAAGCTAGTATAAATTTATGTTCATTTATTTAACTATCTTGTGATGTATAGTCTATTCTTCTTGAAGTGAAATGCAACTTCAGGATATTTTTTTTCTATTTACTCATTGGCTGGAATTGTTACAAGAAATTGTTGAATCAACAATTATTATTCTCCAATAGGTGGCCGTACTATACTATAAATATACCTAAAAATTATCAAAAAAAAATGACCGTTGAAGTAATATCATATCCGGATAATTAGCGATCGAAAACTTTTGGTCATCCTGCATAGTAATGGTTAATATCATGTCCGGTTGAATAGTTATAAATAAACGACGGAGTCCTCAGTCAGACCGAGTCAACCCACCCGCGGGCCCCGGGAGAACCCACCCCTAACCCCTCCCTGGAGGGGAAGAAAGAAGGAAGAATAGGAAGTGATATAGAATCCGGTTGAATAGTTATTGTATAGTTGGGAGTAGGGGAGTAGGGGAGTGTGGAATGTGCATCTTGCCCGTTCTTATATCTTTGGGAGTGGGGGAGT
>JAXHSW010000286.1:724-8369 GCA_034190295.1 Cyanobacteriota bacterium | reverse complement strand
TGGAGAAAGTAGAAATTTGTCAGGTTGATGATTGAGTACCTTTTCATCTATTTTTCCCTGCTTCAAAAATTTCAGTACTTAATTTTAGTTGCCATTTTCCCAAAATATCCCTATATTTTTTGTGCCTAGGAATGATAGAAATTCCTCAACTTGATGATTGAGTAACTTTTCATTCCCCTTTCGTTACTGCAAAAATTTAACTACTGAATTTGAGTTGCCATTTCCCCAAAATATCCCTATATTTTTTTTGCCTGGGAATGAGAGAAATTAATAAGCCTTATTGTTGAGTAACTTTGAATATCTTTTTCGCTGCTTCAAAAATTTCACTACTTAATTTTAGTTGCAATTTCCCCAAAGCATCCCTATATGCTTTTTGCCTGCGAATGACAGGAATTCGCAAACTTTCTCTAGCATCAGGAATCACAATAAATGTCTCTGTCGCTTCCGACTGAACCCTAACTTCTTTCACACGTTCTGGAGTTATATAAGACCAATCCTTAACATCAATTGCCCATTTAATATTTCCAGGCAATTCCACCAGTAAATCATACCAATCAACATGAGGCCATAAGGTGACTTTTGCTCCTAAATTTGTTAAATCTTCAGCTAGTTTTACCTCCCAAATTCCCGGAATTGTGCCATACAAATAAACTCCATAACTCACAACTAACCATTGGTCAGCTTCTTTTTTAGGAATGGGAGATAAACTAGGAAATTTATTTGGATTTTCAGCAACAACTCGCTGACAAAAAGCATTTTTACAACTATAACTACCATCCCTGCGTTGCCTTTTTATATACTTACATCTCGGACAAAGATGGTATTCATCATACTCATCCAAATTTGTTAATGGTTTGTAGATTTCTTGATTTTTGAAGTAATCATTTAAAGGTCTGAATGTGCGGGAATCTAAATAGTCTTCTAATTCTGTTCGGCGTATAACTGGTGTGGCGATAATTAGTTTTCTCACATCATGATAAGAATCTTCTAATGAATTCTCTGTACAATAGTCTTTGATTTTTTTCAAAATATATTCTTGCACTTGAGCAATAGAATTTTTACCAGAAAGTGCAAAATCTCTAGCAAAGTCAGACACTAAACCATCATCTATGAAAGCAGCATCTTCAGGAATAAACTCTACTTTTTCTGCTGGTTTCCAAGACTTAATCGGTTGAGTTGCCCACTGAAAAAATTCTGGTAAATTTGTCGGTGCAGTTTCTCCTTCTAAAATTGAGATTGCTGACAATTTTGACATTCCAATACGGAGAGCTTTTGGAATTTCATTTCGCTTATCTAAGTCTAACTTTTCCCACTCCACTAAACCAGTCGCTAAGTATTGGAGAGTTTTGGTAATATCTATTTCTTTCATCTTTGAAGTTATGAGTTCCTACCTGTGAATAATTAGTCATTATATTTTGTAGTGACTGTCTTGCTTGTTAAGCGATCGCTACAAAAATTGCCATATCTCACAAATTTAGGTTTATCGTTAAGTTTTAGTTATAAGTTTTAGTCTTTTAGTTTGAAAATTTTTAATTTTGTCAGGGATTGATGACAAAAAATCAGAAAGCTTCTCTGATTAACTTAACGAGGTTTCAATATTTTTAGCACTTAAGCTAGATTTTATGATACTCTCAATAATATTAAGATCCAAGGGAGTCTTATGGCTTTTTAAAAAAATAAAGCTCCAAATACCTATAAGATCGTTGTTTTAAGAGGCAAAGACTCTTCGGTTCTTTTACCATGAATGACTAATTTTCCTCGCCTAATTTTTCGGCAGATTGATAAATTGACTATTTTATGGTATGGAGAAGGAAAAAGTAAGGAAGAAGGAAGAAGGAAGAAGGAAGAAAGAAAAATCTTTCGTTGCCTAAGTTTTAAGTTTTTGATATGTCCGCGCCCTTTGCTTCGACTGCTATATAAATCAGAAACAATTAAGACAAATATTGTTTACTATTTCTCCTCATATATAAGGTTGGTTTAAATGCCAGCATAAAATTTTTCTTTCTTATACCAAGCGTGAAAAATTGCTGCTATGGCAAAACCTATATTTGACAAGGATTTACAACTGCTTATTTGTAAGATTCTTTGATTAAATTGGTGTTATACCAAGCGTGAAAAAAGAATGCTTAACTTAGGTGAAATTTCAATTATTAAGTAATTAACACAGGTGGAATGACCTTTTTGATAATTACAAGCTAGGAGCGTGTTAATTATTCTTATGTTTACTACTCCCCCACTCCCCTACTCCCCCACTCCCCTACTCAAGAAAGTTAGGTATTACCTGTTCCCTTTTGTTACCTAGATTTCCATCAAAATATTCCGATATCTCAACTAGCTAAAAACTCCAATTCTTGATTTATTTCTGCCGATAAATTATTCAATAACTGTAATTTATTTCTTAACTTAATCGCCTCCGGTGACTGCTGACTAACAGGAACCTTAATCACTTTTTCTGCCTTTTCTTCATATTCCTCAACTGCTTTTAAAGCTACAGCACTAAAACGACTTAAATAATCTCTAGCCACATTAGCATAAGCTTGTTTTACCTGCTGCTGATAACTATCTAAATTTTGTGATTTATTCTGTTTATTATCGCTCAAAAAATAGGTCGCACCACCAACAACTGCAGCACCCATCGGACCTCCTAATAACCAACCTATTCCAGTGGCGATCGCTATATTTTTTACCCCTCCTAATTTTTTGGTTTCTGATGGGGGTGGGGATGGCAAAAAAACTTTAGGAGCTTCAGGGAATGTGATAATTAATTCTGCTGGTTCTTCTTGTTGAAAAAACTCACAAGCTTTATCTATCCATTCAGTAATTTCTTGTTTATATTTAAGTACTTCCGGTCTAAATTTTTCCGACTCCCAAATATTAAAAGTTCTTTGTTCCAAAACTATAGCCAATTCAAATTGATGGCGCTCTAAAAGTTTAGTTAAATATAACCAACTGTGGAAATTTGAACTACTTTTTTGAAAGCCTTGTGTAATTAATTTTTCTGCCCGCTTTTGAATCTCAAATTTTTCACTTTTCCGCTCTTGAATAGCAATTAACTCTTTAGTTACCTCCTTAGCACTAGCTTCCATGACTTGACATAACTGAGAAGCGATCGCCTGTATTCTTGGCAATTGAATATCTATCTTTTTCCCATAAGTTTCAAAAATATTTTGTAAAGCAGATTCAAAAGTTGCTAAACCCGTTGTTTGTGCCACAGAAACATCACCTTTTAGGCGACCCCGCAAAGCAGGCAAAGCATCAACTCGATATAAATTACTAATATTATTTGGTAGTTCCGAACGAAAACTTTCTGCCACAAAGCGCATTCTATTATCAACTTCTTTTTGTTCATCTGGGGAGAGTAAATTCATAAAATTAACGACAAAAACTACTGTCTTAATACCTCTTTCCCACAACCAATCTCTGAGATTTTCTCGTTCTCCTAAAGTCATCAAATTTCTGGCATCTAAAACCTGTACTACTAAATCGGCAGTTAATAATTTATCCTGCACCAAAATATCTTGAGCTACCCTGTCATTTGTTCCTGGTAAATCTAAAAATTCTACTCCTCTTTTCAAGAAAGGATGAGGGCAATAAACTTCTACTGAAGTCACATCATCTCGCATTCGGCGGTTATTATCTAGCACTGCATATTGTTTGAGAATATCTGTACCAGTTTCACAAATTTGGCTCCCATCTTTCAGATTAATTTTAGTCTGTAATTCTCTGCCATATTTTATAGAAATTGCAGCTCCAGTAGTAGGAATCAAATCAATAGGTAATGTGCGTTGACCTAATAAAGCATTTAGTAAAGTAGATTTGCCATAATTAAATGGAGCAAAAACAGCAATTTTAAAATTAGGATTTTTGAGATATTCACAGAGAGAAAATACATCTTTTCTTAGTTGGGACTCTGGCTCAAGTTCTAACATTCCTAGAGCAGAATTAAAATAATTAATTAGATTTTGATAATTTTCTTGTTGTTGCATTTTTTTTAATCAAAGGGAGTAGGGAATAAAGAATAGGGAGTCATTTCAGTTATCAGTTATCAGTTATCAGTACCGACCACTAAAGCCGGAAGCTTGAAAATACTGAATTGAAATTTTTTCATCCCCTTAAAAGGGGAGGCGCATACCCTCATTTTTTGGTAAAAAAGAAGAAAAACAACTGTACCTCAGTAACTTGAAAAACCTTATGCACACAAAATATAGCTGTTTATCCAAACACAATTATCGATTTCAGACAGTTGTTATGAGTCAATTCTAGAGCAATTTTTTCCCATATTAAAAAAATCACATAAATTCATAGCTCCTAACTACTAACTCTTGACTATTAGTAACCCTATGTCTTGTCGAAATATACCGATAAAACTGTTTTTTTAGGGAGTAGGGAGTCATTTCAGTTATCAGTTATCAGTTATCAGTACCGACCACTAAAGCCGGAAGCTTGAAAATACTGAATTGAAATTTTTTCATCCCCTTAAAAGGGGAGGCGCATACCCTCATTTTTTGGTAAAAAAGAAGAAAAACAACTGTACCTCAGTAACTTGAAAAACCTTATGCACACAAAATATAGCTGTTTATCCCAAAACAATTATCGATTTCAGACAATTATGGAAATATACCTATAAAACTGCTTTTTTTAGGTAGTAGGGAATAAGCAATAGGGAGTAGGAAGTAGAAAAGAAGAAAAACAAATTTACCTCAGTAACTTGAAAAACCCTATGCACACAGAATATAGCTGTTTATCCAAACAAAATTATTGATTTCAGACAGTTTTTAATCAGCAATTCTAGGGCAATGAGGTAAGTTAATGTTAATTATTCTTATGTTTAATTCTCCCTGTACGGACGCCCTTATGCAACGTCCCTATCCACTCCCTTACTCAAGAAAATATAGAAAAGTTCTTGATAAATGGTATTAGTATTCTCAAAACTTAAGCTACTGCTTTGAGAAAATTATCGCAGACAGTTTCAATATTTTCATACTCAGACGATACATCAATTTCTAACTGCTGAAACCTAGTTAATTCTGCCCCGCGATTAATTTCTCGTTCCTCTTTTTGCTTCAGTAAATTATCTAATTCTCTTTTGCGAGATTGAATATCATCATCTATTCTTTCACTCACTTCTCCCTCATAAATATCAAAGCATTCTTTAATCGCATCATAAACTGGTTGCCACTGTTCTTGAGCAACTTGAGGCAAATGTTTGACCAGTTCTTTTTTAGTTACTTGAACTAATTTTTTTCTGGCTTGGTCTGCCTGCATGACTCCTACTCCTAAACCTAATAATGCTAAACCAATAGGACCTAAAGTTATCCCACTCACAGTAGCAATAATTGTTCCTATTCCAGCCACAGTAACTAAGTTTAATAAAATATTTTTCCAGTCAAAACCAACTCCTGCCATTGCCATACCAGCAATATTTCCTCTAGCCAAAGAAAATAATCCCATCGCCCATTTTGCCCAAGCTGGAGAATCATCTTCTGTGGCAGAATTGCTAAAAGATTTAACTTTTTTTCCAGTAATTTTCTCAGTAATTTTATCTGTCACTGTATTGTAAGAAGCACCATAATGTGCAGCTCTTCTTGAAAGTTGTAAAAATGCAGCATCCATTTCATTTTCCACAGTTATTGTCCAGGCAGATAATTTATCATTAATATATTGTTCAAACGCTTTTTTTAATTCTGTTTCAAATGTTTCTCGTTTCTCTTTATTCAGAAAATCCATAAAGTTTAAATCTGGCTGATAACGCAAAAAGTCAGTCTCGAAAGTATCGCCTAAATTTAAGATATAAGAGTGAAAAGAATCAGCCACAATTTTAGCTTTTTTATCCCGAACAGTCCTAATCTCCTCTTGAAATTGGTCGCGAATCTCTGTAAGTTTTTTAAACTCCGGTTCCACAGAATTAATCTTAACTTTTAACTCATTTACATCCTCATCTAATAAAGGTTTTCTTCTAGCGATCGCTTCTTTGACATGACTATTAGCTTGACTAGCTAAAGTCTGAGCTTGTCGAAATTCTTGAACTGCTCTTTCTTTAGTTAAAAAAGTATTCAAAGCACCCATAAATTCTGGGAAACCTGTTCCTTCCAGAGAAGCAAAACCATCTTTTATCCGCCTTCGCAAAGCAGGTAAAGAAGATATTTCAAATACCCTTTCCGGATAAATATCTTGACCATCAACTATGCAATATTCAGCCAAGTTAGCATGAAAAACTTTTCTAACTTTTTCCTCCGCTTCTGCTAATTCTTCCAGATCGTCTGGGTCTATTAAACTTTCTCTAATTTGGTCTGAACCATTAATTAGAAAAAATACACTCAAACCCCTACCTTTAATATAATTTTCTAAATAACGACGCTCTCCCAAAGTACAAGGTTGAGTTGCCCTCATCACAAATAAAATTGCATGACAATTATTGATATATCCCAGAGATAATTCATTTCGAGCTTCCGTATCATTCAATCCTGGAGTATCAACAATTTCAACACCTTTTTCTAATAGCGGTAAAGGATATTCAACCACAGCATAATCAACATCAGGAAAAGCTTGTTTTTTCTCCTTTTCTAATTTTTTAGCTTCTGCGGGGTCAATTGTATAATTACGCTTAAAACTTTGAAAATCTAAATCTTCAGGATTTTTCCCATCATTAAAATAAATCGTCACTTTTTTTTCTGTTCCGTAGCGCAAAACAGTTAGTAAAGCAGTGCAAGGATTAACATCACTGGGAAGAATATTTTCACCAATTAAAGCATTTAAAAAAGTGCTTTTTCCTCGTTTCATATCTCCCAAAACCATCAATCTAAATACACCCTCTCTGAGATTTTTACTAGAAGCTTTCATATCTTCTATTTCTCTGTCTAAACCAAACTCACCAGAAGTTTCTTTACCTGCAAATTCTGCTGTTTCTAATATTTGTGCAATTTTTCCTAAACTCTCAGCAACCTCAACACGAACTTTTGCTACTTTTGCCAAATCTTGGATAAAATTTTCAACTTCTATTTTGTCAATCATATTGTTTTTTTTCTCTAGAGTTAATGTAAGCATTTAGCCGTCAACTATTAGCTATCAGCTATTAATTTTGGGTCTGCGTAAAAGCAACCTTTGAAATAGAATGAAATTGAAAAAGAATAAAAAGTTACTGCCAAAGTCCCCTGACTAAACCTTAGAAGTAATGAATAATTACTAATCTGACTAAAATAGAAATAGAAGAACCCATTACATAACTCAGACATAATACTAAATATTGCCATTTATCTGTAACACTCCAACACAATCTAAAATTCGCACCTATAAAAAGTGCAATGTACAGTCAAAAAAATACTCAATCTTATTCATTTCCTCCTTTCCCCTCAAGTCAAGAAAAATACCCTCGAATCAAAAATTTTCTCCTTCTTATTTCTGCTGAATTAGTTGAAAATTTTCTTCTCAACGAATTAAATCAGCAAAACTATAAGTACTAAGAATTAATAATAGTATAGCTGTGAATTGGGAAGCCTGTATTTGAGGAGATGGTGCAAGTGTTTCTCTGACTAAAATAGAAATAGAAGAACCCATTACATAACTCAGACATAATACTAAATATTGCCATTTATCTGTAACACTCCAACACAATCTAAAATTCGCACCTATAAAAAGTGCAATGTAC
>JAXHSW010000286.1:0-624 GCA_034190295.1 Cyanobacteriota bacterium | reverse complement strand
AAGAAAAATACCCTCGAATCAAAAATTTTCTCCTTCTTATTTCTGCTGAATTAGTTGAAAATTTTCTTCTCAACGAATTAAATCAGCAAAACTATAAGTACTAAGAATTAATAATAGTATAACTGTGAATTGGGAAGCCTGTATTTGAGAAGATGGTGCCAGTGTTTCTCTGACTAAAATAGAAATAGAAGAACCCATTACATAACTCAGACATAATACTAAATATTGCCATTTATCTGTAACACTCCAACACAATCTAAAATTCGCACCGATAGAAAGTGCAATGTACAGTCAAAAAAATACTCAATCTTATTCATTTCCTCCTTTCCCCTCAAGTCAAGAAAAATACCCTCGAAGAAAAAATTTTCTCCTTCTTATTTCTGCTGAATTAGTTAAAAATTTTCTTCTCAACGAATTAAATCAGCAAAACTATAAGTACTAAGAATTAATAATAGTATAGCTGTGAATTGGGAAGCCTGTATTTGAGGAGATGGTGCCAGTGCTTCTCTGACTAAAATAGAAATAGAAGAACCCATTACATAACTCAGACATAATACTAAATATTGCCATTTATCTGTAACACTCCAACACAATCTAAAATTCGCACCGATAGAAAGTGCAATG
>JAXHSW010000285.1:6243-8381 GCA_034190295.1 Cyanobacteriota bacterium | reverse complement strand
TTATGGATGGGATAGAGGCATTGCCGTTTATGCCTTTAGTTCTGAAATTATGGACTAAGAATGAATTTGTCTAGATATGACTACTTATTGGTAGATATGTCCAGATTTATTTGAACGGTTGCCAGTACATTCCACTGCCACATCAAAAGCTCCTGTAGTAACCGCATCAGCAAACCCAGTTTTAATTCCCCGCTCCTCTAAATTTGCCAGTTTTTCCCGATGACGACCAATAACCAATAACTGACAATCAGTTAAAGCTAAAGTTTGTGCCACCAACTGTCCAAGTTTGCCATCCCCCACTACTAAAACTTTATCTACTGGACAAATTTGTATCTGTTGTTGAATTTCCAATGCTGCTGCTACTGGTTCGGTAAATGTAGCTTCATCGGTTGAGACATTTTCAGGTACCGGATGGAGATTTTTTGTTGGCAAAGTGAGATATTCTGCAAAAGCTCCATTGCGATTAACTATTCCCAAAACTGTCCGATTTTCACAATGGGTAGGTTGGTTGCTTAAGCAAAAGCGACAATGACCACAAGCAGCATTAATTTCTCCGACCACTCGTCGATCTTTCAAAAGATGAAAAATCAAAAATAGAGCGATCGCTCCAGCCACTTAGAGTATGACAAAGTAATCAGAAAATTATCATTATCTTTTGTTCTACTTTTTCTAAGGGAGGGCAAAATTAATTTCAAAAACAAAACTAAATTTTCACCCTTCAACATAAGTTATACTAATTAAATTAATTTTTATTATTATTTCTCCAAATCAAAAAATCCTCATTTTTCGCTAATTATTACAAAATATTTCACGAGCTTGCGTTGTTTCAGCGATTTGTATCATACTCTGTACATTAAGGTATGATGCCAATGTTATATCTAAATTCAAAAAAAGACTTTTTCAATCAAGCTATAACCTTGTATTTACGTTAATTGCATCTCAAATCTGCTAATTTTCAGCAGAGTTAGATAACCTCAAAAAAACAAATTTTGAATAAGTATAAATTCCTAAGTAATTCTAGCTATTGACAAATAGTACATAATAAGATTTTGATTTCAGGCACTCAATATCAGAATGTCTTTAGTGCAGAAAAGCAAACCTGATTTTTCCACAGCAACAAAAAGTTATTTCAAATCAAATTTCATACTTCCGTAGGATGAGCAAAACTTTTCTAAATTTCTCTAGAGCTAATATTAAAGAATAAATGGTAATTAAAATTAAAAAGATGAGGCGATCGCTCACTTTAATAATAATGATGTTCTGAAAAATGCTTTGGGAGCTGAGTCATATCACGTCCGGTTGAATACTTACAAAGAAATATAGAACTTGAAGGAAAAATCTGGCGTTTGATATTTCCGAACCTTTCCTTTGACTACTATAATTTATAGCTATAAGGTCGGAAAATTAAAATAATGGATACTTTTAAATTAAACTTCAATCAAATTATCGAATTTACAAACGAACAATTTTTCAACTATGTCAAAATCATCCAGATTATCGATTTGAGCGTACGGTCATTTCAGTTATCAGTTATCAGTTATCAGTTATCAGTTATCAGTACCTCTAGCTAAAGCGAGAGGCTTGACATCAGGAATACTCTTTTTTTTATCCCCTTAAAAGGGGAGGCTTTAAACCACAATTTTTCGGTAAAAAGAGAATTAGTTATTATGAGTTCTACTGGCGGATAAACAAATGATAGTTTGAATAAGCTCCAAGAAAAAATGCAGGAATATTTAGATAATGGGATAAAACTAGGCTGGTTAATCGACCGAAAAAATCAGCAGGTAGAAATTTATCGCCCTAATCAAACTGTGGAGATTATCAAAAATTCAGCAACTTTATCTGGGGAAGATATTCTGCCTGGATTTGTTTTAGATTTGTCAGATATTTTGTAGACAAAATAAATCAATTTGAATAACTATGGATACTTTTAAATTAAACTTCAATCAAATTATCGAATTGACAGACGAACAATTTTTCAACTATGTCAAAATCATCCAGGTTATCGATTTGAGCTTACGGTCATTTCAGTTATCAGTTATCAGTTATCAGTTATCAGTTATCAGTACCTCTAGCTAAAGCGAGAGGCTTGACATCAGGAATACTCTTTTTTTTATCCCCTTAAAAGGGGAGGCTTT
>JAXHSW010000285.1:0-6143 GCA_034190295.1 Cyanobacteriota bacterium | reverse complement strand
TACGGTCATTTCAGTTATCAGTTATCAGTTATCAGTTATCAGTTATCAGTACCTCTAGCTAAAGCGAGAGGCTTGACATCAGGAATACTCTTTTTTTTATCCCCTTAAAAGGGGAGGCTTTAAACCACAATTTTTCGGTAAAAAGAGAATTAGTTATTATGAGTTCTACTGGCGGATAAACAAATGATAGTTTGAATAAGCTCCAAGAAAAAATGCAGGAATATTTAGATAATGGGATAAAACTAGGCTGGTTAATCGACCGAAAAAATCAGCAGGTAGAAATTTATCGCCCTAATCAAACTGTGGAGATTATCAAAAATTCAGCAACTTTATCTGGGGAAGATATTCTGCCTGGATTTGTTTTAGATTTGTCAGATATTTTGTAGACAAAATAAATCAATTTGAATAACTATGGATACTTTTAAATTAAACTTCAATCAAATTATCGAATTGACATCAGATATTTTATCCCACATTCTGCACTTCAATTTGTCTTATGGAAATTAGTATAAAATCCGTAGCTTGCTGAGGTCTTTATACTATATAAATTATCTTCATTTACCTCGATCGCTCGTCAAATTTTCAGTCAAATATTAAGGCATAAATACTTACTTAATCGTTAACTCCTATTGACCAGTATAATTTTCTTCTTAATGCATGACTTTTGACTTACATTCTCATGCTACATTTTGTCGTGCGGAATGTAGGTTTTATCGGAGCGGTGATGATGAATGAGCCATATAAAAAACTTAACGGCAACAAAGCCAAAAAAAAGCAATAAATAAGATGTTGAAATACCTATTTATTGCCAATACTTCAATAGTCGATTTAAACTTAAGTAGGGAGTTATATCAAATCCGGATAATTAATTATTGTATTATGAGCGGAGGACTGAAGACCTAAGACCGAGTCGGGAGAAAGGAAGGATGAAAGTGAGAATTATTTGGAGATATTCCGGCATTTTATATCTACATTTAATAGAAGTAGAAAGTGCAATAACTGTATAAGTAGGTAGGCGCGAATAAACATCACTATTTCAATAGTTGATAATTGATAATGGATAATTGATAATTACCTCTCCCTAAAACGGATAGGATTGAATAAAAGGTAAATTTTCCCACCTACCTACTTAACTGAATTTCATTTAATTTAGTCGCTCAACCTGTACAACTAAAAATACTTCTTCCTTCTTCCCTCTTCCTTCTTCCTTCTTCCTTCTTCCTTCTTCCTTCTTCCTTCTTCCTTCTTCCTTCTTCCCCTATAATAAATCCTTAAACTTAGGATGATTAGCCAAACTCTTCAAAACTTGCTTAATATCCTGAGACCGCTCCTTTTTCACAATCAAAGTCACATTCCCATCCCTAACAACAACCACATCCTCCAAACCAATAGTCACAATAGCATCATCATCACTCGTGGCATAAAAAATCGACCCCTCCGTATCCAACCCCAAATGATTAGCCAACTCCACATTCACCCCATCACCCTTAACCAAACGTTCCAAAGCATTCCAGTCACCCAAATCATCCCAACCAAAAGCCACAGGTAACACAAAAGCCTTATCAGTCTTCTCCATCACAGCATAATCAATACTCTTCTTCTCCAACTGAGAATAACCCTCAGCACCCATCGCCTCCAAAACAGTCATCATCGTCGGGACATATTTTCGTAACTCAGCCAACATTACCCCCACCCGGAAAACAAAAATACCCCCATTCCAACTAAAACGACCAGTTGCTAAAAACTCCTCAGCCTTCTCCCGGTTAGGCTTTTCCGTAAACCGCGCCACCCGATAAGCATCAAACCCACCAAAATTTCCGGCTTTTTCTCCCTGTTCAATGTATCCATAACCAGTAGAAGGAAAAGAGGGTTTCACACCTAGGGTGACAATAGCCTCCTGGTTCATTGCCAACTCTGCTGCTGCTTCCAAGGTCTTCTGGAATACTTCCGGTTCCCCGATCCAATGGTCAGCCGGAAAAAACCCAACTACTGCATCTTTCCCATAACGGCGTGCAGTCTCTATTGCTGTCCACGCAACAGCAGGAGCTGTATCCCTTCCTTCTGGTTCTGCCAATATATTTTCCTTTGGCATCTGGGGTAACTGTTGTGCTACACCTTCGGCCAACATTGCGGATGTTACAACCCATAAACCATCCCAATTGTTAGATAATGAGAGTAATCTCTCTGCTGTTGTTTGTAACAAACTTTTACCACTGCCATCCAGAGAAAGAAACTGTTTGGGTCGATGCTTTCGACTTAAAGGCCAAAAACGTTCGCCTTTACCGCCAGCAAGAATTACAGGTATCATTAGATTTTAGATTAATTAAATTAATAGATGAGACTATTCAATCTTAAATTCTCATTGGCAGTTTTTCCGAAATTAACCAACTATAGCATTTGCTGATTTTTTGAGGAGATTCTAATACCAAATTCACGCCAAGGTAGTTACATCTTAATTGATGGTTTATTCCTACAATAAAAAAAATATAAATTCCATAAAATCTGAAAATTACAGCAGTTTTGGAGTTGATGAGGTACAAAATTTTAGGATTTTAGAAAGCAGGAAGTAGGGAGTAGGAATTAGGGAAAAAAAGATTAATCTTAAAACTGTACCTCACGCCTCCTAAAAAGTGCTTTCAACAATTAATAATTATCAAGGAGAAACAAGAAAAAATTTTCCTTTTATTCAATCCTCTCCCTAAAAGGAAGAAGTAATTAGGGAATGCTCTTAAAAGTCTTTTAGTAGGGGTAGGAGACAACCCACCCCTAGCCCCTCCCAGGAGGGGGAGACAGGAGAAATGGGAATTATAGAGGAGGTAGCCGGAAAAATTGTCAGAGTTATTTTTCTGCCATAATCGTCCCAAAATACTAGATTTTTGCAGATATTTCCACTGAAAAAAGCGCACTTTTTTCAACCCTCAAAATACTCAAACCTTTATATATAAATACTTTGATAATTAATCGGTAAGCCCTAATTATCCATTATCAATTATTGAATGTATAGCGCTACTTGAATCGGGAATAGGGAATAGGGAATAGGGAATAGGGAATAGGAAATAGTAAACTGTTAAAGGGTTTTCGGTGCGGAATCCGTCAGGAAACAGGGTTTAGAAATGTCAAATACCTTAATGCGTAGCGCTATAGTAATATTTTATGGACTGGTATAAAACTTTCAATTTTATAGAAGTTTTATAGTTTGTGAAATACAGAATTATCAGTTTTGAGGCAGCAGAAAATTGAGACCATTTCATGGAAGTCAGAAGGCGCGATTTAATAGGCTAAAAACTTAGACAATAAAGAGCTTTAGAAAATTATTTTACATTGAAAGGAGCGAAACTATTTGTGATATAAAATCCGGGGGTATTAGACATAAAAAAATTATCCAATCGCCATAACTACACTCATCTTGTCTTATCTTGCTCCTCCTGACTCCTGAAGAGTTAATGAATCTATAACTGTTTAACTGGATTTGATATGACATCCTTAAAGTAAATTGGTATGAATAGTTGACATTTAGACTCAGTTATTAATTATTACTAATTCAGCATTGGTCTATATCTATTTTGTTCCATTTATAGCCATTAACTTCTATAGTTACACCAATAATCTTATCTTTAACTTTTAACTTTATATTATGAATAATACTTCTCCTACTGAGTCTCGGTCTATTTGGCACAAATGGTGGTTCTGGATACTTGTATTAGTTTTGAGTGGAACTCTAACTACTTCTTTTGGGGCAATAACTGCTCTATTTGCTCCGGTTGAACCACAGTTTTTCAGCGAACTACTCCAGAAATTTACCTCAGATGTCCGATGGCGTAAACGTCTGCCTTACCAAGTCTCAAAACCGATGAATATTCTAGTTATGGGAATTGACCAAGTTTCAGGGGTGGCAGAAAATTCTCCAGATGTGTTTGAGGGTCGTAGCGATACTTTACTATTAGTACAAGCTAATCCTACTACTCAGACTGTCAGTTTGCTTTCAGTACCACGAGATACTCAAGTCTTTATTCCCAAAATTGGTATTGCTAAAATTAATGAAGCTAATGTTTATGGTGGGCCAAAACTGGTAGAAAGTGTTTTAGAGAGTACTTTAAGTGGTTTTGAGATTCACCGATATGTGCGAGTTAGTAAAGGAGCATTTCGAGAATTAGTCGAACAACTTGGTGGGGTAGAAATTTTTGTTCCTCAACCTATGTCTTATACTGATAATACTCAGCAGCTAAAAATAGATTTAAAGTCTGGTTGGCAAACTCTCAATGGAGAACAAGCTGAACAATTTGCTCGTTTCCGAGAGGAAGTTCATGGAGATATTGGTCGTATTCAACGACAACAAGTTTTGCTCAAGGCACTCCGAAACCGCGTTACTAATGTGGCAGTTTTACCTCGGTTGCCTAATATTATTCAGGTGATGCTGAAGTATGTGGATACTAATTTAAGTTTTCCAGAAATATTGGCTTTGATAAATTTTAGTCTTGATTTAGAAAGAGATGATTTGAGAATGGTAATGTTGCCAGGAAGAGCTAGTTCTAGTGATGAGTATTTGACTAGCTATTGGATTATAGATCAACCTGGTCGCGACCGAATTCTTGAACAATATTTTAATTTCAAGTTAAAAGATTTTAATTATAACGATCTATTTCATCCACCGAAAAAGGTTAATGAAACTTTGTCTTTTGATGCTAAAATAGCTGTTCAAAATGCTTCTAGTAATTCTCAAGCAGCAACAAATTTTGCTCGATATTTGCGCGAAAAAGGATTCTACAATGTTTATGTAGTTTCTGATTGGTCTGACAAAGAACCTTTGACTCAAATTATTGTTCAAGGGGGTTATTTGGAGTCTGCTGAAGTTGTGAAAAATGCTTTGGGTTTTGGTAATATTGAGCCTGCTTCTACTGGTGAAATAGGTTCTGATTT
This sequence comes from Cyanobacteriota bacterium, assembly GCA_034190295.1. Lineage (GTDB taxonomy): Bacteria > Cyanobacteriota > Cyanobacteriia > Cyanobacteriales > Microcoleaceae > Okeania. The sequence goes on along the minus strand of JAXHSW010000285.1, from coordinate 1,226 downwards.
TACTATTAGATTAGGGGAAGATTCGGTTGAGATAATTAATGTTTTTCAGGGACAGGATAAATAACCGTAGTTATAGTTAAGTTAATAGTTTTTATTTGAGGAATAAAATAAATCAAACAAAAGAATTATACTAAACTAAATTGATAAATTTTTGCTACAAATAACTAGGTTATTTCCTAGAAGTCAAGAGTTAGGAATCAGGAGTCAGAATTAATAGCTTCAATCTCAGTTTTCAACTAATAAAATAATGTCCGTGCTTAATCATTTGTATAAAGCCAAGAGTGAATATCTACAGAAAATTTAAGTTTGTTTTTTGCTATTAAGCCTTCCTGCTTCTTCCTGATTTCTTCTTTATTCAAAATAATTATATTAAATTGATAAATTTTTGCTACAAATAACTAGATTATTTCCTAAAAGTAAAGAGTTAAGAATCAGGAGTCAGAATTAATAGTTTCAATCTCAGTTTTCAACTAATAAAATCATGTCCGTGCTTAATCATTTGTATAAAGCCAAGAGTGAATATCTACAGAAAATTTAAGTTTGTTTCTTGCTCTTAATCCTTCCTGCTTCTTCCTGATTTCTTCTTTATTCAAAATAATTATACTAAATTGATGAATTTTTGCTACAAATAACTAGATTATTTCCTAGAAGTAAAGAGTTAAGAATCAGGAGTCAGAATTAATAGTTTCAATCTCAGTTTTCAAGTAATAAAATCATGTCCGTGCTTAATCATTTGTATAAAGCCAAGAGTGAATATCTACAGAAAATTTAAGTTTGTTTCTTGCTCTTAATCCTTCCTGCTTCTTCCTGATTTCTTCTTTATTCAAAATAATTATATTAAATTGATAAATTTTTGCTACAAATAACTAGATTATTTCCTAAAAGTAAAGAGTTAAGAATCAGGAGTCAGAATTAATAGTTTCAATCTCAGTTTTCAACTAATAAAATCATGTCCGTGCTTAATCATTTGTATAAAGCCAAGAGTGAATATCTACAGAAAATTTAAGTTTGTTTCTTGCTCTTAATCCTTCCTGCTTCTTCCTGATTTCTTCTTTATTCAAAATAATTATACTAAATTGATGAATTTTTGCTACAAATAACTAGATTATTTCCTAGAAGTAAAGAGTTAAGAATCAGGAGTCAGAATTAATAGTTTCAATCTCAGTTTTCAAGTAATAAAATCATGTCCGTGCTTAATCATTTGTATAAAGCCAAGAGTGAATATC
>JAXHSW010000284.1:2971-8391 GCA_034190295.1 Cyanobacteriota bacterium | reverse complement strand
GGGGCGTCGGGGAGTAGAGGCGATTCGCGAATCGCCCCTACAATCTTATCATGCTGAATAACACCGATACTACCGAATTTGATATAAATTTCCCCAGTTCAATCAATAGCTTAAAACTCAGACAAAGCAATATTTTTCCCTCTTCCTTCTTCCCTCTTCCTTCTATTTAAACTTCTGGTTTAATTCCGCCAAATAAAGCTATTTCAAACAATTTCATAAAACAATCAACATGAATAAAACCTATCTTTCTTAACCAGTCACATTGAGTTTCTACAGGAGCAAGAATATTTGCTGTTTTATCTGGGCGATTATAATACTGTTGATTAATTTCTTCCCTAGATTTATTTTTGTCTTGACTTTGATGAAAAGCATAGAGAGAATCAACAAATAATTCATCAAATAATTGCTCAATTAATTTAGATGGGGAGGCAACGTGTTCCAAGTTCAAAAATAATCCTCCTGGCTTTAATAATTGGTAAATTTCTTCATATATTTCTTGTTTTCTGATGTCTGGTTGATGATGAATAGAAAATCCAGAAACAACTACATCAAATGGTGCTTTTCGGTGAATTTTATTTACCCATTCTGGCAAACCATAATCTTGAGTTATAAATTCTAAATTAGCTGGATAATTATTAGCAATTTTACTTTTTGCAGCTTCAATCATTGTTTCTGAAAAGTCTAAAAATACTCCTTGAGAATTAGGGTATTGACCGAGAATTGCTTGACCTAAAATACCATCACCACAACCTAAATCTAAAAAGTTATTTACTTGAGGTTTAGTCGTCTGAATAATTCTCAGGATAATTTCAATTTGTTCAGTAGCTAAAGGAATTGCACTTCTTACACCAGAAAGATATTTTTGTGCAAGTTCTGCTGTTGTCCAGACTTGATAGTTTTGACTCATTTTTCAGAATTGATTAAATATAGAAATGTCTTATACCAATTTAATCATAACTTACGCAAATTAACCTTAAAAACGCCATATGTAGGGGCGTTAGCGGAGCTTTGCGTTAGCAAATGGCATTCGCCCTCATTTGATTTAGTGTTTGTGCGTAAGTCCTATTAATCTGAAATTGCACACAATAAACTTAAGCAAGGCAATGTTTTTAGAAGCTCTATTTGTATGCAACTTCATCAAAATTAGGCATTATATGATTTTAGTAGAGTTGGTAAATATTTGCCTACCAATCTTTACTTTATTCTAATCTTCATCTTGAAATTCAGTTGCTATTTTATCGAGTCTTTCATTAGTATCTTTAGTCATTTTTAGTAAACTGATACTGACAATTTGTGAAGCAAGTCCGCCTGCTGTTGTGGCTGTTCCTTCAGTGGTTTTTCCTGATAGTAAAAGCCCCGTACCTGTTAAACCGATCGCCACACTAATTACAGTTAAGACTATAGCAATATTGAAGCTTAATTTGGCTTGGCGCAGGCGTTCTTGAATTACGATTTGTTCCATTGTATTAGGGGCAGAATTTTGATTATTATTAAATGTAGTCATCCTTGAAATTCCTTTATTACTTTGTTATCTCCTATATTTACATTTGATAATTAGACTAACAATGGGAAAAGGTAAGGAAATAATTGACGTATAAAATACGGTAAATTTACGCAGTTTCACGAAAAAGTATGGAAAAGTATGGAAAAGTATGGATTTATATATTTTGGATAGTAAATAAATTTATATGATAGTATTGGTAAAAGTCTAGATTTCTAAACTATCCATGAACTTAGAATTTGAATTTACTTTGAATATAGCAGAAAAACTTGCAGATAAGTATGTATTTGAAAAGACAGGAAAATACCTCAGTGATGTTGAAAAAATAATTATTAAAGGTGCTTGGTATAATTATACTTACGAAAAAATGGCAAAATCTTGTAATTATGCTCCAAATACTTTGAGTAAGGATTATGGCAAAAAGTTATGGAATAAACTCTCAGAAGCATTAGGAGAGGAGGTCTCTAAAAAAAATTTTCGAGAGGCTTTGAAGCGGAAATGGCAGAAACAAGAATTGTCAGAAATCAGCAGTTATTCTGAAGGAAAAAAGGAAATTTATATTGAACGACAACCCATTGAATCTATTTGCTATGAAACAATCTTACAACCGGGGGCTTTAATACCAATTAAAGCACCTTGCAAAATGGGCAAAACTTTGCTTTTAAAGCAAATTCTTAACTATACCAGGCAGAAAAATTATTGTACTGTTAAATTAAATTTCCTAGAATTTGGACAAAAAAACTTTGAGAATATGGATAAATTTATGCAGTATTTCTGTACTTATGTCCAAAATAAGCTGCCAGATAATTTACTGAGAATAACTGAAAATGGGAATGATATAACAGGTAACACTATCAGTGCCACAAATTATTTAGAAGCAGTTATGGAAAATTTGGAAAATCCTCTACTTTTAGCACTAGATAATGTTGATAAATTGTTTGATTACCCAGATATTTATCAAGATTTTTTACCTCTATTACGGAGTTGGCATGAAGAGGCCAATACTATTGATGTTTGGGAAAAACTACGTTTAATTGTAGTTCATTCCACAGAAGATTATGGACGTTTAGACTTGAATAAATCTCCGTTTAATGTCGAAGCTTTGATAGAATTAAGAGATTTTAATCAAGAGGAAATTAAAAATTGGGCACAACAACGTCAACTTAATTTAACTAACGATGAAATTAAGTCTTTAATGGAAAAGGTAGGAGGTCATCCTTATTTAATCAAACTCGCCTTTGATAAATTAGTACGTCAAGAAATTCCCTTAACAAAATTGTTAGAGGATGCTACTACTGATGCTGGAATTTATGGAAGACATTTGCGTCCGCATTTAAAGATACTAAATAAAAATCCACGATTAAAAGCAGCTTTTCAACAAGTAGTTACTACTAAAGAAGCTATACAAATTGATTCTATTCAATCCCATAAATTATATAGTATGGGATTAATTACTAAAAAAGGAAACAAAGTAATGCCTCGGTATCTTTTGTATCGTATATATTTCCAGGAACGTCTATAAAATTCACTTATTAATTAGTTTCTAATCACTCTTAAATTACACTATATGCTGTCAACTACTAACTATTATAAAGTCGGTGGAAGTTTAAAATCTACACACCCCACCTACGTCAAACGAGAAAGCGATCGCTTGCTAATTGATGCTTTAAAAAACAGGGATTTTTGTTATGTGCTGAACTCACGACAAATGGGTAAGTCTAGTTTACGGGTTCAGGCAATGAAAGAACTTGAAAAGGAAGGGCTAAAATGTGCGTCCATAGATGTTACAAAAATTGGCAGTAATGTCACTCAGGATGCTTGGTATCAAGGATTTGCTTCTGAGTTATTACGAGGAGTTCGTTTGAGAGAAAAGGTCAAATTAAATCATTGGTGGCAGGAACATAGTGCTGCGACTCCGGTACAACGTTTGGGAGAGTTAATTGAGGATGTATTGCTGGTAGAATTCTCGCAAACTCTAGTAATTTTTGTTGATGAAATTGACAGTATGATTAAGCTAGAGTTTAAGGATGATTTTTTTGCTTTTATCCGTGCTTGTTATAATCAGCGTGTTGATAATCAAGATTACGAACGTCTGACATTTTGTCTGTTGGGAGTAGCTACAGTATCGGATTTAATTCAGGATAGAGAACGTACTCCTTTTAATATTGGTAAATCTATTGAGTTAACGGGTTTTAGTTTCCATGAAGCCAAAAATTGCCTAACTCCTGGCTTGAAAAATAGGGTAGAAAATCCAGAACAGGTATTAGCTGAAGTGTTAAAATGGACTGGTGGACAACCTTTTTTAACTCAAAAGTTGTGTCAAATAATTGTTAAAAATAATGATAGTCGTACTCCCGATGTGGAAGAGTTGGTTAGGACTTACATTGTTAATAATAATTGGGAATCTCACGATAACCCAGAACATTTACAGACAATTCGCGATCGCCTCTTGGTAAATGAAAAACGGGCAAGTCGGTTGTTGGGGTTGTATCAGCAGGTTTTGAATTCGATCCCCCTTCCGTCCCCCTTGGAAAGGTTAGAAGAAATCCCCCTTCCGTCCCCCTTGGAAAGGGGGAGACAAGAAGAAGACAAAAAGCCCCCCCTTTCAAAGGGGGGGTTGGGGGGGATAACAGCAAATAACAGTCCCGAACAAATGGAACTCCGCCTCACAGGTTTGGTTGTCAAACGTCAAGGTGAGTTGCAGGTTGCTAATTATATCTATCAACAAGTATTTAATCTCCCGTGGGTAAAGCAAGAGTTGGCAAATTTACGCCCTTACTCTGAGGCGTTCGCTGCTTGGCAAAAGTCTGGATATCAAGATAAGTCGCGACTGTTGCAGGGTAAAGCATTGACAGATGCTTTGGCGTGGGCCGGAGATAAAAATTTGAGCGATCGCGACAATAAGTTTTTATCGGCTTCTCAGGAATCGGAGAAACAAGCAATGGTAAAAGCACAAAGGTTGCTGGGCATCAGTTTAGCACTATTGTTTGTAGTGGCAATTACTACTGGTGTGACAGTTAGGCAAACAAATGCCAGACTGGCAGAATCAGAAATAGAAGCAGTGCAGAAAAGTGGTACTACTAAATTACTGTCTGACTCTGGTAAAAATTTTGACGCGTTGCTGGAAGGTTTGAGAGCCGCTAGACAACTACCAAAATCTAATTTAATGTTCCAACCCCAGGTTGATAGCAAAATGCAAGTAACAGATGCTCTCAGTAAAGCCATATATACAGAGCAAACCTACCGAGAACGGAATCGTTTGCAGGACCATAAGAATTCAGTCAATAGTGTAGCATTTAGTCCTGATGGAAAGACTATTGCAACTGCAAGTTATGACAACACAGTGAAATTGTGGAACCAAAAGGGCAAATTATTACAGACTCTGGAAGGGCATGAGAATTCAGTCAAGAGTGTAGCATTTAGTCCTGATGGAAAGACTATTGCAACTGCAAGTTATGACAACACAGTGAAATTGTGGAACCAAAAGGGCAAATTATTACAGACTCTGGTAGAGCATGAGAATTCAGTCAATAGTGTAGCATTTAGTCCCGATGGAGAGATGATAGCAATTGCAAGTTATGACAACACAGTGAAATTGTGGAACCAACAGGGGAAATTATTGCAGACTCTGGTAGAGCATGAGAAGTGGGTCAATAGTGTAGCATTTAGTCCCGATAGAAAGACTATTGCAACTGCAAGTTCTGACAACACAGTGAAATTGTGGAACCAACAGGGCAAATTATTGCAGACTCTGGAAGGGCATGAGAATTCAGTCAATAGTGTAGCATTTAGTCCCGACGGAAAGACTATTGCTTCTGCAAGTTCTGACAACACAGTGAAATTGTGGAACCAACAGGGCAAATTATTACAGACTCTCGAAGGGCATGAGAATTCAGTCAATAGTGTAGCATTTAGTCCC
>JAXHSW010000284.1:0-2871 GCA_034190295.1 Cyanobacteriota bacterium | reverse complement strand
GATGGAAAGACTATTGCAACTGCAAGTTCTGACAATACAGTGAAATTCTGGAACCAACAGGGGCAATTATTGCAGAATCTGAAAGGGCATGAGAATTCAGTCAATAGTGTAGCATTTAGTCCCGATGGAAAGACTATTGCAACTGCAAGTTCTGACAATACAGTGAAATTCTGGAACCAACAGGGGCAATTATTGCAGAATCTGAAAGGGCATGAGAATTCAGTCAATAGTGTAGCATTTAGTCTCGATGGAAAGACTATTGCTTCTGCAAGTGCTGACAAAACAGTAAAGTTGTGGAACCAACAGGAGAAATTATTGCAGACTCTCGAAGGGCATAAATATTCGGTCAATAGTGTAGCACTTAGTCCCGATGGAAAGACTATTGCTTCTGCAAGTTCTGACAAGACAGTGAAATTGTGGAATCTTCAAGGCAAATTATTGCAGACTCTCGAAGGGCATAAATATTCGGTCAATAGTGTAGCATTTAGTCCCGACGGAAAGACTATTGCTTCTGCAAGTTCTGACAAGACAGTGAAATTGTGGAACCAACAGGGGCAATTATTGCAGACTCTCAAAGGGCATAAGGATCGAGTCAATAGTGTAGCATTTAGTCCCGATGAAAAGACTATTGCTTCTGCAAGTTCTGACAAGACAGTGAAATTGTGGAACCAACAGGGGAAATTATTGCAGACTTTGGAAGGGCATGAGAATTCAGTCAATAGTGTAGCATTTAGTCCCGACGGAAAGACTATTGCAACTGCAAGTTCTGACAATACAGTGAAATTGTGGAACCTTCAAGGAAAATTATTACAGACCCTCACCAGTCATCAGAATTGGGTCAATAGTGTACTATTTAGTGCCGATGGAGAGACTATTGCTTCTGCAAGTCGTGACAAAACAGTGAAATTGTGGAACCGCCAGGGTCAATTATTACAGACTCTCAAAGGGCATGAATATTCGGTCTATGATGTAGTATTTAGTCCGGATGGAGAGACTATTGCTTCTGCAAGTGATGACAACACAGTGAAATTGTGGAATGTATGGACGCTTGATCGCCTCTATGAGTGGGGTTGCAACTGGATGCGCGACTACCTAGAAAATAACCCTAATGTGAGTAAAAGTGATAAGCGTTTGTGTGATGGTGTTGGGAGTCATCAAAATTAAAAACTCAGAAGTTAAGAATTGTGCAGCAAATCTCTGTAGTGCGGGCATCTTGCCCGCTACAGGTGTACCTCTTAATTCTGAAATTTACTCAACCAATTAATCAGATCGTCCATAGCAGTAAAATTGAACTGAGCATCCACAAGTTCATCCAACTCAGAAATAGATAAACTCCGAATTTTAGCTTCCATTTCTTCAGGAATATTTCCTAAACTATGAGCCATAAAACGGATAATTATTTTAGCTATTCCCTGTTTGAAACCCCGTTCAAAACCTTTTTGGAAACCTCGTTCAAAACCTCGTTCAAAACCTGTCTGGAAAATATCCTGATAAATTACAGACTCTTTCATTTGTTACCATTCTATTCAAGTAAAAAAGGAATTTGAATCAGAATATTAAACTCTCCAGTCATCAAATTCCTCAAAATCAAGATTGACAAAACTACTAATTAATTTTCAGATTCATTTAACCAACTAATTAAATCATCCATAGAAGTAAAGTTCAATTGGGCGATCGCCAATTCATTCAACTGAGAAATAGATAAACTCCGAATTTTAGCTTCTATGTCCTTAGAAATATCTCCGAATCTGTGAGTTATTAATGTGATAACAAGCATAGCTTGTCCCTTTTGCAAACCACGTTGTTCACCACGTTGTTCTCCTTTCTGAAGAATATCCTGATAAATTACAGACTCTTTCATTATTTCCTCCCTCAAAAGTTGACGAATTAAATTTTTATCAAACCTTAAACCTCCTAGTATTTCCGCAGCAGCAGAAATATTTCTTTGTTGACTTGGTTCTTCTATTCTACCAATTCTATCTGCCACCTGTGACAATAAAGCTGTCGGACTTTCACTACGAGTTAAAGTTGCTAATGGTAATAAAGCATTATCGGCAAGAAAAGGCGCGGACTCCTCCTCCCAAAGTCGAATTACTCGATAAGAATGCCGGGTATTTTGCCTTTCAAATTTATTTTGAAAAACCAACTCTGAATTAATCTCTTTTAACAAAATAACCACTTGCTCAATATCACACCAATATTGCCCATAAAGCAACGTCCAATATTTGAGCATTCTATAGGGAATTGGTGGATCGGAGTAGGGGAAAGTTTGAAATTCTAGATGCAAGATTTTATTATCAATTTGTAGCAAAATCAAAGCATCAGACCGAATAGGTTCAGGAATAATTTCTGTTTTTATTACCTGCACATTAGTAGGGTTAATTCCCAGTAACCAACGGACAAAATTCGGGGCATAAGTTTCTGCCAAATATTTACAAGTATTATCGTAAGCCAAAATAATTTCAGTTATTAGTTATCAGTTGTTTGACTTGAAGTATTACAGCATATTTCGGACAAATGAGGTACAAATTTGGATAGTAAAATTATTGTAGTGCGGGCATCTTGCCCGCGATAGGTATACCTCTTAACGAAGTCAGAAGTCAGAAGTCAGAAGTCAGAAGTTAACCAACCCCTAACCCCTCCCAGGACGGGAAGTAGGGGATTTGAGCTTCTCTCCAAAAATATTGCGCCTTAAAAGGCGGGGTTTTAGACCCGTGTTATTTTGATAACAATGGAAAGTGCTGTATGCTGGAAATCATAAATAATTTCTGTTTTAATTACTCCCAGATTAGTAGGGTTAATTCCCAGTAACCAGCGGACAAAATTATCTAGAATAATTTCCAAGTTTCAATCAATTAAAGTATCATATTT
>JAXHSW010000283.1:0-8400 GCA_034190295.1 Cyanobacteriota bacterium | reverse complement strand
GTAGGGGAGTAGGGGAGTAGGGGAGTAGGGGAGTAGGGGAGTAGGGGAGTGTGGGAGGTGTGGGAGGTGTGGGGAGTAGGGGAGAAGTAAAAATATCAATAATTAATACGCTACTAGCCAATAATTATTAAAAAGGTTATTCAATAACTGTTGTAGATAGTTGTCGATCGATGTCGAGGAAAATGCCGTCTAAAACTTAACAGTCTAAGGAAAGGTTAGGACAGATAAAAAACTTAAAACTCAGACAACGTCAGATTTTTCCTTCTTCCTTTGTAGATAGTTGTCGATCGATGTCGAGGAAAATGCCGTCTAAAACTTAATAGTCTAAGGAAAGGTTAGGACAGATAAAAAACTTAAAACTCAGACAAAGTCAGATTTTTCCTTCTTCCTTTTTCCTTCTTCCTTCTTACTTCTTCCTTCTGCTATAATTATCAACTAAAATAAACTAGAAAAAATGTTATCAACTACAGAAATACTGATTGGTGCTAAATGGTTTGGTATTGCTACTATTGGATTTTTTTTCCTAACAATTATTGGCTTTATTTCTAAATGGGGATTTCGATTTAGATTAGTGGGAGTAACTGGTTTTATGGGAGTGCTAACTGCTGGTTTATTTGGTTTGAGTTTAGGATTATTTACTCGTGTAGAAATTCCGGGAGCTGTTCCATATTCATTGGTTTATGATAATGGCGCAACTCAAACAGTAATAGCTGTTTCTCCTAACATTACAGAATCAGAATTAGCAGCAACAATAGAGCAAGCTGCTGGAGATTTGTTTTCACCTGGTCGCCTCGGTACTGGAGGTAAATTAACAGTTAGAATTAGAACAATTATTCATCCAGAAGCAGGTGTTTCAGAACCACTTTATTTAGGAGAAGTAAAACGTTCTCTTTCTCAGCGGGAAGATGAAAATCTAGATATTAAAATATTTCCAGAAATTTTGGCAAAGTTGGAAAATTATCAGAGTCAAAATGTGGAAAGTTAGAACTAAATTGAAGAAAAAGTAGGGCAGCAGGGGAGTAGGGGAGCGGAGGAGTAGGGGAGCGGGGGAGTAGGGGCGAATGGCATTCGCCCTTACAGGAGTAGGGGAGTAGGGCAGTAATAAAAACATCAATAATTAACACGCTACTAGCTAATAATTATCAAAAAGGTTATTCAACCGTTGTTAATTACTTAATAATTGAAGCATTTTCCCTCTTCCTTCTTTCTTTCTTCTTCTTCCTTCTTCCCTCTTCCTTCTTCCTTCTTCCTTCTGCTAATTTAAGGAGATTTTTAACAGATGCTAAAACAGGGAGATTTATTAAAAAGATTATTTAATGCTTTTAAGCCTTTTGAACCTTTGAAACCTGGTAGTCCTGTATATGTTGATTGTCGGGAAGTTCGCGGGGATGGAGATGTTATTATAGATTTAGCTGAAAATATTAAATTATCGGATAATAATACTTATCAACTTTATGCCGGACATCGAGGTGCGGGCAAATCAACGGAACTTTTACGATTAAAAGAACACCTGGAAAATAACGGATATTTTATTGTTTATTTCGCTGCTGATGAACAAGATATTAATCCAGAAGATACAGAATATGCTGATATTTTGTTGGCTTGTACTAGGCATTTATTAGAACATTTGAAAGATGCTAATCCTAAGCCTCTACTTGATTGGTTAAAAGGGCGATGGGCAGATTTAAAAGATTTGGCAACTACGGAAATATCTTTGGAAAGTTTGTCGGTTGAATCACAAATTAATCAGTACGCTAAACTTACGGCAAATATTAGAGCGGAACCGACTTTAAGGAGAAAAATTAGAGACAAAATTAATCCTTATACTGAGAGTTTAATTGAGGCTCTGAATAGTTTTATTGGTGATGGTAAAAAGAAACTTGGTTCTGATTCTGAACTGGTAATAATTGCTGATAGTTTAGACCGAATTGTACCAATTGTTCAGCCGGACGGACGTAGCAATCATGATGAGATTTTTGTAGACCGCAGCGCTCAATTGAAGGGTTTAGATTGTCATACAATTTATACAATTCCTATTTCAATGGTCTATTCTAATCAAGCGCCAAATCTCAAAATTGAATATGACGATCCACAGGTTTTACCTATGATTATGGTGCAGACTCCAGAGGGAGAAGTTTACGATTTGGGAGTAGCTACAATTAGGGAAATTATTGATAGAAGAGTTAGTGAAGTTAATCCAGATTTATGTTTAGAAAGGGATGTATTTGAAAGTCGAGAGGTTTTAGATAGACTTTGCTTAATGAGTGGGGGTCATGTCCGGGATTTAATGTTATTAATGCAAAGTGTTATTAAACGTGCGGGAGGTAAATTACCGATTTCTGCCAAAGTGGTACAAAGGGCAATTACGGAGGCAAGACTTCCTTATAAAAGATCGGTTCAACAGGAAGAATGGCAAATATTAGTTGATGTTTTTCGTTCTAAAAGTATATTGAATAATCAGCAACACCGGGATTTATTGTTTAATCGTTGTTTGCTGGAATATACTTTTTTGGATGAGGAGGGAGAGAAGCAAACTTGGTATGATGTTCATCCTTTAATTAAAGGAGTTCGTGAATTTAAGGAGTTGTTGGAATGAAGCTTTAAAGAAGTCAGGAGTCAGATTTAGATCCCCCCTAACCCCCCTTAATAAGGAGGATTTAGATCCCCCCTAACCCCCCTTAATAAGGGGGGAACTGCTTAAAAAAGGGGAACTACTTAAAAAGGGGCGAGGTTTCAAAGTCCCCCTTTTCAAGGGGGATTTAGGGGGATCGTAAATGTATTTCATCTTTATGAGAAATGCTATACTCAAATAAATTAATTTTTACCCATAAGAGAATTTTTCATAACAGGATTTCTCGAATTTATAGCGGTTTTTACAAAAGTAGATTACAAAACTTATGCCCTCTGCCTTTAAGTCAAAATCTCTATATTTTATGTGAATAAAAACTACTATAAGGAGTTGCTGCAATGAAAGGAGAAAAAGTTGTTTGGGAAGAGGATGTACAGTCAACTTTTGCTGAGGAATATCAAGACCTATTAAATGTTGTTAGGTTTATTGATGGTTTTGGTTTATTGTTTGTAGAATGTTCGCCTCCACAGGGAACGGAAATTATTGAAAAAATTCGGCAGGATATTCCTCAAGAAAGGGTAGAAGTTTTGCGTTTGGATAAGACTACTTATAATTTTTATAGTCTGGTAAAAGATTTGCCAAATTTAGCAGAGATTGATGTTTTGTTTGTGACTGGTTTGGAATATTCTCTCTATCAATATGAGGAGGAGATGAAGGAAAGGGGTTTGGATAGTAATGAGATTATTTCTATTAGTAGAAGGGGAGTTCCTCCTGTTTTGATTAATTTGAATCAGCAGCGAGAAAGATTTAGGGATGATTTTGATATTTGCTTTGTGTTTCTGTTACCAAGGTTTGCTTTAGATTACTTGATTAAACGTGCCCCAGATTTTTTTGATTGGCGTTCTGGGTTATTTCTGTTTCCTATGAATGAGGAATATTTACGACAAGAATCTTTAGATGTTTGTGCAAAAGAATTAGATGATTATAAAGAGTTTACCAGGCAAGAGCGCAAGTATGTATGGTTGAGAATTAAAAGTTTGCTTGATGATGAGAGACTTCCTGTTGAACAAAAAGCTAATTTGTTGGTGATAAAGGCTTTATTGGATAGAAAATTTAAGCAAAATAAAGAAGCAATATTAGCCTGTGATGAAGCATTAAAAATTCAAGGCAATAATTATGAAGCTTGGAATAATAAGGGCATTGCACTGAGAAATTTAGAAAAATATGAACAGGCGCTGGCAGCTTATGAAAAAGCTCTAGAAATTAAATCAGACTTTCATTCTGCTTGGTTCGGTAAAGGCATTGCATTAGGAAAATTAGAAAGATATGAACAGGCAGTTGCTGCTTATGAAAAAGCTCTGGAAATTCAACCAGACTTTCATTATACTTGGAATAATAAAGGCGTTGCATTAGAAAAATTAGAAAGATATGAACAGGCAGTTGCTGCTTATGAAAAAGCTCTAGAAATTCAACCAGACTTTCATTATGCTTGGTTCTTTAAAGGCGATGCACTGAGAAAATTAGAAAGATATGAAGAGGCAGTTGCTGCTTTTGAGAAATATCTAGAAATTAAACCAGACTATCATTATGCTTGGTTCTTTAAAGGCGATGCACTGAGAAAATTAGAAAGATATGAAGAGGCAGTTGCTGCTTATGAAAAAGCTCTAGAAATTAAACCAGAATATCATTATGCTTTGGAAAATAAAGGCATTGCACTGAGAAAATTAGAAAGATATGAACAGTCAATAGCTGCTTATGAAAAAGCTTTAGAAATTAAACCAGACTATCATTATGCTTGGTTCGGTAAAGGCAATACCTTCTTACAGTTAAAATTTTATCAACAAGCAATAGTTGCTTATGAAAAGTCTCTAGAAATTAAACCAGATTATGAAAACTCTATCAGTAACCTTGGCTTAGTTAAATATGAAATGGGAAAGATAGATGAAGCTATAAAAAACTGGGAAGCTGCAATGAAAATAGATAACCAATTTGTAGAACCTCAATTAGCAATAGGAGTTGCCCTATACAAAAAAGGTGAAATTTCAGCAGGTTTAACAATAGCAGAAACAGCATTAAAATTAGACAAAAGTTGGGGAAAATTGCAACGACTCAAAAAAGAACTTTGGGGCGATAAACTATTAGCAGATGCAGAAAAATTATTAGAAAATCCTCAGATAAAAACCTTACTTTCTCAGACAGTTGAAGAAGAAAGAAGCAAGAAGGTATCCCCCCTTGCCCCCCTTTGAAAGGGGGGAGGAATAAGTGGATAGAGACTCAAACTCCAATCAATTATAAACATCCTGTAGACAGCGGGGTATTAAACCTAAAATAAGAAGATAAAAAATCCAATTAAATCAACAGAATAGTTATGAATAAAAATTTCATCAAAACTGATGGATATTGTATTAACAATATTGTCAAAAGAGAGAGCAAAAAAATAGGAGATAAAGCAGCACAACAGTTAAAGCAAACTGCTGTAGAAATTGTACAAAACTGTGTTGATGTATATACTCAAAATTTTGGTGAAGGAGATGTTGGTGAAATAGGTACGGGAACTGTTAGTAATTCTTATAAAGGTAAAATTGTTGATGGTACTAATGGATTAATTTATCGTAGAGTCCAAAGTGGAAAAACAATTACTACAATTGCGACATTAGCGATCGCTCAAGATAATGGTTTTAGATGTTTTATTGTATTAACATCTGACAATACTTGGCTGGGAAAACAAACTTTTAATCGTTTCAATAATCAACTTAAAGGCGGACCTTTAGTTTTTAATTGGGAACAGTGGAAAAAAGACCCACAAGATTTTGCTGAGACTAAATTTATTCCCTATATAAAAGATACTGGCGTTGTTTTGGTATCTACTAAAAATCATGAAAATCTAGACAATTTACTCCAGGTTTTAAAATTTTCTCAAGCTAGTAATGTTCCTATTCTAATATTTGATTATGAAGCTGAATATGCTAGTTTAAATACTAATGAAGCAAAGCAAGCTAAAAAGGGAAAAAATACAGTTCCAGATAGTGCAATTTTTGACAAAATTGGCAAGATTAGAAAAGAAGTAGCAAATCATATCTACTTGCAAATTACAGCAGAATTTGAAGATGAATTAGACTGGCAAAATACAGAAGAAATAGACGAACAAGAATGGCTTCACGCAGCAGCTACAAATCCAACATTTTATTTTCAGAAAGACCCGGAAGAAGACATATATACATTAACAGATGGCAAACCTTTCACTTAACTAAAGGAAAAGTAGTATTAGTACCTTTTCCCTTCTGCCTTCTACCTTCTGCCTTCTTCAATAGATACTAATCATCCAGATTTTACTGCTTCAGGTTTGCGTAAATCTTCTGTAATTAAGTTAGACGTTATTATAACTGTTCGTGCTTCTTTGATTCAGCGAGAGATAGGCAAATTATCATCAAATACTCAAACTGAAATGGCTGAAAAGCTTTGTAAACTTCTGAATGAATAATATAATCTATCCTAATAAATTATGATGGGATTATTCAATTTTGAATATGTTCAAACAGGTAAAATAGATAACAAGCGATCGCCACAGAAAAAATTCAATCAATTATTATCAAGAAATTATCAATTATTTCTCCCTGTTCCCTGTTCCTTCAAGAAGCGATCGCCACAGAAAAAATTCACAACTGATAACTGATAACTGATAACTGAAATGACACCTCTAATTTTCTCTTAAAACTCACAGCCTAAATCCACCAAACATAGAATAATAACGAAAACTTGCATATACTTAAATAGAATCAACCAGAATACTCCCTATATTTATTGACTAATATAGCAGTCGAAGCAAAGCTTAGGACATTCCTAAATGCTCAAACCCAGTTAGGGATTACTTCCAACTTCTGACTTCTGACTTGCTAACTTCTGACTTCGTTATAAAATACCCCACCTAATAGATAAAAACATTAAATAAACATCGCCCACACAACACCATCTAGCCATCATGTCAACTATCACTACTTGCGAGACAAAATATCTAGAACTCAAAAACAGTCTCATCCAAATACGAGACCTAGAAGCTGCCGCCTCCGTACTAAACTGGGACCAAACCACCTATATGCCCACCGGAGGAACTTCTGCTAGAGGCCGACAAATAGCCACCCTCAAAGAACTTGCCCATGAAAAATTTACCCACCCATCCATAGGTCAACTCCTCCAAGACCTCCGCCCCTACGAACAAAACCTCCCCTACGACTCCACTGCAGCTAGCCTGATCCGCGTTACTCGCCGAGACTACGAGCGTGCCATCCGAGTCCCCTCAGAATTCATGGCCAAATTTTGCCAACATCAAGCTACCGCCTACGAAGCATGGGTCAAAGCCAAATCTCTCAAAAACTTTTCCCTAGTACAACCTTACTTAGAAAAAACATTAGACTTAAGTCGAGAACTAGCTTGCTTTTTCCCCCACAAACATATTGCCGATCCTCTCATTGACTTTGTAGACGAAGGCATGACAGTCTCCATACTTCGCCCTCTCTTCAGCAAGCTGCGCCAAAAATTATTACCCATAGTTGATGCCATTACCTCCGGCCCACCCGTTAATAATTTTTACCTCCACCAATATTACCCAAAAGAACAACAACTAAAATTTGGACGTACCGTAATAGACCGTATTGGGTTCGACTTTCAAAGAGGTAGACAAGACGAAACACCCCACCCCTTTACTTGTAGCTTTTCTATTGGGGATGTTCGTATTACGACTCGGGTGTATGAAAATAATTTTACCGAAGCTCTATTTAGTACAGTCCACGAAGTAGGTCATGCTCTCTATGAACAAGGTATGGCCCTAGAATTAGAGGGAACGCCCCTTGCTCAAGGAACTTCCAGCGGTATCCATGAAAGTCAATCCCGATTATGGGAGAATATGGTAGGACGTAGTCGAGGTTTTTGGGAATGTTTTTATCCCCAACTACAGGGTATTTTTCTTAAGCAACTCAGTTGTGTGTCGGTTTCAGAATTTTATCGGGCGGTTAATAAGGTTGTTCAGTCACCCATTCGTACTGATGCTGATGAAGTAACCTACAATCTCCATGTGATGATTCGATTCGATTTAGAATTGGCCATGTTAGAGGGAAAGTTAGCTGTTTGTGACCTTCCCGAAGCCTGGAATGAACGCTACAGAAAAGATTTAGGTATAGTTCCCGCTAATGATAGTGAGGGAGTAATGCAAGACGTGCATTGGTATGGTGAAATGATTGGGGGAATGTTTCAAGGCTATACTTTAGGTAATTTAATTGCTGCTCAATTTTATGAAACTGCAGTGAAATCTAATCCCGAAATTACTGTTGCTATTGAACGGGGTAATTTTACTCTTTTGCATCAATGGTTAAAGCATAATATTTATCAACATGGTCGCAAATATACTGCTAATGAATTAATTGATAGAGTGACAGGTAAACCTTTAAGTATTGACCCTTTTATTGGTTACATTCACAATAAGTATAGCGATATATATTCTGTTAAATTAGCTCTTGTTGCTTGAGGGAAAATAAATTTCGGGTGCATCTAAGTATTTGGAGAAATACTTTTTTCCTATATATTCCCTTCCGGAGCTGTTCCCTTTCGGAGCTCTTGCCTAAAAGCGATAAATTTTTGGCTTTATTCATGCATTGAGATGCACCCCAAATTTCGGCGTTGGTGAAGCGCGTGT
Organism: Cyanobacteriota bacterium; assembly: GCA_034190295.1. GTDB lineage: Bacteria > Cyanobacteriota > Cyanobacteriia > Cyanobacteriales > Microcoleaceae > Okeania. The sequence goes on along the minus strand of JAXHSW010000283.1, from coordinate 145 downwards.
ATGATATTTATCTTAATGATTTAAGAGTCAACCCACCCCTAACCCCGACCGTGGAGAACCCACCCCTAACCCCGACCGTGGAGAACCCACCCCTAACCCCGACCGTGGAGAACCCACCCCTAACCCCGACCGTGGAGAACCCACC
>JAXHSW010000282.1:0-8423 GCA_034190295.1 Cyanobacteriota bacterium | reverse complement strand
CTCATCGGCGTGCCCCACCGTGTGGTGCTGAGCGAGCGCGGGCTCGACGCCGGCGAGATCGAGTATCAGGGCCGGCGCGATGCCGAGGCCACGCTGATCCCGCTGGCCGATGCGCCCGGCTTAACAATTTACCTAACACCTAACATCTAACACTTAACACCTAACACCTAGAAAGTTATTTGTAGGAAACATTTATCAATTTGCTATAACTACCTTCTTCTTTCTTCTTTCTTCTTTCTTCTTCCTTCTTCCTTCTTCCTTCTGCTAAAAATTACTTTTTAACCCACCATATCTAGAAGCAAGACGCGCTCTACCTCCTGCTGCCCAATCTTGTAAAAACTTAATTTGTTCCTCTGCAGTTCTAGCTAAAGGTATAATTTGACTAGCAGACTCTAAAATATCCTCAGTAGTAAACTCACGATTTTGACTAAATCCAATGTGCATAGCTTCAATTAAAGATTGTTCTATTTCTGCACCAGAAAAATCAGGAGTTTCATAAGCTAGACGATTTATATCATAATTTTTAATATTGTGAGGTCTTAACCGAGATAAATGTACCTCAAAAATAGCTCCTCTTTCATCTTGGTTAGGCAAACCAACAAAAAATATTTCATCAAACCTCCCCTTTCTTAATATCTCAGGTGGTAAAGATTGAATATTATTAGCAGTAGCTACCACAAATACAGGAGATTTTTTCTCAGCTAACCAAGTAATAAATGTACCAAAAACACGACTGGTAGTACCAGCATCTCCTTGACTTTTAAACCCTGCAAAACCCTTATCAATTTCATCGATCCAGAGAACACAAGGTGCTAAAGCTTCCGCAATAGAAATCATCTGTCGGGTACGAGACTCCGACTCTCCGACCAACCCTCCAAACAAACGTCCCACATCCAAACGTAATAGAGGCAAATGCCAATGATGAGCGATCGCTTTAGCAGTAAGAGATTTACCAGTACCTTGTATTCCTACCAAAAGTAAACCTCTCGGGTGAGGTAAACCATATTGTCTTGCCCTTTCAGAAAATGCTCCTCCACGTCGCAATAACCAATCTTTAAGGTTATCTAAACCCCCAATATCAGAAATATTTTCACGAGCAGGATAGAAATCTAATATTTGAGTTTGGCGGATGGTCTGACGTTTTTCTTCTAATATTAAATCAACATCATTAAGCTGTAGTTCTCCGTGAGTAGCGATCGCCTTAGCCAAAACTCTTCTAATTCTTTCAATAGATAATCCTTGAGCTGCTCGAACAACTTCATCTAATAAACGTTTATCTAAAGATTGACCCATTGCCACTAATAAACGTTCTACCTCTTGGGCAATTTCTTGACTATTTGGCAGTGGAAATTCTATGATTGTTACAACTTCAGTTAAATCTTCTGGAACAGATATTTGAGGAGCAAGAATAACTATATTTTTAGGTTGAGATTTTAATTTTTTTGCCAAATTTCGTAGTTTTCTCGAAATAGAAATATCTTCTAAAAATCTTTGAAAATCACGCAAAATAAAGATTGCCGGAGCAGATTCCGGTAACTTTTCCAAAAGCTCTAAACCTTGGAGAGGATTTCTTTTTCCCCACCCTATATCATTAGGATTATTTTGATATCCTTCGACAAAATCCCAGATATAAACCGCTCTATTACCTTGTTTTTTTGCCGATTGAATAATTGCATTTTCGACTCGTTCTTCTTCCCTAGTTTGGATATAAATTATCGAGTAGCGCGAGCGTAGCAACAGTTCAAACTCTTCTTGAAAACTCATATAGCAATTCCCATACTTTTAAGGTACAAAACTCTAGTATTTAGGCAACAGCTCATCTGGCAACAGCTCATCTGGCAACAGGCATAAAAATAATAGTGAAGTAAAGATAAGAGCGTACCTCACGCTTACTGATAAACGTTATCAGGAGTTACGCAAATTAACCTTTAAAACGCCATATTTAGGGGCTTTCTGGCATTGGCTAGCGCCAAGCTCCGAATGGCGCCCTCACTCGATTTACTGTCCGTGCGTAAGTCCTGGCTATAATATTTTTTTGTCAGTTGCCACTTTGATAATTTTCAGTTTATTGCTAGTAAAAAACATTTTTTTATACTTAATATTTAACAGCTAACTTTCCGATAAAAATATCAATTATTATTTCTATTTAGTTGTTTTTTTATAGATTCTAAACCAGCCCATCGACGGTCTATCATTAATGAAGAGCCATTTTTCTCAGATAATTTAATTCCCTGACAATTTTTATCGCATAACTTTCTGGGAGGAACTGCCAAACACAACTGTTCATATACCCATTCTTTAGGGTTAAAATATCCATCTGGAGGTAAAGTTTCTACCAAATCTTCCACAGAATTTTCTACTTCTATGTGAAATAAATCCTTTTGCTCTTTAATTTCTTGAAACCAAATTAATTCTTTTGGAGCGATCGTCAATTTATGATTGTACTGGTTTAAACATCGATCGCAAGTGAGAGTAATAATTGTTTCTAATTTTCCTTTAACTTCCAGATAATTGCCATGATGAGTTACTTGTAAATAGCCTCTAACTGGAGTCAGTGTTTCCAAGTCTGATATAAATTCTTCAAAGTTAATAGCCTCAGTCTGCTCAGTTTTTTTTAGTAGACTGGGAATATGTATTACTTTCATCTTCCTTCACCTCACTTATTCCATAAAAGCGATTCAGAATTCTGAAACTTTTGAGCATCTCTTAAGACTTACTTTACCGAAAAATTGTGGTTTCAAGCCTCCCCTTTTAAGGGAAAAAAAGAAAAAACTTTTCCTTTGAATCAATCCTATCCGTTTTCAAGGAGAGGTCATTTCAGTTATCAGTTATCAGTTATCAGTTATCAGTATCTCCGACTAAATTAGAAGGCTTGAAAATACGCTCATTGAATATTTTTTCATCCCCCTAAAAGGGCTATGCTTTAAACCCAATTTTTCGGTAATATAATAATTAATAATTAATAATTAATTATTGAAAGATACTTTCTCAATGAAGTGCTTATTGTTTGTTTGGTCGCGATTCATCTCCCGGTATAATCTCAGATTTACCGGGAGTCCTCTGGCTCCATGTTTGATAGAATTCTGAATTTGCTTTACCTAACTAATGATTTTAATCTCTATAACTCATTCTTTTCTCCAAATATTTTTTATATATTTTCTATTGGTAGTTAGCTTCTAATTTTCACTACTAAACGGCGGTCTGGTTCCTGTCCATGACTGTAAGTTTCTAAATCTTCACAGTCTTGAAGCATAGTATGTATTTGACGACGTTCGGCAGAAGATAGAGATGTTAACTCATGCTCTTCACCAGTCAAACGTACTTTTTTTGCTGCATACTCTGCTATTAATAAGAGTTCTTCTTGACGGCGAACTCGATAACCTGCTATTTCCACAGTGTAGGACAAATGTTGTTCTAAATCATTACCTACATTCAGAATTGTATTAACAAGGTATTGAATTGCATCAATTGCTTTGCCATCAAATCCTACTAAAACAGAAATTTGTTCTTGTGTCAGATTAGTTTCATCTATGATTAACCAATAGCCGTCTTCTTGTTGTTGAGCGATGACTTTTGCTGGAATTTCTGCTAAGTTTAGCAGTTTCTCTAGCCATCGCTTTCCTTGGTCTAGTCCTCGATCTGTATAACTATCGTTCATTACTAGCATTAAGCTTTCTTCTTAGAACGTCCTGGTTCAAAGGGTAGTGCTTCTCTTCCCTTTCCTGTTTTTGTTGTTTTTGGTTGTGACTCTTCTACTAATTTCTGTAGGTTTTCAGGTAATGGTTCTTTAGATAAAATAAAAGCCTGAACCGTTTGAAATATATTAGCGATGAGCATATAAAGTAGCACACCTGCTGGTAAAGGAGTAAACAGAAATATTCCTGAAAACAAAAAGGGAGTTATTTTGTTGATAGAGTCTTGATTAGGATTAGCATTGTTAGCCCCAGGTCCTTTACCTGATATTGTCTGACTAGCATAGATACTAACTCCAAAACCAATCACCATAATTAATATATCCCAGTGAATCTTCCCATTGTCATCAAATGCACCTACACGACCAAGAGCTTTGATAAATAGAAATCCTTTGTTTGCTGCAATTCCTGGGATAGTACCTTGAATTGTAGCGTCCCCTGGTTGTAAAGCTACTAAGTTACCGTCTCCATCAATTTGAACTCTTTCTGAACCTTTAGTTATAGTCCATGTAGGTTTAACTTCAGTTTGATTATATTCCTGTTTCAGAGTTTCTAGAGATTTACCCTCTACGGTTTGAAATTCGACCTGAGTTTTATCTCCAACCACTAACTTATTACCACTAGGCATCAAGGCCAAAATTGGAAAGTGGACACCATCATTAACATATATATTTTGAGGTGAAGTTGTATAAGCTTGTGGTTGAATTCGCTCTAGTTGTTCTTGAGGAAATATTTGTACATCTACAGTGTAGTTAATATTAGTAAAGGGCGATCCACGCAGAGTTGCAAACAAGGCAAACAGTATAGGCATTTGAAATAGCAGTGGCAAACATCCTGCCAATGGATTAAACTCTTTCATCAGTTTACCCATTTCTTCCTGCTGTTTTTGTGGATCGTCTTTATAGCGTTTTTGAATCTCCTCTTGTCGCTTTTTCATCAAAGGTTGCGTAACTTTCATTTTACGCATATTCCTAATTGACCCCGCATTTAACGGGTAGAGACTTGCACGAATTACAAGAGTTAAAGCTACGATCGCTAGACCATAACTTGGTACGATCCCGTAGAAAAAATCTAGGATCGGTAGCATTATATTGTTGGAAAGAAACCCTATACCAAAATCCATTATTTTATGTCAACCTTGGGGCTTGTGATATTTCTAATTTCGATTATGTTTGAATTTTTGATTACTATAAATAAAGGTATCTAGTTCACTACCTATAAATTAATTATTTATAAGAACTTTTACTAGGTCGATATTATAGTAATATATACTAGCTAATTGAAAGACATATAGCTTTGAAAAATAATAGTTAAATAACTATCAATCAGTAGGACTATTAGTTTTTTGAGTTTTTGCAGTCATCTTTTCAGTTATGTAAGATTCAATTTCCCTAAATCTTGGTATTGCTCTTAGTTCTAAACGAGTACCATTTCTGAGGGTGACAACCAAGTCCCCCCAAGCTCCTAATCCTCTGGGGACTTTTGCTACCCGAACAATTTCTGAGTAAACAATATCTGTTCTATCTTGTCCCATCCAGCCTCCGGTCACGGAAACTCGGCGATTAGTAATCCTATAACGTAGCCATAAAGCCCTAACAATAGCAGCAACAGTTAAAGGTAGGCCAATAATTGTTAAACCAATAAATAAGTTAAGAATTAAATCTCCTATGTGGGGACCACCTTCATAAAAGGCTTCCTCTCGAATACCCATCCAACACCTCCACTTGTGTCAATAACTCTTCTAATTGTTGCAGAAATTGAGAATAATTGCACTGTTGAGCTGTTGGCTTGACTATAATCACCAGATCCCATCCTTTGGATATAAATGGCAACATTTGACGTAAAGCTGCTCTAATTTGGCGTTTAATTCGATTTCGGACGACCGCTCCTTTGCTCACTTTTTTGCTAATAGTAATACCTATCCGAGTAGGTCGTAGAGATTCTAGATTATCTGCACCTTGAGGTAATTTAGGCTCTTGCCGATGACGCAGAGCCTTTAATGTCAAATAAGAAGTATTCTTGCGAATTCCTTTCTGATATACAACACCAAAATCTTTATAGTGACGCAGCCTGTTTTCGATAGGCAACATAGTGAGATTATTTAAAAGTTGTCTATAATCATCAGAATTATTTCTAGTGTCGCTACGCGGAAGTCAAAAGTCAAAAGCCTTAGGGGCGAATGGCATTGGCTAACGCCAAGCTCCGAATGGCGCCCTCAAAAGTATTGATTTGTAATTTTTTTAGGATTTTGTAACTGGTTAGTTATTTCTGCCATCCTGCACTAATTTTCTTTTTCTAATACACTGCTAGACGCTCCCGCCCTTTTTGCCGACGTGCTCTAATTACTGCGCGGCCATTTCTAGTACGCATTCTTGTTCTAAAGCCAGATACTCTTCTTCTTTTTCTAGTTGTACCATGTAAGGTCCTTTGAGTCATTTTTTCTACTCCTTAGCCACTAATCTAATCACAATTTAAAGTCACAATCTCTAATAGTAGCATAGATATCATATAAAGTTAAATTGGGCAAATCTATCGTCTATTTTTCAATCAAATATCCTATTCTATGGTCAAAAGCCATGTGCCAATATAACGTAGTAAAGGTACATCACCAGGAGTCCTAATATTGGCATTAAAGTGATACATTCCACCAAATCTTGGATTTCTGACATTGCTGAAAACTACTTCAATTTTATTACCCGCAGGAATAGGTTCAGTGGGGTAAATTTCTACAAAATTATTTTCTTTGTCCCATATTATTTCATCAATAGGTATTGATTCTGGCTTTTCTGAACTTCCTCCCCCAACACGAATTTCTATTTTGTCAGTATCAAATGAACCCTTATAGTAATTAGGATAAAAAATTGATAACTGGGCAACTGCTAAATTTAATTTGTTTGCTGGTATCCGCAGTCGATAACGATCCCAAGTCCCAGACCTACCAGAATCTAAACGGAAGTTTAACTGATTTTTTTGTTCTGGGCCACCAAATAATGTAAATCCTGGCATCCCTTGAGCCAAGCTAGCAATTGGGATACCTGTTAATAAGCAACTACTAACGAGCAAAGTAGAAAGTATACGTTTCATAAAATTTCCTCTAACTTTAAATCTCTTAACTAAAACTTTATCAATATTTTATATATACGGCTAGGAAATCTTTAAATTTGAAGAGAGAATATTCTTCAATAATTGATAATTGATAATGGATAATTGATAATTACCTCTCCCTAAAAACGGATAGGATTGAATAAAAGGAAAATTTTTTCTTGTTTCTCCTTGCCCATGAGAGGATTTTTACCTTAATTATTTGGTAAAGTAATACCTCCATTCAACCTTCAAATTGCGGTAGTGGTCAACAAGTAATTATTTTTATCGCTTATCTCCTAACAATTCAAGGAATGTACTAACAAGTATCCTTACATTTTGAGGACTAACCAAATTGCAAATCTAACATCTAAATAAAAAAGTTATGGTAGAAATTACAATCTAGGACTAAACTTTTTGCAAGGGGTTGAGGAAGAGCAAACTCTTTCATATCTTTAACAAATTGGTATAACATTTTCTTGAAGAGGAATTCGTTAAAATCAACATTGATAGCTGATTCAAAATGTCACAACTTACTAACTATATGAAAAATTGCGACTAATTTTTTCTCTCAACCGTACGAAAAAAACTGTAGAAAATCGTAACAGCTTTTATCTTGATATTGGATTAACCAATACTGGCGCTCTCGGCACAGCTCACTATTCCCTCGGCAGTAAATGCCTCTGGGAATTTCTTATCTTATATTTGAAGACTGCCATTGATATCGGCATTAATTACTTTACCTGTTGCACTCCTGAATAAACCACGTTTGACTCGTTTACCTACATAATTTCCATGTTGACAGGGCAATTCTAGGTCAAGTGCAGAAGTTTTACTGGTGTAACTTTCTTCTGTTTCAATAACTTTGATGCCAACCAGTTGACATTTATAAGTTATCTGTTGAATTAGCTTAGAGTGCGGTATTTGGGTAAAGTTTTGATTGTTTTTTTTACCGATGTTTGCACCTTGTTTCCAGTTATCATTTTTGCCTATAACTACAGTACCAATTCTGTTAGTGACTAAATAATTTACAACTAACTTGCTGGTATTATGTAGATAATTTTCGACAAAACGATTCCGGTGATAAGTTAATGTTTCACTCTTGTGACTAGTTTTTCTGTTTTGTTTGAGATTACTTTGGTATTTAGCTTTACGCTTGTTATAAAGTTGATTGACACTTTTTAGTGGCTTCCCATTAACCAGCATAGGTTTGACACCAGGCTTGTTTGTAGCTAGAGCAACTAATCGGTCAATCCCTAAATCTATTCCTGCTACATATGTAGACGGAATCCGTGGTTGAGATGTTTTTTCATACACTACCTCAATTACATAGCAACCAGTAGCAGGTACTATCCTGACTTCAACTACAGTTTCAACCATTACAGGTATTTTGATATCACTCATTGATAAATGACAAATACCATTTTTCAAAGGGGCTTTATAGACTGATTCCTTTGAATATATAACTACATTTCTACCTTTAGTTTTGTCCTTATATTTGGGTATTTTGGGCTTACCCAAAAACTTCGCTGGATGCGCGTGACCATTCTCTGATGGCCTGAAAATAACCTCGCCAAGATGCCGTCAAACATTTGATAATTTGCTTTGAAACTTTAGTAGGTAATGCTCTGTAGGCATCACTATCTTTAG
>JAXHSW010000281.1:0-8438 GCA_034190295.1 Cyanobacteriota bacterium | reverse complement strand
CCTTTAACTCTTCCTTGAGCTAATAAAACTAATAAACGTTGACGAGACATACCTAATAAAAAAGATGCTTCTTTAGTACCCATGATTTTTTCTTCAACTGTTGGACAATAGTTAAGTATACAAGAGTGGGAAAACATTAAAATAGAATTTAGCTAGATAATAAGTATAAACAAAATTATTGGTTTTGTCAACAAGAGAGTTTGCAGCAAAAAGTATGAGTGGTTAGGATAGGAGTCAGGAGTTAAGGGAATTATATCGTTTCACGGAAGTCAAAAGTAGTAGAGGCCAACAGCGAATCGCCCCTACTCTTAGGAATTTCCAAATAAAAAAATATCCCATTAACTATGAAAGTAAGGGAGTAGGGAAGAAATTGAAAAAGTAAGGGAGTAGAGAGTAGCTAGTTAACGATCTAAGTACAAAAATTGGGATAATTTATTTTCTGCTATTCCCTTATATTATGTCCGGTTGATTACTTATAAATAAAATGATGGAGGAGTCAGGAGTCAGGAGTCAGGAGGGAAGAAAGAAGCAAGAAATAAGAAGAGGAAAAGGAGGAAGTTTTTTTATCACTAATTATCCGGACATGATATTATTCCTGGTCTGTACATTTTGTTAAAATTTGTAGCTTTGGTTGAGGAAGGGAAACCCAATACCTTCAAGAGATAATTAGCGAATAATTAATTATTAATTATTTATTAAATAATTCTGGTTTAAAGCCTCCCCTTTTAAGGGGAAAAAAGCGGTCGTTCGCGACAGCGGAACGGAGTTCTCTCTTCAAAGCGAACCGTAGGTTGGGATGGCGAGGTCTCATATCAAATCCGGTTAAACAGCCATAGAACAGTTAAGTCAGGAGTCCTCAGGTAGTAGGGGCGAACGGCCGAAAGCTTGCGCATAACTATCGAATGACGCCCGTACAGGAGTCAGAAGGAGAGAGAATTACAAAGATGAGCGTAGTTATGACGATTGGAGAATTTTTTTATGTTCAATAAAACGGATTTGATATCAGAACTGTCCGACCATCGACCAAGAGAAGAAATAATATTTCCTTATATTCAATTCCGTAAAGGTTTTAACCAGAGGTAATAGACATCTCCAAAAATCAAAAATAAAATCAATTATCGTACATAAATTATCAGTTATTTCCCCCTCCATACCTATTCCTTATTCCCTATTCCCTCTTTTCTGGAGATATCTAATTATCAATAATCTATTATCCATTATCAATTAATGAATAATTACTCCAAGACAAAATCAGAGGCACTAATTCTCGGCGCACCGTCTAATGTCGCGATTTTTCCTCCACCGCCAAAACCGGGTAGGGCACTATTGGCGTTGTAATATAAGTCTCCAGTGGAGCGAACGTAAACGATATCTGCGGTAGAACCAGCAACAGCTCCTCTGTTTCTAACGGATGCAAATTCTCGCTCAATGCTAAATCCTTCTCCTATTTCACTCCGGAGGGTGACAAAGGTTTCTGTATTGAGAACGATGTCGTCAACGTTGGGTCGAAAGTCTCTTATCCTATCAACGCCTAAGTCGTTTCTCCTGTAAGCTCTGTTGCTGCCGAAAATAAAATCATCGGCACCGCCACCACCTGTTAATGTGTCATTTCCTCTGCCACCAACGAGTTCGTCATTACCGCCACGACCTATTAATGTGTCGTTACCGTTTCTGCCGTTGATTCTCTCGGCTTGATTATTTCCTCGGAGTCGGTTATTTCTATTATTACCGTTGATGGTTCTGGTAGGACCTGGCTCAGAAGCGGAAAATTCCCATTGGACAAGAGATAGTCTGTCACCACTAAAGTCATAACCACCGAAGCCAACATAAGCTTCGTTTCCCACAACGCTTTCAATATCGACTTCTGTAGACAACAAAGGATTTCTAGGTTGAGTTGCTGTGCCAGATGTAAAAACCTCTAGCTGATTGCTCAAGCCGTTATATTCAATCCAAACGTAAACATCTCCACCGCTATCTAACTCTAAGTTAGCTGGAACTGAAACTGAAGGTGTACTATTACCATTCGTATTAAGATTGACATTGTTCCTGTTATTATCTAATTCTATACCTACACTTGATAAAATTCCTTCCCCGCTATCAAAAGAGTCAGTTGATAAGGCATTATCTTGCCTTGGATCGTTGTGCAGTATGAATGTTAAACCAGTGGAGCCGCTGCTTGCTTGATATCGAAAACTGGTTTCAAAAGAAGTATCTTCATCAAGCCTAATTTGTTCAGAGAAATAGGCGCTACCAATTCTCTGGCCGCCAGCATCAAACTCTAAAGTCTGGCCTACTCTGGCTCCTCCTCCATTGAAAATAAACTCAGAAAAGTTGTCAGAACTTAATTGGACCATGATTCTCCTATTTTGATTAATGAGCTAGTAGGTTGGTTGTCGGAACGAAACCCAACATAGTTGAGGAACAATCTTCGGAACTTATCCTCCAGATAAACCCAACAATTTTATTCCTAGTTCCTACAACCCGTTTTTGTTGGGTTGCGAGATACACTTAACCCAACCTACAGTTTGATATTGCCTCATAAATTCTGGCTTTGTCAGTAGGATTTGTTGGAAATTTTCCCTCAATTTGTTTGTAGGATTTGTAGGAAATGTACGATTTGTTTGCTATAATCCCTAAAATATTTAACATTTCATTTCCTAATCTATGGATATTCAAGAAGTTTTGAAGTTGGCTGAAGAGCTAATTTATGAACATACTGGAGAAAATTTAGACTACCTGCAAAAAAGTATCTTGCAACGGACTTTAGAAGGTCAGACTTACAAAAAGATTGCTGAGGAAACTTACGCTAGTGAAACTCATGTTAGGTATATCGGTGCTAAATTATGGAAGACTTTATCGGAAATACTCGGTGACAAGATTACCAAAGCAAATTTTAGAACAATATTAGAAAATACAAGTATTTACAATTTTGTACCCGTTTTTTCTAGAGATAACGTCACAAATAACTTTAATATCTGTCCGTCAAACCCTCGCACTTCCCCAACAAAAACCAACCCTCCACAAACACCAACTCAAAATATTATCCACCTAGACAAAGCACCGGAAATTATCAACTTTTATGGTCGTACAGAGGAACTTTCTACCTTATCAAAATGGATAGTGAGCGATCGCTTCCGTGTTATCTCCCTTTTCGGAATAAGTGGTATTGGCAAAACGACTCTTTCTCTACAATTAATCAAGCAAATTAAAACTAATTTTAATTACATCATTTATCGGACTCTCCGCTTTTCTCCCACTCTCACCCAAACTCTCACTAACCTCCTGGAAATTTTCGCACCAGAAACAGAAACTTCAGACAATATCGAAATTCTTATATCACAACTACAAAAATACCTGGAAAAATATCGTTGCTGCATCATATTTGATGATGTACAAAAATTATTTGCTCCAGGAAAACTTGCAGGTCAATACAAATCTGGTTATGAAGATTATCAAGATTTTTTTCAACTACTTGTCACAGTCTCCCATCAGAGTTGTTTGCTATTAATAAGTAGAGAAAAAATTCCAGAAATTTTCAAATTAGAAACAGAAAATTATCCAGTGCGAACCTTAATTTTAGGAAGTTTAGGAGCTGCTGCAAATGAAATATGCCAAAAACGCCAATTATTAGATCGAGAATCTTGGGAAAAATTGATTAATAATTATCAAGGAAATCCCCGATGGTTAGATATAGTAGCAACAACAATTCAAGAATTATTTGGCGGTAAAGTAGCAGAATTTCTGGAATATGAAACCCTAATTTTACCAGAAGCATTACAGGCAGAATTAGAACAACAATTGCAGCATTTATCTCCTATGGAAATCAGAATTATGGAGCAAATTGCCAATCAAAGCCAACCAATTTCAATAGGAGAAATAATTAGAAAATCAGAACTATCTATTCAGGAATCTGTCAACTTAATTCAATCCCTGAAAAAACGGTTATTATTAGATGGGCAGTTAGAGAATAATTTGACAGTATTTACTCTTAATCCTGTTTGGAAAGAATATTTAAAAAATCAAAGAGATTAGGGCATAAATTGGCTTTTTTCTGAAGGTTAACTTTTTTGATTACTGCCTCACAATAACAGTATTAAAGAGACTATTTATAAACCAAAGATTATGCAACTATACTAGAACTTATATAATGTCCGGTTGAATAGTTATAATTAAAGCTTGTAGTAGAGCTTGAGCAATAAGATACAGCATATTTCGGGCAAATGAGATACAAGCTTGAATGGTAAAATCATTGTAGTGAGGCAATCTAGCCATCGACAGGTGTACCTCATAACAACGGAAACCGCTGTATATAGAGCAGAATTCAAATATATAAAGTAGAAATATTAATAATAAACCTTTGTAGTGTGGGCATCTTGCCTGCCACAACTGTACCTAATATCATGTCCGGTTGAATACTTACACTTTGGAGTCAGGAAGGCAGAAGGCAGAAGGCAGAAGGGAAGAAAAGATTAGAAGGGTTAACGAAGTCAGAAGTCAGAAGTCAGAAGTCAGAAGTAAATCCACCCCTAACCCCTCCCAGGAGGGGAAGTAGGGGATGCGTGAGCAAGGCTCCAAAAATATTGCGCCTTAAAAGGCGGGGTTTTAGACCCATGTTATTTTGATAAAGTTTTTTGATCGCTGATTATCCAGACATGATATAACGCTTGATAAAATCCGCTGTATTTAATGGGCTAAAGCCCAACTACAAACAAAAACTTTTTGATCGCTAAACCTGGTTTTTGTTTGAAAGTAGAAAATCATTTGCAATAAAATTTATTCAAAAATAAATTATGACTCAAACTATTCCAGCAAAAGACGTAAATATCCGCTATCTTATTGATAATTTCGGACTTCAAAAAAACCAATACGAGGATTTTTTCCGGGAATGGCAAGATAATTTACCAGAACTTACTGACTTAGAAAAACAACTCCTAGATAAAGTAAAAGCTGGATTTATTAACCTAACAGATTATCCGCCAGTGCTAGAAAATGTTGTGAGGATGGCAGTAGTTGACCCAATCTTATTTATTGGCGGTTTTTTTCTTTATCCATTGTATATTCGTGCCGAACCTGCAATTAATTTAGCAGTCGAAGATGAGGATATTATTATTAAAGGTAAAATTGATACTTTGGTGTTAAAAGACCAATTCTGGGCAATGGTAATTGAGTCTAAAAAAGCTGAATTTTCTACTGAAGCTGGACGGGGTAAAATTCTTGCTTATATGTTAGCAAATCCTCATCCAAATCGCCCTAATTATGGGATTATTTCTACGGGTGGTGGTTTTATATTTGTTAAATTAGTTAATAGTGAAATTCCACAATATGCTCTTTCAAAAACGTTTATTACTACTAATCCTGGCAATGAACTTTATGATGTGCTTAGAATTCTCAAACGTTTAACTCAAATTGCGTTAGAAGGAATTGATTGAAAAAGGCAGAAGGCAGAAAGGAAAATTGCTTATGGAGAGTCTTCGACACGCCACTTCGTGTCTTACAGCGGTTTTCATTTGGGCAGACCATAGTAGGGAGGTTCCATGGAAGGTCATTACAAGGTTTTGCTTGTGAAGATGTGGTTCATCAATTTGAAAAGCGCTCTATAACTCCAAACAATTTTAAGCATCGTTTAGACGGTAGGGAATTAAACCAGCAAAAGAAAAGATAAAGTAAATAAAGCAGGAGTTAGGAGACAAAATTAATTAGTGGTGGATTGATAGAGTAATAATCTAAGTAAGCATTCAGCCGTCAGCCATCAGCTATCAGCTATTACTTTGATTTTAGGATAAAAGCTTTATTAATTGTCTTACTACAAAAGTTGGCTCCCTTGCCCTTAAAGTCTATTTAAATTTAAACACTGTCCTTAAGGAGGGAGTCTTGTTGCTGAAGTCCGCAGTTCCTCAGGAGGAGGCTAGCTGACAGCTAATAGCTGTTTGCGCAGCAGTCCGCAGGAAATGCTTACTAATCTAATCTATCAGGACTTACGCAAATTGATTTTGAAACCACCATCTGTAGGGGCGAATGGCATTTGCTCTCCCTATATGTAGAGTCTCTGCGTAAGTCCTGTCTATATTTATCAAAATAATTGGGTCGTGCAACCCCGCCTTTTAAGGCAAAATATTTTTGGAGAGTTGCTCACGCATCCCCGTTACAAAAATAACTTCTGACGTAAGCATTCAGCCGTCAGCCATCAGCTAATAGCTATTTGCGCAGCATGACAAACGGAAATGCTTACCTTCTAACTTCTGACTTCTAACTTCTGACTTCGTTAACCACCCGAAAAATGGCAATGATAAAGCTGATATTTATAACCATCTATTAATGGAAATTTACCTTTGTCAATCTGACAGTTTTCTACTGCTATCTTAAAATCACTCGCAAAATTTACTAACCATAAATCAAAGGGATATTCTAATTTATTGATAATTTGATGAAGTGAATTTACTTGATTTTCACTCTTAAGTTCTTGATGTAGCAAAATAAATTTTACTGGAGCAAAATTCATACTCCGATAGACTAGAAATTTTTCCTGACAAATACTCTCTTTTCTGCATTGATGTTGCAGTTTTTGCTTAAATTTTTGTCTCATATTCCAGGCTATTCCCATCATTTCTCCAGTTTCAACATGAGTATAATGAGCCGTAGCGATAACTATCGGTTTGTCAGATTTTTTTTCTATGAGAGAAACGAATAAATCTGGTCGATAATATTTTTGATAGCCTAAATTTGAAACAACAGTTAAGCCACTTAATAAAGCTATTAACCAAATTAAAATTACCGCTTTTTTGCCAGTAGTTGTACAACTCGAGATATTCAAAAACTTACTTTTAACAAACTGCCGATTAAAAATTTGGGCGAGAATTGCTGCTACTAAAATAATTACTGCTGGAAAATAAACAAAACTGTAACGCGCACCTCTAGTTAGGTCAATACCGAGAAAATAAGTAAAACCAAAAAATAATAATGTACTAGCTAATATGACTCCGGCAAAAGTAATGATAGAAAAACTAATTTCGGAATTTTCTAAGCAATTAATAGTGCCACTAATAAATAGAGGAAATAGCCAGATTAAAAATAAAATCATCACCACA
Source organism: Cyanobacteriota bacterium (assembly GCA_034190295.1). Classification (GTDB taxonomy): domain Bacteria; phylum Cyanobacteriota; class Cyanobacteriia; order Cyanobacteriales; family Microcoleaceae; genus Okeania. Next base: position 1,353 of record JAXHSW010000281.1, on the reverse strand, counting down.
GCAGAAAAAATTGCTATAGGAAAAACAGGAGATTCTATGGGCAATAAAAATAACATAGTAATCCCTGTAGCTAGGAATTGAAAAATCGGACTGAGCAAACTTTTTAAGTTATCATCGCTAATCGAAATCCATTTTGTTAATTCACTGCTATAACCATTTTTCCAAAAAGGCAGCCAAACTAAAGCACCTGCTAAAGTTCCCAAAATTACTATGTAAAAACTAGCAAGTGATTTGATGAGAGTATGGAGAGTAAATTTACTTGATTTTTTGACTTTGAAACTAGAAAAATTACCTTTTTCTTTTGGGTTTAATACCTCGCCATCTACAGGGTGTTGAAAATTGGTAGAAATTTGAGTATCCATCAACTTTTTGCTTCTTCCTTCTTCCTTTTTCCCTCTTCCTTCTTTGCTAGAAATTTGAGTATCCATCAACTTTTTGTTTCTTCCTTGTTTCTTATTTCCTCTACCTTCTTCTGAATTTAATACCCCGCCATCTACAGGGTGTTGAAAATTGGTAGAAGTTTGAGTATCCATCAACTTTTTGCTTCTTCCTTGTTTCTTATTTCCTCTTCCTTCTTCAACTTTTTCTTTTGAATTTAATACCTCGCCATCTACAGGGTGTTGAAAATTGGTAGAAGTTTGAGTATCCATCAAGTTTTTGTTTCTTCCTTGTTTCTTATTCCCTCTTCCTTCTTCTGAATTTAATACCCCGCCATCTACAGAGTGTTGAAAATTGTTAGAAATTTGAGTATCCATCAACTTTTTGTTTCTTCCTTGTTTCTTATTCCCTCTTCCTTCTTCTGAATTTAATACCCCGCCATCTACAGAGTGTTGAAAATTGTTAGAAGTTTGAGTATCCATCAAGTTTTTGCTTCTTCCTTGTTTCTTATTTCCTCTTCCTTCTTCTGAATTTAATACCTCGCCATCTACAGGGTGTTGAAAATTGTTAGAAGTTTGAGTATCCATCAACTTTTTGCTTCTTCCTTCTTCCTTCTTTCCTGTTCCTTCTTCAACTTTTTCTTTTGAATTTAATACCTCGCCATCTACAGGGTGTTGAAAATTGGTAGAAGTTTGAGTATCCATCAACTTTTTGCTTCTTCCTTGTTTCTTATTTCCTCTTCCTTCTTCTGAATTTAATACCTCGCCATCTACAGGGTGTTGAAAATTGGTAGAAGTTTGAGTATCCATCAACTTTTTGCTTCTTCCTTGTTTCTTATTTCCTCTTCCTTCTTTTGAATTTAATACCTCGCCATCTACAGGGTGTTGAAAATTGGTAGAAGTTTGAGTATCCATCAACTTTTTGCTTCTTCCTTGTTTCTTATTTCCTATTCCTTCTTCTGAATTTAATACCTCG
>JAXHSW010000280.1:0-8492 GCA_034190295.1 Cyanobacteriota bacterium | reverse complement strand
CAGCAACTGGATTATGGAACTTATATCTGATGGCAGCATAAGTAATCACATTACTAAGGAAATATATCAGTTTTTGTTTGAGTTTTTTTCTAACCTTAAGTTATTTCCCAACAACTCTAATTACCAAGAAAGACAGAACCTTTGACTTCTATATTCTGAATATTGAGCGCATCTCCTTCTGGATTAGAGAAATGACCGTTACTACAGTCGAGTTGACCACCAATATTCGCTCCAGATAGAATGACTCTACCCTCAGCTTTGAAACCTTCTATGAGAAAGACAGAACTTTTGACTTCTATATCATCAGCAAAGAATGCATCTTCTTCTGGATTAGAGAAATGACCATCACTACAGTCGAGTAAACCAATAGTAGCTTTAGATAGAATGACTCTACCCTCAGCTTTGAAACCTTCTCTGAGAAAAACACAATCTTTGACTTCTATACCTTGCGCAAAGAGTGCATCTCCTTCTTGATTAGAGAAATGACCTCCAATACAAGAGAGTTGACCGCCAATATTAGCTCCAGATAAACTGACTCTACCCTCAGCTTTGAAACCTTCTCTTAGAAAGACAGAACTTTTGACTTCTATATCATCAGCGAAGAGTGCATCTTCTTCTGGATTAGAAAAATGACCTTTAATACAATCAACTTGACCATCAATAATAGCTCCAGATAGATTTACCTCACCCTTACTCTGAAAGCCATTTTTCAGATATAAACTGCCCCTAACTTCTATCAACCCAGCATCAATTCCAACAACATGACTACCATCAAACTTGACTTCTTCTACCTTAGCTCCCTTCAGAATAACTTTTTCTGTAAAAACACATTCTGTGAAATACAATAAACTTTCAAATTTAACAAACTCAAGACTTAACTCCCCCGAAATCTTAGCACCACAAACCTGTAAACCATGATTAGTAAAATATTTAAAAGCTTCTACATCTGTACATAACCACTCAATAAACTTAGCCGATAATATCCGCTTTTCTCCCCATGTCTCTGCTGTAGCTGGATTATTAAATTCCTTTTCTTTAGCTAAAGCTCCTAATAACTGTTTTAACTGTTCTGGATGTTCTGACTTTTCTAACTCCTTTAATTTTTCTAAACCTAAATCCTCCAAATCTTCTAATTTTTCTACATCTTCTAACCCTTTTAACTGTTCTTTTAACAGTTCTAAATCTAACTGTTCCTTAAGCAAAATAAGTTCTGGGGATTTAACTTGATAATCAGCCACCTCTCCTTTAACAATAGCCTTTAATAACTTTTGCTCAACAGAAATAAGTGTTATTCTGTACCTCTGCTTTGCTAATGCAACAAAACTTTTAAATTTGTCGGTCATAGTTTTTCAGATTTTAGGAATGTAGTTGATATTATATAGCAGTTATTTGATATCTATATAATTATGGTAGTCAAGTCTTTTTCGTTGAGATTTTGAGGAAAATTCAGTTGAAGGAGTGTTGAATTTTTTGTATTATTTCTCCCCACATCTTCCCTGTTCCCTCCTCCCTGTTCCCTCCTCCCTGTTCCCTGTTCCCTGTTCCCTCTTACCGAAGAATTAAATAATTAAATAAATACAGGACTTACGCACTGACACTAAGTATAGTTAGGGCGAATGCCATTCGCCCCTACATATGGTGTTTAAAAGGTTGATTTGCGTAAGTCCTGAAATAATTAAATAATTAAATAATTCACGCCTTGAAGCCGACCCTTTCAAGGGGAAAAAAATAAATTTTTTCCTTTTATTCAATCCTATCCGTTTTTAGGGAGAGGTAATTATCAATTATCCATTATCAATTATTGAACTCTTCCCTCCTGTCTCCTGTCTCCTGATATAGAATCCGGTTATATAATATATGTTGATAATTTCTTAAATTACTTCAAGCCTTTAATCTCCCCTACTCCCCCACTCCCCTACTCCCAACTATACAATAACTATTCAACCGGATTCTATATGACTCCTAGCTAACGCGCATATTTATGAAGATACGCTTAGGGGTTCTATAGCAGTTATTTGAGGGAACGGACAAGATGCCATTCCACTTCCACTTTCACAAAACTATTGACAGATAATCAAATAAACGTTAAAATTTATATAATTTATCTTTTCTATGACGGATTTAATACCCCACCGTCAACAAGGGTGCTTCAAATTGTTTGGGGTTATAAGATACGAAGTGGCTTGTCGAAGGCTATCCATAAGCAATTTTCTCTTCTGCCTTCTTAAACCTAGCTTTCCTGTGATGACTAAATTTTTATCGATCAAAATAATTGGGTCGCGCCACCCCGTCTTTGAAATAGCAGTCAGCGGTCAGCGGTCAGCTATCAGCTTCTAGTTGCGTGTATAATGGGGGTTTTAATCCACCATAAAAGGTACACCACGCGCTTTTTCAAATATAGTGGGGGACGCTGAACCCTTGGATTTTTAGCTGAAGTCCGCAGTTCCTCTGTAAGAGGCGAGCTAAATGCTGGCAAGGGTCGCATTCCGGAACGTCCAAGCTAATAGCTAGTTAAGGCGATCGGGTTTTTGGAGCTTTTCTCAAATCCCCTTCCCCTGTTGGCTCCCCTCCTGGGAGGGGCGGGGGTGGGTTAGGCCCGCGGGTGGGTTAACTTCTGTACGGGCGCCTGCGGAGTATGCGCAAGCTTTCGGCTGTTTGCTTGCGCATAACTTTCCTATCGGAATGCTACCGCAAACGTTAACGCCCCTACTGACTTGCAGACTTGCAGACTTCGTTAATTGTAGAGCTTGAACTAATTACCAATCGTAAACTATGCTGAACTTAACTAATTATCAACAAACCGACCAAATCTATATCGGAACTCGCACCCTTGTTTACAAAGCAGTCAAAGAAACCGATACGACTGACTATTCCCTGCGCGATATGAAACGCCAACCTGTGATTATCAAAATTTTACGGAACCCCTACCCCAATTTTAATGAGTTAGTTCAGTTCCGCAATCAATACGCGATCGCCAGTAATTTAGAACACCCAGCGGTGGTAAAACCCCTAGCCTTAGAAGACTATGGTCATGGTTATGCCTTGGTTATGCCCGATAATGAAGCAATTTCTCTCCCTAACTACTGGCAGTACTCAGACCGAAGTCTCACTGAATTTCTCATCATTGCTATCCAACTAGCAGAAGCTCTACATTACCTCAATCAAAAACGCATCATCCACAAAGACATCAAACCCGGGAACATCTTGATTCACCCTGAAAACTTCCAAGTCAAACTAATAGACTTCAGCATCTCCAGTTTACTACCAAAAGAACAGCAGCAACTTATCAACCCCAATGTTCTCGAAGGAACCCTTGCCTACATCTCTCCAGAACAAACCGGACGGATGAACCGAGGTATCGACTATCGCACAGATTTTTATTCCCTCGGTGTGACATTTTTTGAACTCTTAACCGGGAAGTTACCCTTTGAAACTAACGATCTCATGGAATTAGTACATTGCCACATTGCTCAAACAGTTGAGTTTCCGGCGAATAGCGAGCAGTTGGAAATTCCGGAAGTCTTAAAGGAAGTGGTGCTTAAATTAATGAAAAAAAATCCAGAGGAACGTTATCAGAGTGCTTTGGGTTTAAAACATGACCTAGAGAGATGCTTGGAACAGTGGAAGACTACAGGAGATATTATCCAATTTGAGTTGGGAGAGCAGGATATTTGCGATCGCTTCCTGATTCCAGAGAAACTCTACGGACGGGAACGGGAAGTTGCCCAATTATTAGCAGCATTTGAACGAGTTAGTCAAGGAGATGTGGGGATTCTGGGAGGCGCACAGAAGGCTGGGAAGTCAGAACTTCTACTGGTGGCAGGGTTTTCAGGGATTGGGAAAACTGCCGTTGTCAACGAGGTTCACAAACCTATAGTTAAGCAACGAGGCTATTTTATCAAAGGTAAATTTGACCAGTTTAACCGCAATATTCCCTTTTCAGCTTTCTTGCAAGCTTTCCGAGACTTAATGGGGCAATTGCTCGGCGAGTCGGATGCAGATTTAGCCAATTGGCGGGGGAAAATCCTCAAAGCGGTCGGAGAAAGCGGACAAGTCATCATCGATGTCATTCCGGAACTCGAACGAATTATTGGCAAACAACCTCCAGTCCCCGAACTTTCTGGCAGTGCAGCGCAAAATCGCTTTAACTTGCTGTTTGGTAAATTTGTGCAAGTGTTCGCTACCAAAGAACATCCCCTGGTTATCTTTTTGGACGATCTACAATGGGCAGATTCGGCTTCATTCGACCTATTGAAATTGCTAATGGACGACTCGGAAGCAGGATATTTACTGGTGCTGGGAGCTTATCGCGATAACGAGGTTTTCCCTGCCCATCCATTGATGCTGACTCTGGATGAAATTACTAAACAGGGTGCTAATATTAATACGATAACTCTAGCTCCTTTGGATGAGACGGATGTCACTCGTTTAGTTGCCGATACATTGCTGTGTTCTGTAGAAATTGCTGTACCTTTATCTGAGTTAGTGTATCCAAAGACTAAGGGAAACCCATTTTTTACAACTCAATTTTTGCGAGGTTTGCATGAGGATGGTTATATTACCTTCGATGTGGAAGCGGGATACTGGCAGTGCGATTTGACGGAGGTATGGCGGTTGGTGCTGACGGATGATGTAGTAACATTTATGGTAGGACGGTTACAGAAACTACCAGCAGCAACTCAAGCAGTATTGAAACTAGCAGCTTGTATTGGTAACCAATTTGACTTAGGAACCTTAGCAGTAGTATGCGAAAGCACTCAGGAACAAGTAGCAACAGATTTGTGGCGAGGGTTGCAAGAGGGGTTTATTATTCCCGAAAGCCAGACTTATAAATTTTTCCACCGAATACAGAACGAAAAAAAAGAACTCGAAACAATTTCAGTCAACTATCGCTTTTTGCACGACCGCGTTCAACAAGCAGCTTATTCATTGATTACAGAAGAGAAAAAACAAGCCACCCATCTTGAAATTGGCATCTTACTTCTAGAAAAATTATCAATCACCGAAAGGGAAGAGAGAATGTTTGAAATCGTCAACCATCTAAATATTGGTCGGACATTAATTACCAAACTCCTACAACGAGAGGAGCTAGCAAAACTCAATTTAAGTGCAGGAACTAAAGCCAAAGCTTCTACAGCTTATGCTGGAGCTTTGAGCTACATCCAAATAGGAATCGAACTTTTACCCGATGACTGCTGGCGACACAATTATCAACTCAGCTTTTCTCTATATAAAGAAAGAGCAGAAGTTGAATATTTGAATGGCAACATTGAAGCTGCTGAAATGTGGATAGAACGAATATTGCAAAATGCCCATACTCCTATGGAAAAAGCCGAAATATATAATCTGTCAATTATCCAATACACCCTGCAAGCAAAGTATCCAGAAGCTATTCAAGCAGGTCGCAGGGGTCTGGCATTAATTAATGTTGACCTTCCCGAAGAAAATTTTGAACAAGTAAGAGATGCAGAACTAGCGATCGCTACAGAAACTTTTAAAAATCTATCTTTTGCTTCCCTGACTGAATTGCCTTTGATGACTGAACCAGAACAAAAAATGGCAATCAAACTGTTAATTACTTTAGGACCGCCAACTTATCGTTCTCATCAAAGATTATGGTCTGTCATTTGCGCAAAAGCAGTTAACCTATGCTTGAAATACGGAAATACACCAGAAGTTGGATATATTTATCCTGCTTTTGGCGGTTTGCGAGGATATGCTCTGAATAATTATCAAAATACGGATAAGTTGCTCGATGCTACTATCGAATTAACTAAAACCTTTAATAATAAATCTGCTGAGAGTGTTGCTTATTTGATGATTGGTAGTTCTCTCAGACATTGGTCTCATCCTCTCAAAGTAGCAACAGAAGATTATCTCTCATCTTATAGAATAGGTTTGGAATCGAGTAATTTGCAATATGCAGCTTATGCTTTTGGTCATAATATGTATTGCCGTTTCTATCAAAGTATTCCCCTAGAAAAACTACTAGCAGAAATTAGCGAGTCATTAGCTTTCACTCAAAAATACAAAAATCAGTGGGCGATCGACCTTTTCATTGGCGGTCAGATGCTATTTTCGCAATTGATGGGAACAACAACCGAGCTAGTCGAATCTGAATATTTGCAAAAATGTCGCGAGCATAAAAACTGGCAAGTCATTTGTATTTATAAGATATTGAAAACTCAACTTCTCTTCTTTTTTGACAGACGGTCGGAGGCGCTAGAATGTTGCCAGCAAGCTGATGCAGAAATTATTAACGTTGCACCTCAAGGACTACTTCCTTATGCCCATCATTTATTTATTTATGCACTACTGATGACATCACTTTATCCCAGTGCAACAGAGAGTCAAAAATTAGAATATGGGGAAAAAATCTCGACCTATCAAAAACAACTTGCCATTTGGGCTAAGAATTGTCCGGAAAATTTCCTGCATCTGTGTTGTTTAGTAGAAGCAGAAATGGCTCGAATTGCGGGAAAAATCTTAGAAGCAATAGAATTGTACGATCGCGCTATTTCTGTTGCGAAAGAAAATAAATATCTGCAACAAGAAGCATTAGGGAATGAATTGGCAGCCAAATTTTACCTGAATTGGGGGAAAGAGAAAATTGCTGCTACCTATATGCAGGAAGCATACTATTGTTATGCTCGTTGGGGAGCAAAAGCTAAGACAGACCAACTAGAACAAAAATATCCTCAACTCCTTGCTCCTATTCTCAACTGTCAAATTTCCCAATCAACAGATGAAACAATGATTCTGAAGGCAAAGGAAACCATCAGCAATAACTCAAGCGGAATTTCCGAAAATCTCGACCTGGCAACCATAATCAAAGCCTCTCATGCTCTTTCTGAGGAAATCGAGCTCAATACCTTGCTCTCTAAATTAATGCACATTGTCCTAGAAAACGCCGGAGCTGACACAGGAGCCTTAATTTTAGACAACAAATCCGGCAATTGGGAAATAGCTGCCAAATGCGACCGGACAAAATGTGACCTATCAACTATTACCCTTGACAAAACCGACAACTTACCCATTAGCATCATTAATACCGTCAAACGGACTCAACATATCGCGATCGTCAACAATATCGAAGAAGACAAAACCTTCACCGCAGACCCTTACCTGATTCAACAGCCACCCAAAAGTCTCTGTTGTACTCCTATTATTAATCAAGGAAAACTGATTGGTATTCTCTACCTAGAAAATAACCTGACCGCAGAAGCTTTCACTCCAGAACACATAGAAATTCTCAACCTCCTGACTGCCCAAGCTGCTATCTCCATCGAAAATGCCCAACTCTACCAGCGACTAGAAAACTACAACCGCACTCTGGAACAACAAGTTGCTGAACGCACGGAGGAATTGCAACAAAAGAATCAACAACTCACCCAAATCTTACAAGAACTCAAAACCACTCAAGATGAATTAATTCAATCCGGGAAAATGGCAGCTCTAGGACAACTGGTAGCCGGAATTGCCCATGAAATAAACACCCCTTTGGGTGCCATTCGCGCCGCCATCGGTAACACCGACAAAGCACTAGAAGAATCTTTCTCTGAATTACCTCAACTTTTACCCCTGCTCAACCCACAACAACAAACCAACTTTTTCAGTTTCCTACAACTTGCTGTGAGTAAGCAACCCAGTCTCAGTACTAGGGAAAAACGTCAAATTAAGCGCACAGTCACTAAACAACTTGAGTCTCATAATATTACCAATGCCAAACAACTATCCCACCTACTAACCGAAGCCGGATTACATCATAGTGTTGAATCTCAAATATCTTTGTTACAAACTCCCCAAGTCCACGAAATTGTACAAATTGCCTATGATATTGCTCGCCTCTACAGCAACAGTCAAAATATCTTCAATGCTGTGGAAAGAGCTTCAAAAATTGTCTTTGCACTCAAGAGTTACGCTCGTTACGACCACAGTGGAGAAAAACAACCAGCAGTGATTACTGACGGTATTGAAACCGTACTGGAGATTTACCACAACTATTTAAAAAAGGGTGTGGAAGTGATTCGCTACTATCAAGATATTCCAGAAATTCTTTGCTATCCTGATGAACTGGTGCAAGTCTGGACTAACTTGATTCATAATGGAATTCAAGCGATGGATGGAAAGGGAAAAATAGATATTGAGGTGCGGGTGGAAAATCAAAATATTGTTGTGGGAATCACAGATTCTGGAGCTGGTATTCCCCTAGAGATTCAGGATAAAATCTTTCAGCCTTTCTTTACTACTAAACCTGCTGGAGAAGGTAGTGGTTTAGGGTTAGAGATTGTCAAAAATATTATTGATAAACATCAGGGAAAGATTGATTTTACATCTGTTCCAGGCAAAACCACTTTTACTGTGACTATTCCGATTGAGTTATAGCGCTACGCGCAAGGCAACAGGCAATAGGCAACAGGTAACAGGTAACAGGTAATATAGAATCCGGTTGAATACTTATTATATGAGATGGGGAGATGGGGAGATGGGGA
>JAXHSW010000028.1:24533-57988 GCA_034190295.1 Cyanobacteriota bacterium | reverse complement strand
GCAACAGGCAACAGGCAACAGGCAACAGGCAACAGGCAACAGGCAACAGGCAACAGGCAACAGGCAACAGGCAACAGGCAACAGGCAACAGGCAACAGGCAACAGGCAACAGCTCCGGAAGGGAATATAGGAATAAATAGTCTGATAGCTGTACCTCACTATCCTCAAAAGTGCTGTAATAGAAATATCTCCAGAAATATGATCGGGTACACCAGTCTTTAAAAATACTCGCGTTCCTATTAAAACTTTTATTGATTATCTAAGTGCAGGAGAAACTATAGCAGACTTTCTTGATGATTTTCCTACGGTGACTCAAGAACAAGTAGTTTCTCTATTAAAATTAGCTCAAGAAACATTATTGAAACAAACTTATGAAAATCTTGCTCGATGAATGTTTACCTAAAAAGCTCAAAAGAGAAGGGTGCATCTCAATGCGTGAATAAAGCCAAAAATTTATCGCTTTTAGGCAACAGCTCCGAAAGGCAACAGGCAACAGGGAATATATAGGAAAAAAGTATTTTTGCTTGCTATGAGATGCACCCAAAGAAAAATCATAAATCATCAAGTAATAACAGTTCCATAAGAAGGTTGGGCAGGAACAAAAAATGGGGAATTATTAAAATTAGCATCAGAAAGTTTTGATGTTTTTATTACAGTAGACCAAAATTTAATATCGCAACAAAATTTACGAATATAATACCAAATCCAGTTATCCAAAGAAGGAAAGGTTGAGACATATCAAAAGCTTAAAACGAAAGACTTCGCAATATTTTTCCTTCTTCCTTCTTTACCGATAAATTGTGGTTTAAAGCCTCCCCTTTTAAGGGGAAAAAAGAAAAAAAATTCCTTTGAATCAATCCTCTTCTGTTCAAGGGGAGGTAATATAATTATTAATTATTAATTGTTGAACTCTTCCTTCTGCTATACAAAAAATCAAGTTCGATCAATGTATATTAATAGTAAAAAAATCAGAATCAATAACCGATTTCAACTATTAATATCCCCAAGATATCGAACTTGACTTAGTATTTTATCTTCAAACTTTTGCTGTGGAAGACATTTGTGAATTACGCTCAAAGATAATCATATTAGCAATAGATTCTGGTAATTCCTGCAAATCATCTGTACTTTGAGAACCACTTAAAGGAGAGACAAAAGTATAACAAGGGTCACATTCACCCGTATCATAAACCTGAAGAATCCAATAATCGGGATATCCTTCTATTCCTACTTCCACAATATACCAACTAGGCTCTTGTTTAGTATATCTAATAGTAAACCACTCTTGTTCTGCCTGGGGAATTTCCCAATCATTCCCCAAGAAATCAATGGCTAATTTTTCTGCTTCTTTTTGAGAAAACATAACATTAACTATCTACTTATTGTGCAGGTGTTGTAGCAGCTTCAGGGTCAGGATACAATCCTAATTGTTTAGCTAATTCACGGGCAAGATGGAATAAAAACTTAGCACCTTCTTGATTGCCATGATGAATTTGTGCTTGACCAACTTGCATTAAAACTGACACAAAACCAGCATCAACTAATTCAATATTTTCATCTAAAACTTCAGGTTCTTTTCCATTAGGACATTGCACTAATTTATCAATTAATTCATAATATTGTTCTGTTCTTTGTTCGTCCATGATAATTTCCTTGTGTTAAGTTGAAAGAAGCACCTCAGCGGTCAGCAATCAGCGTTCAGCTTTGCGCTTGCCAGATACCATTATCTATGCACAAATTTTTAGGCTGATAGCTGATAGCTAATAGCTAGTTAAAGAAGAAGAAAAAAGTCAGATATGAAGAAAGTAAAAATACAAATCTCCAACTCCTAATTCTCAACTTCCAGCCCTCGATAACTAAGTATATAAACAAAAATCTTTGTATATTTACTACTCAGTTATATTTTCTGTTCTCTGTTTTCTAATTCCAAAATGTTAAATTCATTTTGCACGGGTACTTAATCAATTAAAGTTGATATAAGTTCTTGAAAAACCTTTTCAGCAGAACGCTGAACTACAGAAGAAAGTTCTAGACCAAAATCCAAATTTTCAGCTTCTATTAAATAGACAATTACATCTTCAGGAAAATCATCCCGAAAGATTTTTCTACCCACCGCCAGAGCATTATCCCAACGAAAATCATGCAAACTATAACTAGGTTCTGGCAGTGCTTCCAACTCCGAACTAGGAACTTTAAATATTGCACCTGGTTCAGAACCTGTAGCACTAGCATCCAGAATAATTAATTGCTGAGTTCCCCTTGCCTGAAACATCACTTCCATTCCCGCAGTACCGGAGTCATAAACCCGGACATTCGGATGAGGATGTTCAGTCAAATATTGCTGCAAGCGTTGAGCAATAATTACTCCTACCCCATCATCACTACGGTTAAGATTACCGCAACCGATAATTGTCAACATTATTTATTTGTTAAGTGGGGTATTAGATGTGCCCAAAAGTAGATTTTATCTAGTTTATTAACTTTACGTCCTCAACACTAACCCATTTTTTCAACTGTTTTTGTAACCTAGTAACATATATTTGAAGTCAGAATTGGTAGGGGCAAATAACCATTGGCTAGCGCCAGAGCTGCCGAATGGCACCCGTACACAAGTCAGAAGTTAATTTATTACCATGACTGAAGCAGGAGAATTTGAGAATATTCGCGATCGCTCTGTCTACTGATATTTTGAAGGGTAAAAATAGCATTAAATTCTTAAAAAGATAATAATTATAAGAAAAGCTTTAGATTCCGATTTAGATCGTGTGTTGTCCATCGAACGTGACGACATTATTACTATAATTAATAATACAGATGATTTATGACGCGAGCAAGATGCTCGCACTAACTGTTAACTGTTAACTGATAACTGAAATTACCATAGCATTAACAACCTTTTGGGGAAGGCATCGGGGGTGCTGGTTTCCCCACTCCTCTGTAGGGTGGGGCGGAAAGCACCCCCTTATATAAATAAATGTTGCTCCGCTTCGATCAAGATGTTTGTCTGCCTCCAGACTGGTTTTTTATGTAATCTCTGACTATTTCCAAGGGTGCACCTCCACAGGAAACGATACATTTTGAGTCGTGCCAAAGTTTAGCCTTGCCCCAATAGAAACTTTTGATTTCTTGAGCATATTTTCGTCTAATAATTCTGCTGGTAGCAGACTTTAGAGAGGATATCAACTGAGAAATATTATTGTCTGGGTGCAACTGAATCAAAATATGTACATGGTCTGATTCACCCTCAAACTCTTCTAGTTGACAACGTTTAGCAGTTAAAACTTTTTCTATGATTTCCCTCATATCTTGAATCATGTTTGTAGTCAATACTTTTTTTCTATATTTGGTCACGAAGCATATATGCAGATGAATGTCATAGACTACATGAGAACCACGGTTTAATTCTTTTTCCATAATTTCTACTTATTTTTAATTTTGGTGCTAAGATAATTATATCGACTCAAATAATATCTGGAGCTGATAGTCTTATGGCCAATAGAAGATTGACTTTTCGACTGTATCCAACAAAGATACAGAAGAAAAAACTATTTTTGGCTAGAAAACTACACCAACTTCTGTATAACGCTTGTGTTGCTCATAGACGTTTTGAGTGGAGAAAAAATCAAAAAAGTGTAGATTATTTTACTCAGCAAAACGCATTACCAGGTTTTAGACAGCAGTGGCCCGATTATCAACAGCTAAATCTAAGTTCATTGCAGGCAACAGTAAAACGAGTGGACTTAGCTTACAATGCTTTTTTCAAAGGAATTAGGAAAAGTCCTAAATTTAAACCGATCGGAAGTTACTCCGGTTGGACCTATCCAGATGGTAGGCAAGGTTTTAAGACTGAGATTGAGAGTACTCAAAAATATGCTGTCAATTGCGGTTGGGTAACTCTCAATGATTTGGATATGAGAGTGAGAATGCGGGGTAGGTTTAAGTATTGGGGAAAACCTACTACTTGTACCATAACTTATCGTCCTAGTCAGGATGAGTGGTATGCTTCATTGAGTATTAAAACCTCGGAGCCTAAACCATTGTTTGGTAGTAAGTCCCCCTTGGATTATGATTCAATGGTGGCTTTTGACCTTGGAACTCAAACAGCTTTGACTTGTTATGATGGCTATGGTTTTGACGAAATTAGTAATCCTAGATTTGACAAAGAGTTCACCCCCAAAATCAAGAAAGCGTCAAAAGGTCTTAAAAGAAAGCAGCGCCCAGTTAAAGGTAAGCAAAAAGCATCTAGTAGATGGAAAAAAGCAGCGAAAAAAGTTTCTCGACTCAAAACTAAAGAGTCGGCAATGAGGAAAGATTGGCAGCATAAAGTAACTACAGATATTGCTAGTTGTTATGACATCGTAGTTACTGAAAAATTGAATGTTAAAGCTATGACAAGAAAAGCTAAGACAGGTAAGCGTAAGAAGCAAAAAGCCGGTCTGAATCGTTCCATGCTTGATGTGGGTTTTGGAACATTAAACCAGATGGCATTGTATAAAATCCTAGGTAAAGGTGGTTTGCATATTACCGTTGAGACCAGGAGATTCAAGCCTTCTCAAAGATGCCCTAATTGTGGAATGGTGCATAAAGAATGGGCGCAACTGAGTAATCGTTACCATATTTGTGATGATTGTGGTTTTGAGATAGCTAGAGATAGAGGTTCTGTGATGGTAATGTGGAATGTTGCTGCAGATCGGCAACCGGGGTTAGGAGCTAGCCTCGTTAATCGTCGATGTTCTAGCTCTACTAATTCGACCCGTAAACATACTGGTTCGATGTTTGCGCAGCATTCCGTTTGCGTAGCATTCCGTAGGAAAGGAAAGCAACTGGGGCAAATGAAGCGCTCAAAATCTCAAAGTGCGGACTTTGTGGGTGGGGATTTAGAAACCCCGTCCGTCTACACGGCGGGGTAGTTCATCTAAAGGTAGGATTAGTTATGAGTGAAACAAAAGTCAAAGTAGAACTACCACCACCTTTTCCAGACCATACTCAATTACCAGATGAAGACGGAACCTTTGTGAAAAATTTCCAGGAGCATCCCCAAAGTATTCTTTTGACTGATTCCATCGGACCAATTTTACAACAGCTACACCCAGATGGAAACTATGCTATTGGACAAGACTGTGGCATCTATTGGCGGGAAACGGAACCTCCAGAAAAAGGCGCGGAAGCACCAGATTGGTTTTATGTTCCTGATGTACCGCCTTTATTGAATGGTAAGTTTCGTCGTTTTTATTCTTTGTGGCGAGAATATATTGCCCCTCTTATTGCTCTGGAATTTGCCAGTGGTGATGGTTCAGAGGAATTAGACAAAACTCCTTTATCGGTTTCTGCTGAAGGAGAAACAACAAAACCAGGTAAATTTTGGGTTTACGAACGCATCATTAGAATTTCCTACTACGGAGTATATATTATCAAAAGCAATCAATTAGAAATGTATTGTTATGGAAATGGTGGTTATAAAAAAATGTCTCCTAACGAACGAGGGCACTATTTCATCGAACCTCTAGGAATAGAATTAGGAATATGGCACGGTTTCTATCAAAATCAAACTCTATCTTGGTTGCGTTGGTGGGACAAAGATGGCAATTTGTTGTTAACAGGAGCAGAAAGGGCAGAAATAGAAAAAGCTCGTGCAGAAAAGGCCGAACAAGCACGGATAAATGCTGTTTCTCAACTCTTAGCAACAGGAATGGATGTGGCACAAGTGGCACAAATTCTTAGTTTCACTGTTGAGGAAGTGAGGCAAATTGTAGAAGTCAGAATTCAGGAGTCAGAAGTCAGAAGTTAAGTTCTTTAGGTTAATAATTAGAACTTGGGCGATCGCTCTATTTTTAGGGTGAGTTGCTACCAAGTTATATCGTTTCACTAAAGTCAGAAGTCAAAAGTCTGAAGTCTGAAGTGATGAAAGAGATTTGGTTTTAGCGACTTGAAACCTAAATTTTACAGTAATTTCATCTTATTTATTTTACTTCATCAGTTACCAACTATTTGTATGAATTGGTATTAAATTTTCCTATATTTACACATTATCCTAAAAATTCAAGATATATTCTGCAATGGAATAGCTGTTAAGTTTACCAATAATTATATATGGCCACCAGATTAATTGAATTAGAAGATGGTATTTTAGTTGAGGCTGAAGTGCTAGAGAATGAAGCCAAGCCTATTTCTAGTAATTTTATAAAAGAAGTTAAGTCGAGTTTTGCTAAGGTTAAACCTATATTAATTAGTATTAGTCGTCCTATTGCTGAAGCTTGGCAGGAAATAAATAAGGATATGGAAATTGAACAAGCTGAGGTGGAAGTGGGTTTTAATTTTGAGGGGGAGGGTAATCTTTATATTACTAAAGGAAAGGCTGGTACGAATTTAAAAGTTAAATTAGTTCTGAAACCTAAAAAGTCAGAGAATGAGTAACTTAGAAGAATCTATTGTTTTAATTACTAAACCTCTACCAAACTAGGAGCATAATTATGTCAGATATTTCTACCTAAAACTGTGTTATTATTAAATATTAGTTGGAATCAGCTTAAAATTTAACGTTTCCTAGGAGTAGTATGACTACAGAGAATAAAAAGAGTGAAAAATGCAGAATTCTCAGCCTAGATGGTGGTGGTATCCGTGGAGTTTTATCTGCAAGAATTCTCAAAGAAGTAGAGGAAATTCTAGAAACAAAAGGCCACAAACTACATACATATTTTGACTTTGTTGCTGGCACATCTACTGGCTCAATTCTGGCTGGTGGTATTGCTTGTAAGAAAACTGCTCAGGACATGATCGACCTCTACAAGAATAAGGGAAAAGATATTTTCCTCGACAGTGTGCGTCAGCAAAGGAGATGGAGAGGGATTAGCCAACTTTTGGGAGATAAAATTCAGCAATTTTTGACTAAACCTTGGGGAATTAAGGTTTTATACCCCCATGAAGATGGAAATCGGGGTTTAGCTAAAGTATTGGAGAAAGAATTAGGGTCTACGAAGTTGAGGGAGATTGAGGAACCTCGCATTCTGATTCCTGCTTATGATGTTTATAGCCGAAACACAACTTGGTTTTGCAATAACCCTCCTGATGATGATCCAGAATGGTATGACAACATTGAGCTATGGAAAATATGTACTGCTTCAGCATCAGCTCCAACATTTTTTCCTCCTTATAAACTTCCCTATTATGCAGACGAGTATCCAGAGCAATATCTTCCACACATTGATGGTGGAGTATCAGCTAATAACCCATCTTTAGTAGCGATCGCTCGTGCCTTTGAACTAAATCAAGGATTAAACTTGAGCAATATTGCTGTACTCTCCATTGGAACTGGTAAGACGACTCGCCCCTACAGATATGAAGAGGTCGAAAAGTGGGGACAGGCAAGTTGGGCTCAAAATATACCCAATATCTTCATGGACCCTTCTGCGATAAATTCAGAAGAGATTTGTCGGCGAATAGTGAAAATTCAAGGGGGCAGTTACCTACGTTTGAGTTTCGATCTAAACGAACACCTTAAAGGAAAGCGACAACAAAATCGCCTGCGGGAGTTACTAGATAAAAAGGATGCCTATAACAAATTCATTCCTGAAAAGAACGGCAAGAAAACACATGTCAGTGAAGACATAGATAATCCAGACAAGTGTTGCGAGCTAATAAAAGCTGCTGAATGCTACCTTGAAAAAGGCGACATCTACGAGAAGAAGGAAGGTAAAGATACATTTACTACAATTCCAGAAGCAATTGAACAATTTATTGATTCAAATCCTAAGCCTATTATCGGTTCAAATTCTAATCCTAATTAAGTCTTCAGCTATGGGCAACACATAGTAGTTCAGGTGGGTAATATCAAATCCGCTTGCTTCGGAGTGTTATAATAAACCGGGTTTATGGGAGACAAATGTTAGTATGGCAGAGCATCTCATACAAACTCGGTTTCTATGCTTTATTTATACCGACACTACCAGTGTAACGCACCGCCAAATATACAATGTTTCGGTGGGTTACGAGAAGCGCTAACCTACCCTACTCAAACAACTGCCAAAAAGTGATTCGGACTTTAGCTTGAGAAAAAACCTAACGTTAATCATTCTCGCAATTCCTTAATATTCTGTACCGTCTTTATGAGTAAATTTCCATCCACCACTATCAAGTTGGGTAGCCTTAAGATCATCATTTGGATATTCAACTTGGTCACCGGGAGTGCGATCGCCAATTTCTAAATATTTGACCAAATTATCGGTTTCGTTGATTAGCTGGTGGGCGACTCCTATTCCAGCTTTAAAACCATAGCAGTCTCCAGGTTTTAGCTGGTGGACAACTTCACCAATTCGGAGGGTTGGTTCCCCTGCCAAAATATAGATGAATTCATCTTGTTTGAAATGGTGATGCATTAATGCTGATACCGAACCTGCTTCCAGTTCCGTCAAGTTTACGCCGAAATTCGTTAGTTCAAAGAATTCACCAAGTTTTCTTTTAGTTCTACCCTTTACTTGGGATGCGAACGGCTCTGGATATCTTGACTTTCCAGCTTTTGCCGGAACTGACAACCCGGAAATAGGTTTTGACATATTTCTAGTATTTCCACTCACCTAATTATTAATTGTATCGCAGTCTAGTAGTGGACTGTTTCATCTTAAATAGTGCGTTAGAATTGTCCGAAGCGTTAGCGTAGCTTTGCGATAGCAAACGACAGTGTTTGCGTAGCATGACCTTAGGAAAGCAATCTCTGACCAGTTTTCTATTGCCTCATTTTAGCTAAAACAGTCTATTAGGGCGCGTTAGACGGTTACAATGATTCAGTATCAAAGCTATCAAACCATCTTCAATAATTGATAATGGATAATTGATAATTACCTCTCCCTAAAACGGATAGGATTGAATAAAAGGAAAAAATTTATTCTCTTGGTCGATTGGATATGGTTAGGAAACCTATCCATCCCTCGACCGCTTTTTTCCCCTTGAAAGGGGAGGCTTTAAACCTAAATTATTTAATTATTTATTTAATTATTTAATTATTAATTCTTCGGTAAAGCACCATAGTATTAATCCACTTTTTTTAGTCAGTCTAGCTAAGTAGGTTGGGTTGAGGAACTTATCTTCGCAGCTTATCCGCAGGATAAACCCAGCATTTTCAGGCTTTTTGTTGGGTATCACTTTGTTCTACCCAACCTACAATTATCTTGCTACTTAAGAAGTCCTAAATCTTGCCAACTCTTCCCCAGTCTTAGCATCATGAGCGTGAACAGTACACACCAAACAAGAATCAAAAGACCGAGCAACATGACCGACTTCCACCGGGTCACTCACATCAGCAATAGGAATACCCACTAACGCTTCCTCAATAGGTCCGCGCACTCCTTCACCATCACGGGGTCCCACATTCCAAGTAGTCGGCGCAATAACCTGATAATTCTTAATCTTACCGCCTTCTATTTCCACCCAATGACAGAGAGAACCACGACTAGCATTAGTGGCACCCCAACCGCGACCATCTTTTTCTTCAGGCTTAATATACCAAGGATCGCGCAACTTAAATTCCCGCAAACAACGTTCTGTTTCACGGTACAACTTAGTTAGTTCGTGCATTCTGGCAAACACGCGCAAATGTACGTTCGGTCCCCCCATTTTCTTGAACATATCTAAAACTAAACCATCTTTCTGCTGCCAACTTTCCCCATGGTCGCCACCTGATACCAATTCCCGCGCTAAAGCACCAACTTCCATCCGACCCAAGTCTTGGTGAGAGACCGCAGTTGACCAAGAATAAGCACCATCAAAATCAATATCATTATTAGGAACTGGTACAGTAGTCCGGTCAAAAGGATGTACATCTCCATCACCCTCGTTATACCAAGCGTGGGCAGTATTTTCCCTGGTAAAAGTATGCTCCATCAATTGATGAATATCTGTAGCGCTATCGTAGACACCACTTTTCATAATCATTGCAGCATTGCGACCTTCAATAGTCGGACGTTGATACTTATCTTCGTGAGGTAAATATCCCCAACTCATATATTTACCAACACCCGCACCAATTTTATCCAAACCAATATTCAGACCCATGCGCCAATAGAAACCGAGGTCAGAACTAGCATGATTAGGATTTTCATCCAACCATTCCATGAAATCTTCATAAGTTTGAATTTGTTCAAACCTGTCAATGGAACAACCCAACCAGATTGGTTCTAACCAGTTGGTGCGGTAATATTCCAACATTGCCCAGGCGCGGGTAACGTCAGTGAGAGTGGGAGCGCACATGACACCACCGGGAACCATGAAACTAGAGTGTGGCCATTGACCGCCGAATAGAGCGTATATTTCTACAGGTTTGGATGCAACAGTAATACCTGGTTCGTAGGATGTACCTGTGAATGCTGTGAAACGTTTGCAAGCTTCTTCGTAGAAAGGACTATTTTGGTATTTTTTGTTAGTTAAGTCGATCGCGTATAAACCGTAGAAGAAGCGCGGATGACTTTGGAGTGTTTCTACAAGTTGACCGAGGTTACGAGCAAGGATGGCATTCCGGGGTACTTCTGTTTGCCAAGCTGTATCTAAGGCCCAGGAAGCACAAGTGAGGTGAGAAGCACCGCAAATTCCACAAATTCTGGGGGTGACAATGAGACCAGCTTTAGGGTCTTTACCTTTGAGGATGACTTCAAAACCTCGGAACATTTGTGCTTGAGTCCAAGCGTTGGTTACATATCCATCTTGAATGTCAACTCTTACATCTAGGTCGCCTTCAACACGACCCACGGGGGAAATGTCTAATGTGTGTACTTTAGTTTGAACCATTATTTCAGTTATTATTCAGTTATCAGCTTGTGTAGGTTGGGTTAAGCGTATCTCGCAACCCAACAACAATATTAAATATCATTCCAAAGCTCGTAGTAGGGCTTTAGCCCGAAGATAGATAGGGCTTTAGCCCTACTACAAACAAAAAGTCCAGTAGTGTGTTAGCGCCAGCGTAACGTACCATCATCCAATAAGATAATGCTGAGACATCGACATCTAAAATGGTGCGTTACAACGGATTATTGAATCCCTTTGATATTCTAAATTTTGGCCGTCTAACTGAGCGTACTGGACTGTTTCAACTAAAATGATGCAATAGGAAATTGGCTAGAGATTGCTTTCCTGACGGAATGCTCCGCAAACACTGTCGTTTGCTATCGCAAAGCTACGCTAACGCTTCGGACAATTCTAATGCACTACTTTAGATGAAACAGTCCACTACTGGACTTACTACTCTTAATCCGTACATCCGTGCCATAATCCGTGTGAGCTGCCCTCAACCCAACCTACTTTTAAACGGTAAAGAAATCTTCCTCTGCCCATTTTGGAGTTGAGTCTTTAGCAACGATACTTAGCAGAGCATAATCTTTACGGTTGACTCCCGTTGGTAATTCTTTGGGAACTCCCATTACTGTTTGAGTCTTAAATACTGTTCCCGGTGCGAGGTCGTGGAATGGAAATTCTGGTTCTGTACAACCTAAACATGGCATTCCCACGCGAGTCTTAGACGAAACTCGGTTCCACAAAATGCGGTTACAGGGAGAATGAGTCATCGGTCCGCGACAACCCAAGTCATAGAATAGACATCCTTGACGCTGCCCAAAATCTGAGGTTGAAGCTTTGTAAGCAAAGTGAACGTTGCGAGTACAACCTGTTTGAGTGAAGCTTTTGAAGAATGTTTCGGGGCGGTGAAATTCGTCTAAGGTAATGTCATCAAGTCTGCCAGTGGCAACTGCTACTAATATTTGGGAAATCCAATCTGGGTGCGCGGGGCAACCGGGAATATTGATAACTGGATATCCAGCTTTACTTTTGAAGTCTTCTCCTAAAAATCCGCCTTTTTTCCGTTTGAGAAATTGCAAACCTTCAGATTCACTGGGGTTTGGTGACATTGCCGGAATACCGCCATAAGTAGCGCAGTCTCCCACTGCAACGACGAAACCAGCAACTTCAGATAATTCTTTTACCCAATCTTTCATCGGGCGATCGGCAAAACGGTTCCATTCTCCCGTACCATTGGGAGCGTTAATTATAGTTCCTTCGTATACTAAAATATCTAAATTTATTTTTCCCGAAAGACAATCTTTTAATAATTGTTGAAGATTTGTACCAAGTTCCATTCCTAGGGAAGGATGCCAGAGTACATTAATGCCGAAGTCTGTGATTAGGTCACAAATATTTGGTTCTTCAGCATTGAGAAATGATATGGTATTGCCAGAGCAAGCTCCGCCTTGAAGCCACAGTAGATTTATCATTCTGTCCTGATTCTCCTCTCTGTTATGTGAGGTTGAGATGGAATTCACGATAGAATTTGTCGCACCCTACTTCAACCTTTATGAAATTATAAAGGATAGATCGTGATAATTTGGTTTTTATTTACGAATTTTTTATTATTAATTAATTGTTAGTTTTTTGATGTTTTTTTGTTATTTTAGATACTTTATTTTCAATATTTTATTGGTAATAGAATATAAAAAAACTAAAACTTACAGGAGTTACGCACGGACATTAAATAGAGTGAGGGCGTTATATCAAATCCGTTTAATTCGGCACGTAAAAAATGTTCCATCTTCAACCATTACCAAATATTTCTCCATCTCCCCATCCCACACTTCCCACACTTCCCACACTCCCCACACTCCCCATCCCCCCATCCCCCCATCTAATTACACCGATGCTACCGGATTTGATATTAGCGGAGCTTGGCGTTATCCAATGCTATTCGCCCCTACATATATTGAATTCTTAATATCTGAACTTCTTATGGGAGGAATCTGCTGTATCAGCAAAACCTTGAACAAAGCGATCGCCTGCTTCGATACTGACTCTAGCAAAATAACTAGAAATTTCATCTAAATCACGAATAGCTGCTTGAGAAAAACTATGTTTATAGCAGTCGGTATTACTGGTGCGGACATTCTTAAATTATCAAACATAGTTACAGCAAGAAATTAACTTCTGACTTCTGACTTCTAACTTCTGACTTCTTAAAGCCATTGTTCATAATCTTGTTTTTCTAACAACTTTAAAGCCGAGTCAATAACTTCCTCAATTTTGGTGTATTTTCCCTTAGCAATTTGAGATTGAATAAACTTTTCTTGTTTTGGACTTAAGATGATATTCATAAATACATAACCTCACTTTAATTAAATTAAATCAATATTATTTTGAGTAAAATCAAGCATCTATTCAGCTTCATTAATAATCTCTTGAGCCTGTTCTATTGTAATATTAGGATTAAGATTATAATCTGCTTCTGTGCGTTTTTCTTGAGCATTAATTAAATAGCGATGATATTCTACAGGTAAACGTTTTGTCCTAGCAAATTATCGGCCAAAAGCAGAAATAACAGCAGAATGACTGGAAAATGTTAATCCTTCTCCTAATAAAAAAGCCTCCACAATATAGTAAGCCCTCGCAGCAGCAAAAGCAGCTAAGTTATTATCAACTAAAAGTTGAGCAGCTTGTAAGCTATCCCTAGCTTTTTGTAATAATTGTTGTTGTTCAATGTTCACAGGAAAATACCTTCTTGATGAATATTCAATAATAAGGGACTTTTTTCTTGTTTAAATTGATATTCACTCACATAAACACAACTTACTAACACCCCATATTCGATACATATATCGGAAATAAACTCAATGATTTTTTGATGCCTATTATCTAGAGTAGTTTTCTCTTTTAAAACTACTAAAAAATCAATATCTGAGTCAGGTTTCGCGTCTCCCCTTGCTTGAGAGCCAAATAAAACTAAATTAATTAAATTATCTTGATAAATTTGTTGAAATTCCTGCTTCACCCTAGTCAGAATTTCTGCTAATTTTTGATTTTTTCCTAAATTTTCAACTGTACATAAAGGAATATTTATCATTTCAGATTATAACTCCCTTATTTTAATATTAGAGCTGTTAATTCTACTACTCAAAGCTAAATTTCCTGAACGTTGTCTAACAGTTTCTTTTCATGTTAAACTGTCGTATTATCATGTAATGCTCAAATATACCCATTCCTATGAAGGAGCTTTTGGTCTATAGTTTCAACTAACTAACAATAAAAGATAAATGAGCGATCGCCAACTCCTAGAAAGAATCACTATCGACCCAAACATCTGTCACGGTAAACCCTGCCTCCGGGGATTACGTTATCCAGTAGAATTTATACTAGAATTGCTTAGTAGTGGCATGACTATTGAGGAAATTCTTGAAGACTATGATGATTTAGAAAGAGACGATATCCTTGCTGCTTTACAGTTTGCTACTCGTTTAACTTGGTATTTGTTAATTAATGAAGGCGATGTAGCTGCCTCTAGGCTCCGCCAACCCCTTCGTAAATGTTACTGAACCGTATTGATTTATTGGCGATCGCTCAGATACCAATTACCAGTATTACAGTAGTTTTCAGATTTCATAAATCTTCAATAGTTACCAGTCCACCTTCAGTAAACTGAATTACCAATTCTGCTTCTTCTAACATAGCTGTTCCCAATAAAGGTCGTCTCCCAGTTCCCAAAACTCGAACTGTTCTTTCTTCTCCATTCCAGAGAATAATTGCCTCATAAACTGGTAACATAACTTCTGTATTATCAGCTAAATTGGCAGGCAAAGCAAACTTAAAAGGTAAACCTAACAACTTCACTTGGTAAGCATAGTTCATCTGTAAATCCAGTATCAATCACAAACTGAATGGAAAAATCAGGATGATTAGGGAGACGGAATGTTATTGATACTGTAGGACGTCCATCATTAACAATACCAGAAATCACTAGCTAACTCTCTCCATAGTACCACCAAAAGAGACAGCCACATTATATCCAATACGAATGCCAAATAATCTAGCTAGGTGATTTTTCTCATAGAGATAGTTTGCTGCTTCTAAAGGATCTTTACTAACATAGTAATCCCCCGTCCCAATGTCAATAACCACCATTTTGCCTATATTTTCTGGTATTTCAACAGCAGCGCGGATACTATTTTGATAAAGCTGTTCAGCAATCTTCCCAACTTCTTCATAACTTAATAAGAGTGTTTCCATCAATATTATGCTCCAAAAAAAGGATTGTTTATCTATAATAGCAGAAGTAAGAATAAACTAGCTATCTCATATCAAATTAGTTATTATTATTTTTTGATTTAAGGAGTCTACAAAAATGGCTTACAGTGATTTTAAAACTATTAATCAAGCTCAAGCTACTTTTGACCTTAGTATTAATATGGTTAACCTATTTCCTAATATCGAGTTAGTTGAACCGAGTGAATATTTGAAAATGACTCTCAAACGTAATCTCAAAGTTGCTTTTGATAATAATACTGAAAAAGCTCGTTTCCTGACGGAATGCTCCGCAAACGGAGTTAATTATTGCACCATTGTTGATAGAAATTAGAGAAATATTTGATGGTAAAATTAGTTTGTTTTCTGGCAGAGATTTTAATGTCGATCCTAGCAGCGGGCTAAATGGATTTTGTGACTATATTTTGAGTGCTTCAGAGTTTACTTTAGAAATAGAAGCTCCTGTAATAACTATTGTTGAAGCTAAAAATGAAAGTACAAATGTAGGTTTAGGTCAATGTATTGCCGAAATGGTAGCAGCACAGAGGTTTAATCAAGCAAGAAATAGAATAACTGAAAGTATTTATGGTGCTGTTACAACTGGTCGTATCTGGCGCTTTCTAAAACTTTCTGGTCAAAATGTGGCTATTAATAATGAGGAATTAGTCATTGAAAATGCAGAAGATATAAATGTTTCTAAGATTTTAGCAATTCTAAGTTTGCCTATTAAACAATTTTGATATGTTTTTGATTAATGTTTAGCATAGAGTTTTTTATCTGTGTTATGCCAAACCTGTCATAGCACAACAACAAGCATAAATTCGTGGTTTGAAACATAAAATCGGCGTATTTTAGACATTTTACTTGACGAACAACAAGAAGATGATTCAGACTAAAATTAGTTTTTTGGTATGATAATCTTTGGGAAAAAAGTAATTACATATCCCCAGAAAAAATAACTTTTAATTAAACTAAAAAACTGATACTACCGGATAAAATTATGATATAATATATCAAACAAATTCCCAATTAATCTGGAGGTAATTATGTCAGAAAAATTGACTATTCTGCCCCATGAATATCCAGACACCAGTCACATGATTCTGGAGGATGACGCTCCCTTGGATAGTTTTATTAATGAAAAACAACAACGTTTACTCACCACTGTATTTTATAGCGGTGCTGAAATACCAATAAATGTTCCTTTTATCGTTGCTGCCAATGTGGGTTTATTTTCTCATCTCCGAGATTCAGGAATTGTGCCGGATGTGTTTTTAAGTTTGAATATTATTGGTGAGGAAGAATGGTGGAAACGTAATGTTCGTTCTTATTTATTCTGGGAATTTGGTAAAGCACCAGATGTCGTAATAGAAATTGTTTCTCCGACTCCCGGCAATGAATTAGGAAGTAAATTAACAGACTACGCAGAGTTAAGAATTCCTTATTATGTTGTCTACGATCCATTGCAAAAACTCAGCGAAACTGTACTGCAAGTATTTCAACTACAAATTGATTCTTATATTCCTAAAAATGATGCTTGGTTTGCTCATGTTAATTTGGGGTTAACTCTATGGAATGGTGTATTTGAAAATATTAATGGTACTTGGTTACGTTGGTGCGATGCTGATGGCAATGTAATTAAAACAGGAGATGAAATAGCAACAGAAAAAAATCTTGAGATATCTCAAAAAGATGCTCAAATTAAACAGGGGTTATTATTGGCAATTGAAATAGGATTAAAACTCAAGTTTGGTGATGAATATGTGGGAATTTTATCAGATATTTCAAAAATAGATGATGTGAAATTATTAGAGACAATAGCATCTCAAATTCCCCAAATTTCCTCAACAGATGAATTACGAAAACTATATAGTGAATAGTTCAAAAATTGGGTGTATATTCCGTACCCTAAATCTTCAAATAGGTAATAGGGAGTAGGTAATAGGGAGTGGGGGAGTGGGGAAGATGGCGTATTGGAGATGTATTGGAGTATTTTTTAACCTTTTTCTAGTATTGCCTTTATTCCAAAGACGACTCCGCTCCTCAAAATTTAATCAAGGCAAAGATACTCAAATGACTGAAATATTAATCATAGGTTACGGTAATACGCTCCGCAGTGATGATGGTGCTGGTCAACGGGTGGCAGAATTGGTGGCGGAATGGAAGTTGCCCAATGTACGATCGCTCCCGGTGCATCAACTTACTCCAGAATTGGCAGAACCTATATCTCAAGCAGAATTAGTTATTTTTGTTGATGCTTATCCAGCAACTCCCGAACAAGGTTTACAGGTTCATCAACTTTGCGCTCCCCCTTCTCTCCACACGGACCACACGGACCACACGGACCACACGGACCACACGGACCACACTCCAGAAAGGGGGGAACTTGAGAGTCAGGGTTTGAACATAGGACATACAGGAGACCCGCGATCGCTACTTGCTCTTAGTCAATTTGTTTATAAAAATGCTCCTCTTGGTTGGTGGATATTAATACCCGCAGTCAACTTTGAATTTGGGGAAGATTTTTCGAGGGAAACAGCTCAAGGAATTACAGATGCTTTAGCACAAATTCAACAAATTGTTGTTAAATAAATCCCTAGAAAATTTAGATAATAGAAAAATGAAAATAATTAATTATGCAATAAATTTTTTTAAATTTATTTTTCTAACACCTATAGCAATAAGTGACTTAATGATAATTAAAATACCAGGAATAATATTGATAATAATATGTGAAAACATAAAAATGTATAGTGAATCAGACTACATATATTATTTTCTTGTTTGGGAAAACCAAGCCATGAAAAAACTCGTAATATTATTGTTTAATTTAAAGGGACTAGAAAAAGAATAAAAAATTGATAAGTTAAGTTCAATAATTGTTACAAATATAATGTTATTGATATTACTAATAACATCAATATTATTATTATTAAATATTGTCAAAGCAATAAAAGAAGTTAATAATTTAATTAAAATTATTCAAATTAATTAAAATCAATTCAAAAATGCTGCTTACTGTATTTAATTAAATCTTCATCTAAGACATCAAACTTATACTTGCCAAACTCAATCATTTCCTGTATAACTCCATCACCTAAAACCTCACGAGCAATAGCAAGATTTTTAGAACACTGCCTGAACAACCACTCAACCTTCTTATCAAAACTGGTAGACTGATGAGGAATAGAAAATTTTTCACAACCACCACAATAATCAACAAATCTATCCCATTGTTTAAGTCTGCCACAGCGGTCGCTTCTTTTTCTTGAAGAATCTACAAAATCAATAGCACCACAAATATACTTAGGAATTTCATTAAGTCCCTCTTGGTGAAGAAACATTGCCATAGCTCTTGCCCGATCATCCCTAAGTTCAAGCTCCCATCTAATAGCGTCCTTACAGTGAATAGGTAAAGCCTCATAAACCCTCAAAAACTTCTTAGAAGAACGACGACCAAAAGTCTTAGTAATTCCTAAACTAATATTATTACCAAGAGTAAATTGAAAATCTTCAAAAGGAGAACTGTGGCGACGGAAACCTCGCATATAACCAGAAATAGCCCAACTATGTAACTTGTTAGGAGTTAACCTTTTAGTATAATCGTTAAAAGCAATATCAATCCTAGTTAGCTTTAGTTGTTCATCTAATAATAATGAATGTAATAAATTAGATTGAATTTCTAAAGTTAACTCATCCAGATACGAACCAGGAATTAAAAAAAAACCTTCAACCAAATCCTTAACAGAGTAACCAACTCTTACACCCCTAAAAGAAACTCCAGAGCGGTCATAAACTTTTCCCATTCGGGTAGAAATATCGCGCCATTGAAAAGTTTCATCTAAAGATTTAGCAAAATTAATTAACTTAGATTCAGAATGAAACTGACAAACACCTTGTAACCAATGAATACCTATCTCAAGTTCACCAAATCTTTTTGTATTTACCGCTCCACTCAACACAACCATTTTTAATACTCAATAATCTAGGTAACTTCCTGACAATTTGAAAAAAAGTTGCTGGTAAGTTAGCCAAATAATTCCAATAAAAACTAAACCTATTAGGAATTAAGCAACTGTCTCTACCTAAGTCCAATTCATAATAATTAGGAGGTTCAGATTGAATCCGAAAACATTGGAAATTGTAATCTTTTAACTGTGCATTAACCCAATTTTCAAAATGAGGATCTAAAATCTCTTTAAAATAAATTTTATGATATTCTTTAGGAAGTTTACCCTCTAAATCTTCACCTAAATCTAAAGTTGAATCATATAAATTAAACAGCATTAAATCATGGCAAACAACTGGCTTATTCCAACGTTTAAGCTGATGTTTTCTTCTAAATAAAAATTTATTTCGATTAGCATGACTATACCATTTTTCATAACTATGCTTTTCGTGGATACTGACATCCTTACTAACTAAAATGGGATAGCCTTCAAAATTAGAAATTAGAGCGCCTTCACAATTAATAACGTAGTGAGTCTGCCTTCTAAGTTCAGGGTCAACACTTACCCAATCTTGAGAAGCATATAACAAATCAGATTTTTTCTTGCGAACCTGCGAAAGACGATTGATAATTTTATCAGGATTTCTAGTAGCTCTACGACTGCTTAAAAACTGGGGAGCTTCATCAAAAAATATCTCAGAATTTTTCACAGAAATCAAACCTAGTATTGAATCTTTAGTTTCTCCATAGGGATTAAAGTAAAAAAATTTACCTTCAATTAACTTCCTACAGAGGTTCCAGTACTTACGGAAAACTAGATAATCCCAAAGAGCGTCTAGTCTAAAAGGAAAATTTGAGGCAACACATCTATTATATTTATTTGCCATATACAAACCAATCTCGCAAATACTTAGAGATTTTCCGTATCCTTGAGCTCCAATAAATCCATAAGTTGCCATCGTTTTTAATTAAAAATATATAATTAATCGTAAATACAAAATAATGCATCGGCATGAGATGCCAAAAAATTAAGATAAAATGATATCCCAAAAAGTAAGAGATAGCATTCAATTGATCTACCAAAATAAAAAATAAACTAAAAAATATGTAATATGCAACATAGTTTGAATCATATAAACACATTGGGCTATGACATACTTTAAATCTATCATAAATAGCTACAAATCTAAAATTTATGCAGAGAATAAAAAAGCTAAATATTAATATTAATATTTTAGTTCTTTGATTAATTTTCGGATTAAACAGTATTGATATTAAAGTGGCAACAATGCAAGACTTATTGGGAAAAACTAAAAATATATAGTGAAGGTTAAATGGAAATAAAATTAACCACCATTTAATCATTTCATACCCAAGATGTGGGTGTGCTTCTGAAATAAAAAATCCTATACACAAACCAATGATTGGAAAGTATGAAGTAATTCTATTAATTAATCTTTTAATTAATACGCTAAAAAATCTATCTCTAGAAGTTTCTATAAAATCATTATGTGGTGATGGCAACAATACCATCACCAAATAAACAACTATCAGTAAAATTGAAAATCGCAATTATACAGCAGTGAAAGCTTTAGAAATTGAAAGCATGGCAATACGCGCAACAAAAGGTGTGATTGATGCACCAAAAGCAATTAAAGCTAAACCACCAACTGAAACAACAGCATCTTCAGCAGTTGAAGCAATTTGTTCGTAGTTAGGAGCAGGATCATCGTTAGCAAGAGCTACTCCAGTTGATGCAGCCAAAGTGAGAAAAGTGATAGCAGAAGTTTTGGCAAATTTTTCAATAAATTCTTTGAATTTCATGGTTTAAATTTTGAAGTTGACGTTTGGGCAAATTGAAAGATGACATGAGAGGAAGAAAAAAAGTTAAAAATGAATGACTGCTCTAATTATGAAAACGATTATAAAAATATGTTTCACCGCAGATGCAACCATAACAACTGCACAAAATTCCATATCCTGCCCAAAAAGTGTTATTTCAGGACAAGCAGTATCACTCGCCGTAAAATTATAAGCAGGTACAAAAATATCTAGAGGAAATTTGGTAGAGAGTTTATTGAAAAGGTAATCAGAAAGATTGGAACAACTAGAATCAGAATCGTCGAAATCATTTGCAAGAACACAACCAGCAGAAATGATTTTATCATTAAAATCATTAGTGTCGTAGTCAAAGTCAACTGGTCTTGATTCCACAGTAATAACTAATGAACCTGCTTTGATATCATCAATAAAATCAAAATCACGATTAGAAAACAATTTCTCAAAGCATGATGATATATACTCATTAGGAGAATCTCTATTTAAAAAAAGATTGCAATATTCTAACCATTCATATCTTTGATTGTTTTTATACATATAGTATTCATAACTGCCAGGAAAATCTTGACATCCAAGAAGAACAGAATGAGGAACAACGTCAACATGATATGAAGTACAAGTGCTTGAATGTTGAATACTTGTATATGTATAATTACAGTAAAAAGCAGTTGCTTCAGCTCTAGCAGGAAATGCAACAAAAAACGAAGAAAAAACAGAGATTAATATTATTGATAATATTTTAATCACAACTTCTTCAAAAACATTCCCACTAAAGTTGCTAACGCTACAAATGCAATCAGTTGAATACCAACTCCAGTTCCATAATCAACTGCTTTTATTAAACTGCCAAAATTCACTAGAACATTATGGTACGCTTCATACCCTATGCAGTGGATAGTTTTATCGTTGATTTTTGAAACAACCCCTAATGGATGAATGCAAGTTCTCACAAGAGTTAAGGCTGTTTTTTTTGGCAATCTAACCCCCTATTAGTAAGGGGTTAAATGTCATGGCCTCGTCGGCACCCCAAGGGGGACCCCGCCTCCTCCGGCCTTCTTATTTTTTGTGTATAATAGTAATAGATAAAAAGCCGCCCATGTAATTATGGGTTTATCAAAGCAGTAAGTTCTCCTCGCTTGGCTAGCAACTACCGTCAAAAGTAGTGGATGAGCTTACTGTTTATTAAATATTCTTTTTTGATAGAAAAATGTCATTGATTAAATTGGATTTATCAAATTTTTTGATATGTACAGTAACTGCTGTACTGTTCAGTGTACAATAAACTAAACAGTACAGTGAACAGTATACAAGACAAATGATTGTCCAAGAATTATTATTAAGGTATGGCTTAAATTCTCGTGCAGCCTTATACAGTCGATTAAAAACTCTCAAGATTGAATTAGCTAAAGATAGTAATGATAAAGCTTTTGCTAATCCTGAGCAATTAGAACAATTAGATTTACTGCACGAACATATCAAAGGTGGAAACAAGATGTCCACATTTGTCAAAAAGCTTAAAGCAAATGTGGTGTTTAATGAAACTGAACAGTTCAGTGAACAGTACACAGAACACAAAAAGGACAAAATCAGCCCTATCACTGAACAGCTTACAGAACAGTTGACAGTAAAGAGTACAAGTGCTGAAATTCTTTTAGAAAATATAATAGGAACAATTATTCATAATATGAGTCCTAGTGAAAATTCACTTCAAATGCACAGAGATTTGAAAGAATGTTCACAAGAAAAATGGTTACTTACTACTAAACAGTTAGAAAAGTTAATAGGAAAAAGACCTAAGAAGTTAAAGAGTACAAATTATTGCATTTTTGGAGGGTGGAAGTTTGTGGGAAAAGGAAAGTCGGGAAGTCAAAACCTTTGGCAAGTTGAACAGTTGTAAAAAAGGACAAAAGATATTATAGTCGGCGAACACACAATCTAGGCCGCTACGCTAAATCTTTCCCCCAACACGACCCTACAAAGCTTAATGCAGAAAATAAAAATTGTTGGTGGGGCGGGTCGGTTGGGTCGCTGACGCTGAAAGATTTGCCTAGATTGTGTTCAGTTTATGTTGTTACAGATAAACTTGAGAGTATCTGAATGATTTAAAGTTGAAAGCTTTATATATAAAGGTTTTTATTAAATGTGCAGCGGGGAAGCTGGGTAGAATATATGTGTATCAATATAAAACGATATCACTATTAGTAGCGATCGCGTAAGGGGAATTTTTTTTCCACTGGGAAACTCTGTAAGGGTAATTAAAGGTAATATTTTTTCCCGAAAGGGAGTAGGGGGAAGTTTTTCTCCACCAAGATTAATCGGCCACAAAAAAAAAGGCGATCGCTCGCCTCATAACAGTTATTATGGTTTATTTAAAATATTATATCATCTACTAATTCTTCAATTTGACTGGCCGGATACCCGGATTTAATCATTTCTTCGACTATTGATTTTTGAGTGCTGGAAATTTTGGTTTTTTTAACTCGGCGCTGGTACTCGTCACGGCAAAAGTACCAAGTTGTTTTTCCAGAGGTTTTACTTTCATATTTGTCTAACCACCCGGATGCTGGTTTGGTATTTTTCCTGCCACGAGGTTTGCCTCCTTTGTTCCTGGGTAAGTTGTTAGTTTCTGCTCCGGATGCCTCGATGTTTTCGGAGCAAATACTACCTTTGGAAATTTCGGAGCAAATACTGTTTTTTGTTGATATATCTAATTTAGATAGTATTTGCTCCAAAGGTTCTTTACCTAGTATTTGCTCCAAAAAGTTCAGGTCGAGTCTTCCACCAATAGACTGATATCTATTGATTAATTTTTTAATGTTGGCCTTGATAGAGTCTGGAGTGATGGAAGGTTTTTTAGGTGCTGGAACTTTTGGTGGGATAGTTAATTTAACTTCTGTGTTGAATAGTTTTATCCGACCCATGATTTCTCCAGTGTCCACTAATAATTCTCCGGTGTCAGGGTTGGACTTTTCTATTTGATAGATTTGGTGTTTGAGATTAATTTTTCTAGTGTTGAGTCGGGTTGTGTTGATTTCTACCCAATCACCTGTGTTTACTATGGCCATTTGATTTCTCCTAGGCGATCGCTTTTTTCTATATATGAAAAATGCCGACCGCTTATTGGGCGACCGACATTAGTGATGGTTTTTATTCTGATGCACTTGTGGAATCTGATATTTGACGCTTTAATAGAGAAAGCTTTTGTTCAAACTCTTCAGTGAACTGTTGATTTTCTTCTAGCCGTTTTTCCAATATGCCACGATCTGCACCAACATACTTGTAAAACATTTCTGTTAACAGTTCCAATTGGCCAGCTAGTTTTTTAAAGTCTCCCCCTCATTCAATGTCATCGTATTTTGCGATCTTGCTATCATCTGTTCTCGTATTATCTGTTCGACTACCTGGCTGCGACTCACTTCTGGTTCGATTTGAGAGGCTAACTGTTGTATGTAGTCCAATGCTGTCCGAGTTAAACTCACCGAGGTTGAATATTTTGGCTCGTTGTAATGCTTCGGGCTGATTTTGGGCATCTTGATTATTTACAAAACTCATACATATTCTAGCAATATGATATAGACTAAATATCAAAATATTTTAGCAATAACATCTTGATATTGCAACATTATATTGCTAGAATAAATCTATGCAAAAAAACCAAGCGATGGAAGGAACAACCTAAAGGAACAGGATTAATGAAAAAACTCAAAATCAAGTACATGAAGCGGAGAATCTACAAACTAAAAATCTCCCCAGCAGAAGTCCGAAGTAGATTCGGAGACCTAAGATTCCGTAAAACCTGGGAAGACGCCTATGCACACTACATAATGAAGAGTGAAGTTGTCAGAACCCAGCAGAGTCAACCAAGAGACAGTAAATGTAAGGTTGTTCCAATTAGGCCAGTAGTTGAGAAGGAAGAAAGAAATTGCGATCGCAAATACAAGAAAAATGAAAATGGACAATTCTTGTTATTTGATGTAGAAAGTTACAGACAAAACAATGTCATTCCATTTAAACCAACTATCCACAAAGAAAGAGTCAAGAGACAAAAAAGCTCCAGTAAAAGTAAGCAATTGTTATTATTTGAAATTGAGAAAATCAAAGTCTACAGCAACTCAGATAATTTATGGGCTGAAGAGTTTCCAGAAGTTGCTAGTATGTTTGAACAGTGGGCAATGATTTAAAGAGAAAAATTGATATGAAAGGCTATTGTTCTGAAGCTATACAACTATTATCCTATATTTTAATCTCTGCAATATGTAGTTTCTTGATAGGCTATCTTATTGGTACTTTCATACCAAGAATAGGTATATTAATGATTATTTTGTTTTTTGTATTTATATATTCTTGCCATTTTTATATGTACTTTTTTTGGAGAGGAAATGTACGATAATAATTCAATAGAAGATAAATTAATGAGAGAGATAACTAAAAATGTTTCATTAAACATTTTCAAAAGAATGACTGAAGAAATCTCAGAGTACATAACTATAGGAAACGAAGAACAATTCAATACAACAGTTTTAGAGGCAACAAGAATTGCAATATCTTCAAGTCAAGTTTTAGAAAAAACATATAAGAAAAGAAAAATAAATATTAATTACAAAGTACCAGCAGAAATATTTGAAAAATTAATGCCAAGTTGGAAAGAAATTAAAGATTTAGAAAACTCAAATATTGCTAGTAGAATTGTAATAATTGCGAAAAGAGCAATAAATACAGCTATTTTATTTGATATGTCTTGGAAAGAATTAGAGGATGATAATAATGACTATTAGGAGAACCATCGAAGTGCGAGTAATTGGATATAAAACCGACATTGAAAGTTTTATTGCTGCCATGCATGAACTTAAAAGGGAAGGATATAAATTAGTCAAACAACCTACATATAAAACTTCTCGCAAAGACCCAGAAGATACTATAGCATACACAGAGTGGCTGATAGAAAAATGAGGAAAATCCCACTACCAATATTTGAAGAAATAGCCATTGAGGAAGATACTCCAGAGTGGATTAAATCCATAGAAGAGTGTCGGAAAAAATATGAATTATCCTACTCATGTTCTAGTGAAGAATTACATCAATCTTTACTAGACAATTCCTACAACTACATCAAATTTGGTATCAAGATTAAAGCAGCAATTCAGAATAAACTGTACATCAAAAAAGGCTTTAAAACTTTTGAAGAATATTGTCTCAAAGTATTCAGAATGTCTGAACCGTATTGCCGAAAAATTATGCGCGCTGCCCGCATGGCAATTCTATTAATTAAATGTGGATTTGATGAACTGCCAAGATGTATATCTCATGCCTATAAATTTGCTGAATTAGTATCAGATAGACCAGGAAAACGAACTAATGAAGAAATTAAAATAGCTGCACAAAAATGGCAAGATGTATTAGATGCTGCTGAAATTTCCAAGACTCCTATTACTACTAATTTTATCCTCAAAGTTTTAGAACCTAATTCATATACTCCATTTAAAGCAAAATTTAGCGAAAAAATTTATAATGCTTTGAAAGAATTAACTAATTTCTGGAGCTGGAAAAATGGTAGAGAAATTGATATAAATCAATATATTAGCATAACTGTTGAAAATAGTTATTTACAATTAATTAATTCTCCAGAATATAAAGAATATCAAGAAAGTCCCTATAAATATGAAGAACAAGAAGCTGACGAGTATTATTCAGTAAATGGTGGGCGTAATGTTTCTAGAGAAGAAATAATACAAGAATTTTCAAAGGAACATCAAGAAGATGAATCAGAGGAAACTTCTACAATAGTTGAATCTGAAACTAATAATTCAGTTAAAAAATATAAAAGATATAACTCTGAAATAACTTTGGCTAAAGCTTTTAGTCATCCGGTAAAGTACTTGGAAAAATTAAGAATTAGCAAACCTCATCTTTCAGAGCAGATTGATAGTTATATCAAGTTTGTATTAGAGAAAAATGAAAATGAACGATATGGAGATAAACCTCCGTGAATTTCGCAATCTGCTTATACAGAAACAATGAAGTACAAAACTTTATCCGTCGGAATTACAATGCCATCCTCTGTAAATTTTTCAAATGTTCGACTTGATTTATCAGTTGAATTAGATGATGGTGATGATGTACAAGAATGTACGGCAAACCTTAAAAAAGAGGTTGCTAAACTTGTCAGTGGTAGTGAAGTTGAATTTGATCAGAAAGCTTTGGATATATTATTTTATCCTTCTAATGAAGAGATGAAGAAGAAGCTAATTGATGAATGCAAAATCTTAGAGTTTCAGATTAATTCCTTAAAGGAAAAATTTTCATCCTACACACATGAATTGAATGAACTTAATGGTTATGAAAAATATTTAGTTGAAGAGGAACAAATTATGTGTGCTGAAGCTACTAAGGAAGAGGATGATATTAATCCCTTCTAAAAAATCTGCCTGATGATTTAACCAGCAGGAGTTAATGAAACGGCTATTCATTTAGACGTTGCAGGTTTACCTGCGTATACTCAGTAAGTTACCTGCTTTGTAAATAAAGTGAGCATTCGTGCTTTTTAAACTTTATGAGCAACCTTACTGAGTTTATAAACCTTGTACTTTGAGAGTAAAGTAAATGGTTATTGCAACCGTTTTCAGGTGATTTGTGAGTACATTGTTTTTTATTTAATTTAATATCACCACGACAAATGAGAAAAACAGTTATTGGAGGCGACATCTGTAAGTCGTCTATTGTGTGTTGGAAACTTGATGAAATTCCTGCTGATTTACGGAAATATTTTAAGGATAATAAGAGACTTAAAAAAAATGACTACCTAACTTTCAACATCAATTCAGAAAGTGTGGGGGAGTTTGTTAAATTTTTACAAAATTCAGATGGTTTGGTGATGGAACCAACTGGAGGTAATTACAGTTATCTATGGGCTAAGATTGCTGAGACTCATCAAATACCTGTATTTTGGGTTGGTCATACAGAAGTTAAATATTTAAGGAAGTCGGAGCGATTGCCTGACAAGAATGACCAGGCTGATGCACTAGCACTAGCTATCTATGCTTTGAAAAACTGGGGAAAGTCAGAAGCTTTTCTACAGTTTCAGCCAGGATTGATTAAACAAATTAACGATCGATATTTACAGCTACATTCATTGGCTAGAATTCAATCTCCTATTATTAATCGGTTGAAACAACAGCTAGCTAGGGAGTTTCCGGAAGTAGCTCATATTACATCCATTCCAGCAAGTGATGGATTATCCCCATTATGGAGTTGGATTGCAGGAAGAAAAAGGTATACTCAAAACGGAGCTAATAGATATAGTAAAAAATATGAAAAATCTGTCGCTCCTCAGTATGGAATAGAGATTTCTAAGTTTTCTAAGTTTTTGGCTAATCAGTTGTGTGAATTACATCTACATGAGTTTCAAATCCGCAGGGAATTAAATGATTTAATTTACTCTCCAGAGTTCGATCGCTTTAATCAAATATTCAATTTATATAATTTTGGTTTAATGGCAAGAGCCATGTTATTAGTGCGTTGTTACCCATTTAGTAGGTTTGAAAGTGAGGGAGCTTTCAAGAGGCGATTAGGATTTGGTAGAGAAGAAAGGTCGTCTGGAGATGTGGAAAAATTCAGTAAATCTGGCTCTTCTTTAGCTAGAAGTGAATTATATCTTTGGTGCGTAACTGTTGTGGGTAAGAAAAATCTTACTTCTAGGGTTGGATTAGAAATAGTAGCTAAATTTGAATACTATAGAGAGCAACTACAGAAAGACCCGAATAGAGGTCAAAAATTTACTGATTTGGTTCGGTGCCGAACTGTGGCATTTATGTTAAGAAGATTGTTTAGAGACTTGAAAAAAATTGTATGAGGAACCTAATAGCATCCTACTAAAAGATAGGTATAAGCGATCGCTATTAATTTTATTTATACTTTTATTATGAGCGATCGCTTCTACTTTCAAATTTAATTCCTTGTAGAGTAAAGTTTAAAAGTTTTATTGACAAATTTTTTTTAATTTAGCAGTTATTTTCTCAAGTTTTTGTTATAGCAATGTGCGCTGACTTATGTACAAATTGCAGGAACTGTCCAATAGCTAGAAGTCTTATATTATTCCTTAGGTCATGCTGCGCAAACAGCTTTTTATTCCCCCTGTTGCCTGTTGCCTGTTGCCTGTTGCCTGCGCGCAGCGCTATATGTGCAAAAGTCAAGTTTTGTAAAAAAACTTTAAGTCATCGTCCGATTAGGAAGAAATAGATCGGATAATAAAAGTTAAGAGGCTATTTGAGAAATATCCTATGAAACCGATAGACCTAAAAAACCTAACCTTCCTTAGAAGGGAATAAGGATTTTAAAGCCTATATTTTATAAGCTGAGAGGATTGACTTAATCAAGGAATAAGGGATAGAACAATACAGAAATTTTTGATAAACAGGGCTTACCCACTGTGGTACGTTACGCTACCGCTAACACACCCTACCAATAGCTGAGAGGATTAACTTAATTAAGGAATAAGGGATAAAACAATACAGAAATTTTCGATCAAATCTCTTAAAAAAAGAATTGTTGTGATGTAAAATACAAAGCTTTGGCTTCGTAAAAAAATGTAGATTTATTGTAGATTTATAGAAGTAAAAATTTCCTCATTTGGCCATTCAGTAACTAACTACACAAATCCACAATATTTGTAAATAATCAGAGAATTTCTACAGGAGAACATTTATGAGTGACAAAACTTTTGCAACACTGGACGGTAACGAAGCAGTTGCCCGTGTTGCCCACAAACTTAATGAAGTCATTGCCATCTATCCCATAACCCCCTCCTCACCAATGGGTGAATGGGCGGATGCTTGGTCTTCTCAAGGCACGCCTAATATTTGGGGTACAGTTCCCAGTGTGGTTGAGATGCAGAGTGAGGGTGGGGCGGCCGGAGCAGTACATGGTTCCCTACAAACAGGTTCTCTAACTACTACATTTACAGCATCTCAGGGATTATTATTAATGATTCCTAATCTTTATAAAATTGCTGGGGAACTGACTTGTTGTGTTATTCATGTTGCAGCTCGTTCTCTGGCAGCTCAAGGTCTCTCTATATTTGGCGACCACAGTGATGTGATGGCTGCTCGTGCTACTGGTTTTGCGATGTTGTGTTCGGCGTCGGTACAAGAAGCTCACGACTTGGCACTTATTTCCCAAGCAGCAACTTTGGAGACAAGGTTACCATTTATTCATTTCTTTGATGGTTTCCGCACTTCCCACGAAGTACAGAAAATTGAACTTCTGCCAGAAACGGTTTTGCGGGAAATGATCGATGATGAATTTGTTTTTGCTCACCGCGCTCGTGGTTTGACTCCTGACCGACCAGTTTTACGGGGTACTGCTCAAAACCCGGATGTTTATTTCCAAGCTAGGGAAAGTGTTAACCCTTTTTACACGGCAACTCCGGATATTGTTCAGAAAGCAATGGATAAATTCGGCGAACTGACGGGGCGACAATATCAATGTTTTGAATATCATGGTGCAACCGATGCAGAACGGGTTGTTATTCTCATGGGGTCTGGTTGTGAAACGGTTCACGAAACTGTAGACTACTTAACGGCAAATGGTGAAAAAGTTGGGGTACTAAAAGTTAGACTATATAGACCATTCGATGCTAGAAGGTTAGTTGCAGCATTACCTGAGACTGTGAAAAAAATTGCCGTGTTAGATAGGACAAAAGAACCCGGTGCAAGTGGCGAACCTCTTTACCAAGATATAGTTACTGCTCTGAATGAAGAATGCTCGGGTGCAATGCCAAAAATAGTCGGCGGTCGTTATGGTTTATCTTCTAAAGAGTTTAACCCGGCAATGGTGAAGAGCGTTTTTGACAACCTCAGCGCTGACAAACCAAAAAATCATTTTACTGTCGGTATTAATGACGACCTTTCTCACACATCCTTACCTTTCGATGCAGACTTTTCTATCGAACCAGATAATGTTGTACGGGCAATGTTTTATGGTTTGGGTTCCGATGGTACTGTGGGTGCGAATAAAAACTCAATTAAAATTATTGGGGGAGAAACTGACAACTATGCTCAAGGTTTCTTTGTCTACGACTCGAAAAAATCTGGCGCAGTTACTGTCTCTCACCTACGCTTCGGTGCTAACCCCATTCGTTCCACTTATCTGATCGACCAAGCAAATTTTGTCGGTTGTCACCAATGGAGTTTTCTCGAAAAATTAGATGTTCTGACCTCTGCAGCGAATGGTTCTATTTTTCTGATGAATAGTCCCTACGCTCGTGAAGAAGTTTGGCAACAGTTACCTGTAGAAATTCAAGAACAAATTATCCGCAAGAATTTAAAAGTCTATGTCATCAATGCAAATAAAGTTGCTAGTGACAGTGGAATGAGAGGACGCATTAATACAGTAATGCAAACTTGCTTCTTTGCCTTAGCTAATGTTTTGCCCAGAGAAGAAGCGATCGCTCAAATTAAAAAATATATCCAAAAGACCTACGGCAAAAAAGGTCAGGAAATTGTCAATATGAATTTACAAGCTGTTGACAATACTTTGGATAATCTCTATGAAGTGAAAATTCCCACGGAAGTTAGCAGTACTCTCCACCGTTTACCACCCGTTCCCGATACAGCGCCAGAATTTGTCCGGGATGTTTTGGGCAAAATGATTTCTCGGGAAGGCGACCAACTACCAGTCAGCGCTTTACCATGTGATGGAACCTATCCCACCGGAACAACTAAATGGGAAAAACGTAACGTTACCCTAGAAATTCCAACTTGGGACCCCGATGTCTGCGTGCAATGTGGTAAATGTATTATGGTTTGCCCCCATTCGGTCATTCGTGGTAAAGCTTATGAGGAGACTTTGTTAGATAATGCTCCGGCAACTTTCAAATCTACAAATGTCAAGGATAAAGATTTTTCCGGACAGAAATTTACTATCCAAGTTGCGCCCGAAGACTGTACTGGTTGTGGTGTGTGTGTAGATATTTGCCCGGCGAAAAATAAATCTATGCCATCCCGCAAAGCAATAAATATGGAAGCGCAGTTACCATTGCGGGAACAAGAAAGGGAAAATTGGGATTTCTTCTTGGGTTTGCCTAACCCCGACCGTCGCGAACTACATCTCGACCGCATCCGTCAACAACAATGGCAAGAACCTTTATTTGAATTTTCCGGTGCTTGTGCTGGTTGTGGCGAAACTCCCTATATTAAATTAGTCAGTCAGTTATTTGGCGATCGCTCGGTTGTGGCAAATGCGACTGGATGTTCTTCTATTTATGGCGGTAACTTACCTACAACTCCTTGGGCAAAAAATGCCGATGGTCGCGGACCCGCTTGGTCAAATAGTTTGTTTGAGGATAACGCCGAATTTGGTTTAGGTTTCCGTCTGTCTCTCGACAAACATAGTCAATTTGCTGCGGAGCTTCTGCAAAAAGTAGCGGGAACTGTGGGAGATAATTTAATTTCTGCCATTCTGAACGCCTCCCAAAAATCTGAAGCTGATATTTGGGAACAACGGGAGCGAGTTGCC
This sequence comes from Cyanobacteriota bacterium, assembly GCA_034190295.1. Lineage (GTDB taxonomy): Bacteria > Cyanobacteriota > Cyanobacteriia > Cyanobacteriales > Microcoleaceae > Okeania. The sequence continues at coordinate 25,650 of JAXHSW010000028.1, read as the reverse complement.
CAAGTCAAGGAAAAATTGCAAGGGGTAGATTCGCCAGAAGCAAAGCAACTGCTGACTTTGGTAGATTATCTGGTGAAAAAATCTGTTTGGATAGTTGGCGGTGACGGTTGGGCGTACGATATTGGTTTTGGTGGTTTAGACCACGTTATCGCTAGCGGTCGAAATGTGAATATTTTGGTCATGGATACGGAGGTTTATTCTAATACTGGCGGTCAGTCTTCTAAAGCAACACCCCGTGCAGCAGTTGCCAAGTTTGCAGCAGGAGGAAAACCAGCGCCGAAGAAAGATTTAGGTTTAATAGCAATGACTTACGGCAATGTCTATGTTGCCAGCGTAGCAATGGGAGCGCGAGACGAACATACCCTCAAAGCATTTTTAGAAGCTGAAGCTTATGAGGGACCATCTTTAATTATTGCTTATAGTCATTGTATTGCTCATGGAATTAATATGACTACTGCCATGACTCATCAAAAAGCTCTGGTGGAAAGTGGTCGGTGGTTATTGTATCGGTATAACCCAGACTTGGTACAACAAGGAAAAAATCCTTTGCAACTAGATATGCGATCGCCCAAGAAACCAGTTGGTGAGTCGATGTATCAGGAGAACAGGTTCAAAATGCTAACCAAGAGCAAACCAGGAGGTGCCAAAGAGTTATTAGCACAAGCGCAGTCAGATGTTAATACTCGTTATGCGATGTATGAATATTTGGCAGCTCGCCAACTAGAAATGCCCAATGGTAATGATAGCGGTAACAGTTAACAGTTATCAGTAGTGTAGGTTGGGTTAAGCGCAAGCGCAACCCAACAAGAGGTGTGGGAAGTGTGGAGGACCTTACATATTTGCACATTTGACTTTTGACTTAAACATTATACAGCAGTTTCCGAAGCTATGAGGTACAGTTGTTTTTACTCTTTTCTGTTCCCTGTTCCCTGTTCCCTGTTCCCTGTTCCCTGTTCCTTAAAACTTAAAATTTTGTACCTCATAACAACGGAAAGCGCTGTAATAGTATCTTTGCCTCATAGATGTTTGTTGGGTTTATCCTACGGATAAGCTGCGCTAACGGTTCCTCAACCCAACCTACACCTTCTACGCCTTTTTCACTTTTGATTTTTGAGTT
>JAXHSW010000028.1:16960-24433 GCA_034190295.1 Cyanobacteriota bacterium | reverse complement strand
CCAGCTGTAATAGTATCTTTGCCTCATAGATGTTTGTTGGGTTTATCCTACGGATAAGCTGCGCTAACGGTTCCTCAACCCAACCTACACCTTCTACGCCTTTTTCACTTTTGATTTTTGAGTTAAACATTTGACTTTTGACTTAAACATTATGGATATTACGACAAATTATTTAGGATTACAATTACGTTCCCCAGCTGTAATAGTATCTTTGCCTCATAGATGTTTGTTGGGTTTATCCTACGGATAAGCTGCGCTAACGGTTCCTCAACCCAACCTACACCTTCTACGCCTTTTTCACTTTTGATTTTTGACTTAAACTTTTGACTTTTGACTTAAACATTATGGATATTACGACAAATTATTTAGGATTACAATTACGTTCCCCATTAGTTGTGGGAGCTGCGGCACCTTTAACTGAAGATTTAGATAATCTCAAACGGATGGAAGATGCTGGTGCTGCTGCAGTAGTTTTACATTCTTTATTTGAAGAACAACTTCGTGAAGAACGTTTGGAATTACAACATCATTTAGAATACGGCACAGAAAGTTTTGCAGAAGCTATAACTTATTTTCCCGAACCAGAAGTATTTCATGTCGGTGCTTCGGAATATTTAAAGCATATTAGTCAGGCAAAAAAAATGGTAAATATGCCAATTATTGCCAGTTTAAATGGTTCAACTATTGGTGGTTGGACTAATTATGCTAAAGAATTAGAAGCTGCTGGTGCAGATGCTTTGGAGTTAAATATCTATAATATTCCTACTAATATGGATATGACTGGGGAACAAGTAGAACAGAATTATATTAGTATTCTGCAAGCTGTTAAATCTGAGGTAAATATTCCGGTTTCTATTAAACTTAGCCCCTTCTTTAGTAACATGGCAAATATGTCGAAAAAGTTAGTAGAAGCAGGGGTTAATGGATTAGTTTTATTTAACCGTTTTTATCAGCCAGATATTAATATTGAAGAGCTAGAAGTTGTAACTAATGTGTTATTAAGTACGCCACAAGCAATGCGTTTACCTATGCGTTGGATAGCTATTTTGTACGGTAGATTAGAAGTTGATTTTGCAGCAACTAGCGGGATACAAAAAGGGCAAGATGTTATTAAAATGATGATGGCAGGTGCGAATGTAACTCAGCTAGTGGGTACTTTATTACGTCATGGAATTAATCATATTCAAGTTATCGAAAATGAGATGATTCATTGGATGGAAGAACATGAATATGAATCAATAGCTCAGATGCGCGGTAGTATGAGTCAAATTAATTGTCCTGATGAGAGTCAATTTGAAAGGGCGCAATATATGAAAGCCATTCAAAGTTATAAACCTGCTCAAAGTTTGGTTTAATTAGTTAGCAATAGTAGGGAGCATTCAGCCGTCAGCTGTCAGCTATCAGCTGAATGCTTACTAAATTCCTACACCAAAAATTAAGTCAATATTGGCATAGCTCAAGTAGGCGATAGAACTCCGTTCCGCTGTCGCGATTGCCGGAGGCACAGCGAAGCTATCGCTAATTTTTACTTGTTAGAATTATTTATGGAAAAGCAAACAACAAAAAACAATAAAATTGATGTTCGTGTTGCTGTGTTTGCTGCTAAGAATTACTTGCAGTCTCTTCCAGGTTTGTTTGAATATAAAATTAAAGAATTAAGACTAGAAGAAGTAGAATTCTCAGAAGACAGAAAATATTGGTTAATTACACTGGGATTTATTGCTAATACAACAGGGGAAGAAGAAAGTTTTTTCTCCAAAAAAGAGAGGGATTATAAAGTATTTAAAGTTAACGCTGAAACAGGTGAAGTTGAATCAATGAAAATTCGTGAATTATGATAAATTATATTCGTCAACTGTTTGGCAAATATAAACAAAAAGGAGTTATAGTTGATACGAATATTCTACTTTTATTGTTTGTAGGTTCAGTTAATAAAGATCGCATTTCTAAATTTAAGCGTACCGAACAGTTTTTACCAAAAGACTACGATTTGTTGGTCGATATTTTATCGAAAAATTGTGGTTTAAAACCTCCCCTTTTAAGGGGATAATATCATGTCCGGTTGAATACTTATAATTAAAATAGTAGGGGAGTGGGGGAGTAGGGGAGTAGGGGAGTAGGGGAGGCCGGGAAAATAGAAAGATTCACTGTTGAAGCACTCATGATAAGTTTTTTCATCACTAATTATCCGGACATGATATAATAAATAAAAAAAATCCTTTGAGTCAATCCTCTTGTTTTCAAGGAGAGGTAATTATTAATTATTAATTATTAATTGTTGAACATATTTTTCAAAAATTGTTGTCACTCCTAATATTCTCACCGAAGTTAATAGTCTAATTAATCAACTGAGTGAACCAGAGCATTCTAAATCTCTAGAATTTCTGGCAAAAGCGGTTACAGAATGGGATGAATTTTATGTAGAAAGTAGCATTGTCACTCAGGCAGAAAAATTTACTAAATTCGGTTTAACTGACAGTGCAATTATTAGTCTAGGACAAGGAAAATATTTAGTATTAACTGACGATTTAAAGTTAGCAAATTATCTAGATAAGATTGAAATTGATGTAAGCATTCAGCATTCAGCATTCAGCATTCAGCATTCAGCTTTTGAACATATTCAAGGAATTACTAAGGTTAGCTGAAGACATTTTTTTTGAAGTTTTAATTCTCCTTGGAGACTAATTCCTCTTTTGAGCTAATAATGAGCTAATAACTCATAGCTGATAGCTGATAGCTGACGGCTGTTTGCGCAGCATTCCGGAGGAAATGCTTACAAATTGATACAGTTAATTTCAACAATATTCGAGTTTATGGATGGTAGTAAAACTCAAAATAAATTTTTTGATATAATTAATTTGATGTATTAAAAAAAAAATCAACAAATTAAGAAATTATGACAATAATCAAATTAACCTAGTGAAAAATTTCTGCCAGAACATTATCAGTTATGAGATATAGCAATCCTAAATAGGTTGCGACAAATCAAAAAGTAGAAAAAAAAACTGAAACTCCCGCCTGTTGCCTGTTGCCTAAAAGCGGTAAGATTTTTATACACGAATAAAATAGGATTGCTATAGACTATTATGGTTAACTAAAAGTTACAGCACCATAGTAATTGAGGATTGAAATATTAGTATAATATTGAAAAAATGGTGCGACTGTGTTACATTTTTCTAATTTTTAAGATATAATTATTAGAATTACGAGCAAAATAATAAATTTTATAGGTACCAGTGTTTACTGTCAATAAACAAAACTCTCATCAACCTTATGATGGTTGGTCTTTAGATGACCGCGATCCAAAAGTAATTGAATCCTTGATGCCATTATGGGAATGGTTTTATCATTATTATTTTAGAGTTCAAACCGATGGTTGGCATCATATTCCTAGAGATGAAAAAATCCTGATAGTTGGATCTCATAATGGTGGTTTACCCGCTCCAGATATGCACATGTGTATGTATGACTGGTTTAAAAAGTTTGGTACAGAGCGTTTGGTTTATGGACTGATGCACCAGAATGCCTGGTCAGTTTTTCCTACCACTCCCTTAGCAGTACAATGTGGAGCAGTTAGAGCGCATCCGAAAATGGCGATCGCTGCTTTCCAAAGAAATGCCTCTGTGGCTGTTTATCCTGGTGGTGGCCCGGATGTCTTCCGTCCTCATTCTATGCGAGATAAAATCTATTTTGCTGGACGTAAAGGCTTTATTAAGTTAGCTTTGCGTGAAGAAGTGCCTATTGTGCCAATGATTTCTAATGGTGCTCACGATACTTTAATAGTACTGGCAGATATTTATGAACAAGTGAAACAGCTCCATGAATTGGGTTTGCCTTGGTTATTTGGTCTCGACCCAGAAGTGTTTCCTATCTACATTGGATTACCCTGGGGATTAGCTATTGGACCTTTACCTAACTTACCTTTGCCAGTAAAAATTCATACCCGAGTTTGTTCTCCCATTGTATTTGAGCGTTATGGACGTAAAGCAGCTAGCGATCGCGATTATGTTGATGCTTGTTATGAGCGAGTTCTGACTGAAATGCAACAAGAATTAGACCAATTAGTGTTATAGCGCTAGGGAATAGGGAACAGGGAATAGGGAATAGCAAACTGTAAAAGGGTTTTAGCATTGAAAAATGTCCTAACCAATTTTTGTAGTGCTATATCAACTGCTTGAAGAAGAAAGGACGTTGATGAATTAGTGTATGATATTAATCTTAATTATTTAGGAGTCTACCCACCCCTAACCCCTCCCAGGAGGGGAACTCAGGAGTCAGTAGGAAAGAAAGAAGAAGAAAGAGTAGTAGAAGGAAAAAGTTTTTTGTTCGCGCTCTTATCCGTTAGCGCAGCTCCCCTAAAAGGGGAACAGGATATCATAAAGAATCCGGTTATATATTATAAATATATTCCCCTACTCCCCTACTCCCTGTACGGACACCCTTATGCAACGTCCCTACCCACTCCTTGACCTATCCGTGTATCCGTGCCATAATCCGTGTGAGCCACTCCCCTACTCCCCACCCCCAATAACTCTAATAAGTATTCAACCGAATTTGATATCATAGCTCAAATCACCAACGCCGAAGGAAGAAGGAATTAAAAATGGAATTTGAACAACCATTAGGCTCAGTAATTCAAGGTTCTCTCAGTCAAGGATTAGAAATACGACTACATCCAGACATATTAGTAGAAGATATGCGGGTTGGTAAATTTTTGGTAGTAAAAGGAGTACGCGCCCACTTTTTTTGTATGCTAACCGATGTTTCATTAGGAACATCCAGCGAACGAATAATGATTAATCCTCCTTTACCCACAGATGATTTTTTACAATCTGTTTTAGCAGGAGGTAGTACTTACGGCACCATCGACCTTGCACCAATGTTGATGTTAATTATTTCTTCAGAAAAATCCCCAGTATATTTCAATGTTAATAACGATAATGGCAATGATAAAAAATCTCAATCCATAGAAAATTTAGCATCTTTTGAAGCTCAAACCAGTGCTGAAATTAAATTAATGCCAGTGAAAACTATTCCGAGTCATTTTTCCCAAGTATTTGAAGCAAGTGAAAGAGATTTTAGTGTGGTTTTTGGTAGGGAAGATGACCAGAGTCGGCGCAATTTTGCTGTAGGTAAACCTATTGATATGGATGTACCTGTTTGTTTAGATTTAGATAGATTTGTAGAACGGAGTAATGGCATTTTTGGCAAGTCAGGAACAGGTAAATCTTTTCTGACTCGTTTACTTTTATCTGGGATTATTCGTAAAGGAGCTGCTGTAAATTTAATCTTTGATATGCACTCTGAATATGGTTGGGAAGCAATGGCAGAAGGAAAACAAGTTGTTAATACGGTAAAAGGTTTAAAACAATTGTTTCCAGAACGAGTGGAACTTTGGACTCTCGATCCAGAAGCTACTAAACGTAGAGGTGTGAGAGATGCACGAGAATTGTATTTAAGTTATAACCAAATTGAGGTAGAAGATATTGGGTTAGTGCAACGAGAATTAAATTTATCTGAGGCGAGTATTGATAGTGCAAATATTCTGAGAAGTGAATTTGGTAAGTCTTGGATTGCTCAATTACTGGAAATGACTAATGAAGATATCCAAACATTTTGTGATGAAAAAAGAGGTCATAAAGGCTCAATAATGTCTTTACAAAGAAAGTTATTGCGACTGGATAATCTGAAATATATGCAGAAAAAAAATACTAATAATTATATTGAGGAAATTTTAGAATCTTTAGATGCTGGTAAACACGTTATTATTGAATTTGGTTCCCAGTCAAATATGCTTTCTTATATGTTAGCTGCTAATATGATTACTCGCAGAATTCATAATAGTTATGTACGGAAAGCTGATAAATTTTTGAGTTCTAAAAATCCGAGCGATCGCCCTCAACCATTAGTCATAACTATTGAGGAAGCTCACCGTTTTCTCGACCCTGCGATAGTACGTTCAACTATTTTTGGAACAATAGCTAGAGAAATGCGGAAATATTTTGTGACTTTATTGGTAGTAGACCAGCGACCTTCTGGAATAGATGCAGAAGTTATGTCTCAAATTGGTACAAGAATTACAGCTCTATTAAATGATGATAAGGATATAGATTCTATTTTTACAGGAGTTTCTGGCGGTCATAGTTTACGGTCTGTGTTGGCAAAGTTGGATTCTAAACAACAAGCTTTGGTATTAGGTCATGCGGTACCGATGCCAGTGGTTATTCAAACTCGTGCTTATGACCAGACTTTTTATCAAGAAATTGGAGATACAGACTGGCGATATGTGTCTGATGAAGAGTTATATGAAGCAGCTCAGGTGGCTCTGGATGATATTGGGTTTTAAAGCGCGAAGCGCAGGCAGTAGGCAACAGCTCATCTGGCAACAGCTCATCTGGCAGTAGGCAACAGCTCATCTGGCAATAGGCAACAGCTCATCTGGCAATAGGCAATAGGCAACAGGGGGAATAAAAAGCTGGTAATATAAGACTTTTAGCTATCGAGTAGTTCCTGCAATTTGTAAATATACCAGCACGCACTACTATATCTAGGGAATGCTCTTAAAAGTCTTTTTCAGGAGTAGGGGAGCGGAGGAGTAGAGAGTAGTTAGGAGAAACAAGGAATTAATTAGGAGATAGTCGGATATATTTGTCGATCGTGATTTTTCTGCTATCCCCCCTGTCTTTTATGCTAAATTTTTGAGGGTTTTCAACAGAAAACCAGGTACTTTCTTCTATCCTTTAAAGGCTGAATCCTTTATCTGTCAGTGCTTTTATATTTAATCGGTAAGCCCTATCTAGAAAAATACGCGATCGCGACTACTGGCACATAAATCTACTAAATCTATTTTCAATCGACCATAAGGTTACTTATTTTGGCAGTCTTGCAACTATAACGGTACAGTTTTTCCCTCCAACTCTCCCCTACTCCTATTTGAAGAAGGAGTCAGTCCTCAGTCCTCAGTTCTCGAAAATTGCTTATGGATAGTCGAGCCACAAGCCGCTCCGCGTCTACGCGGACCCAAACAATTTTGAGCACTGTGGGTGACGGTGGGGTATTAAACCCATAAGGGAAATGATAACAACTTATATCTATCAAATCTGTTTAATTCTGTATAAAAAATGTTCCAACCGATGCGCCATTACCAAATTTTTCCCCACCTCCCACACTCCCCCCACCTCCCACACTCCCCCCACCTCCCACACTCCCCACACTCCCCACACTCCCCACACTCTCCTACAACTGATAACGGCTTTGTTGCAGTATATAGCTGCCGCACTTGCTCCGCATATGTACAACAATAACGTGCGGAAACTGCTGTAACTATTGTCCAATAGTAATCATTGCAGTCGCAGAGCGATATAGCTGCCGCACTTGCTCCGCCAACGCTCATCACCAGAGCCATAACTATTGTCCAATAGTAATCATTACCAAACAGAGCGATCGCTCATCACCAGAGCCATAACTATTGTC
>JAXHSW010000028.1:0-16860 GCA_034190295.1 Cyanobacteriota bacterium | reverse complement strand
AATCATTACCAAACAGAGCGATATAGCTGCCGCACTTGCTCCGCCAACGCTCATCACCAGAGCCATAACTATTGTCCAATAGTAATCATTACCAAACAGAGCGATCGCTCATCACCAGAGCAATAACTATTGTCCAATAGTAATCATTGCAGTCGCAGAGCGATATAACTGCCGAATGGATGTTAAGAACGCTACTTTCATGCAACAAAGCCACTGATAACTGATAACTGATAACTGAAATGACTCCTAGAGTTGCCAATAAAACAAAAGCCAAAATCTACCTATTAGTTTCTCCCGTAAACTTCGCCTTCGCCACTGATTTTTAGAGACTAATAAACTTTGAGAAAAACCATTAACAAAAAACTCCTCAATTTGTTCGGCAAATTGTCGATCTATTTGAGAAATATTTAATTCATCGTTGCGGAAAAAACTACGGGGGTCAAAATTTGAACTGCCAATACTCACCCAATTTCTATCAATGAATATCACCTTAGCGTGCATCATACTTGGCTGATGTTCATATATTTCGATTCCTTCTTTGAGTAAATTGCCATACAGTTCGCGGGAGGTATAGTGAATATATTTTTTATCAGTACGTTCTCCCATAGTAAGTATCTTAATTTCTACTCCTCTTCTCTTAGCATCAAGCAGAAGTTTTACAGAACTAGGATTAGGTAAAAAATATGGACTGGCAATCCAAATTTTTTCTCTAGCTGCCAGAATAGAAGTTTTAAAAAGGTTGCGTACTGGTGAATTTCTATAGTTAGGATTTTCCCCGATTGTAACTAGAAGATTTTGTTGTTTAAATGGAGCCGGATTTAAGGGTTCTATATTAAAATCAACAATTCCGCCCAAGTCTAGCCAATGCTTTTGAAAAATTCCTTTTAGTTTAGCTGCTATTTCACCTTCAAAACTCACTTCATAGTCAAGCCATGGTGCAGGTTCATTAATACCATCCCAATAATCAGAAATTCCGGCACCACCAACTAATGCTAATTGCCCATCTATAACTAATAGTTTGCGGTGATTTCTATGTAAATATTGTAGAATATCCCGACCTTTTAAGGAATTAAAAAAAAGAATTTCAACACCAACGATTTGTAATTCTTTCCAATATGATTTCTTGATAGATTTTGCACCATAAGCATCAACAATAATTTGAATTTTAACTCCTTTTTTTGCTTGGGTAATAATTGCTTCGGCAAAATCATTAGCATGACGACCAGGAGTCATAATATAGGTTTCAAATTGGATTGAATATTTAGCCCTACGAATAGCATTCACTCTAGCTGCAAAAATATCTGATGCTCCTACCCAAAACCCTGTAACTTTTCCTTCAGTAATTAAAGAATTAGTTAAAGTCGCAATGCTAAAAATGAAATTCGGCATTTCCGGACTGGGGAAATTCTTTACTTGATATTTGGGCAATCCTCTGAAAAAACCGAAACAATATAAAATTAGCAGCACAATCAAAACTAGACTTAAGATTATGCTGCTAATTATCAAGATAAAATAGCTAATTTCCATAGATATTTTTGGTTTAAAACAAAGACATAGTTAAATTAAAATTATAGAATAATAACGCCACACTGAAAATTGCCAATATCAACTAAATTAAATTTGAAAAACAGAAAAATTACTCTGACAAATATATCTGACCGAATAATTAAGGTTTAAAGCCTCTCCTTTAAAGGAGAAAAAAGAAAAAATTTTCCTTTTAATCAATCCTATCCGTTTTCAAGGAGAGGTAATTTCAGTTATCAGTTATCAGTTATCAGTTATCAGTACCGACCACTAAAGCCGGATCAAACTAAAATACGCTCATTGAATATTTTTTCATCCCCTTAAAAGGGGAGGCTTTAAACCACAATTTTTCGGTAATTATTAATTATTAATTGTTGAATACCTCCTCTATAAATTCTATTCTCCCTTCCTCCTAACTACTCCCCCACTCCCCCACTCCCCTACTCCTTAAAAAATACTTTTAAGAGCATTCCCTATTTAATCTCTATTTTCGGAGGCGGGGTCAAGTTGCCAACGATTTTGGTCTCGTTCTTCCATCTTTTCCATAATATTTATTTCTTCAAAATCAGATATTTCTACCCCCGCAGAAGCTGCTATAAGATCGACATTATTTTGACCTGGAGTAGGAGTTGTACCGCCAACTGCTTCTTCTCCAACAACTCTTGATTGATATTTATCTGCGTCTAAATCTCCTCCTGTTGGAGCAGGTGAAATTTTTGTTTGATGCTGTAAATTTTCCTGTAAATTTATTTGATTAGGTTCGTTACTCAAAATAGTATCCTCTGAATTTTATAAAAAAGTAAAAACTTGAGGAAATACAAATAACTACTCATAGTATTTTTGCATAATTCCTCAAGTTAATTTATGATTACTATCGCTTTACTTAACTTTTTCTACTGTTTATTTAACCTTATCCTTAGCATTTTCTACTATGTGTTCTGCCTTAGCTTCTTCTTGTTTTACTTTACCTTCTGCTTGGTCTTGAGGATTTCCAGTCACTTCTCCGACTACCTCTTGAACTTTACCTTCTATATTTTTCGCAGTTGCTTCAACTCTTTTTTCAATACTCATGTTACGATCTATCCTTCTTCTACAAAAATTTTTTATTTTACTTAATCTCTATTATAACAAGTTAACCTCCTAATATGTATCCTGCCCAAAATATGTATCTTAAGAAATAGATTTTTTGACTTAATTATTAATTCATTTATATCTAATGGAAGATATGATGGTGTAGATTCAGCGTAGTATTATCAGACTAGAAAATTCTAGAACTTGGTAACAACTATTTATGAGTATTCCCAAATTATTACAGAAAGTTTTCCATGCGGGACGAAAGTTAACATTATCTCTATGTTTGATTTTTGCAATGGCTGTTGCTTGGGCAAATGTATCTATTAATTTGTATAATACAGCTCATGCTGCAACATTAGGTTCTACAAATTTTATTGCAGCTATTGACTCAATTGAAGATGCAGATGCTAAAGGAAAAAATCTTTTAGACCGAGTAGCAGGTGCAGGAACTAGCAATAAAATAGAAGGAAAAGTAGATACAGAAGTAGGTAAAGCTCAACAAGAATTCGGAAATACTCAATCACAAGTAGAAGGATTAGCAAAACAAGCTGAGGGTAAAACTAAATCAGATATTGGTACAGTACAAGGTAATTTAGAAGAATCTGCTTCTGAAGCACAAGATGCCTCGGAAAATATTGTTGATAGTGTTAAATCATTTTTTGGGCAATAGGTAAGTTTCAACAATTAATAATTAATAATTAATAATTACCTCTCCTTGAAAAAAAGAGGATTGACTAAAAGGAAAATTTCTTCTTGTTTCTCCTTTAAAGGAGAGGCTTTAAACCTTAATTATTTGATAATTAACCTTGTTACTGTCTACTAAAAGTGATATATTGAGAAAGTTAAAATATTTACTCAATATTAGAGGCAGTAGCAAAGATTCAAGAAGTCAGAAATCAGAAGTGTGTTTGTGCAGTATTCGGACCGAAAGTCAGAAGTTAAAATTAGTCGGAGATTAAACTCACCACTAATTTTAAACTGCTAAAATAAAATTTATAACGTGGGTCTTAAAGCCTATTTTTTCCTCTATAAATAGAGATTTTATTACCGAAAACGATCGTGCAAAAAAAAACTTTTGACTTTTGACTTCTAACTTTTGACTTCTAGTGCAGCGATAATTATGACTTCTATTATATGTTTTTATCTAGCTACAAATATAATAGAATTAGCTGAGAATTTTTTAGATGAGTTTGTCCTTATTCTGAAGATTTTTATTGAGGCAGTTGCAGTTTTTATTATTGCCTTTGCAGTGTTAAAAGCACTAGCACAAATGTGGAAAAGACGAAAAAATAATAAGGTTTTTGCACAAGATGGAATAATCAGACTCAACTTAGGTATCTCCCTAGTTCTAGCTTTAGAATTTTTGTTAGCTGCTGATATAGTAGGAACTGCCATATCTCCAACTTGGAGCGATATTGGCAGGTTAGCAGCAATTGCTGGAATTAGAACTTTTCTCAACTTTTTTCTAGAAAAAGAACTTAAAGAACTAGAAGAAAAAAATAACCTCAATAGATAAAATTATGGAAGAAGGAAGAAGTAAGAAGGAATAAGGAAGAAGTAAGAAGTAAGAAGGAAGAAGTAAGAGGGAAAAAATGGATGAGGATAGTCCTTGATAAGTCACTTCATGTTTTATAACCCCAACTAATTGTAAACATCATGTAGATGGGGGGGTATTAAACCCGTAAAGAATAAAGATAATGCTCATCGAGTCCATCGTGAAAAAGCTTTTACCAAATAATTAAGGTAAAAAAGCCTCTCACTCGCTGTGGAGAAACAAAAAAAAATTTTCCTTTTATTCAATCCTATCCGTTTTTAGGGAGAGGTAATTATCAATTATCCATTATCCATTATCCATTATTAATCCCTGTTCCCTGGTTTAGAAATAGTTATTGTATTACAGACAGTTGAGGAAAGTTATAATAAATTAATATATTCAACTATTCCGAAGTATTAATGATGATGAATAGTCAAAACAACAACCTATCTACTCAAGAAGAGCAAAGATTAGAAGCAGACCTCAACCATGAAGCATACTGGAGACGTTGGGGGCCATACTTGAGTGAGAGACAATGGGGAACGGTACGAGAAGACTATAGCGAAGATGGTTCTGCTTGGGATTATTTTTCTCACGAACAATCTCTTTCTCGTGCTTATCGATGGGGAGAAGACGGTATTTGCGGTATTTCAGATAATCATCAACGACTGTGCTTTGCGATCGCTCTCTGGAATGGCGAAGACCCTATTATCAAGGAACGACTTTTTGGTTTAACCGGAAGTCAAGGAAATCATGGGGAAGATGTCAAAGAATATTATTTTTACTTAGATAATACCCCCAGTCATAGTTACATGAAGGCACTTTATAAATATCCTCAAAGTGCTTATCCTTATGCTGACTTAGTAACAGAAAATCAACAGCGCGATCGCAAATCTTCAGAATACGAACTACTCGACACAGGAATATTTGCAGAAAATCGTTATTTTGATGTTTTGGTTGAATATGCTAAAGCAACAACAGAAGATATCTTAATTAAAATTACAGTAAATAATCGAGGTCCGGAAACTAAGACGTTACACTTATTACCCACTCTTTGGTTTAGAAATACTTGGTCTTGGGATAATCAATCAAAAAAACCTCTCCTCAAAAAAATTAATCCTGGTCTCATCGAAGCAGATCACCCAACTTTAGGAAAAAGGTGGCTTTATTTTCCTCAGACAATGGAACTATTTTTCACAGAAAATGAAACTAATAAACAAGCTTTATTTGGAGAAAAAAATACTTCCCCTTATACCAAAGATGGCATCAATAACTATCTAATTAACGGTCAAAAAGATGCCATTAATCCAGAGATGTATGGAACGAAATTTTCACCACATTATCGTCTAGAACTAGAACCAGGTGAAACTAAAATTGTTACATTAAGACTTGCTAATTCCCCAGAAATTAAACAGCCTTTCGACACAGAATTTGAAGAAACTTTTCAAACCAGAATTCAAGAAGCAAATGAATTTTATCAGCGTCTTTCCCCTTGTAAAATGAAGGATGAATGGCGTAATATTCAGCGTCAAGCATTTGCCGGACTACTGTGGACAAAACAATATTATCATTATGTTGTCGAAGAATGGCTAAAAGGCGACCCTACCCAACCGCCAGTACCAGAAAACCGTAAATATGTTAGAAATTATGAATGGATTCATCTATTTAATGATGATATAATTTCCATGCCCGATAAGTGGGAATATCCCTGGTATGCTGTTTGGGATTTAGCATTTCATGCCGTACCTTTAGCAATAGTTGACCCTAATTTTGCCAAACATCAACTAGACCTAATAACCAGAGAATGGTATATGCACGCCAACGGTCAATTACCAGCTTATGAATGGAATTTTAGTGATGTAAATCCTCCCGTTCATGCTTGGGGAGTTTGGCGAGTTTATAAAATTGAAAAAGAAGTTTATGGTCGTAGCGATCGCCAGTTTCTCGAAAGAGTATTTCAAAAGCTTTTACTCAATTTTACTTGGTGGGTAAACCAAAAAGATGTTGAGGGAAATAATGTGTTTGAAGGAGGCTTTTTAGGCTTAGATAATATTGGAGTATTTGACCGGAGTTCGGAACTACCAACCGGGGGACATATTGAACAATCAGACGGTACAAGTTGGATGGCAATGTACTGTCTAGATATGTTAACTATTGCTCTGGAACTTGCTAAAGAAAATGAAGTTTATGAAGACATTGCCTGTAAATTTTTCGAGCATTTTCTCTACATAGTTGATGCTATGAATCATTTAGGTACAGATGGGACTCAACTATGGAATGAAGAAGATGGTTTTTATTATGATGTTTTACATCCACCAGGAAAAGAAGACGTACCTTTAAAAGTCCGTTCAATAGTTGGATTAATTCCATTATTTGCAGTGGCAATTATTGACTCAGAAACTTTGCAAAAATTACCTAAATTCCAGAAACGAGTCCATTGGTTTATGCAAAATCGCCCAGATTTGAGTATAAACATAGCCTGTCTGGAATCCTGCAGTATAGATTCAGAACGTTTATTAGCAATTACCGGTCCCGAACGTCTACGAATAATCCTCGAAAAAATGTTAGATGAAAATGAATTTTTCAGCGATTATGGTATTCGTTCTTTATCTCGTTTTCATGCCGAAAATCCCTATATTTTTCATGCTAATGGAGAAGAATATAGAGTTGATTATGAAGCGGCCGAATCTACCAGTCAAATGTTTGGAGGAAATTCTAATTGGCGGGGTCCAATCTGGTTTCCAATTAATCATTTAATGATAGAATCTCTACAAAGATTTCATCACTATTTTGGTGAAGATTTCAGGATAGAATGTCCGACTGGTTCGGGTAAAATGATGAATTTATGGGAAGTAGCATTAGAAATTGAAGCGAGACTAATTAAAATTTTCCTCAAGGATGAAAATGGAAAACGTCCGGTTTATGGTGAGACAGAAATATTCCAAAATGACCCCCACTGGGAAGATTTAATTTTGTTTTATGAATATTTTCACGGTGATAATGGTGCGGGTTTAGGGGCGAGTCATCAGACTGGTTGGACTGGTTTAGTGGCAAAGTTGATTCAGCAACGGAGCGAGTATGTCTGTGAAATTTAGTGTGGAATGGGCATCTTGCCCGTTCCTGATATTTGCTCGTTCCTGATATTTGCCCGTTCCTGATATTTACCCGTTCCTGATATTTACCCGTTCCTGATATTTACCCGTTCCTGATATTTTTGGGCAGGCATCCTGCTTGCCCCCACTTACCAAAAAATGAGGTCCAAAGCTCAAGGGGATGAAAAATATTCAGTTCAGTATTTCAAGCCTCCGGCTTTAGTCGGAGGTACTGATAACTGAAATGACATAGTGACGTTTATTCGGGAACGGGCAAGATGCCCAAGCGTCATATCTAGGGCAAATGGCATTTGCCCCCTACAGATAGCATATTATCTAGGAGTTTGTGTAATATCATGTCCGGATAATTAGTGATAAAAAACTTTCTCCTTCTCCCTTCTTCCTTCTTCCTTCTTCTTTCTTCCCTCCTGAGGACTGACTCCTCAGTCGTTGTTTATTTATAACTGTTCAACCGGACATGATATAAGTCCTGCGTATAAAGAAAAAGTTGATTTAATTCCATAACAAATTATCGAAAGGTACAATTATTTTGGTATCAAATTATTAACAATATATATGGTTAGTCAACAAACAATCGATATTGTCAAATCAACAGCTCCTATTCTGAAAAAACAGGGAAAACAAATTACTACTCGGATGTATGAAATAATGTTTGAAAATCATCCTGAAGTCAAATCCCAGTTTAATATGTCGGCTCAAGCTGATGGTTCTCAACCTACAAAGTTAGCTACTGCAGTTTATAGTTATGCTGCTCATATTGATGATTTGGCTGGTCTAAAATCAATGGTTGAAAAAATTGCTCACCGCCATGTGGAAACTCATGTACTACCGGAACAATATCCAGTGGTTGGAGAATGTATGTTGCAAGCTATGCAGGATGTTTTGGGAGAGGTAGCAACGCCAGAAGTTATGACTGCTTGGACAGAAGCTTATCAGGCGTTGGCGGAGGTTTTTATTCACCGAGAGCATGAAATTTATGAAGAGGAAGGTGTTTCCTGATTTCATTTTTTTTAGTTAAAGAAGCGGTCAGCAGTCGGCACTCAGTAGGATCATTTTTTTGACGCCCTCCTTTACGGAATAATTAAGGTAAAAATCCTCTCATTTAAAGGAGAAACAAGAAAATATTTTCCTTTTATTCAATCAATTCCGTTTTTAGGGAGAGGTAATTATCAATTATCCATTATCAATTATTGAAGGAGCATTTAAAGGAGAAACAAGAAAATATTTTCCTTTTATTCAATCAATTCCGTTTTTAGGGAGAGGTAATTATCAATTATCCACGATCAATTATTGAAGGAGCATTCCAGACCGAAAGGGGATTTTAACCAAAGTCCAAAAAGCTGATAGCTGTTTGCGGAGTATTCCGGTACGGAAATGCTAAAAGCTGATAGCTAGTTAAAAAGACGGGGGGTATATTGAGTTTAATAGTTGCAGGAGAGCGTAGTGGGGTTGGCAAAACTACTGTTACGTTGGCGTTACTGTCTTATTTGAAACAGCAAAATTTGCAGGTGCAATCATTTAAGGTCGGACCTGATTATATTGACCCGATGTTTCATCAGTATGTTACGGGTAAGTCTTGCCGGAATTTAGACCCGGTGTTGACTTCCGAGGTTTATGTGCAGCAATGTTTTGCGCGAAATATTCAAGATGTTGATTTTGCTTTGGTTGAGGGGGTGATGGGTTTATTTGATGGAGTGAGTTTTTTCAATCCCCCCTCGCTCTTAGAAAGGGGGGTAGAAGATGAGTGCGATCGTATTTTGTTTAAAAAAGGGGAAAAAGATGATGGTGATGGGTGTTTTCCTAATTTTGTTTTCGATCCCCCCTGGCCCCCCTTAGAAAGGGGGGTAGAAGATGAGAGTAATAGCTGCTTTCCCGATTTTGCTTCTACTGCTCATATTTCTCGGTTGCTGAACGTACCTGTATTATTGGTGCTTGACTGTAGTCGGTTATCAGGTTCTGTGGCAGCGATCGCTCATGGTTTAATTTCTTTTGACCATACTATTAATTTTGCTGGTTTGATACTCAACCGGGTAGGGAGCGATCGCCATTTACAGTTACTTCAAAATTCCCTTAAATTTCTAAATTTACCTGTACTTGGGGTACTACGACGACATCAAAATATTACTATTCCTGACCGACATTTGGGTTTACTTCCTACCGATGAAATGCCAGATTTAGATAATTTAATTAATGACTTAACCGAACTGGCAAAAACTTGTTTTGATTGGGATAAATTACTACCACTTTTAAAAATTCAGAATGAGGGGTCTCAGCACTTTTTATCTAGCCAAGTTCTCCCTAATAACACAATACATTCTCCACTATCAAATGTCAAGAATTTTCAGAAAAAAAAGTCGATTTTTTTGATAGGAGTAGCTCGCGATCGCGCATTTAATTTCTATTACCAAGACAACCTAGATATTCTGGAAGAGTTAGGAGCAAAAATAGTATTTTGGAGTCCGTTAAAGGATGAAAATTTACCTCCGGGAGTGGAAGGTTTATATTTTGGTGGTGGATTTCCAGAAGTTTTTGCCCAACAGTTAAGCGAAAATATTTTAATGAGAAAAGCTGTTCGGGCAGCAATTATTTCTGGAATGCCAACTTATGCTGAATGTGGTGGGTTGATGTATTTATCTCAGGCAATTATTGACTTTAATAGTAAGTCTTGGGAGATGGTAGGAATTTTACCAACTACGGCAGTAATGGATAAAAGTTTAAAGTTAGGATATCGGCAAGCAATTACTAATATAGATACTCCTTTATTAGCGGCAAATACACAAGTTTATGGACATGAATTTCATCGTTCTGAATTAACTGAATTACCTGCAAGACATCTATACAAAATGTGGCGGATTGATGAGGATAAAAATCAGAGCAAGGGAACTGTTGAAGGTTGGAAATTTTATCAACTTCATGCTTCCTATCTTCATATTCATTGGGGGAATAGGATAGATATTCCTCGACGATTTCTGAATTATTTGGAAGAGGGAAGAAGGAAGAAGGAATAGGGAAGAAGGAAAGATTGAAGTTAATTTTTTTTAAATCATATTGCTATAGCTTTTTGCGGATATGTTTACCGAAAATTGTGGTTTAAAGCCGACTCTTTTAAGGGGATAATAAAGAAAAATTTTCCTTTTATTCAATCCTATCCGTTTTTAGGGAGAGTTCAAGAATGCGCGAATTTAGAATTAAGAATGCGCGAATTACCTCTTCTTTTCAAGGAGAGGATTGACTCAAAGGAAATTTTTTTCTTTTTTCTCCATGAATGGAGAGGCTTTAAACCTTAATTGTTCGGTAATTATCAATTATCCATTATCAATTATCCATTATCAATTATTGAATTCTCCCCCACTCCCCTACTCCCCTGCTCAATAAAATGTAGAAATAATATAGGGGTTGCTGATTAATTATAAAAGTATTGATATATAAAGGTTTGAACATTTTTAGGGTCTAATAGCAGTGGGCCTGTTTCAGTTAAAAATGCTCAAAAAGCTAGTATTTTGGGCTGACTATGGCAGAAAAATCACTCTTACAATTCTTACTCCTACCCCCTCGCTATTCCCATTTCTCCTGACTTCCCCTCCTAGGAGGGGTTAGGGGTGGGTTGTCTCCTGTCTCCTACTAAAAGACTTTTAAGAGCATTCCCTAATATAATCTCTCCTTCGACTGTTATATTCCGCACTTTCAACTTTTTTTGGTAATATAATAACTGTTTAATATTAATATTCAGCTTGAGAAATAAAATGACAGTATCTGTAGAATTTATTGAAGGATTAGATGAGAAAATTACAGAAGTTAGTCTGAGAAAACGTCGTAACTCTGACACAAAAATAGTTGTACTAATGTTTGACCGTCTTCAAGCTACGGAAAGTTTTCGTTCCTTCACTAATAAAATAAATAAATTATGGTTGAAAGACGAAGAAGGAAATATTGAAGTTGCTCCTAGTGGGATTAAATTTTTGTCTGCTGATGAAAGTGATTTTTCCAAAGTAGAATGTTCTTTTGAAGTAGAATCAGAAGAAAATTTTGAGAGAGTGATGCGATTTTTACATCGTTATGCTGAGGCAAATGGTTTTGAATTTAAGTCTAATTAACGGGACGACTTACGCACTGACAATAGATATAGGGTTTTGGTGTGTTACGCTAGCGCGCTTCACACCCTACCAATAGCTACCAATAGCGTTCATGCGTAAGTTCTATAAAATCTTACTTTTGACTTTTGACTTTTGACTTATAACTTCCGTTTGCCTATTCCCTAATATAAATTTTATAAAAATAAAAAATGAGTAAATCAATAGTAGTCAAACAACTGTTTGCCCAAGAAATTACACCAGAGAATTTTCGACCTTTTGGGCAAGTAATCTGGGCATCAAAAGATGATAAAAAATATGACCAAGACGATGCTCAATTAAATTTAGAAAATGGTACGCCACGATTCTATATTATGCGGTTATTTGGAAAAGAGCGAAAATTTACTAAAATTACTCGTCATATAAAATGTACTCAATGTTTGGGTTCTCTAGAAGGTAAGGAATGGTTCATAGCAGTTGCTCCACCTTGTGTAGAGAATGCACCAAAATTAGAAGATATAGTTGCTTTTAAAATTCCCGGAAATTGTTTTATTAAATTAGAGGTAGGAACCTGGCACGCAGGACCATATTCAGATTATGAATTTGTAGATTTTTACAACTTAGAATTGAGTGATACAAATGAGGTAGATCATTTTTCTCACGACTTTGCTAAAAGTCATAATTTAGAGTTAGAAATTGTTTGAAAATTGGTAATCTAGCATCACAATGATGTGATTTTATTAGACCTCTCCGGAAAAGAGTGAGTAGAGAGTAGGGAGTAGGGAGTAGAGGGAAAAATTTGATGATTTACCTACGATAATTGATTTAATTTTTTGGCGTTGGTGAAAAGAGGTATGACGTCTTGTCCGGATAAGAGCGCAAACAAAAAATTTTCTCCCTCTACTACTCTTTCTTCTTCTTTCTTCCCCTCCTAGGAGGGGTTAGGGGTGGGTTCTCCACGGTCGGGGCCCGCGGGTGGGTTGACTCAGTCCGACTGACTCCTAAATAATTAAGATTAATATCATACACGCGCTTCACCAACGCCAATTTTTTATTATTGGAGATGTCTATTTAATTCAGGACTTATATCATGTACGGATAATTAGTGAAAAAAAACTTTCTCCTTTTCCTCCTCTTTTTTCTTGCTTCTTGCTTCTTCCTTCTTCCCCTCCTGGGAGGGGTTAGGGGTGGGTTCTCCACGGTCGGGGCCCGCGGGTCGGTTGACTCAGTCCGACTGACTCTTGAGGACTCCGTCATGATAAAATTCAGATTACGCTCAACCTTTTAACCAGGAAAACTTCATGTCTGACAAAACTTATGAATTAATTCTGCGAAACAGTCGCTTATTGCAACCAACTCAACAAACAGAAATAGTAGATATCGCCATTGATGACAGTAAAATTGTTGCTATTTCTAGGGAAATTCCAGCTTTTGCTTACCAAGAACTCGACCTTCAGGGAAAATTAGTCAGTCCACCATTTGTAGAATCTCACATTCATCTAGACTCTGCTCTCACTGCTGGAGAACCACGGTGGAATCAAAGTGGAACATTATTTGAGGGTATAGAAATTTGGGGCGATCGTAAGCAAGACTTGACACTAGAAGATGTGAAAAAACGTGCTATTGATACTCTTAAACTCCAAGCTAGACAAGGAGTATTATTTGTGAGAACCCACGTCGATGTTAGCGAACCAAAACTAATAGCATTACAAGCACTTTTAGAGGTAAAAGAAACTGTCAAAGATTGGATGACTTTACAAATAGTTGCTTTTCCCCAAGATGGTATTTATAGTAAAGATAAAAACCTCTCATTTTTAGAAACAGCTTTACAATTAGGAGTGGATGGTGTGGGTGGAATTCCTCATTATGAATTTACGAGGGAAGATGGGGTAAAATCTGTGCATAAAATTTTTGAATTGGCAGAAAAATATGACTGTTTTATTGATATTCATTGTGATGAAATAGATGATGACCAATCACGATTTTTAGAAGTAGTTGCTGCTTGTGCAATTAGAACAGGTTTAACTTCACAAGTCACTGCTAGTCATACTACAGCTTTTGGTTCTTATAATAATGCTTATGCTTTGAAATTAATGAGTTTATTAGAGAGGTCTAAAATTAATTTTATTGCTAATCCTTTAATTAATATTACTCTTCAAGGTCGTACTGATACTTATCCTAAAAGACGGGGTGTGACGCGAGTAAAAGAGTTATGGCAACGAGGACTAAATGTTAGTTTCGGACATGATTGTGTACAAGATTCTTGGTATAGTTTGGGTACTGGTAGTATGTTGGATGTGGCTTATATGGGCGTACATATATGTCAAATGACTGGAATTAAAGAAATTGATGCTTGTTATCAAATGGTTACTTGGAATGGTGCGAAAACTTTAGATGTAGAAAATTGCTATGGAATTAAAGTAGGAAAACCAGGCAATTTAATAGTTTTAGATACGGATAGTTGTTTTAATGCAATTCTCAAACGTGCTACTGTTAAATATGTATTTTATCATGGTAAATTATTGGTAGAGACTATTCCAAAAACAATTAAATTTACTTCTTTTACTTAGTAAGCATTCAGCATTCAGTTATCAGCATTCAGCTATTGAAAAACATCTATTATACGAAAAAAAACATTAAGGAATAGGCTAAATTAATAAGCAAAATTAATTACACTTCCTATTCCCTGTTCCCTCTTTCAACTAGGATTTTTTTTGCACGACTACTTATCATTTTGAGTTATGAAAAATATCGAAAAATATGTCGAATATACGGCAGAATTAATCAATTTACCATTACAACCAGAACACCTTCCCGGTGTAGTAAAAAATCTAGAAAAAATTGCAGCGATCGCTCAATTAGTCATAGACTTTCCCCTACCACCAGAAATAGAACCAGCACCAAAATTTGACCCAGAAAAATTAGAGAATTGATATGGTTACAAAAACTGGTGATAGGTAAGCAGTCAGCAGTCAGCAGTCAGCAGTCAGCTAACCTTATAAGGTCAGAACTGCAGACTTAAGTTATCAGTTATTAACTTATTATCTGAGAAGGATAATTCAAAATTATGTTTATACAGAATTCCGCAGTCAAGAAAAAGGTAACAAGCTAACCTTAGTAAGTTCTGTCCGTTCAAAAGCTGAGTGCTGTTTGCTTCGCGGTGACAAACGGAAATGCGAGCTAGCTGTTTGCGCAGCAGTCCGCAGGAAATGCTTACGGTGATAGTGAATTTTCAAGAATGCGCGAATTAAGAATGCGCGAATTACCTCTCCTTTAAAACGGATAGGATTGACTAATCATGAAAATTTTTCTTCTCTTGGTCGATTGGATATGGCGAGGAGACCTCGCCATCCCTCGACCGCTTTTTGTCCTCTTAAAAGAGGAGGCTTTAAACCACAATTTTTCGGTAATTATTTTTGTTCCCAGACATAGTAGTGGGAGCATCTTGCTCCCTAGCTAGCAGGATAACCGCGCCAGACATTGCTTATTCCTATTTAGTATTACGCGAGCATAACCACCCAAAAACTTTCTTACTTTTTTACCTACTTAAACCAAAATGACTATCAAATTTAATCAAATAGATGCAATGGCGATCGCCACAGCCATCAAAACAGGAGAAACCACAGCTCAAACCATAGTAACTAAATGCTTACAACAAATCGATCGGCACAACCAAACCCTCAACTGCTTCACTGCTATTACTGTAGAAACCGCCCTTAACACCGCCAAAAAAATAGACACAGAAATTGCTCAAGGCAAAAATCCTGGTATCCTAGCAGGTGTACCCTTTGCAGTCAAAAATCTCTACGACATCGCAGGTATAACCACCCTCGCTGGAGCCAAAATAAACGCCGAAAACCAACCCGCAACAGAAGACGCAACCGCCGTAGCTAAACTCAAACAAGCAGGTGCCATCCTCATCGGTACCCTCAATATGGACGAATACGCTTATGGCTTCGTAACAGAAAATAGCCACTATGGCGCAACACCTAATCCCCACGACCTCACCCGCATCTCCGGGGGGTCATCCGGTGGTTCTGCTGCTGCCGTTGCTGCTGGTTTAGTACCCATAACTCTCGGTTCCGATACCAACGGTTCTATCCGCGTACCCGCCTCCTTATGCGGTGTATTCGGATTTAAACCCACTTATGGACGCTTATCGCTAGCAGGGGTTTTTCTGTTTGCCAGTAGTTTAGACCATGTGGGACCATTTGCTCGTTCTGTAAGAGATATCGCAACAGTTTATGATGTTTTACAGGGGCCAGATATTAGAGACCCAGTTTGTACCCATCGTAGTCCGGAAGCTTGTTTGCCTCAACTCAAGCACAACATTGAAGGTTTACGCATTGCTGTTGCTGACGGTCACTTTGCCACAGGTGGGGAGCCAGAAGTTTTCGCAGCGGTGGAACAGGTGGCAACAGCATTGGGAGTAAGTCGAAGGGTGACTATACCGGAGGCGCATCGAGCTAGAGCTGCTGCTTATATTATTACTGCTACGGAGGGGGCGAATTTACATTTAGAAAATTTACGCACTCGTCCCCAAGATTTCGACCCGGCAACTCGCGATCGCTTTTTGGCTGGCGCTTTAATTCCGGCAGATTGGTATATTCAAGCTCAACGTTTCCGTCGTTGGTATCAAGGTTGTGTTGGAGAAATATTTAAGGAAGTAGATATTATTCTGGCTCCCACTACTCCTTGTTTTGCGCCACTGTTGGGTGAGGAAAAAATGACTATTGCTGGGGAGGAAGTGTTAGTGCGTCCGAATTTGGGTTTGTATACGCAACCTTTATCTTTTATTGGGTTGCCAGTTTTGTCAGTTCCCATCCGTCGTACTAATGGTTTACCTTTGGGGGTACAAATTATTGCTGCACCTTATAATGAAGCCTTGATTTTACGGGTAGCAGCAGCATTGGAGATGGAAGGAATAATTCAACAATTAATAATTAATAATTAATAATTATATTACCTCTCCTTGAAAACGGATAGGATTGATTCAAAGGAAAAGTTTTTTCTTTTTTCCACTTAAAAGGGTCGGCTTTAAACCACAATTTATCGGTAAGTTGTAGTTTATAGTTTATATTCCAAACCTCCAGATATAGCGCTATGCGCAAGGCAACAGGCAACAGGCAACAGGCAACAGGCAACAGGGGAATACAAAAAGGTTTCAGCTTCTATTTATGTCAAACACCTTAATGCGTAGCGCTATATATAGCATTTATCAGGTTAGTGAGGTACACTCTTATCTTTACTTCACTATTGCCTGTTGCCTAAAACATAGAGTTTTTTACAACTGATAACGGCTTTGTTGCATGAAAGTAGCGTTCTGAACATCCATTCGGCAGTTATATCGCCCTGCGACTGCAATTGTTACTATTGGACAATAGTTATGGCTCTGCTCTTGAGCGCCATTCGGAGTAAGTGCGGCAGCTTAATCGCCCTGCGACTGCAATTGTTACTATTGGACAATAGTTATGGCTCTGCTCTTGAGCGCCATTCGGAGTAAGTGCGGCAGTTATATCGCCCTGCGACTGCAATTGTTACTATT
>JAXHSW010000279.1:0-8531 GCA_034190295.1 Cyanobacteriota bacterium | reverse complement strand
ATGAATATAGATTTTCAACCCAGTTTTGATAGTCAGATTTAAATCTGACTCAATTAGTAAAGCTTTTATCTAAAACTAAAAGCAATAGCTGATGGCTGATAGCTGACAGCTGAATGCTTACGAAGCAAGTTCCTGATATACGATACTCAAAAAATATCTGATGGAAAAATTATAATTTTAGACAAAAAAAGCAGTAAAATAGACTGGCGATCGCGCATTTTTTTTGAGTTATTTAGACAATTCCTATAAATTATTGATTTTCCTCAACAGATTAACTCTTTAATAGTCCTACTTTTTATAATATATATAATTAATATATATTGTTTCCCTTTTTCTTATTTATTTCTTTTTCCTCCTTATTTACCGAATAATTAATAATGTTAATGATTAATTAAATAATTCAGCTTACTCTGCCTCCCCTTTCAAGGGGAAAATCAAGAAATAATATTTCCTTATGTTCAATCAAGGACGGTTTTAACCAGAGGTAATTATCCATTATGCATTATCAATTAATGAACGTTACTATTACCGAATAATTAAGATTTAAAGCCTCTCCTTTAAAAGGGAAAAAAGCGGTCGAGCTTCGCAGCTTCCCGAAGGGTGGGATGGCAAGGTCTCCTCGCCCTATCCAATCGATCGAGAGAAGAAAAAATTTTCACGCTCCGATCGATCCTCTTCTTTTCAAGGAGAGGTAATTGTTAATTATTAATTATTAATTATTAATTGTTGAAGGTATGATTCGATCGCCATTGATATTATATTACAACTACTTAGGTAGTGAAATCCGAATCAGATGTTTGGTGCAATCCCTGTTTAAAAAAAAGACTCAATAAATCACAATCATTAAATAGTATTGAGGAATAGCCAGTATAAATTGGCCATAGTATCTAAAAATTATAGTTTAGTACCTTTGAAGAAATCAAAACACTAAACAGTTACCTTAATGCTTCACTAAATTTAATTCACCTAGTAGACCTAGTAAGTAGATAAAGATAAACATTATGAGTACAACCCTAGAGAAAGGTAAAATCAGTATCCATACTGAAAATATCTTCCCAATTATTAAAAAATCTCTCTATACTGACCATGAAATTTTCTTAAGAGAATTAGTTTCTAATGGTGTAGATGCCATTGCAAAACTGAAAATGGTGGCTCGAACTGGAGAGTATAGCGGTGATGTTACTAATCCAGAAATAGAAATTAAAATAGACAAAGAAAATCAAACTCTTTCGATTACTGATAATGGTATCGGTATGACCGCCGATGAAATCAAAAAATACATTAATCAAGTGGCTTTCTCCAGTGCTGAAGAGTTTATTGAAAAATATAAAGGTGGCGATGAAGACGCAATTATAGGTCACTTTGGTTTGGGCTTTTATTCCTCCTTCATGGTTGCTAAAAAAGTAGAAATTGATACCCTTTCTTATCAAGAGGGTGCAGAAGCTGTTCATTGGAGTTGTGACGGTTCTCCAGAATTTGAATTATCAGATTCTCCCCGCACAGAACGAGGCACAACTATTACCTTAACTCTCCAAGATGAAGAACAAGAATATCTTGAAACTACTCGTATTAAACAGTTGATTAAAACCTACTGTGATTTTATGCCCGTGGCAATAAAATTTGAAGAAGAAGTAGTTAATAAACACAAAGCAATCTGGCGAGAATCTACTCAAAATGTCACTCAAGAAGACTACCTAGAACTATATCGTCATCTTTATCCTTTCCAGGAAGAGCCTTTATTATGGGTGCATCTCAATACTGACTATCCTTTTATTGTCAATGGAATTCTTTATTTTCCTAAATTAAAGCCAGATGTAGATGTCACCCAAGGTAATATAAAACTATTCTGTAATCAAGTATTTGTCACCGACCATTGTGAAGAAATTATTCCTAAATTTCTAATGCCTTTACGAGGAGTAATTGATAGTACAGATATTCCTCTTAACGTTTCTCGTAGCTCTCTATTAAGTAATCGAACTGTCAGAAGAATCGCCGATTATATAGCAAAAAAAGTAGGCGATCGCCTGAAAGAAATTTATCGCGATGAAAAAGATAAATATATCAGTTGTTGGCAAGATGTAGGTACATTTGTTAAGTTTGGTGTCTTGAATGACGATAAGTTTAAAAAGCAAGTAGAAGACATCATAATTTTCCGCACTACAGCTAAACTTAACCAAAGCGAAACAACTGAAACTGAAGCAAAACCAGCAGTAGAAGTACAAGCAGAAGGAGAAGATGTTTGGCAAGAAGTAACTCCTGAAAAATCTGATTCTCAAAACACTGATGAACAAGGTTTTTATTACACCACTCTAAAAGAGTATTTAGAACGTAATAAAGAACGCCATGAAAATCGTGTCTATTATTGTACTGAACCTGCATCTCAAGCAACTTATGTAGAACTGCACAAAAATCAAGGTTTAGAAGTTTTATTTCTCGACTCTTTCATCGATACTCACTTTATTAGTTTCCTAGAAAGAGAATATCAAGATATTAAATTCTCTAGGGTAGATTCCGATCTAGATGAGACATTAATTGACCAAGAAAATCAATCTGAAATAGTCGATCCAACCACCAATAAAACTCGCAGCGAACAAATCAAAGAACTATTTGAAAAAGCGCTGAATAAACCCAAGATCAATGTTAAGGCCCAAGCATTAAAATCAGAAGATGCCAAAACTACCCCACCAGCAATGGTATTGTTGCCAGAGGCCATGCGAAGATTGAGAGATATGACTGCTATGTTGCAGCAGGAAAAAGCAGAATTTCCAGAAGACCATGTTTTAGTGGTAAATACAGCTCACCCACTGATTCAGAATCTTGCCAATCTCAGTCAAGGTAGTATTATTCAGGGCGACGGGGAGTCTCCATCCGCAGAATTGGCCAAACAAATCTGTCATCATGTTTATGATTTAGCTTTAATGGCACAAAAAGGTTTTGATGCTGAAGGTATGAAAGAATTTGTGGAAAGGTCTAATCAGGTCTTGACTCAGTTAACTGAAAAAGTAATTTGATCGAATTAAGTTGAAGGAAGAAGGTTGATTAACTTTTTTACTTTTGACTTCGGCAAAGTAGCTGATTCAAATTAACTCTTACTTCTTCCTTCCTTGAACAAAAATTGACAAAAGTACTTGCCTAAAAATTTATAGTTTTAGGTCAGTATAAGTTGTTTAATATTTTAATTAATTTTATCTTAATGTTAGCTTTTATATAGCAGTTGAAACAAAGGGCGCGGACATTTATAAAGGCTCAAACGAGCGTCAGGGATGACTTTTAATTTTTGACTTTTAATTTTTGACTTTTAATTTTTGGCTTTTGGCTTTTAAATTTTGACTTTTGACTTACGCAGAGCACTATATCGTGAGAGCAGCGTCGGGGGGATGTCAAACAGATACTTAGCTATATAATGAATAGGTTGTGAAAAAAATTTAGGTAGACAAATCATGGGTCGTAAATGTCAATTGACTGGAAAGAAAGCTAATAATGGTTATGCAGTTTCCCACTCTCATATCCGCACCCACAAATTGCAGCAAGCAAATCTCCAATGGAAAAGAGTTTGGTGGCCTCAAGGTAATCGTTGGGTCAAACTACGATTATCGACTAAAGCAATTAAAACTTTAGAAAGCAAAGGTATACAAGCTATGGCCAAAGCTGCTGGCATTAACTTGAATAAGTGTTGATATATTTTTCTTTATACTCCTCTAATTTAACCCTGCCCTACACTTGATGAGGACAGGGCTATTTTTTTTCTGGTTTTTTCCTAATTCTTTTTATAGCAGGGAACAGGGAACACTCGATCTGGGAACAGTAGGAAAAACATTTCCCTGTCTCAAGATAATTATTGCTCTGCTGAATAAAGCTAAAAGTCAGGATAGCTAAGTTCAACAATTGATAATGGATAATGGATAATTGATAATTGATAATTACCTCTCCCTAAAACGGAATTGATTGAATAAAAGGAAAAAATTTCTTTTTTTCCCCTTGAAAGGGGAGGCTTTAAACCACAATTTATCGGTAATAGAGCTTTTCATGCTACGTTTTTTCGTGCGGAATGTAGCTTAATATTTAACTGAGAATTTGACGAGCGATCGAGGTAAATGAGGAGAATTTATATAGTATAAATACTTACACAAGCTACGAATTTTATACTAATTTTTATGTTACAAATCGAAGTGCAGAATGTGGTACAAAAGTCCAAATTTGAAGTATCTTATGGTGGATCGACCAAGCATCGCCCTACTCTAAAAGGCTATAAGAAATACTTAGGGTTTGCTTATGGAAAGTCTTTTTGCTCTTTGTAGGAGACAGGAGACAAGAGACAGGAAACAGGAAACAGGAAACAGGAAACAGGAAACAGGAAACAGGAGACAACCCACCCGCGGGCCCCGTGGAGAACCCACCCCTAGCCCCGACCGTGGAGAACCCACCCGCGGGCCCCAGACCGTGGAGAACCCACCCCTAACCCCTCCCAGGAGGGGAAGACAGGAGAAAACCCACCCGCGGGCCCCAGACCGTGGAGAACCCACCCCTAACCCCTCCCAGGAGGGGAATGAGCGAGGAGGTAGGAGCTTAAATTGTCCCAAGATTGTTCTGCCATAATCATCCCAAAATACTAGCTTTATGCAGCTCTTGCCACCGAAAAGCTGGTACTTTTTTCAACTCTAAAACGCTAAAACCTTTATCTGTCAATACTTTTAGATTAGATAGGTAAGCCCTACTTATGTAATTTGAACAAGCCAATCAATTAAACTCCGTAAAATTTAAACGGTTGTTTGGTGTTCTACCTCAGACATTTGAAAAAGAGGATTTGATATCAGAGATTTTTTGTTTGTTAACTAAATATTAAAGAGCGATCGCTACCCAGGATTTCCAATTTTTGCGATGATATAATGTACTTATAAATACGGAGGAGGACTGAGTCAGGAGGGAAAAAGAAGGAAAAGAAGAAGAAAGTTTTTTCTCACACTTTTAAACGGACATGATATGAGACAAAAATCCTCTCAAGAGGACTACATATATATTGGTCAGTCGAAATTGACTTCAGCAATGTAGCCCTAAAATCATTTCTGGACAGTTTTCGGAAGTTTTTCTTTGTCTATTATCTAGTCCACCTCTAATGTGAAACCCGGTTATACAGTTGTCGCACTCTATACTTCCATTCAATGCAGACATAAAATGCCAGAATATCCCAAGATAATTCTGACTCTCCCTACTCCTTTGTTCTTTCTCCCGACTAGGTATGTTTCATATCAGTGAGGTACATCTGTAGCAGGCAAGATGTCCGAACTTTATCGTTAATATTATTTTTACCTGACATACCACCGAATCTCCTTTCAACAATTAATAATTACCTCTCCCTAAAAGGAAGAGGATTGACGATTAAGGAAAATTTTTTCTTGTTTCTCCACGGCGAGTGAGAGGACTTTTACCTTAATTATTCGGTAAATACTGACTACTGACTATTGAACGGCATTGGTAATTGGTAAGATAATTTTCTATAAGGGGTGATACCCATCACTTAATATGTTAAAATATATTAGAGGTATCACAAACAGATTACTCCTAAGGTGTTATCTATGGATTTACCTACCAAATACCAACTACTGACTACATACTAACTACTGACTACTGACTAATTATCTGGATACTATATAAATCCTGATTTTTCGTGTAAAATTTTATACTGGATCGGCGATCGTGAAAAAAGATTGTTGCCCAATTGGGAAAATATTAGGTATATTTTGATAGATAAAAAATTATAAAAGAAGTGCATCATTATGACTGATTTTACTGTAGCAATTCCTACATATAATGGAGCTAAAAAATTACTATTAGTTCTAGATAAATTACGGGTTCAAATCGGATTAGAAGGGCTATCTTGGGAAATTATTGTTGTAGACAATAACAGCACAGACAATACAAAAAAAGTAATTAGTAGATATCAAGAAAACTGGCCGGAGAAAATTCCATTACAATACTGTTATGAAGCACAACAAGGAGCAGGATTTGCTAGAAAAAAAGCAGTAAAAGTAGCAAATTCTCCATTAATTGGTTTCTTAGATGATGATAATATCCCTGCAGAAAATTGGGTGGCAGCAGCTTATGAATTTGCTCAAAAATATCCAAAAGCAGGAGCTTATGCTAGTCAAATTCATGGGGATTTTGCTGGAGAATTACCACCTCATTTTGACCGAATTAAATCATTTTTTGCCATCACTGAAAGAGGAGACCAACCCTTATTATATCGACCTTTAATCAAGGTAATACCTCCTTCCGCTGGATTAGTAGTTCGTCGGGAAGCATGGTTAGAAAGTGTTCCAGATAAATGTATATTAAGTGGTAGAGTCCCGGGATCAATGTTAACTGCTGAAGATACGGAAACTATTAGTTATATTCAAAAAGCAGGCTGGGAAATTTGGTATAACCCAGCAATGGAAGTAACTCATAAAATTCCTAAAGATCGAACACAAAAAGATTATTTAATTAAATTTTTCCGTGGTATAGGTTTGAGTCGTTATGTAACTCGAATGTTAAATGTAAAACCATGGTTAAAGCCATTAGCTTTGTTCATTTATATGGCAAATGATACTCGTAAAATTATTCGCCATTTACTTAAATATGGTCTGAAGTTAAGAACAGATGTAGTCGCAGCTTGTGAGTTGGAGTTATACATCAATAGTTTGAAAAGTCCTTTCTATTTGTGGAAAAATGGTTATTTAACAGGAGCTACACAAAATAATAATTCAGATGTAGAATCTCAAGTAGTTTCCGTAACATTATCCAAATCTTAATCTTAAATAATTTCCATGAGAATTATTGCTTGGCCAGCATTTAAGACAAAGTATCAAAATCCCTATGGCTATTTGTTATATTTCTCTATGGAACAACAAGGAACAAGTAAATGATTCTAGGATTAAATTAAAATTTGGGTTTGTACCAGATAAAAAATTGCAGGAATATTTCCGGGCTGCTAATTTTGTGGTATTACCGTTTAAAGACATTTTAAATTCAGGCAATGCATTATTAGCTCTCTCTTTTGATTGTCCCGTATTAGTTTCCGCACTTCAAAATGTGGGATGAAACTGTCATCAAGATGTTGAAATAATTATAAACACAAATGAGACTGATTATATTTATGATACTATCCTGAAGACTAATCTTATTCCTCATTACTAATAACTATGAGCGATTTATCTGGAAAAAAAGTAGAATTTCCTGAATTTTATCAACAGGCATATGGTTTATCCTATGCAGATGAAATAGCTACTATTAAATATGGCTATGCGATGTTGACCATTGCTGGAGCAGATGGAGAAGTTAGCGAAGCAGAAATGAATTGGTTGATAAATCATCAACGTTCTATAAATGTGCCAGAAGAAATTATTGAGGCATACAAAGCATTTGACTATAAAAATGCTAACTTGGAAGATCTAGTTCCTGATATTAATAAATGTGATGTGCCTTTTAGTGTTCCTAGAACATTAATTTTTGATGCCATTCAAATGTGTAGAGCAGATTCGGAATTCGCCACTCAAGAACAAATGGCAGTCAAAAAAGCAGCTAAACTTTTAGGAGTTCCTGATGATATTGTATTAGCTCTAAACCGTTTGGTGGATCAGGAAGAAAGCCTAAATGCTATGCGGAGAGCATTGCTGGAGACAGAGAAATTATAATTCTAGTCGGAATTCACACTAATATATTCTACTAAGAGCTTGGATTTACACAAAATTATTGATATGTCAGTGTAAACCAACTTTCTTTAGACAAAATAGGGAAGAAAATTTCTGAAAAAAGACACAAAAAATGATCCATAAGTGTAATTTCCGGAAATGTCCATTGATATCGTTTGTGTAAATCCAAGGGTGAATATCTACAGAAAATTTAGGTTGTTTAGCATAATTGTCGAGAAGCCCCACGTCATAATCTGCGTTCCGGAGCGTGGGATGAATCGACGGTAAATTAATGAGACTCAACGTCCTATTAATTTACAAATTTTATGTGATAATGGTCTCTAGCTGGGAAAGAGTTAACAACCGCCAGTGATGAACCATGAAAATTTAATCAGATATGGGGTTGTTATCCTAAATTCCTAGCAAGCCGTGGGAAAACGTAAAATCTTATTGCGGCACTGGGTGAGTAGTTTTTTAACTTGCAAAAAGGGCGGCGGGGCCCATACGTCCTTAAAGCACGCCCGTGTCCCATGCAATGGCAGGACTATGAAGCGAGAGAGCTTACCGATAAATTGTGGTTTAAAGCCTCCCCTTTTAAGAGGAAAAAAGAAAAAACTTTTCCTTTTAATCAATCCTATCCGTTTTCAAGGAGAGGTCATTTCAGTTATCAGTTATCAGTTATCAGTTATCAGTACCGACCGCTAAAGCCGGATCAAACGAAAATACGCTCATTGAATATTTTTTCATCCCCCTAAAAGGGGGAGGCTTTAAACCCAATTTTTCGGTAATATAATTATTAATTATTAATTATTAATTATTAATTGTTGAAGCTATACCTTTGGGGTTAGCGTGGGAGTATGTCAC
>JAXHSW010000278.1:0-8572 GCA_034190295.1 Cyanobacteriota bacterium | reverse complement strand
AAAGCATGGCGGTAAGGCAGACAAGGTTGTTTCTTTCATCGGCAAGCATTTTCAGGTAAAAGCCATAATATATAATAATCTTAGCCTAGTTTAGTCTATTTTTTTCTGAAAGTCCAGTTATCCTACGGATAAGCTCCGAAGATCGTTCCTCAACCCAACCTACAACTGGTTTTGTTGGGTTTATCCTACGGATAAGCTCCGAAGATCGTTCCTCAACCCAACCTACAACTGGTTTTGTTGGGTTTCGTTCCTCAACCCAACCTACAAGTTTGCTTTGGCGGTTGCTCGGACGATGCGGTTACTATCATTGGCGAGTTGCTCTCGTATTTCTCCTGGAGTGGAGGGGTTCTCAGCAACTGCATAACGTTCTTGCCAAAATAGAGACTGACAACCCTCGGTAATACCATCAACCGGAGTTAACGGGTGCATCAAACTCACAAAACGGACAAAAGCATTGTCAGACTGAGCATATTCTGATAACAATGTTGGTAAATCGTCTGTATCTGGCTTGTAAATACGGCTCACTCCTGATAATGTGGTGCTAGGTTGACGAACATAAGGTAAACCTAGCAAATCTTCCAGGGATTCCTGGAGAGGAGCAGGAGTGCTACGGTTTTGGGCAACTGCTCGACGCACTTCCACTTTTTTATCTTGCGCTAACTGTTCCAAAACTATAACGTTGGTGTTTTGATTGCTAGCAACAGCAATACGAACGTCATAAATAGAGTCTTGAGAAAGAATTTCTAGGGAAGTTGTGGGAGTATTGGGATTAGCTGCTATTTTTCGGCGCACGTCTCGGTTTGTATCTAAAGCTAGAGCTTCAAGAATATTGATAGGTGTGTTGGAAGAGGAAGCGATCGCTTCTCGCACTATTGCATTTTCATCTTCTGCCAGTTTTTGCCAAAGTTCGGGAGATAATTCACGGCGGCTCCGAATCATATAAATGAGGAAATCGTGATTAGAATTACCAGACAGTCGTTGTAACGTTCCTGTTGTTAAATTGGGGTTGCTATTAAGAGCTGTTAAGACTTCTGTATCTGATTCTGTAGTCGCCAGACTTTCCAAAGCTGTTGATGGCGTATTGGGATTTTTAGCGACGATTTTGCGAATATTGGTTTCGGGGCTGTTTGCCAGAAATTCTAATGCTGTGGCTGGTGTATCTTGACGTTTAGCGATGGGACTGATAACGGTATAATAAGCTCTATCTTTATGATAAGTTTTCAGCTTATCTATAGAGTACGATCTATATTTTTCATTCGGGTCTTCGTATCTTGCAATTTTTTCTAGAACTTGAGGAGGGGTATTAGGATTTTCAGCAACTGCAGCACGCACAAGATATTCGCTATCTTCATACAGTTTTTCTAAAGTTTGACTTGAAGTATTGGGATTTTCGGCAACTTTAGTACGTACAAAAGAGCGATCGTCT
The DNA here is from genome assembly GCA_034190295.1 of Cyanobacteriota bacterium. Lineage (GTDB taxonomy): Bacteria > Cyanobacteriota > Cyanobacteriia > Cyanobacteriales > Microcoleaceae > Okeania. The sequence goes on along the minus strand of JAXHSW010000278.1, from coordinate 7,146 downwards.
GTACACAGTTTGTCTAAAGTTTGACTTGAAGTATTGGGATGTTTGGCAACTTCAGTACGCACCTCAGAGTTCTTATTTTTAGACAGTTTGTCTAAAGTTTGACTTGAAGTATTGGGATGACTTGCTACCAAGCGGAGAATCCCTGAATAGGTTTGATGTGACAACTCATCAAGAATATTAGCAGGCATTTGAGAACCCTTAACTGGATTTTTTAACAAATTTGATAGTATATTCCTAATATTCCACGCGCCTAGTTTTTTGCCTTCCCAAAGTTTTCTGACTGCCTTTTCTAGCACACTGCTAGGTGTATTAGGATTGCGAACATCAAAAATCCCCTCTTCTAAACCAAAACGTTCTAGTATTTCTACAGGAGTATTAGGATTACTGACTAATTTTTTCTTGACATTCTCACTAGAATCATTTGCCAATTTCACCAACCCCTCAACAGGAGTATCAGGATTTTCTGCCACCAATTCCCTGACTTTTTCTGATTCATCATCTGCTAGCATTTCCAGAATTTCTACTGGAGTCTGTCGGTATCGATCTTTCCTTGTTAACTTGCTCCGTACTGAAACGCTAGAGTCGCAAGCAAGTTCTAGCATAATATTGCTAGGCAAAGATCGGTTATCTAGCAATGCACTACGAACTCTTTCGTCAGGATGTTTGGCAAGTTGCTCTAAAAGATGAATCGGAGTTCGAGAGTTTCGAGCTGCACTATATAGATTATGGTGATTTGTTCCACTATCTGTCCCGGAAGCGCTACTTTTGATCGTATCTGCCAATGAGGTGCGTCTACGAAGTCTGGTTGAGATAAATCGATCTGCTTTCGCCATTTCTTCCTGTTGCTCTTTTTCCAGTAGTAAGCGATAGCTCTCTAGTGGAGATAAACTTGGGCTATCTAGTATCTTATTTTTAGCTCTAGAAATAGCAATCTTAGTCTCTAGAGGTTCGTTAGCTATCGATCGCAATATTGCCACATCAACCTTAAAATATTTAGCAACTTTATTTCGTAGCGATTCTGGTGTTTGAGGATTATGGCCAATAGCCATCTGAATCTCAGAATAAGGATAATCACTCAATCGCTCTAAAATTTCCACCGAAACCTGTGGGTGTTTAGCAACATCAGCTAGAAACCTAATTTCATCTCTAACCCAAGTTTCCAAAACTTCAGATTTTCTGGGTTTAAGCGCTTTCTTCTCAGCTCTCACCGCCTCAATATCCACATTTGCCAACTCAGCTAAAATCCAACTGGGTGTATTTAGCTGCTTCAATAGCAAGCTTCGCAATTCACGTTGTTTCCAAATAGGCTCGTCTGTGGCAGCTTCCCTAAAAAATCGTTCTAAAATATTAGCAGGTAAATTCTTCCTTCTCTCTAAAACACCCTTCTGACTTGGAAAAAGTTGATGCAACATTTCCTCCGTTGCATGAGGATGTCTCGCGACTGCTAACTTGATTTTTTCTCTCGAATTTTCCATCAAAACAGCCAAAATATTCGCCGGAGTATGAGGATTTTTGGCAACCGCCAACTTAATCTTAAATACCCCATCTTCCGCCAACTGCATCAGAGTTTCCCCACTCGTTGCCGGATTTTGAGCCACTGCTAACCGAATTAAATCCCACCGACTTTCTCCTAAAGTTGCTAACTGTTCCGAATCAGTATTCCAATCCTTAGCTACTGCTAATTGCTCTTCCATCAACTCTATTAACTCTACCGGAGTAATGGGATTAGATTTTACCGCCATCCGAATCGGCAATTCTAAATCTCCTGCCAATACTTCCAACATGGGAACTGGAGTTTTTCGACATTCTGCCACTTCTAAGCGTGGTTCGAGGTCAGGTTCTTGTGCCAGTCGCTCCAAATATTTCACTCGATATCGTAAAGGTAGATGAGGATTTTTCAAAGCTAAACTCAAATAACTTGCAGGTACCCACTCGCTGAGAAAATAATCGGCAACTGGAGCAATTTTCAGCAGTTCCACCGCCAGATGGTCATTTTGCCGGAGTTCTTTTGTTTGTAAAGTTGTATCTGCTATTTGTTGCCAATTTTCCGTGATTTCTCCCGCCCAATTAACATGATGACTTGCTGCTTCTGCCACTAGGGGGTCAGAACTATTGACCAAGATTTCTAGGAGGTTAGTTGGTGTGTCTGGATAATTAGCGATCGCTAACTGTTGCTCTATAGTTTGCTCAGTTAGTAGAGCCGGATTGGCCAAAAAAGGTTGTAAGTCGTAGGAATTTAAAAGTTTTGGTAGTGCCATTTCAGTTATCAGTTATCAGTTATCAGTCCTCTGCCTGTTTGCCAGAAATTCTAATACGGTGGTTCCGGATTGGCCAAAAAAGGTTGTAAGTCCTGGGAATTTAAAAGTTTTGGTAGTGCCATTTCAGTTATCAGTTATCAGTTATCAGTCCTCTGCCTGTTTGCCAGAAATTCTAATACGGTGGTTCCGGTTGATTGTGGATTCGGAGCGATCGCTCTCAACAAAGCACATCAGTATCACTAAAAAAGTAAACAACACAAATATTGCGGGCTTTTGGCTTGCTTAATTTTTATATAGCAACACTTTTAGCTAAACTTGCCCTGGAAATTTTATAGTTATTTACTTTTGTTGTACTACTTTAAAGACATCATAATCTAGATAGACTAAAAAATCAACTCTTTTGACAAAAAAATTTAATTTGCGAGAAAAGTACTATAGATGTCCCAACTGAGACTTTACTAATTTATCGAAATAATTGAGTCTAAAACCCCGCCTTTTGAAGCAGCAGTCAGCAGTCAGCAATCAGCTTATCTGGCGTGTATAATGGGGGATTCTTTCCCCCCATAAAAGGTGCACCACTAATTTTTTCACGCTTAGCGTGGGGGACTTAAACCCTCGGATTTTTAGCTGATAACGCAGTTCCTCTGTAAGAGGCTAGCTAAATGCTGGCAAGCGCAGCATTCCGGACCGAAAAGCTAATAGCTAGTTAAAGCGAAATATTTTTGGAGAGTTGCTAGAATCCCCGTTACAAAAATAACTTCTGATTTCTGACTTCGTTAACTGGTAGTCCAGCACAGTAATAGTAAAGATATATATTTTTTAATTTCTCCCCCACTCCCCTACTCCCTCACTCCCCTACTCCCCCACTCCCCTACTCCCCCACTCCATAGATAAGGAGTTTCCCTCTTTTTCACCGCCTTACCGATATACATAATTGACATATCATCATTAATACTAATTTGAAAAGAACCAGTTTTTCGATATAGCTGATAGTTAATAAAATTTGTTTTCCAGACTTGAATTAACTTCCGAATAAATACTTGTAACGACGTATCAAACTTAAGATTTTTTCTGAAAGTATTCAACTCTCCCAAGACAAAACCTATTTCTCCAAACAAATCAAAACCTTTCATCTCAACTTCAACAAAACCCAAAGATAACATCAACTCTTTCAACTCTTCTGGCGAAATAAACTTATCCCAATCATGAACCCCCAGGGGAATTAATCGTAATAAATTTTCCATCAACCAAATCATCATAAATCGAGATTGAAAATTACGATTTATCGTGTCATAGAAAAAAATACCACCAGGTTTCAACACTCTATATATTTCTGAAACAACTTTACTATAATCAGAAACGTGTTCCAAAACATCCACACAAATTACAACATCAAAAGTATTATTTTCATAAGGCAAACTTTCAGCAACCCCAATTTTATAGTTAATATCAAGACTATTTTCACTACTATGTTTTTGAGCAGTTTCTATACATTTTGCCGAATAATCAATGCCATAAGTTATTGCGCCTCTTTTTGCCATAAATTCACAAGAAAAACCACCCCCACACCCCACATCCAAAACTTTTAATCCTTGCCAAGAAGGAACATATCTATCGAAAAATTTAAACCTTGGTTGATTGAGATAATAAAGAGCATAAATTTTAGCATTTTTATCCCACCATTGATTAGCACTTAAGTCATAAAACTCTAAATCATTTTTTTTCATTGTTATTAGATATAGTAGGGAGTAGGGAGCAGGGAGTAGGGGAAAATTTTTGATTTATATAGTGCGATAATCAATTTAATTTTTTATTATCGGAGATATCTTTTATATTTATTCATTAATTTTCAGAAAGAATCAATAAAAATTAGGAAAGCGATCGCCACACCTCTTCATATCAATAATATATCGTAAGTATTTCCTGCGGAATACTGCGCAAACAGCTATTAGCTGAAGTGCTGATAGCTGACGGCTGAATGCTTACAATATATCTAACTTAATCTCGCCGTACATTCCAAAATCAACCTTTGATTTTCAATAGAATAAGGCTGAACTTCTAAAGCCTTTTTAAAAGCTAAAATAGCTTCTCGATATTTTCCCAATGCAGCATAACATAATCCTAAACCATGCAAAGCACCAAAATGAAAAGGAATAATTTTCACCACCATCTCACAATCTTTTATCGCCTTTCCATACTCTCCTAAAGTGTAATAAAGAACTGCTCTTCGATTCCAAGCCTCTGCAAAATCAGGTAAATCTTCAACTAATTTATTCAAAACTGCCTCTGCTTTAGCAACATCTCCAACTTGCAGCAAATTTTCTGAGCTTCTAATTGCTTCTAAACCAGCAACACCTTTTTGTTCAAACCAAATCCGCCATAATTCACCCGTAGCTTTATTTCTAATTAATTCATCATGATTTTTCAAGTCTTCCAGTAATCCTCTAATTGATGATTTATCCATAATTTTAATAATTTTAATAATTGCTAATCAGTAATTAGTAATTGGCACAGTTATCAAACAGTTTAATTCCTTGATGGAATAGCTATGAATGTATAACTTGTATGTTTCACTAAAGTCAAAAGTTAAAACTCAGAAGTTAAAAGTGATATTTTCAGTACTTAAAGCCTCTACTATACAGTAATTTTAGCTTATTATTTGACTTCATCAGTTACCAACTATTTGTGACATTTTTTAAGTGAAATGATATAACTATTAAATCTTATCATAATTTATCAAAAAAATTGGATTGCCCAACCCCGCCTTTTAAGGCAAATTTTTTTTGGAGGCTTGTTCAAATCCCCGTTACAAAAACAACTTCTGGCTTCTGACTTCTGACGCGCGTTAAATACTTGCTATAATCTGACTTTTGATTGTACTTGACCGAAAAATTTTGGTTTAAAGCCTCCCCTTTTAAGGGGATAATAAATAAAAATTTTCATGATTAGTCAATCCTATCCGTTTTCAAGGACAGGTAATTGTTAATTATTAATCATTAATTATTCATTGTTGAATACTTGTTTGATCCTAGACAATTAAATTCCTTCTTATTTCTTATTTCTTATTTAATTTATGCTCAATATTTCCATCATTATTCCTACCTTTAATGAAGCAGCTTATCTATCTCGTACTCTCAATAATCTCTCTTTACTTACCCCTCCACCAAAAGAAATATTAGTAGTAGATGGTTACAGCGAAGATGAGACAGTTTCTATTGCTCTCTCCTTTGGAGTTTCTGTTATTTATTCCCCTCAACGCGGACGTTCTATTCAAATGAATTTAGGCGCTCAAAAAGCAACAGGAGAAATTCTCTGTTTTCTTCACGCTGATACTATAGTACCAGATGACTTAGTTTTTGTAATTTCCCACACTTTGGCAAATCCAAATATTGTTTGTGGTGGATTTATTTCTATTATGTGTAATGCCAAAACTACTCACTGGAGCATTGTCTTACATAACTATCTTAAAACTTTTTATGCTCCCCTAATTTTTCGCCCCCATTTATTCTTGAAAGGTTTGCGGATTTTGTTTGGAGACCAAGTAATTTTCTGTCGTCGCACAGATTTCTGGAAAGTTGATGGTTTTAATATTAATCAACCAATTATGGAAGATGCTGACTTATGTCTCAAATTAGTTAAACATGGACAAATTTATTTAGTAAATCGTTTTGTATATACTAGCGATCGCCGTGTCGCTAAGTGGGGAATTTTCAAAGCAAATTTTATCTATTTATTTGTTGGTTTTTTGTGGGGTTTTGGTGTCTCGCCAACTTTTCTGAAACGTTTCTATCAAGATATTCGTTGAAAATAGCAATCAGCACCTCAGCACCTCAGCTCTCAAGGCATGATATGGGGGATACTCTAGAGTGGCCACTCCGCGTCTTATAACCCCCAGAACACCCACACCATGAGCTTTTTCAAATATATTGGGGGATGCCGAAACCGCCGATTTTAGCTGTTTGCGTAGCATCCCGCAGGGAAGCGCTGATAGCTAGTTAAGAGACTTTCGATCAAAAAATACCGACCACATTGCTGCGATCGGCTCCTTTTATTTTTTTATTCTTCTTCGTTTGGATCTTCTTCTTCGGCAGATTCGAGGAGGTGAACCAACTCCACTTCTAAATAGTGCATCTCCTCAAACACTTTCGATTTATGGGTATGATTTTCGATTAGCCGCTGTTCTAATCTTTTGCCATGTTCCTCTACATATTCTAGGTGTATGGATTGAAGAGTCCTTAAGCGGTCAAGAATTCCCCCAACAGTTGTTTTTGAGACCGTAATTCGGCCTCCTTTGTCCATAGTTCTATTAACTCGCTTTGACTCATTCCTAAAGCTGCTGATATTTGCTTCAAACGCTTCTTGGTTGTAGGGGTTACGGTTAAATGAATGCTGGCCTTCTTTTCCTGATGAATTGATTTTCTCGGCATTGTATTTACTGCTTTTTTTTATTTTACATTCGTGAATAAATTTTACTCAAAACTCTTGACATTTTGATTTTGCGGACGTATCATATAAATAACTAGGTAACGGCCGTTATATTGTCAGGAGGTGATGTCCAACAAAGCAGTTCAAACAGTTAAAACCTAATGCTTAACTGACCAAAAAATAAGGTCAATAGCCTCCCCTTTCAAGGGAATGAAAAAAAATAAAGTTCAATATTTCAAGGCTCTGACTTGACCTTTGTCATGCTGCGCAAACAGGCACAGAGAGGTGCTGATAACTGATAACTGATAACTGATAACTGAAATGACATAGCCTTTAAATTTATCAGTGACTATCTAATGGATATCTTTTGGAGTGAGGCTTTTATCTGCTAACTTCACCCCTTTGTTAGTAAAAACACTTTTTCTTACTTTATTTATGATTGGAAACTTATACGACCACAAAT
>JAXHSW010000277.1:0-8841 GCA_034190295.1 Cyanobacteriota bacterium | reverse complement strand
CTCTCCTAGATAACTAAACTTCTTCTCTCCTAGATAACTAAACTTCTTCTCTCCTAGATAACTAAACTTCTTCTCTCCTAGATAACTAAACTTCTTCTCTCCTAGATAACTAAACTTCTTCTCTCCTAGATAACTCAACTTTTTCTTCCTTCTTCCCTCTTCCTTACTTCTATTTACTTAGCAAAGTAGTATATTTCTCGCACAAATAATTTGCCATTATTTCCCCTACAAATTTATGACCTGCTATATTCCAATGACCTCCACAAGGAATTGCATTATCAAAACCATGTAAACATTTACCTGTTTTTTTAGCCTCATTCCAAATAGGTCCTGCCAAAGTATAAACTGGTATATTTTCCTCTTTACCAAAATTTTTTAATCTGATATCTGGATAAAATAAATTTGGTACATTCAAAGATTTTCTAAATCCATCACGCCTTTGAATATCCGGTAAAACCTGATGAGAATCACTAGCTGTTACTACCATAAAATCTACCCCTTTCTCGTAGACTTCATCTCTCATTAATTCAATCAAACCTTCAGTCACTTTCCAAGTTTCTTCCCAATCAGAATTTGGTTTTGGTTCTTTATAGAAAGCCAGATTAATTTCACTATAATCTTTTTCATACTGGCGGCGTTTTCCATCAATCTCTACCGTTCTAATTAGCTGTAAAATTCGAGAATTTTGCACTAACCAAAAAGGTAAGAAATCTACTAGAGAAAAAGCATAACGATCTCTCTCCCAAAACTTCAAATCGCGGAACGACATATCTGCCACAAGTTGACCATCTCGATCAATAAAATAGGGTCGTAAATGGTCGTGTTCCAAAGTACGAGAATTATTACGAAGGTCATTAGCAGCAAAAAAAATTAAGATGACTAAATCTGGTGAATAATCCCAAACATGATGTCTTAAAGTCATTAATTGTTGTGCTGTTCCATAACCTTGTACTCCGAAATTCATTACCTCAACTTTCCGCTCTTTTAAGACAGGACATTGCTGTAAATTTTCTTCTATTATTGCAGCATGAGTATCTTCTAACTTTACCTGAAGTGCTTCCGTAAAAGAATCTCCTAATAAAGCAATTCTCAATCCATTTTCCGGTTTAGTTTTACTCCGTTCATAATCCCGAAATCCTCCACTATTCATTTTTATTTCCGAAGGTATACCCTCTCCAGTCCAAAATGATTTGCCATTAGGATTTCCTCCCCAACCTCGATAAGAGTCTTGGAAAGTGTAAGGAGTATTTTCATCTACTTCCGCATCCATTCTTGGCGGTGGGGGATACTCAATTCCTGCTATTCTTAGACCTATTTCACCTATGGCGATCGCAAATATTAATGTACTGACTGTTAATCCTAAATTGATAGCTAAATTCTTCAGTTTTTTCATTCTGTAAAAGTTACTTGAGCAAGAGATTATTCTTAGTTTTAGTATTGAGAATAAGTTAAGTTAAAACCAAGTTATATATAGTATCTAAAAGTATAAACAATTGGGGAGATTTTCTAATTTCTGGAGATACAGCAGAGAAACTTTTTTCACTCATATCAAATTTTAATAATTACAGAACTTACGCATAAGGTACGAAAAACTAGGATTTGAGATTGCTTTCCGTTCCGGAATGCGGAGCAAACCCTATCGGTCGCTTCGGACGAAAATACGTTGTATTGCGTAAGTCCTAAATTAGTTATTGTAGGTCATTGCGACTCGAACGAAGTGGAAGGAAGCAATCTTGAAAATCCCTGAAATTGCTTCCTATCGTCGCAATGACCACTTTTCAGTCGGATTATATCTACATAATATATATATATATAGATAATATAGGCAGAAAAAAATGTAGGGACTTTTCATGGTACATCCCTACAAGTTCTTGACAAAAGCTTTAAAGCTCTAAATTTTGCCTCTACTTCCTTAAACTAAAGCATCCGTACCTGGAGGAAGTGCCCAGAAACCAACAAATTCGTCTCGATAGTTGAGTGTATCAAGCACTAACTGCCGATTATTTGGATCGGAAGTATAAAAATGAGTAATATTCAAAGGGTTTGCTTGTTCAGCATCCAAGTTGGTCAGTCGGTAAACGGGTATTGCCTCAGTAGGTGCATCTGCTGGTCTAGCATTTGTTGTACCTACTGGTTTATAAGCATTAAATGCCACCCCTGTATTTATGAATTGTGGGAGGACGTCTTCTATTCCAACCTCAAATGACAAAAAATCACTACCTGTAGCGGTATTAAGATAACGAAAGACTGGATCGCCGTTATTGACTGGAACATCAAATTCATTACCTTCGCTCCGGAAAAAAGTAGGTTCACCAGTTAAATCATCTATTTCTACTGGATCGGATGTAAAAATATGCGATCGCGAAGTAAAGTCCCAGAAGCGCAACACATCTTGAGAACTACCTCCAGGATTACCTCCTCCAGGATTACCACTAATTTGTTCGACAGCTAATCTATACTCTGTAGAGGATTCTTCTCCATCAGGAATACTTACACTATTATTAGCAGGTGTTACTCTGGCCAAATAATTTCCTGTAGGAAGATTTTGAGCGATTAATCCGTTATTTGTTATTTCTGCTTGTGCTGAGTCTATCAGATTTAAGGTTTCGTCATATAACTCTAGTTGAGCATTGTCCTGGATAGCATCTAATGTGACTCTAACTTGACTATTGCTCGGTACTTGAAAGTTAAACCAATCATCCGTATCGCTACTACCAACAAAACCATTAATTGATGGATTATCAGACGCATTACCAATAGAAACTGCAGTATTAGAAAAGTCGTTACTACTATCTTCTGAACTAACTTCTAACAAATAAAGTCCTGTTGTCCCATTAACGCTTGTCACTACAGTTGTATAGTTTATATTTGACACTAAGGGATTGTAAACAATTTGTTCAGCTTCTCCTATACCACCAAAATTACTAAAAATTGGTAAGTCTGCTGCATTTCCATCCAATATTAATTCAGCATCTAAATTAATACTTTCACCTTGACTAGAACTAATTGGAAATACTGTTACTTCTAAAGGTTGATTGGGGTCAATTTCTGATGATAGTATTAATATTTCTTCCGCTTCACCGGGGGCTAAAAGATCGCCAACTATTCTAAAACCACTCATTAGTTTTTATCTCATTAATATACTGTTCTTCATTAATATTAAAACCCCTATATAAAATTTATAACTAACTTAACTGACTTAACTAATTTCACTAACTTCAATAGTAAGTATTTAGCTGTCATTAGCTGTCAGCTATCAGCTATCAGCTATTAACTATGAGTTATGAACTTACTATTACACTGAAGGAGGAATTAGTCTCCAAAGATAACTTCAACTTATGAATGCGAGCGCATTCCGCAGGAAATAAAAAGGTCATTAGCTAACTTTAGTAAGTTACTAGGTTCATGCATCTGTTTACACAGCATTCCGCAGGAAATGCTTACTTTCAATAACTACTTAAAACTACTATAGAAGCAATATAAAAATTTTTGAGTTACGAGTCGGGAGTGGAATAGAAGCAATACACCTAAAAGATTGAAAAATTCTCTCTTACTCTCCTACTTTTAAGATTAGAATCAGATTTTTCCTATCATTAAATCTTTCCATCCCTCCCTCCTAGCGTGGAAAACTACCAACATTTTCATTCTCTGAAGCTCTTGAAAAAATCGGCGGCGGGGAGGATTTTCGCTTCCACTCTCACAATTTTTGTGATATTATAAATGTTATTGGGTGTCGTTCGCCCCTACGCATGACTTTTTATTCAACTAAATTCCCTGACTGCAAAGAGAATCGAATATTCAGGCATATAATGAAGCTTCTATAAATGCTTGTCTTTCCCATCATTAAATCTTTCCTAGCGTAGAAAATCACAAATCTTTCATTCTCTGAAGCTCTTGAAAAAATCGGCGGCGGGGAGGATTTTCGCTTCCACTCTCACAATTTTTCTGATATGATAAATGTTATTGGGGGTCGTTCGCGCCTACGCATGACTTTTTATTCAACTAAAATTCCTGACTGAAAGAGAATCGAATATTCAGGCATTTTTCCCAGGAGCAATACTAGAAAAATTTTCATTTTGTGAAGCTCATAAAAACTTTTCATTCCTACCCCCCTAGGGTGAAAAACCACCAATACTTTCATTCTCTGAAGCTCTTGAAAAAAATCGGCGGCGGGGAGGATTTTCGATTCCATACTCACAATTTTTCTGATATGATAAATGTTATTGGGGGTTGTTCGCCCCTACACATGACTTTTTATTCAACCCAAATTCCTGACTGAGATAGAATCAAGTATTCAGGCATTTTGTGAAGCTTATAGAAATCCTTGTTTTTCCGATCGTTAAATCTATCCCTCCTAGGGTAAAAAACCACCAACATTTTCATTCTATAAAGCTCCTAAAAAATCGGCGCGTCGAAGGATTTTCGCTTCCACCCTCACAATTTTTCTGATATGATAAATGTTATTGGGGGTTGTTCGCCCCTACACATGACTTTTTATTCAACCCAAATTCCTGACTGAGATAGAATCAAGTATTCATGGGTTTCTCCTGGGAAAAAGACTAGAAATATTGTCATTTTGTAAAGCTTATAAAAATCCTTATTTTTCCCATCATTAAATCCATTCCTCCTAGAGTGGAAAACCACCAACATTTTCATTTTCTGAAGCTCCTGAAAAAAATCGGCGCGTCGAAAGATTTTCGGTTCCACCCTCACAATTTTTGTGATATGATAAATGTTATTGGGGGTTGTTCGCCCCTACACATGACTTTTTATTCAACCCAAATTCCTGACTGAGATAGAATCAAGTATTCATGGGTTTCTCCTGGGAAAAAGACTAGAAATATTGTCATTTTGTAAAGCTTATAAAAATCCTTATTTTTCCCATCATTAAATCCATTCCTCCTAGGGTGAAAAACCACCAACATTTTCATTCTCTGAAGCTCCTAAAAAAATCGGCGCGTCGAAGGATTTTCGCTTCCACTCTCACAATTTTTCTGATATGATAAATGTTATTGGGGGTTGTTCGCCCCTACGCATGACTTTTTATTCAACTAAAAATAGTATATTTTGTCAGAGCGATCGCAAATTTTGTACAAAAGTCGTCATTGCGACAAAAGGAAACAATCTCAGCGGTTGTGGGAGATTGCTTTCTTCCACCCCGTCCCAGTCCCAATGACCTAAAGCAACTCATCATCGAGATTTGAGATAAAATTCTGACTCCTGTAGGAGCGAATAGCATTCGCCCCTACGACTCCTGAGTCCTATATTTCTCGCATAAATAATCTGCCATTATTTCCCCTACCAATTTATGACCTTCTACATTCCAATGACCACCACAGGGAAGTGCATTATCAAAACCATGGAAACACTTACCTGTTTTTTTAGCCTCATTCCAAATAGGTCCAGCTAAATCATAAACTGGTATATCTTCCTCTTTTCCAAAATTTTTCAGTCTGATATTTGGGTAAAATAAATTTGACACATTCAAAGATTTTTTCAAATTATCGCGCTCTTGAATATCGGGAAGCACCTGAGAAGAATGACTAACTGTTATCAACATAAAATCTGCCTTTTTTTCATATACTTCATCCCGCATTAACTTAATCAAACCCTCAGTCACATCCCAAGCTTCTTCCCAATCAGAATTAGGTTTTGGTTCTTTATAAAAACCTATATTAACTTCATGATAATCCTGATTATACTGACGGCGTTTAGCATCAATATCTACCTTTCTAATTAACTGTAGAATTCGAGAATTTTTTATAAACCAATATGGCAAGAAATCTACCAGAGAAAAACCATAACGATTTCTCTGCCAAAACTTCAAATTTCGGAATGACATATCTGCCACAAGTTGACCATCTTGGTAAACAAAATAAGGACGTAAATGGTCATGTTCTAGAGCGCGATAATTGTTACTAATATCATTACCTGGATAAAAAGCTAAAATGACTAAATCTGGTTGATAATCCCAAACATGATGTCTTAAAGTCATTAATTGTTGTGCTGTTCCATAACCATTTACCCCAAAATTCATTACTTCTACTTTTCGGTTTTTTAACACAGAGCATTGTTGTAATTTTGCTTCCATTATTGCACCATAAGTGTCTTCTAATTTGACATTAAGTGCTTCTGTAAAAGAATCTCCTAATAAAGCAATTCTTAATCCATTTTCTGGTTTAGTTTTACTCCGTTCATAATCGCGAAATCCTCCACTATTCATTATTATTTCAGAAGGGATACCTTCTTCCTGCCAAAATCCTTTGCCATTAGGTTTTCCTGCCCAACCTCTGTACATATCTTTGAAAGTATGGAGAGGATTTTGAGAACCATCTATTCTTGGCGTTGGATGCTCAATTCCTGCTATTCTTAATCCTATTTCACTTACTGTCAGAGTCAATATTAATGTACCTAATGTTAATCCTAAATTGATGGCTAAATTCTTGAATTTTTTCATTAAATTGGAGATTTTTTTGTTAATAAAAAGTCTAATAAGAGTAGGAGTCAAAATTATGAATTCTGAATTCTGAATTCAGGAGTCAGGAGAATTATAGACAAGGAAGGAGGAATAATTGTTCTTTGATTTTTCTGCCCAACTCTTGCCCAAAATACTAACTTACTCCCCTACTCCCCTACTCCCCTACTCCCCTACTCCCACACTTCCTTACTCCCTTACCAGAAAATTGGGTTTAAAGCCTCCCCTTTGAAGGGGACTTTTTATTTTATTTGCAAGTGAATTGAATATATGCTATAATGTTATTAGTTGCCGGGGGCACTCGGAAACTCGTGCGCGGACGCGGAGGGAAGCGTTAGACTTCCGCCAAGGAAGCAGCACCCTGTGTTAGCGGCAGCTATGCGAAGCAAAACGTCAACCCACCGAAGAGCTACGGCTCAGTTTTGTTTCTCCGCGCCTGACCGCCCGAGAGGATGTCAACTTCCCCTCCACGGTCGGGGCCCGCGGGTGGGTTGACTCCTAAGTAATTAAGATTAATATCATGCACGCGCTTTACCAACGCCTTAACACATAGTGGTAGCGTTCAATTAGCCAAGGATAACTGTACCATCGTACATATTGCTCCACATCGGAGATGGAATTAATCTTTAACCCACATTCCGCACTTCAATTTGTAACATGAAAATTCGTATAAAATCCTGAAGTTGCTTAGGTATTTATACTATATAAATTATCTTCATTTACCGAGAAATTGTGGGTATGCGCCTCCCTTTTTAAGCTATGCTTTATAAACATCTTTCTTAACATAAAACTTGACAAAATCGACAAGTTATGTTTATGTCTGGGAGAGGCTTTTTCAGGAGAAAAGTGTATTGTTTAATACATTTTTTTGATAACAGCAGACAAGATTCTTACTCCCCACACCCCCCCACACTCCCCACACTCCCCACCCTCTTCACAAGCTTTTCAGGAGTTCCCGATCGGGGATAGCTTTTTAAGGGGATAAAAAAAAAGATAATTCCGTATTTCAAGCCTCTTGCTTGACCTTTGTCATGCTGCGCAAACAGCGAGAGGTACTGATAACTGATAACTGATAACTGAAATGACCTCGATCGGGAGTCAAATTTTCAGTTAAATATTAAGCATAAATACTTACTGAATCGTTGATTCCTATTGACCACTATAATTTTTTTCTTAATGCATGACTTTTAACTTTTGACTTATATTTTTATACTACATTTTGTGGTGCGAAATGTGGGCTGAATGCCAATACGAAATCAATCGTGATGTAGCAGCAGCAAAAGTGATTTGTCATCGAGGTGTCACTGCGGCCGAGTGCAGATCGTAGAGCAAATTGACGCTCGTTGGCGTACTGTCGGGGGTTGGAAACAATCTAGATAAGTGCCTCAAGCAGTAAACCGCGCCGATGCGAGGTTTGGGAATCTCCCGTTAAATCACGCGATTATAACGGGAGAGAATGTCAAAGTTATCATCATTACATTTAAGATGAGGTGGCATAAGAAGCAGGAGTTTCACAATCAATAGCATCTGGTGTTGGAGAAATTTCAGAACTTTCTAGAGGAGTAGAATTAAAATCTAAATTATTTTTTTGATTTTGGAGATGATTTAAGGTATCTACAAAATCTCTAATACCTTGAAATTTACGATAAACAGAGGCAAAACGGATATAAGCAACTTCACTAATGTCAACCAATTTACTCAGGACAATTTCACCAATTTCAGCGCTGGTAACTTCTCTCTGGGATCTACCCTGTAGTTCAACTTCAATTTCATCTACAACCGCTTCGAGTTCAGCAGGTTCAATACCAGTTTTTTCACAGGAGCGGACAATACCTCGGAGTAACTTCAACTTGTCAAAAGACTCTTTTTTACCATCCTTTTTAATAACTGTTACTGTAACAAACTCTATTCTTTCATAAGTCGTGAAACGATGCTGGCAGTTCAAACATTCCCGTCGGCGTCGGATACTTTTACCTGATTCAGCTGAACGCGACTCTAGAACACGACTATTTGTATGTTGGCACATTGGACATTGCATACTTTAAATTTTTTAGACATAAGTTCAGACATTAATATTCTATCCTAAATTAGGCCAATGGTAACTTATTTAACCCACATTCCGCACCACAAAATGTAGCAACCGAATCAGGAGTCAGTCCTCAGGAGACAACCCACCCGCGGGCCCCTCCGGTAGAGGGGAAGACAGGAGTAAATCATAGCTGCCGCGATCGAGTAAACGATCGAGTAATATAGAATCCGGTTGAATACTTATTATATGAGATGGGGGGATGGGGAGATGGGGAGATGGGGAGATGGGGAGATGGGGAGATGGGGGGATGGGGAGATGGGGAGATGGGGAGATGGGG
>JAXHSW010000276.1:0-8921 GCA_034190295.1 Cyanobacteriota bacterium | reverse complement strand
CACTTGCTCCGCATCTGTACAACAATAACGTGCGGAAACTGCTGTAACTATTGTCCAATAGTAACAATTGCAGTCGCACAGCGATCGCGAATCAGCAGAGCCATAACTATTGTCCAATAGTTACAATTGCAGTCGCAGGGCGATCGCGAATCAGCAGAGCCATAACTATTGTCCAATAGTTACAATTGCAGTCGCACAGCGATCGCGAATCAGCAGAGCCATAACTATTGTCCAATAGTTACAATTGCAGTCGCAGGGCGATATAACTGCCGCACTTACTCCGAATGGCGCGAATCAGCAGAGCCATAACTATTGTCCAATAGTTACAATTGCAGTCGCACAGCGATCGCGAATCAGCAGAGCCATAACTATTGTCCAATAGTTACAATTGCAGTCGCACAGCGATCGCGAATCAGCAGAGCCATAACTATTGTCCAATAGTTACAATTGCAGTCGCACAGCGATCGCGAATCAGCAGAGCCATAACTATTGTCCAATAGTTACAATTGCAGTCGCACAGCGATTAAGCTGCCGCACTTACTCCGAATGGCGCTCTTCAGCAGAGCCATAACTATTAGACCTCTCCAAAAAAGATATAGATTTTTTGCAGGAGTAGGCAACAGCCATCTGCTCCGGAAGGCAACAGGTAAGATTTTTTCACAGAAATTGGCAGGAAAAATGATTTTTTAGGGTTAATTTTTATTTCCTTAACTGCTCTAATTAAAAGGTTAATTTATTTTCTGGAGATGTCTATTGTCCAATAGTAACAATTGCAGTCGCACAGCGATCGCGAATCAGCAGAGCCATAACTATTGTCCAATAGTTACAATTGCAGTCGCAGGGCGATATAACTGCCGAATGGATGTTAAGAACGCTACTTTCATGCAACAAAGCCATTGTTAATTGTTGAGCTGATGCCTGTCAAAAATATTACCGAAAAATTGGGGTAGGTGCCTCCCCCTTTTAGGGGGATGAAAAAATATTCAATGAGCGTATTTTCGTTTGATCCGGCTTTAGTGGTCGGTACTGATAACCGATCGCTGAAATGACCAAGTAATGATTTCAGCTAACCTGTAACCCCCCATATTCATGTAAGCATTCAGCCGTCAGCTATCAGCTATCAGCTATTGCTTTTGGTGTGGTTTTAAAGCTGTATTAATTGAGCTAGAATTAATCTTACTACAAAAGTCGTTAAAGTCTATATTCATTTAAACTATGTCCTTAAAAGCAGGGTATTATTGCGCTCGAGCTGACTGCTAATAGCTGTTTGCGCAGCATGACCCAGGAATTGCTTACATATTCATATCGGGCAATTTAATTTATTTAGAGGTTGAAGAAAATAAATCTTGACATATTGTTATATATTGTTATGTATTGTTGACAAAAACCTCAGCAATTATTAGAATCATAAATAAAATAGACAATATATATTATTGCAGATTCTTAGTAGCCCAGTTAACTAATCAGAGCTAGTTATTCTGGCAATTAACTAACTTTTAAATCTGTCTAATAAATCAAGGTATTAGTCTATTTTATTATCAAAAAATTGTTGTTAATTAAATCATATTAAGTCAAAATTATGACAAATAAACCAGAAACAAAACAAGCTTACGAAGCTAAAACCAAAGCTCAACTTGATAAACTTAATGCTCAAATTGATGAAATGAAAGCCAAAGCAAAACAAGCTAAAGCTGATGCTGCGATTAATTATCACGAAAAAATAGAAGAATTGTCTACTAAGCGTGATGCAGTCAAAACCAAATTTCAGGAACTACAAAACTCAAGCGAACAAGCATGGGGAGATGTAAAAGTTGGTTTTGAAAAGGCTTGGAATGATTTGCATAGCGCCTTTGATAGTGCAGTTTCTAAATTTAAATAACTGATATCTAGCTATAACTAATTGCAGGGTATTTTTGACCAAAAAATAAGGTCTCAAGCCTCCCCTTGGCTGCGCCGCGAGCTACCGCTCTACAAGGGGATGAAAAAAAATCAAGTTCAATATTTCAAGCCTCTGACTTTCCTGCGGAATGCGGAGCAAACAGGCAGAGGTAACTGATAACTGATAACTGATAACTGATAACTGAAATGACTACCCCCAGGACGAAAGTTACCTCATAATTAATAATTAATAGTTAATAATTAATAATTGGAAAATTCACGCCTTGAAGCCTCCCCTTTTAACGAAGTCAGCAAGTCTGCAAGTCAGAAGTTAACCCATCCCCGCCCCTCCCAGGAGGGGAAGTAGGGGATTTGAGAAAAGCTCCAAAAACCCGATCGCCTTAAAAGGCGGGGTTTTACACCCAATTATTTTGAGAAGGAACTCCTGAAAACCTTGTGGGAAGCAGGGAGCAGGGGAGATGAGAGAAAGAGTATAGATAGTTCAACAATTAATTATTAATTATTAATTATTAATTATTAACAACTACCTCTCCTTTAAAACGGATAGGATTGACTAATCATGAAAATTTTTCTTTATTATCCTCTTAAAAGGGGGAAGCTTTAAACCACAAATTTTCGGTAAGCAAAACGTAAGCATTCAGCTATTAGCTATCAGCTATCAGCAAAAAGACTCTCTCCTTAAGGACAGTGTTTAAATTAAAATAGACTTTAAGGACAAGAGAGCCAACTTTTGTAGTAATATCATGTTCGGTTAAATACTTATAAATAAACTACTCAGGAGTCAGAATTTCCTTCGGAATGCTCCGCAAACAGAATTCAGGAGGGAAGAAAGAAGAAGAGAAGGAGAAAGTTTTTTTATAACTGATTATGCGAACATGATATAAGACAATTAATAAAGCTTTGATCGTAAACTAAAAGCAATAGCTGATAGCTGATAGCTGACGGCTGAATGCTTACACCAAAACTACTTAAGTTCTCAAAAAAATGTATTTTTCAATGCACTTTTTCTCCGGAAAAAACCTCTCAAATGCGAAACATAACTTATATATTTTGTCAAGTCTTTTGTCAATAAATGATGTTGATAAAGCATAGCTTTTAAGAAGGGGTAATTATTAATTATTAATTGTTCATTGTTAATTGCTGAAGGGGATTTTAATATAGATATCTACAGTTTAGTTGAGTTGAAAATAAGGAACAGAAAATATACCTGATATCATGTCCGAAGGCAATCGTTTGTGTAAACCCAAGGGTAAATATTTACAGGAAATTTAGATTTTTTTCTTGCTCAATAGCCTTCCTCCCTCTTCTTTTCTCTTCCTTCTTCCCTCTTCCCTCTTCCTTCTTCCTTACCTTTGCTATACAAGACCGATGCTACCGGACATGATATGAATCAGGACTTACGCAAATTGGCTTTTAAACCACCATTTGTAGGGGCGAATGGTATTGGCGTTCCGCCAAGCTCCGAATGGCGCCGTCTCACCATAAGTAGAGTCTCTGCGTAAGTCCTGTGAATATTGATATAAATAATTTTTCCTACCCACTTAATTACAAAAAGTTGAAAACTCCTGAGTTAAAACCCAGGAGAATAAAAACGACATATTTGCAAACTTCCCAATCTATTCGGTGGAAAATTAAACTATTTAACAGCATTACTTATTAGTTGTGTAGGTACATCTCTCCAGAGTTGGTCTAATCTATTAGCTGGCATCGTTAAGTACAAAACATCACCAGAATTCAGAGTCGCATTTAGCAATTCCCAACCATGAATTTTTTTACCGTTGCTTTCTATATACAAAGGTACAAAATCAGCACTGCTAGCTGCTTGTTGAATAATTTTTCCACAAAAAGGATGTCCCGGTGTAATTAAAGTGGCTAACGCTACCCACAAACTATCTGCTGTAATCCCATTACCAAGAATTCTACCGCCGATCGCTGCTGCTGCAAAAGCAGGGGAAGCTAATTCTGTGGGACTAAGTACAGACTCAAACTCAAAAACCTGTTGTACCATTAGAGCTAAGTGCGGGTCCTGACTTCTCACCACAACTGGCATTTTAGGAACAAGTCCCTTAGCACTCAGAGCAATTTCTAAATTAACAATATCATTACCAGTTACAGCTAAAAGTGCTTCAGCTTTTTCAATATTGGCAACTTCTAGAGTCGTAGATAAACTTGCATCTCCCTCAATCACAGGAATTTTCATAGACCTGGCAGTATTGAGAAATCGACAGTTAGGGTTACGCTCTACCACTACTACTTCATACCCACTATTCATCAGTTGCTCGGCAATATGTAAACCAATGCCACCAAACCCACAGATAATATAATGCTGTTTTAGTGGTATGCGGGCAGCATCCCAATACTCTTGGAAGCGAGTACCTAATACAAAATCATTCAGCAGCGCATAACAAATACCGACGATCGCCGTCCCCACAAGCATCATTATTGAAGTAAATACTTTCACACTGCCAGGCGCTTGTTCGGCTATTTTTTCATTTCCCCCTGCTCCTGTAATCATCCCAACTGTAAAGTAGAGAGAATCAACAAAGCTGTTATTCAGATTTATACTAATATAAGTAATAGTGCAGAATAACACAGTTACTAAAAGAGCCAAGTTGAGAACTACTGCTGATTTACTGTGTCGCTGAAATTGTCTGAGTCTGCCAAATGCCTTGAATAAGTGATAAATTAAACTTTGTCTGCGAGTTCGCAGCTTTGGTTTACTAGAAATAATCAGACGATCTCCTACCTGTAACTCCCGCTCTTCTACTACAGCAGAGACTAAATCTATTGGATCTCCCACTGGCATATAGTAGATTAACATTAGAGAGCGGTCGTCCCACAAAGAACTCAGTTTACGACCTTTCCAAGGATGATTATGGCCGATTAATTCTTCTCGCATTGGCCAGGTCTGATTGTATATGTGTAGCTGGCCAATCGCATGATTTCCTAAAGCTGCAAAAGCAAACACCGGAGCTGCTAAAGATGACACACTCATTGTTGTATGGTCGGTTAGAGTGTGGTCTAGGCGATCGCCCAAACTTGTATTAAATAGACGATTGATAATCCGAATTTTTGGATTGAGAATTCTTGCTAACATTAAGACGGCCAAATTAACAGACTCATCTTTCCCTGCTAAAACCAGAGTATGAGCGCTTTGAATGCCTGCTGCTAATAAGGTAGATGCTGAACGAAAGTTGCCGACAATAATCTCTGTACCCTCTCCACGGAGTGGGCGATCGCTTATACCTACAACTGTTGCACCTTGCTGTCTTAATAGACGGAATATTTTGTAGCCGGTACGACCCAAGCCACAGACTATTATTCTAGGTTTCATTATACCGGGAAAGTTATTAAAGTAATGTTAAGAAGTCATCTTTTAGTTTGTACTATAAACTATCATTTATTATTTGTACTAAAAAAAATGTAACTTACAACACTGTTTCTTTGCTAATATTAATCTTTAATTTTGTCACATAATCATTCTTTAATGATTGATTTTTATTAATTATTTGATACAAAAATTAATGTTGTTTTGTGATTTTGATAAATAATTAAATTTTGAGTATATTTTTAGTTAGTTACACAAATCATTTGCTAATCCTAAATATGTAAGGATATTGATTAGTAAATCCTTTTAATAGTCAGGAGGTAAGCAGTAAAAATAATGACTCATTTACCAATAACAATTACTGATGTTTTCAAGAGTAAGGTCGCAGATAATTACTGAATAAATATTCTCCGTATAGTTAAAAACAAAGTATTTTTCGAGCAGTAATTATCCAAACACGCTCTAAAAACAAATATAAATCTCCAAAAATCAAAAATAAAATCAATTCTTATCCATAAATATTCAAAAAATTATCTCTATCCCCTGTTTCCTATTTTCTGGAGATATCTAATAATTAATAAATTTGACACTTTCAAAAGTAATTACAGACGTCGGTTTGAGTTGGAAATACAACTTTAGTATAGTATAGATTGCCATGACCGCAGTTAAAGATATTAGCGAACAAGGACTTTTAAAAGTATTACACCGTTTTTGCCCCACAGAAGTGGTTGGCGATGATGCTGCTATTGTGCCAATTCAACCCAACAAATCATTAGTAGTGACAACAGATACACTCGTCGATGGAGTACATTTTAGCGATCGCACCACTTCCCCTGAAGATGTCGGTTGGCGTAGTGCTGCTGCCAACTTATCCGACCTCGCAGCAATGGGTGCATTCCCTATTGGTATAACGATCGCTCTCGGTCTGACTGGCGATACTTCCGTTGCTTGGGTGGAAAAACTTTACCAAGGAATTTCTGAATGTCTACAACCGTACAATACTCCTATAGTCGGTGGAGACATTGTGCGATCGCCCATCCGTACTATCTCAATTACTGCTTTCGGACAAATTGAACCTTCACAAACTATTCTTCGTTCAAATTGTCAACCCCAAAACGCGATCGTTGCTACTGGAGTACATGGAGCATCAAAAGCGGGGTTAGAATTATTACTGCATCCAGAACTTGGTAAATTTCTCACAGAAGCAGAACTTTCTTCCTTAATTTTAGCTCATCAACGTCCTCGACCAAGGCTCGATATTTTAACAAATTTATGGAATTGCTTATCTTTAAATAGTTCTAGTAGTGTAGAGAAGAACCAAAACTCGGTCTTAGTAGGAGGAATGGATAGTAGTGATGGATTAGCAGATGCGATCGTTCAGATGTGTCAAGCATCTCAGGTCGGAGCTAGGATCGACCGCAATCAAATTCCCATTCCTTCCTCTTTAACTAAACTTGTCTCACCCGAACAAGCATTAAAGTGGGCGCTTTATGGAGGAGAAGATTTCGAGCTAGTTCTGTGTTTGCCTCCAATTTGTGGCCAAGAATTAGTGAAAAAAATTGGAGTCGGTGCAGCTATAGTAGGAACAACCACAGACGACACCGACATCTTATTAATAGATAGCCAAGGAATTTACCCAAACGAGCAACTTACACTTAGCCAAGGATTTCAACATTTTTGAAAAAGTTATTTATCTTGCGTTTTTAACTCAATTGTCAGACAATCAAAACTCAGACCCACTAAGCAGCCCACTTCTGCGCGACAACTTCAGCCAAGTCTACAACACGCTGACTATAACCCCATTCATTATCATACCAAGCAATAACTTTCACCATATCGCCATCCATAACCATTGTCAGACTAGCATCTACAATAGAAGATGCATCATGACCACGAAAATCACAAGAAACCAAAGGCAGATCGCAGTATTCAATGATACCGTTCATTGGTCCACTAGCAGCTTCTTGTATAACTTCGTTAACTTGTTCAGTAAAAGTATTTTTCTCAACTTGAGCTACGAGGTCTACAACAGAAACATTAGGAGTAGGTACCCGCATAGCAATACCATTTAACTTACCTTTCATTTCTGGAATTACCAGAGCTACTGCTTTAGCTGCACCTGTAGAAGTTGGTACAATATTTACAGCCGCTGCTCTGGCCCGCCGTACATCTCTGTGACTAGCATCCAAAATACGTTGGTCGCCAGTGTAACTATGAGTTGTGGTCATTGTACCTTTAATAATGCCAAAGTTGTCATTTATCACTTTGACCACTGGAGCTAGACAGTTGGTTGTACAACTAGCATTACTGACAATATCGTAATCATCATGCTCATAATCTTGATGATTAACACCTACCACGAAGGTACCAACTTTTCCACCTTTACCAGGAGCAGTAATCACAACCTTTTTTGCTCCAGCTTGTAAATGCTTTGAGGCTCCTTCCTCAGTCACAAATACACCTGTAGCCTCAATGATTAGATCGATATTCCAGTCTGCCCATGGTAAATTTAAAGGATTACGGTCGGATACACACTTAATTGTTTTACCATTAACTGTGATGGAATTTTCATCCGAACTAATATCTACACCCTTTAATGTGCCCAACATTGAATCGTACTTTAGTAGGTGAGCATTGGTTTTGGGGTCGGAAGTATCATTGATAGCAATAACATCAAGTTGGCTATCTGTACGAGTTAACCAGCAACGTAAAAAATTTCGTCCAATCCGTCCAAAACCATTTATAGCAACTCTAATCACTTTTTACCTCCTAATAACAGCAATAATCATGTACAATTAAAGTTTTTGACAGTTTTACACACTGAATTAATCCAGTTTCAGTGTTAACTAGCTATCAGCTATCAGCTTTTTCCGTACCGGAATGCTCCGCAAACAGCGCTTCAGCTTTTTGACCTTGGGTTACATCCCCGGCAAAAGAGCGCGCCGGATGGTTGAGTCGGGGTTGAAATCCCCGACTAGGGCGTAAAAAAAAGTCAATCATGCTGACCACTGACCGCTGAGGTGCTGACTGCTGACTGCTATTTAATTGAGCCAGTCCCCGTGCTGCCCCACTGGGTGCTTTTTGGTAGTTCCAGATATTGATTTCAGCCTTAAACTCTGCCGTACCTTCATCTCATATCCCTAACTTTTTCAGCAGCGATCTGAATTTTAGAAAGGAGAGCTTAAAAGAAAATTAATCTTGACCATTATCATACAGCAAAATGGTAGTTTGATAATTTTTTTGTAGGTTCATTACGATCCCTGCCCATCAATAGAGTCAACTACTACTTTGAATTTAAGTTTTTGTTCGCAGCTTGTTGTATAAAGGAACCTATATGGATGGGGTCTAGAACTTGTGAGGATTTATTTTGTCAAAAGTCAAAACCATAAAAGTCAAAAGTCAAAACTGAAGTAGAAAAATTTTTCTGCTCCACTAATCAATCCTGGGACAGTTGAAAAAGAGATGGGAAGATGGGGAGATTGGGAGATGGGGAGATTGGGAGATTGGGAGATGGGGAGATTGGGAGATGGGGAGATTGGGAGATTGGGAGATTGGGAGATTGGGAGATGGGGAGGACAACGCGCGGTTCTTAAACCATCGCTGATTAGGGTCGCTTCTCGGAATGATAACAGTTCATCAGAAAAGTAATACTTAAGCTAATACTTTTGTGTATAGATGCGTAGGTCTTATTAAT
>JAXHSW010000275.1:0-8999 GCA_034190295.1 Cyanobacteriota bacterium | reverse complement strand
TACAGGAATGGTATTTGTGCCCAAGCTAGAGATGACCAAATAATTGTTATGTCAAAAGTTAATAGAGCAACCAGAATAAATTTTACTACCCAATGAATTTTGCTATGGTTTTTACTCGCGACCGCTCTGATATTATTCTGACTTTTTTTGATGAATTGATTCTTGATTATATTGTGCATAAATTAATTAAATTACAACCACCTTAAATACAATAATATCTGACAAGTTTCCATTTTAAATTAAGTTAGTGACTGAAAATTTCTGTTCAATACCCTCCTCTTTTTAGGGGATAACAAAAGAGAATATTCCAGATTTCAAGTCTCTAGTTGTTTGCGCAGCATGACAAAGGTCAAGCAAGAGGTATGGTATTTGTGCCCAAGCTAGAGATGACCAAATAATTGTTATGTCAAAAGTTAATATAGCAACCAGAATAAATTTTACTACCCAATGAATTTTTATCTGGTTTTTACTCGCGTTCGCTCTGATATTATTCTGATTTTTTTTGATGAATTGATACTTGATTATATTGTGCATAAATCAATTAAATTACAACCACCTTAAATACAATAATATCTGACAATTTTAAATTAAGTTAGTGACTGAAAATTTCTGTTCAATATCCTCCTCTTTTTAGGGGATAACAAAAGAGAATATTCCAGATTTCAAGTCTCTAGTTGTTTGCGCAGCATGACAAAGGTCAAGCAAGAGGTACTGATAACTGATACAGGAATGGTATTTGTGCCCGAGCTACAGATGACCAAATAATTGTTGTGCCAAAAGTTAATAGAGCAACCAGAATAAATTTTACTACCCAATGAATTTTGCTATGGTTTTTACTCGCGTTCGCTCTCATCTTATTCTGATTTTTTTTGATGAATTGATTCTTGATTATATTGTGCATAAATTAATTAAATTACAACCACCTTAAATACAATAATATCTGACAAGTTTCCATTTTAAATTAAGTTAGTGACCGAAAATTTCTGTTCAATATCCTCCTCTTTTTAGGGGATAACAAAAGAGAATATTCCAGATTTCAAGTCTCTAGTTAAACCAAGAGGTACTGATAACTGATACAGGAATGGTATTTGTGCCCAAGCTAGAGATGACCAAATAATTGTTATGTCAAAAGTTAATAGAGCAACCAGAATAAATTTTACTACCCAATGAATTTTGCTATGGTTTTTACTCGCGATCGCTCTCATATTATTCTGATTTTTTTTGATGAATTGATTCTTGATTATATTGTGCATAAATTAATTAAATTACAACCACCTTAAATACAATAATATCTGACAAGTTTCCATTTTAAATTAAGTTAGTGACTGAAAATTTCTGTTCAATACCCTCCTCTTTTTAGGGGATAACAAAAGAGAATATTCCAGATTTCAAGTCTCTAGTTGTTTGCGCAGCATGACAAAGGTCAAGCAAGAGGTATGGTATTTGTGCCCAAGCTAGAGATGACCAAATAATTGTTATGTCAAAAGTTAATATAGCAACCAGAATAAATTTTACTACCCAATGAATTTTTATCTGGTTTTTACTCGCGTTCGCTCTGATATTATTCTGACTTTTTTTGATGAATTGATTCTTGATTATATTGTGCATAAATTAATTAAATTACAACCACCTTAAATACAATAATATCTGACTACTTTAGATTAAGTTAGTGACCGAAAAATTATGGTTTTAAACCTTCTCTTCTAAGGGGATAAAAAAGAAAATATTTCAGGTTTCAAGCCTCCTCCGAAGCAGAGGTACTGATAACTGATAACTGATAACTGATAACTTAAATGACGCTATACTCTACATTTTTCAGGACAATTTAAAAGATATCTAATATAGATAAAAATGCTTATAGTCCAGTATAATACCAATAAAAAAAAAGAATGTTACGAATAATAAGTGCGATTAAAATAATTTACAGGAAATGTCCTTTTGACAAAAAAAGATAATCGATCGCCTAAAAACTGGTATTGAAGCAATTCTCATACGACTCCTGAGGACTAACTCTTGACCCCTAATAAAGAGAATAGTTATTTGTAGCAAACATTTATCAAAATGGTAGAACTGATGGCTTTTTTATCAATTTATATATACAGCATCAACTATTAGGATTACAATTATATTGATTTATTTTTACAGAGTACAGGAGTATTTCTATGCCAGATGCGGTAGGTGTCATAGAAACTATTGGTTTTCCAAGTATCTTAGCTGCTGCAGATGCTATGGTCAAAGCTGCGCGAGTTACCTTAGTTTACTATGGTATAGCCGAAAGAGGCCACTTTGTAGTTGCAGTTCGGGGACCAAATTCTGAAGTTTATCCTTCAGTCCAAGCTGGTATTGAAGCAGCAGAAAAAGTCTATGGTGGTATAGTGGATGGTCACTATATTGTTCCTAATCCCCCGGAGAATGTAGAATCTGTATTACCACTAAGTTATACAGAAATTAGTGAACAATTTAGATGAATATTGTCCTAAACTTATTGATAGCTCAAATTAATATTATTGATAATTTGGCTGAATATTATAGTTTAATTATGACAGACATCTAAAATTTTTACAATTAATTGCAGAGATTAATTCTTAACTTAAATTTAGGAGAAATATAATGGCACAACAAGCTGTTGGAGCACTGGAAACTAAGGGTTTTCCTGGTATTTTAGCTGCTTCAGATGCAATGGTAAAAGCAGGTCGAGTCACTTTAGTGGGTTATATTAGGGTTGGTAGCGCTCGGTTTACTGTTCAAATTAGAGGTGATGTTTCGGAAGTAAAAACTTCTATGGATGCAGGAATTGCTGCAGTTGAAAAAGTTTATGGTGCTACTTTGGAATCTTGGGTAATTATTCCTCGCCCTCACGATAATATTGTGGCTGTTTTACCAATAGATTTTAATGAAGGTGTTGAAGAATTCCGCCAGCGAGTAGAAGGAATCACTGTACCAAGATTGCCTAATAGGTAGATAAGTTTTGATTAATTAAATATCTACATAATTCGATTTTAAGCCGTCCATAAGACTATAGTATTACCAAGAATTAAATTTTTGGTTAGTATTAAAAAATATAGACAGTGGACGGTACTATGGAAGCATGATTTGATATTAAGTCCGTTCAATAATGGATAATTGATAATGAACAATTGGTTGACACAAACAATAAAGTCCGGACATGATATGAGTTGCTAGTTTGGATTAAATATTAGGTTTTAGATAATAATTCAAAAAAATTAACAGCAAGGATACATAAAACTGTAAATTCAGTTATTAGTTAATCTCCTCCGGAGGAACTGCGGACTTCAGTTATCAGTATCTTCTGCAATAGAGAGGCTTGAAACCTGATTTTTTTGGTCATAATTTATTTGGAAACTATATATATATTCTGTCAAAAAGACATCTCCCGTAATAAAAAATAAAATCAATTATCGCACTCTTATTTATCAATTATTTCCTTCTACTCCCTACTCCCTACTCCCTAATGCCTACTCCCTCTTTTCTAAAAATGTCAAAATCAATCAAATAATTAGTTATATTTTAACGATTAAAATCCAAAAAAAGTGATAAGCGAACATTTTAATCAAATATGCTATTGTTAAAATAAGCAGAATGGAATATTAATTTACTAGCTTAAATTAAATCTCTGTCAAAAATATTAAATTTATCTATTGTTGACAATTAAACACAAATCGAATGAAATTTTGATTGAAATTAGCCATAATGAGCAAAGACTATGACAGCAGGATAGTCTTTAATTTATTGTAGCTAATTTCCTAATTGAATTTTGTGTAGGTATGGTGAGCATATAACAAAAAAAACTAAAAACAGATAATAAAGTCTGAAACTCTTACTACTGTTACCTACTTCCTAATTCTAAAATATTTTCTACATAACCGTGTCGAGGACTGCTATCTTAAAATTTTGAAAGAATCTCCCATTATAATCTTTGATTTAACGGTGAGAGTGTCAAATATTGAATCTTATCTGAACCTATGGATATTTGGATTATACAATTACACCGCTCTACTAATGAAATTACTTTTTTGGCAATTAGTGCCTTGGCAGCAATAATTTTTTGCTTTTGGTTTATCCCTATTGCTACAGATACTATGGTAAATTCTGCAGCAGGTTTAGCTGAAAAATATTTAGGTAAAAATCAACGCACAATAGTAATTAATTCTAGTACAAATAATCCTGAATTATTTTTGATGTTGCTATCATTGAGTCTCGGTAGGTTAGGAGGTATAGCAACTCCTCTAGGTTCAAATTTTGCCAATATTTATCTGATGTTTATTGTCGCACCAATAATTGTTATAGGTAAATGGGTATCTTTAGGAAAAATATCTAATATCAAAAATTTTCTCGAAATTCTTAATAAAGAAAAAATGCTATTTTTATGGCATTTTTCCATGTCATTATTAATGTTTTCCTTTGCGACTACAGCTTATTGGTTTATTACTGGTGAATCGGAATTTTCACCTTTGCCAGAAGTCATAGATTCCCGAACTTTGCCCTGGGTAATTGTTGGTGGTATAACTTGTTTAGCAGGTATATTTGTCTTTTTTCTTTATGAAAAACAGTTTAAGCAAAAAAGACCTGAATTATTTGAAGATATTAATGCAGATGATTATGAAGCAAGTTGGTCGAAGTTTATTATCGGCACAGCTTTATTGATATTATTATGTTATATGTTAAATACATTATTTATAGCTTGGACTGAAATTTATGATGATTTACTGACTAAATTATTTGGTGATTCAGTTTTTGCAGGATTGCATTATTTTTTGGGAAGTTTAATATCATCTTTACCAGAAACAATTGTGGCCGTGAAAAATTATGAGCGTTTAACTTCACCAGATTTAAACACTGCAATGGCATCAGCTAGTCAGTCAAATATGACTAATTTGGGAATAGGTTTTTTGGGTAGTGTTTTAGCAAGTTTACTATTGGCTATAGGTATTAATTATCAGTTGTAAAATGAAGCGATCGAAGGCAGGTGGGGAGTAAGCATTCAGCTGTCAGCTATCAGCTATCAGCTATCAGCTATTGCTTTTAATTTTAGATAAAAGCTTTACTAATTGAGTCAGAATTTATATTTACGGCTAAAAGCTGGCTAAAACAGTCTATTTTCATTAAAATCCCCTTTTTTTGCTGAATGCGAGCGCATTCCGTACCGAAAAGCTGACTGCTAATAGCTGTTTGCGCAGCAGTCCGCAGGAAATGCTTACGGTGGGGAGATGGGGAGATGGGGAGTAGTACAATTTTTGGCGTTGTACAGTGACGAATGATTTTAGATTTTTGATTGAATTGAACTTTGGATTTGATAATTGCTAGAATGATTAATTAATAGTTTTTTAGTCAAAGTCTAAACTAATTTTTGGCAATATCATTCCATAATGTGCAACCCCCAATTTTTTGTATTTCATATAAGATTTTTCCTTCTTTCTTCTTCCTTCTTCCTTCTGCTATATGTAGCAAAAATGCGTGAAATTTAGTATTAATTCCGATTCTCCTTACCATTCAAATTAACTTTTTTTCCATTGCTTCCCTGCTGTAAAAACTGCATCAATATTTCTTCCATTCGTGGGGATAAATCAATTGGTAAATTTCCAGAGCGCAAATGCAAATCTTGTTGCGGAAACGGAATCTCTATTTGACGCTCCCGCAATATTGCCTCAATCTTAAAATACAAGTCACTCCTAATAATTTCCTGTTTGCTCGGTTCCGCTGTCCATACCCGTAACTCGAAATTTAGAGAACTATCTCCAAACTCAATAAACAACACCTGGGGTTCTGGCATCGATAACACATCGGGATAAGATGCTGCTGCTGCATCTAATAAACCTTGACGCACCTCCTCAACATTAGATCCGTAAGCAACTCCCACTGGTAACCGCAACGCCGAAACTGGGTGGTCGTGATCCCAATTTATTAGCTCCGCCTCCAAAAACCGACAGTTAGGTACAATAATAGACACATGGTCGAAAGTTTTAATCATTGTACTGCGAGCACCAATGCGTTCAACTGTGCCTTGATATTCTCCAACTTCTACAAAGTCGCCTACCTGTATTGGTCGCTCAAACAATATTATCAAACCACTGCCAAAATCTCTAGCAATATCCTGGAAACCTAAACCAATACCAACGCCAAGCGCACTCGCTAACAAGGTAATAGAACTCAAGTCTAAACCCCATACTTGCAATAATACTATCACGCCAATAGTGATTAAACTGTATTTGGTCATAGTGGCGATTACTTCTTGAGCACCTCGGTTAATTCCCGTTACTCGTAAAATGCGCGATCTTAAAACATTAGTTATTCCACCAATACCAATAATTAATGCCCAAACTAAACCTACTAAAATTAATAGATCGGGTACAGAATATTTTTGATTTCCCACATGAATTACTGGAGAAGTAAAGGTGGAAATTAAGGTATCGGTAAACTGATAACTAAACTGTCGAGTTAGAGGAAATTTATTAGTAATGTACAGAATTGTTCCTACCCATAAAGCTATTCTTGTAACTAGCAAACTTAAACTAATTAATATAGATAAACTTTTGCTCTCTTCAGGATGAGCAATGCCATAATTTCCTAAAAAAAACAATATAACTTGATATAAATATTTTCGCCATACTAACTTTAATAGCCAGTTTATTGCGATGGCACCATTAATAATTAATCCTATTTTAGTTAATGTCTTGCCCATAAATTTTAAAGAGCGTTCTTGTTGGGCGATTTTTACTGATTCTTCAATTTTTTCTACCCAAATTTCTGTTTGCTCTTTGAGATTACTTCCTGGAAAAACATCTTTTTGAGTAACAGTTAATAGATAGGCATTATTTAACCAAATTGTTGGTAGTTTTTCATTGGCTTTAACTTTTAAACGTATAGGTTTTGATGATGAAACTACTCTTAATAACTTTTTTTCAATTAATTTGGCTCTTTTCTGGGCAGTATATTCTCCGACACTCCTAACTTTGATTATTGGTCGCCCATCTAAAACTACTGGAGCTGTAGAATTTTTAAATTCTACTAATGCTGCTCCTGGACTAAATATCATTAAGCTACTGAGAATAAGCGCGATTGTGCTAAATATTATAAACTGAAATATTCCTGATTGACGAGATTTATAATTATAGTTATTTTTTACGCTCACTATTTTATCCACCCTTTTGTGTTTTGATATACAATAATATGAAATATCAATAAATTTTGAATTTATTTTAACATAATCATTATTTAGGACAAGTTGATAGAAGTTGAGTTTCCAAGCAAAATAATTAATTCCTACACTGCTTTACTAATTGAATTGGATATATATAGTGGAATAAGAGTATGGGGAATTGTTCCGGAAAAAGTGTTTTTTTTATTATTAATAATTTGTGGCTGGTAAGTTTTTATCTATAAATCATTAGTCAATATCTTAATACCAAAAGTGTACGTATCGGTTTTTTTACCGAATATAAAACTTTTGACAGTATATATTTTTTTTTTCAAAGATTAAGAATTAGAGGATTAAATAAAAGGAAAAATTTTGCTTGTTCCTGCTTGTAGAAAAACAGCTAGTAGTGAATTCACGGATAGGTGTTTAAACTTGATTATTCGGTAAAATCAATATTAAAGTGTTGGTAAAGCGCGTGTATGATATTAATCTTCATTACTTAGGGTTTGCGCTTCACTAGTCTTATGGGTGAGGGTAGGAGTCAACCCACCCCTAACCCCTCCACCGGAGGGGAAGTCAGGAGGAACGGGGAATTACAGAGGATGTAGTTGGAAGAATTGTCCCTTAATTTTTCTGTCCAACTCTTGCACAAAATGCTAATACCCATGAGCTTTCTTGAGCGAAAAGTTGGTACTTTTTTCTACCCAATAAGGCTAAAACCTTTATATTTCAATGCTTTTATAGTTTATCGGCAGGCCATACTTAGGAGTCAGGGAGTCAGTCGGACCGAGTCAACCCACCCCTAACCCCTCCCAGGAGGGGAAGAAAGAAGAAGAAACCCCGAGTCAAAGGAGAAAGTTTTTTGGTCGCGTAAAGGTCATGCAGTTCTATCGTGCTCTTATCCGGACATGATATCATACTTCAAATTACCAACGCCTTAACATATTACTTTTAAATTCATGGCGATCGCCAATCAACTTAATTCAAAATTATCACTCGTAAACTTCTATAGCAAGGAACAAGTCGCTTAAGACTTATGCTGATGATGAACCTCAGACAGGGAAATGTTTTTCTCCCTGTTCCCTGCTATAATGCTAATTTAAAAAAAATATTAGACATCTCCTCCAAATGATATGGTATAGAATCCGGATATGTTTATAATTCTATCCACACTTTCTCACCTTCAATCTCTCGACCTCCCGTTCTCCCCACCCTTCCCACACTCCCCACCCTCCCCACCCCCAAATATATGATAAGTATTCAACCGGATTTGATATGAGGGAGTAGGGACGTTGCATAAGGGAGTCCGTACAGAGTAGGCAGTAGGGAACCCACCCCTAACCCCGACCGTGGAGGGGAATAATTGATAATTTATGTGTGATAATTGATTTTATTTTGGATTTTTACCAGATGTCTATTATGAATAATAAGGGTGATTAAAAAAATCTACAGGAGATGTCCCTTTGACTAACTTGTTTCAATACAGCTATCTCCATCATTTTTCCCTTTTTTTCAAAATTTACTCCTTGTTTTTTCTTTCTTGTTCCCTCTTCTTGACTTCTAGCAATAAAATTACCAGGACTTACGCAAAGAGGCTATATATAGCGCAGAGTAACCCATAATTAATAGACCTTGTTCTTTCTTTCTTGTTCCCTGTTCCTGACTTCTAGCAATAAAATCACCGAAAAATTGTGTTCTAAAGTCTCCCCTTTTATATCAAATCCGGTAGCATCGGTGTAATTAGATGGGGAGATGGGAGATGGGGAGATGGGGAGATGGGGAGATGGGAGATGGGGAGATGGGGAGATGGGGAGATGGGAGATGGGGAGATGGGGAGATGGGG
>JAXHSW010000274.1:0-9070 GCA_034190295.1 Cyanobacteriota bacterium | reverse complement strand
CATCCCCCAATCTCCCCATCTCCCCATCCCCCCATCTCCCAATCTCCCCATCTAATTACACCGATGCTACCGGATTTGATCTGACTCCCCCTCCACGGTCGGGGCCTGCGGGTGGGTAGACTCCTAAGTAATTAAGATTAATATCATACACGCGCTTCAGCAACACCCATTAAAGATTAGCACGAGCATTTCGTCGCAGCATATTTGGCTTAATACGTCGTAGCGCGGAAGCTGGAAACTGCTTATCCCAATCTTGTTCAGATATCTCTGCTAGTTCTGTTAACTTAGGAGTTACATTACCAGGATAAGGTTGAAAATCATCAATATTTGTCTTCTGAGCAAATCGTTCATTCCAAGGACAAACATCCTGACAAATATCACAACCTGCGACCCACCCTTTTAAATTTGATTTAATATGTTCGGGTAGTTCAGGATTTCTATTTTCTATTGTATGATAAGCAATACAAAGATTGGCATCAACAACAAAAGGTTCTACGATCGCATTAGTCGGACAAGCTTCCAGACAACGAGTGCAACTACCACAATGTTGAGTGTGAGGGCGATCGCTTGTCAACTCTAGGTTAGTTAGCACTTCTCCCAAAAATACCCATGAACCGTATTCTCTAGTAATTAAATTACCATTTTTTGCTATCCAACCCAAACCTGCTTGTTGTGCCAATGGCTTTTCTGGTACTGGACCTGTATCCGCATAATACCTGGTTAAAATTTCCTTTTCTTGCTCTTGCAACCAGTTACTCAGAACTTTTAACTTTTGGTGCATGACTTTATGATAATCCCTACCCCACCCATAGCGAGAAATTTTACCTATTTCAGAATTTTCAGAATGTTGATGTGGCGTGTAATAGTTGAGAGCAACACAAATAATAGATTCGACCTCTGGCATGACTAGCTTCAAATTTTGACGTTTGGGGTTACTCATCCATCTTAAGTCTGCTTGATAACCTTTGTTCAACCATCTCTGCAATCTTTCTCTGTCTGAATTTAACTCATTTGCTGAAGCTATCCCAACCTTGTGAAATCCTACTTCTAGGGCTTTCTGTTTGATTTGACTTATGCTAAGTGCAGATTTCATTAATACTAGCTAGATTTTTCAACAATTAATAATTAATAATTAACAATGACCTCTCCTTGAAAAGAAGAAGATTGACGCTTAAGAAAAATTTTTTCTTGTTTCTCCTTTAAAGGGGAGGCGCATACCCACAATTTCTCGGTAAAATTTGTATGAATATCATGTCCGGTTGAATAATTAGACTTTGGTGGAAGGAAGGTAGAAGGCAGAAGGTTATTTTCCATTGTCACCTCATTTTATACTGGAGTTGATATAATTTCTAATATTTATAAGTACCTTAATTGGTAACACAGATTTTCAAAACTGTTAGGACTTACCGAAAAATTGGGGTAGGTGCCTCCCCCTTTTAGCTATCCCTTATCAGGAACTCCTGAAAACCTTGTGGGGAGTGTGGGGAGTGTGGGGGGCAAAAATCCGATCTACAGTTCTCAAAAAAATGTATTTTTCAATACACTTTTCTCCTAAAAAAGCCGCTCTAAGAGATAAACATAACTTGTCTATTTTGTCAATTTTTATGTTAAGAAAGATGTTTATAAAGCATAGCCCTTTTAGGGGGACTTTATGTTATGCTGAAAAAAGCGGAAAGGTATTCAACCGCTCTAAAAACCTAGCTACTAATCCTAGCAAACTAGCACCTTGAAAACTAGAGTTATGGGGTTTTGTATAGGAACGCTTATACATGGAAAAGCTCTAAGCAACAAGTAACAGAGAACCAAAGTTTTTTTGAGGTTTAAACTGTACCGTAGGGTATAGGTCTACAGGCTCTTGAAATAGAGCAAACGCGCAGGGGTGAGAACCATCTCTGGGCTAAGTACCGCAAGGTAATTAGTTTAAGTGGACTCGTTGTTGGCGTAGCCTTGCGGAGCGCAAACCAAGAATCCTCTCTTCAGGAGAATCTCCGTGTCTTCAGACCGGAGAGTATGTCAAGCACTAGAAGCTGTTTCCGTCCGAAGCGACCGACAGGGTTTGCGGAGCAGTCCGGAACGCAAAGCAATCTCAAATCGTAGTTTTTCGTGCCTCATTCATAAGTCCTGACTGTATAATAATTTTACGTTTAATTAGTTGAAATAGCAGTCAGCACCTCAGCGGTCAGCGGTCAGCAATCAGCTTCTCAAGGTGTATAATAGAGGATTCAAACCCCCATAAAAGGCGCACCACTAATTTTTTCAAATATAGTGGGGGACTTAAACCCTCGAATTTTTAGCGCTCCAGCTAAATGCTGTTTGCGCAGCATGACCTAAGGAAGAGCTGATAGCTAGTTAAAGTTCTTAGGTGGTAGGTGTAAGTTCAAGTGAGGACACTGGAAACGGAGCATAAATTTGGGATATTCCTTCCAGAACGCTTCAATAGAAAGTCTCTATCAGTGATTGAACGGGAATCTAGCGTTATCGCGTAAGCGCAACGTCGGGAGCATGGTAAAAGCTTACCATTTTTTCACTTCAAAAAGGCTAAAAGCTTTATTTGTAAGTGTTTTGATAGTTAATCGGCAAGCCCTAATTAAACGTATTTGATCTTAAATAGACATAGGCGTGGAAATTAAAAATAAAGTCAATTATTATCCATAAATTGTCAATTATTCCCCTCCGGTGGAGGGGTTAGGGGTGGGTTCCCTGTTCCCTTTTTTTTGGAGATGTCTAATAATTAATTTCAAGCTGTAGTAGATACTGGCAATGAACGAGCTAACATTTGTTGTCCTAGTTCTACATGATTACAAACGCACTTCCAGTCTGGATGACTTGTCATTAATAAACTTTCTAAAGTTTCTTTGTCAAATAGATGCCATACTAGGGATTTATTAAAATAACATTCCACTGCATAGCAGTTTTGACTAATACAGTAAATATAACAAGTTTCGGAAGCTCTCTCTATTTTTATATGTGCTCCTGGTTCTAGGTCGCGAAATTGAAATATATTTTGTTTAAATTCATCTGTAGAAGATACTGTAAAACCGGGGATTACAGCGGTTAGTGTTTTTTCTCCATTGATATTAATCCAATAATTATGAGTGGGATCGATTCTTTCTAGCCAAGGAGATTCATCATCTAGACGATAACGAGGAGCCAAAGGAAAAAACATATTCATATAACAAACCTAATATATATTTTAATTGTATCTAAATAAACCTTATTTTTATCTTGCTGTAGAGTATAGTTAGATGCAACTAAACTTAACAAAACTTATCAGATTTATCATACATAGTAGGGAACAGTGGAAAAGTATTTCTCTGTCTTATACCAGTTTTATATGAGGTTGCATAGAATGATGAAATTCATTAAATCGATCTATCTTTATCTACGCCTATCT
Source organism: Cyanobacteriota bacterium (assembly GCA_034190295.1). GTDB lineage: Bacteria > Cyanobacteriota > Cyanobacteriia > Cyanobacteriales > Microcoleaceae > Okeania. Next base: position 5,676 of record JAXHSW010000274.1, on the reverse strand, counting down.
GCGGTCAATTATGCTTGAAATATTATTCTATGCAGTTTTATTTCAATTTGGTATTACGGTTTATAATTAACATAAGTCAAGCACCAACTTATTCCTTGCTATACATATAATAAACATCTCCTCTAAAAGAGGGAACAGGAAACACCGGAGCTGGAAGGAGAAATAATTGATAATTTATGGATAATAATTGATTTTATATTTAATTTTCACGCCTATGTCTAATAGTTATCGCAATCTTTTTTCAGTTGTGTAATACCAATTTCATAAAATATTGCCACAGTCATAGAACAGGGAATAGGGAACATAGTTAAGGATAAATGTATAAAAAAGAGAAAAAAACCTAAAAATTTACAGTAATTAAAGTCAATGTATATTGATAACAGATTTGATTTTATAGAGGTACTTTGATTGAATCTCCATAAATTTATCTTTATCAAAGAAAAAGCCTGACATTCCGTCTATTTCGTTGCATTATCGCAATCTTTTTTCAGTTGCGTAATACCAATTTCATAAAATATTGCCACAATCATCTTTTCCCTTATGGGTTTAATACCCCGCCGTCTACACGGTGCTTAAAATTGTTTGGGATTCTCACCCCATACAATTTTTCCTTCTGCCTTCTGCCTTCTGCCTTCTGCCTTCTGCCTTCTGCCTTCTGCCTTCTGCCTTCTGCCTTCTGCCTTCTTCAATTAGCTTATGATAATGAAGCAAGTGATTTATTGTACTTTTTCTGGTATATTCGCCTGTAATTTTAGGCAATTTCTACCATCTATCTGCAATGTATAATCTACACGATCCATTAATCTATTCATAATCAACCATCCATAACCACTTTCTTGTTTAGCTTCTGGTGTTGGTGGGTTATAGTCTCCTACACTATAACCTTTACCATAGTCCCAGATTTCCAAAGCAATACCACCGTCTTTGGCTTCTAAACGTATTAATACTGGTAAGTTAGGTTGGTCTTTATGAGCATGACGAATCACATTGGAGTAAGCTTCTGCCAGTACCAAGCGTAAACGGTTGGATTGACGAGGCCAATCAATATGTTCTCCTAGCTCTACTTCTAAACTGCTCAATAACCATTGTTCGACAATAGTCAAAAAACGTAAGTCACTTGGCACCTGAAGCTCAGTTTTCATAAATTCACAGAACCTCCAGAGATAGTATAGTTTGGTCATCTTCTTGAACTTGATTATTAGCTCGGATATAAGCTAATAAGCCATTTAGGTCTATTTGGTTTTTGTGCTGTTTTAAAAGCTCCCATAAACCTTCTTGTTGCAGCATTACACGAGTTTGTTCCCCACTCTCAGTAGCCTCTTGAACTACTGTAGCTTCAGTGATACCATCACTGGTCAGTAGGAAAATATCTCCTGAATTTAAGTCTATAGTACCTGCCTTTCCTTTCCATTTTGGCAATATTCCCAGGGGAATACCACGTTCCTTGAGGAAGTTTGGTTTTACTTCTTCACAATCCCGATCTTCTGAAGTTAGCAGCGCAGTTTGAGACCAGACCAAGGGATATATATGGCCAGCATTAGCGTAAGCTAATAATCCTGTTTCTGGCGTATAACGAGCCAAAACCATTGTAATGAAGCAATTGTTACTAATCAGGTCGTCACACAGACCAATATTAAGATTTTGCATCATTTCGTAAGGGTCTGGGGGATTTTCTTGAGAAAGTTCTCGTCGCATTACGGACATAGCACTTGCCATGAATAAAGCGGCAGGTACTCCCTTACCAGAAACATCTCCCAATGCTAACCAGATGTCACCTTGAGAATGGGTATAAACTTCAAAGAAATCACCTCCTACTTCTCTGGCAGGATAGCAGCAAGCTTGTATCCTTAATTTGTCAAATTCTGGCCAACTTTGAGGTAATAGGTTGCTCTGTATCTGACGAGCTACCTCTAGCTCATTACGCATTTGTTCTGCAAGTTCTCTGGTGCGTTGATAGAGTTTGGCCTGAGATAATGCTAATGCTCCTTGCTCCAGGACACTTTCTATCAATTCTATATCTTCTGAAGACCAAAATTTACTGCTATCTTGTTGATCAAGAGCTAAAACTGCCAGTAAGTCTTGTTGATAAATCAGGGGGATTATTAATTTAGAGATGCTTTTATCTGAACTTTCTTCTAATTTGGTTTGACGATTTATTACTACTTCCAAAAATTGTTCTGGTGTGAAAGGGAAGTTGTTTTGAGTAATTTCAGGGTGTTGGTAAGAAAAAGATTCAGGCATTAAGCGATCGCCTTCTACTGGCCATAACTTACCTTCTGTTGCGTCAAAAGTCTGTCCCACTGTTTGAATGATTGTCGATAACATACTAGAGTAATCCAATGATTCTCTAATGGCACTCATTACTTCATTTAACATCGACTCTCGTCGCAAAGCACGAGTTAGAGCGTTGGTGCGTTGCGTGACAATTTTGTAGGTTTCTGAAGCTTGTTGTACTACAGCTTTGAGTTCTTCAGGATTCCAAGGTTTTGTAATATACTTAAATACTTTTCCTGAGTTAATTGCTTCTACTAAGTCTTCTACGTCTGTATAGCCTGTAAGTAGAATCCTAACTGTATTTGGGTATTTTTCTAATGTTCTGCCTAAAAACTCTGTACCATTCATTTCTGGCATTCTTTGGTCAGAGATAATTAGTGCCATTTCTCCTTCTTCTTCCAACACTTTCATGGCACTGAAAGCACTATCTGCTTTATAAACTTTAAAGTCTCGCCGAAACGTCCTGTACAACAAATCTAGGTTGTCTGGTTCGTCATCGACCACCATCAGTTTTAATTTCCCCTCTCCCCTACTCATGCTATGTCTTACTCCCAGACAATTTTTCAAATTTTATACTCTCCGGTTGGCCTTGAGAGTTTCTTAATTTATTAATGTATTATATATATTTGGGAGCGATCGCCTTGAGTTAAATTTTCTGAATTTGGGTTTCATTTTTTCTCTGGCCATAAACTTCCAAGAAAAACTAATTTTGAGTATATTTTATACTTAGTTCTAGATATAGATTATTCCCATAAATGTCTCATTTACTAAATAATATTCAATAATAAATTTAAAAAGCGTTTTGGTCTGGAATGCTCCGCAAACAGCGAGATAGTCTTTAGCATTTAGCTTTTAAATGTCTTTTTTATGTGGACTATTCGTGCTGACTGCTAGTAGCTGATAGCTGAGGTGCTTGTTAATTATAATTCAGTTTTTTTTGTTAATTATTTACTAATTTTTATACTTAATTAACCGATTTTTTCTGCCAATCTAAGTTTAGCAGAACGTGCCCGTGCATTTAATGTTATTTCGTTATCTTGGGCTTGAATGGGCTTTTTTGTCAATACTTGCAAAACAGATGAATTTCTTAAACTATGTTTAACTAAACGATCTTCTAAACTATGAAAACTAATAATTCCTATTCTACCTCCTGGTTTGAGCCAATTAGGGGCATTCTCTAGAAAAGTTTCTAGGGCAGTAAGTTCTTGATTTACTTGTATTCTTAAAGCCTGAAAAACACGAGTAGCGGGGTGTATCCTACCATAACGGTATTTGCGAGGTACACAGTGGGCGATCGCTTCTGCCAACTCGGTTGTTGTTTCAAAAGGACGACGTTCTACTATCCTTCTAGCAATACGTCGCGATAAACGTTCTTCCCCGTAGGTATAAAAAATATTTGCTAATTTTACTTCTTCCCAATGATTAACTATTTCGGCTGCGGTCAGAGATTGTTGTTGGTTCATCCGCATATCCAATTTAGCTTGATGCCGGAAACTGAACCCTCGTTCTGGGGTATCCAATTGCACCGAGCTTACACCCAAGTCAGCTATTATACCATCAAATTCAAGATTTTTTGGCTCATACTCAGCAAAATTTCCATGCCAAAATTGGATATTAGAGTTTTCAGAGGCCAATAAAGTTTGACAATAGGCGATCGCTTGTTCATCTTGGTCAATAGCTAATACTTTAACATTTTGGGCCGTAGCTAAAATTGCTTGAGTATGGCCACCAAATCCTACTGTTGCATCTAAGTAAAGACCTCCTGGAGATATTGCCAAACCTTGGATTAACTCGGCACTGAGAACAGGTACATGGTTCATCAATTCAGAAGTCTATAGGAAAAATTTACTAATTAATTATTATATGTAACAGAATATAAATACAAGCAATAATAATAACATTTAGTCTAAACCCATTTACAGTTTAAAAATTGGGCTGAAATAAAAATAGGTAACTATAGAGAAGAGTCAACATGAGCAAAATTGAAACCAGAACCGAACCCATGGTCATTAACATGGGACCCCACCATCCCTCAATGCACGGGGTATTGCGGTTAATTGTCACCTTAGATGGGGAAGATGTAGTTGACTGCGAACCAGTCATTGGCTATTTACACAGGGGTATGGAAAAGATTGCCGAAAACCGCACTAATACAATGTTTGTCCCTTATGTGAGTCGTTGGGATTATGCTGCGGGAATGTTTAATGAGGCCGTAACGGTAAATGCTCCGGAACAATTGGCCGATATTGAAGTTCCTAAACGGGCCAGTTATATCCGGGTAATTATGCTGGAACTAAACCGGATTGCTAATCACCTTTTATGGCTTGGCCCATTCTTAGCTGATGTTGGTGCCCAAACTCCTTTCTTCTACATTTTCCGGGAGCGGGAAATGATTTATGACTTGTGGGAAGCTGCTACAGGTTATCGGATGGTAAATAATAACTACTTCCGTATTGGTGGGGTAGCTGCTGACTTACCTTACGGTTGGGTAGATAAGTGCGAAGACTTTTGCGATTACTTTATGCCAAAGGTTGATGAGTATGAACGCTTAATTACTAATAATCCTATTTTCCGTCGTCGGATTACAGGATTAGGTGTAATTAGTAGGGAAGAGGCGATTAATTGGGGGCTTTCTGGTCCAATGTTGCGTGCTTCAGGTGTTAAATGGGACTTACGGAAAGTTGACCACTATGAATGTTACGACGATTTTGACTGGGATGTTCATTGGGAAACTGATGGAGATTGTTTGGCTCGATATTTTGTGCGTATTAAGGAAATGCGGGAGTCAGTGAAGATTATTCGTCAAGCGATAAAGGGTCTTCCTGGGGGACCTTATGAAAATCTGGAAGCAAAACGCATGGCTGGAGGGCCTAAGTCTGAGTGGAATGATTTTGATTATCAATTTTTAGGTAAGAAAATACCTCCTACTTTTAAGATTCCTGAAGGCGAGCATTATGTCCGGATTGAAAGTGGTAAGGGAGAGATTGGGATTTATATTATTGGTGATAATAGTCCTTTCCCTTGGCGTTTTAAAATTCGGGCTGCTGATTTTGTGAATTTGCAGGTTTTTCCTCATATTTTGCAAGGTGCCAAAGTGGCCGATCTTGTGGCTATTTTGGGTAGTATTGACATTATTATGGGGTCTGTAGATCGATAGTTAATTTGTTAGGACTTACGCACCTCAACTAAGAAACCGGGTTTGTTAACCTAATTATTGGCTGTCATATACGAAATTTTGTTGAGAAACCCTGTTTCTGCGTAAGTCCTGTTTGTGTCAAAAAGGGTGATTAACTGTTGAATGAAAATTGTAGAAAGTAGTTGCTATTTGTAGAAAAGTGTTTTAATATTAAACAGATAACTAAAGAAATGAAATATCTAAAGGTGAATGCGACTTGTTGATAG
>JAXHSW010000273.1:0-9272 GCA_034190295.1 Cyanobacteriota bacterium | reverse complement strand
TGGACAATAGTTATGGCTCTGCTCTTGAGCGCCATTCGGAGTAAGTGCGGCAGCTTAATCGCTGTGCGACTGCAATTGTTACTATTGGACAATAGTTATGGCTCTGCTGATTCGCGATCGCCCTGCGACTGCAATTGTTACTATTGGACAATAGTTATGGCTCTGCTCTTGAGCGCCATTCGGCAGCTTAATCGCTGTGTTTGGTAATTGTTACTATTGGACAATAGTTATGGCTCTGCTGATTCGCGATCGCTGTGCGACTGCAATTCTTACTATTGGACAATTACAGCAGTTTCCGCACGTTATTGTTGTACATATGCGGAGCAAGTGCGGCAGCTATATACTTTCATGCAACAAAGCCATTAATTATTAATAGTTAAGTAATTCGCCCCTTAAAGCCTCCCTTTACCAATGGATAATTGACAATTAATAATTGATAATGGCTTTGTTGCACAAAAGGTGATGTTTAGGCTATAAGTAGCATCAGGATAATACGAATCAGTAGGTATGAGTAAGTCCAAGTCTAAGTCCAAGTCCAAGTCTAAGTCCAAGTCTCAGTCTAAGTCCAAGTCTCAGTACAAGGTCAAAAATTGGTCTGAGTATGATGCCTCGTTGCTTTAACGAGGCAGTCTGACATTTTGGCTTAATCAAGAGGTAATAGACCAATGGCTTAACCAAAAGAAAACAGGACGTAAGGGAGCATCAAATACTTACAGTAATCAGGCGATCGAATTGATGGCAACACTTTCAACTTTATTTAGCTTGGCAGGACGTCAAACTGAGGGCTTTTTAGAATCTATATTTTCCGCATCGGGGACTAGAGTTACCAGTCCCAGACCACAGTACTTTGTCTCGTCGCTTGGGTAAATTGAACATAGAAATACCAGTAATTCCAGCAACAGAAGCGATTCACCTGGTGGTAGATTCGCATCTGAGTCAAAGTTTATGGAGAAGGAGAGTGGAAAACAAGAGTTCATGGAGTAGGTAAACGTCGTACATGGCGTAAGTTGCATCTAGGTGTGAATGAGGCAACGGGAGAAATAGTTACTGCAGTGGTTACTACCAACGATGTCAGTGACGACCAAGTATTTTGCCAACTACTAGATGGAGTAGAAAGTGAGATAGGTCAAGTGTCAGGTGATGGAGCCTATGATAAACGCAAGTGCTATGAGAAAGCCAGTGACAGAGGAGCCAAGCCAACCATACCACCCCGTAAAAATGCAGTCATCTGGCATCATGGTAATTGTAATGCTCCACCTCATCCTCGGGACGAGAATCTCAGAGAGATTCGTAAGGTAGGACGTAAAAAGTGGAAACGTGAAAGTGGATATCACCGACGTTCTCTATCAGAAACAACTATGTTTAGACTGAAAGTAATATTTGGAGGTAAGTTGCGACGACGGAAATTCGACAATCAGGCAGTGGAATTATTCATACAATGTGCCATACTTAATCGTATGATACAGAATTGTCAGCCAGAAAGCTACAAAGTAGAATTCGCTCTTCAGTAATTAACTTCTCTTGTGGGAAAAAGTCGCGATCGCAACATTCATGCAACAAAGCCATTTAGAATTAAGAATTTAGAATTACCTCTCCGTTTTCACTCTCGAGGTAATTGTTAATTATTAATTATTGAATCACCTCTTTGTTAAAATCTACATTCCCTTGTCATATAAAATCCGGTTACGAACATATGTTTATAGTTCTATAATTACTTCAATATTTAATTCCCACCACTCCCCCACTCCCCCACTCCCCCACTCCCCCACTCCCCCACTCCCCTACCAGAGACTTAATGACTTAAATGGTGATTGTGCCAATATTTATAGGCAGCATAAGCCAAAGTAACCACACAAGTGACAATAGCAGATTCATCAACCTCAAACTGAGGATGATGTAGAGGATAATTAGGTTTGTCTTTGTGTCCCACTCCCAAACGAAACATCATACCTGGAACTTTCTTCAGATACATAGAAAAGTCTTCCGCACCCAAGGAAGGCTCAGATAAAATACAAACCCGATCGCTCCCCCAAGCTTCCAAAGAAACAGACTCAACCAACTGAGTCAATGCTGGGTCATTTTGCACAGACGGTACTCCCTGACGATAATTTAATTCATACTTAGCGCCATAAGAACCACAAATATTAGCCACAATATTTTCAATCCATGCAGGTAAAACCTTATGAGTATCTGGATGAAGCGATCGCACAGTTCCCCACATCTTTACTTGGTCAGATATCACATTTGGCGCTCTTCCGCCACTAATCTTACCAATTGTTAACACTACAGGTCTTAAAGGATTATGAGTTCTACTAATGGCCTGCTGTAAATTAGTAATTACCTGGGAAGCAATCCAAATCGCATCAATAGCTTCATGGGGACGGGCACCATGACCAGACTCCCCAATAATTGTCAGTTCCAAATCATCAGCAGCAGCAGTTAGTACCCCGTGACGAATACCCACCGAACCCGCTGGAATAGTTGGGTAGACATGGACCCCTAAAATTCCCTGTACATCCTCAAGCGCCCCATCTTCAATCATCCAATTTGCACCTTGGGCAATTTCCTCTGCTGGTTGAAACAGAAACCGAACATTACCAGGTAAGGGTTCTCCCAATTCAGATAATACCATTGCCGCTCCTAGTCCTACAGTTGTATGGACATCGTGACCGCAAGCGTGCATAATGCCAGTATTACGGGAGGCAAAATCTAAATTAGTACATTCTTTAATCGGCAAAGCATCCATATCAGTACGAATAGCCAACCATTGATTATTACTATTAACTTTTAGTTCTCCCAAAACACCAGTTTTACCTATAGACTCCCGTACATGAAGACCACAGGAAGATAACACACCTGCAACATAAGCAGCCGTTTGGTACTCTTGGCCACTTAATTCTGGGTGAGAGTGAATATGACGACGAATTTCAATCATACGGGGGGCGAGGGTAGCTGCTAAATCTTTAATTTTGGTTAGCATAGATAATTTATATTTGTGTCGTATTAAGTTTATCTAACCTTAGCAGTTATCTTCTGTTGATGTTTTATACCAATTTCATCAAATATTGCTACATTTTATAGAAGAGCGAAATGTACATAAGTGAATACATATATATCAGCCTAATCATATATATCTCATAATCATACATTTAAGCATCAGGAACAGGCAAGATGCCTATTCCACAAAACCAAATATTTCTCGATCTCCCCATCTCCCCACCCTTTTTATCTAATTACACCGATGCTACCGGATATGATATCAATCCCCCCGACTCCCCCACTCCCCCACTCCCCCACTCTCCAAGACAAAATTCCACAAACTATGAGCCATTTCTAACTTACTACAAGACGGAATATCTCGCCGACGACCTTCAGCATCCAGAAAAATTCCTTGATTTGTATCGCTACCAAAACCAGCTTCCTCTCGGTCAATAGGGTTAGCAACAATAGCATCTAAATTTTTCACCTGCAACTTCTCTAACGCAGGTGCAACAATATCTCCAGTCTGTGCCGCAAACCCAATCAAATATTGCCTGCGCTGCTTTAACCGCCCCAACTCCGCCACAATATCCGGTACAGGTGTTAAAGGTAATAAATCTGGTAGCGATCGCTTCGGCAACTTCTCACTACTATACTCAGCAGGTTTAACATCTGCTACTGCCGCACTCATCACCACTATATCTGCTTCAGTAAAATGAGATAACATTGCTTGTCGCATCTCAGCAGCACTCACCACTTCCACAGTTTTTATCCCTGATAACAGCAACTCCCCCAAAATACTATGCACCAAAGTGACACTTGCACCCCGAAGCAATGCCGCCTTAGCTAAAGCTATACCCATCTTACCCGTAGAAGGGTTGCCAATATACCTGACTGGGTCTAAATGTTCTCGCGTTCCACCCGCACTAATTAATATTCTCTTACCTACTAAATCTCTTTTACCTGCCGTATATAACAAAGATTTTATATTTGTCACTATCTCTGTTGGTTCAGCCATCCGACCTTGACCAATGCGATCGCAAGCTAATATTCCCTTATGTGGGTTCATACCATAATATCTTTTTTCTGTCAATATTTGTTGCCAATTTCGCTGTACTGTCTGTTGTTCCCACATATCAGTATTCATTGCCGGAGATAATAAAATTGGGCAACTAGAAGCCACCACTGTATTAGTTAACAAATTATCTGCTAAACCGTATACTAACTTTGCCAAAGTATTTGCTGTGAGAGGAGCAATGACTATTATTTCTGCCCATTCACCCAACTGAATATGCAATGGGCGTCCGTGAGTAGATTGCCAGAAATCTCGATCTGTATAAGCTGGATAACGACAGAGAGTAGATAAAGTCAGAGGTGTAATGAACTGTTGAGCAGAATCTGTCAAAATTGCTCGTACCTCAATACCAGATTTTACGAGAGTAGAAACTACTTCACAAATTTTATAAGCTGCTATACCACCACAAATACTGATTAAAACTCTTCTAGCCATAATATTTTCATATTCTTTTGTCTTGAAAGGCATTGCTGAGGAGCGAATGGGAATATAAGTGGTAAGTGGCGGCAGGCAGGATGCCTTTCCCTGCCAAGGAGTGAAAATATCAGGAATGGGCATCTTGCCCATTCCACAAAACTATATTTTAAAAATAAAAAGGAGTGTTGGTTGACTACTCCCCTGGCTCTCTGCCTAGGGGATTCTAAGCACAGACGAAGCAACAAGGATTTATCGGTGTTGCTTCATCTCTTCTTAGCTGACCAAAGATCAACTCTCTGGGGACAAGTCAAAGTGCCCCTACACAGTCGGCTTAAGTCTAAAACCTAAGCTTTCTGCTTACTTTTGCAATCATAATACCACAGGACAACTAAAGTAGTCTTGTCTAAACGACTCGCTTGTTTTCATCCCCCGGTTAAAACACGGGGGCCTTTAACATCGCTTTTCGGTAAAAATTATCCAAGCTGAAAAATACCTTGGTTATTTTTTTTCTAAACCAACACTCTCAAATCTGATAAAATGATTAAATTACCAATTTATGCGTTCCCCATACTTCCCTTAAGCCTCATCACAAGGCTCTAAATCCAATAAATGGATATAAGGCTCAATTAACTCTGGACGTTGAAAGGCGATCGCTCGTAGCAGGTGCCAATCATTCAACCCGTCAAAAGGATTTTGATAATCATCTTCCTCCAAACGTAAAGCCAACTTAGCTACATCTTGCGCAGTCAAATTAGCAACCTCGTGTAAAGAACGGGCTATAGTTTGCATCAAAACCGACCTCCCTGAAATGGCATCTGCTGAAAGCATTAATTAAAATGGAGTGTTATTCACACCTCCACTTAATATATTGACATCCTCTCCCGTTAAATAAGAGCGATTATCACGGGAGATTCCTAAACCTCACGATTCAGGTTTACTGCTTGAGTGGCACTTATCTAGATTAAAAACAATCCCCGACAGTACGCCTACACAGTCAATTTGCTCCACGATCTGCCCGACCGCAGTGACACCTCAGTGTGAGGATATCCACGTTATTATAACATAATTCTATCTGAATGTGATGTTAATTTAGACTTTTGCTAGTCTTGGTCAGTATCTGTTTTTATTTTGGTCGCGATTCCGAAGCCGGTAAATGGCTTGATTATACCGGGAGTCCTCTCGCTCTATTTTATTTAGATAGTATTTTTAAGCTTTTACTTTAAACAATTAAATTAAACTTTTAATTTTTTTTTAATTCAATTTAATTTAATCAAAAACTAAATTTAATCAGCCAACTAATTCAATCAACAAAATTAAAGCAAAATATATAAGCTTTTCTAATGGCCAAAATCTCCTAGCCGCTGATTTTGATTCAATAAGTTATTCTTATCAATCCAGTAGTCTTTTTTTTGCCATGATAGCGGTGACGCTTTCCCAAAAGTCTGAAGTCATTCCATAGAACTCACAGACTTTTTCTAGTCGGTCTAAATCTTCAGCTAAACCTGCTAACGCCAACAGTTGAGTCCTTCTTTCTGTTATCTTGTTCTCAAGCTTTGCAATATCGGCTTCAAGTTCATTGAATTCTCCTATCAACTCTTCCTTGCGGTTTTGTAGGTTTGGGTAGTTCAAAATCTTTAATGCCTCTTCCATCTGGTCAGGACAGCCGCCACTAACAAGTTTTGCTAACTGAACTTTTAATGCTTTGGTCTTTTTTTTGAGATCATCATCAGGAGATATCTCCGCAACAATATCCATTTTGATATTGGAATACCGAACTTCACTAGAAAAAGTACCCCCCACAGATACACTCTTAATCTCCATTATTAAATTCTCCAATGAGTTAGTTTTTTCTACCCAATCTGCGGTCATCGCATTAGCAACTTTTGGAGATCGCATACCCAGATTGCATATAGCTTTATTCGCAAAAAAATTAGCTGCCTTGTCAAATGTTTTTGTTACTGCACACGCTCGCAACAATTTCTCCACCAACAGAAACAACTCCAATGGTGTGAAAGATAGTTCCAGGGGTGGTTGCGATCGCTAGATCGACAATTATTCTTTGTCGGGTATGTTGGTCCATTATTTGAGGATGGGGTGGTATGATTACCTTTGAGATTCGGTTTGCCGAACCTCTATATTCTGGTTTTCCCTACAAAAACATAGGAGTCACTAGCAAGCAAGTATGCTTACGCTTGACACAGCATTTCTTGCTACGCCAAACTTTGGGAGCAACTTCCCTTACGGGTTCATCAATTAATACTGCGGATTCATCGCTGACGAAAGGACTCTCAGGAAATATCGCAGCCCCAGCAATAGCTGTGAGTAGTAGATACAGCAGGTTGCAGGTAAATGAGGTACTTAAGTGCATTAACAACAAAAAGTGAAAGCTTACTCAATCGACTTACGAGAAAAAATAGTTAAGGCTTATTCTCAAGGTGACATTTCAGTCAGAAAAGTTGCCCAGAGATTCGGTGTAGCCAAAAGCTTTGTACAAAAACTTCTCTCCATGAATAAGATTCATCGATCTGCCTGAATCAAATGAGGATGATGGGGAGGCTATTCTTGAATGTCCCAGGTGTGGCAGTAGAAATACTGTCCGTGGCCACGTTTATTGTTACTGTAATAGCTGTGGCCATCGTTGGTAGAGCGATCGCTAGTTTTGAAGAATTTCTTTTTTGTCTTAGTTACCCCCGGTTGGTTGGGGCTTGGTGTTTTAATTACAGCACTTTTGAGGATAGTGAGGTACAGTTATAAGACTATTGATTCCTATATTCCCTTCCGGAGCTGTTGCCTGTTGCCTGTTGCCTGTTGCCTGTTGCCTGTTGCCTGTTGCCTAGAGCAATAAAATTTTGTACCTCATCCACTAGAAAACTGCTGTAAGTTTGAGTTTAATAACTTAACTAGGGATTTCCTATAGCAGGGAACAGGGAACAGTAGGAAAAACATTTATAACTCCCATTTCTCCTGACTCTTATGACTTCAGGCAGAGGTACTGATAACTGATAACTGATAACTGATAACTGAAATGACTCCTTCTTCTACAACCCATTACCGATCAACAAAAAGGGCGACCAATAATAAGGATGATTATTCTCACTCTGTATCAAACTAATCTGGGCTTGACGTAACGCCTCGGCTGTGGTATAAGCCGGATTATTATTCTGTAATTCATAAAAAGTGGTCATTAATGTTTCGGTACTATCATCTTCGACTTCCCATAAAGTAGCGATCGCTGCCCTAGAACCTGCTTTCTGAATGGCATAACCTAATCCCAATATTTCGGCTCCTCCTCCCTCCACAAGTGCGGTTTCGCAAGCACTCAAGACTACTAATTCCACATCTTGAAGTTCCCAGTCTTCCATATCTCTGAGAGTGGCAATATCCCCATTGCCAAACAAAATAAATGAAAACTCTGGATTACCAAAAACAAATTTTCCGTGGGTGGCAAAGTGTACTATTTGATATTTGCTCATTTCTGGTACTGTATTTGTGGGAGTGAAATCTTGGTTGATGAGAACTTGTGTATTGGGAATCATGGATTTGATTTGCTTGAGTTCACTCTCAACAAAATCTAAAGCATCGAAGTTATAGGATTCTGGTAGATAATCTTTTTCAACTTTGTAGGGGAGGGATGTAGCACCTGCTAATACTTGTGGTTTTTGAGAGGGAAGTTTGTTTAAGTTGGTGAGACTGAGGGCGGTAATATTGTTGATGCGCCAACGTTCGATTAACCATTGTTTGCCGTCGTGTAATCCTGCTAGGGGGATATAGCGCAGTTGGCGATCGGGTGCATAGATGATTGTTTGGACGTTAGCATCTATGAGGTCTTGTTCGATGGGTTTAATTAACCAGTTGTAGAGTTTTTGCCCTGGTATGGTGGGGTCTTTTCTGGTACTGGATACTGCTTCCCGAAATTCTCAAATGGCTTGATTTAATTCTATTCTGGTAATGTTGACGGTGCGACGGATGGGAGGTTTGTCTAGGGTGGTGATAATTAATTCAATGCGGTCATCGGAAACTAGAGGATATAGCAGCACACCGTTTTGGTCGAGTTGGCCTAATTTATCTTGCAATATTTCTAGATATTTTAGGTCTAAGCTTTGCTCTTTTGCTTTTTGACTGAGTGTTGCTACTTTTTCTCTGACTGGGTTGCTTTCCAGGTATTCGGTGAGTTGTTGAACTAACTTTTGCTCCAGATTTTCTAATTCTTTGATGCGCTCTTTTTGAGTAGGGGTACGCTCGGTTTCGGGAATGATGCGGAGGTCGGTAAGTTCGGTGCCGAGTTGGTTTGTATTGTTATCGTTGAGGAGTTGTTCGTAACCTGTCCAGATTTGTGTTTCTAAGGAGAGTAACTCAATACCAGTGCGGGTGTCTTCGTTACCACGGATACCACGGCGGTTGAATTCTGCGATTTCTTGTAGTTTGAGTAGGTCGAGGACTCTTTGTGCTTCCAGGATGCGGTCTTGTTCAATTAGGAGGTTGGCGAGGTCGCGATAGTAGGCGGCGATGGTGTCTTCGTAAAACTTTTGGAGGTCTTGAGGTAGTTGGCGGAAGTCTTGGCGAATGGATTCGGTAATGTTGACAGATTGTTTCAAGAAAACAATGGCTAGTTCTGGTTTGTTTTGCTGTTTTAGAAATAGGGCTGGCTCTGGTGATGAGCGATCGCTTTCTTTGGCAATGATTACTATTGGACAATAGTTATGGCTCTGGTGATGAGCGATTGCTCTGTTTGGTAATTATTACTATTGGACAATAGTTATGGCTCTGGTGATGAGCGATTGCTCTGTTTGGTAATTATTAC
>JAXHSW010000272.1:0-9323 GCA_034190295.1 Cyanobacteriota bacterium | reverse complement strand
CCCATCTCCCCATCTCCCCATCTCCCCATCTCCCCATCCCCCCATCTCCCCATCCCCCCATCTCATATAATAAGTATTCAACCGGATTCTATATTATCTCCTTAAAAGGGGAGACTTTAAACCACAATTTTTCGGTAATATAGAATCCGGTTATATAGTATATGTTGATAATTCTATAATTACTTCAAGCCTTTAATCAGACCCACTCCCCCACTCCCCCACTCCCCCACTCCCCCACTCCCAACTATACAATAACTATTCAACCGGATTCTATATAACGGCGCCATTCGGCAGCTTTGCGGAACGCAAATGACCATTTGCTAGCGCATAACTACGTTAACCCCCCTTGTGGTCTACTGAAATGAAAACCGCTGTAAACAGACAGAAGCATCACAGAAAATAGAAAGTACAGAAGAGCGATTAAATAGCTTAATTCTTGCTACAGATGATTGATGAGAAGATGGGGAAATAACATCAAGCGCGATCGATGCTTGCTACATTTTTTTGAGTAGGGAAGTAGGGGAATTTATCAAGTAACTCACCCCTACAGATGTTTTCTGACGGTCGAGCAACCAATGCGATGCAGTTTAATTTTTCACTCGGCGAATTTCTGAGCAAAACGAAGCCATAGTAAAACCTAATGGTCTTTTAACTACACTGGTGCGTAACCGTAAATTAGGCATCAGATACCAAAAACGTTCCTCTGCATATAAATCTTCCGACTCAGTAATCAATGTCAAAACATCATCACTCCCCATAATATATCGACCACTGATACTTGTACTCCCACCATCCCCTTTATCCTGCAATAATCTACCTTGGTGGGGATCGTCAGAATTAGGAATAACTATCAACATCTTTGCACCTGTATCTTTAACTTGCTCTCGGTTGATAGTACCATTCCAGTTAATCTGCACCCCTACTAATTGAGCTGCACTTGGGTCAGTTTGATGTCGTTCGCACAACTTAATTACTGTGGGGTTTGTTTTTTCTAGTATCTCAATATTTACTTCTGATTTGCCTGCTTGCAATTCCCCGGAAACTAAATTGTGAATCGTGCGTTGGGAAAACCATTCACCTGCACTCAATTGCAAAAATTCGATAATGTCCATTAACTTGCTAATAGTATTAATTCTGAATCAATACTATTGTTGCACTGATTGGCATATATAGCAGAAGAAGGAAGAAGGAAGAAGGAAGAAGGAAAAATATTGGGTTGTCTGAGTTTTAAGATGAGTGATATGTCCGCGTCCTTTCCTGAGACTGCTATATTTAGCCTCTAGTAGCTTTTCTCTATTGAATTATTTATAATACAAAAGTCAAAAATCAAATCAATTATTATCCAGAAATTATCAATTAGTTCTAAATGAGGTATTAGCCTATTAGAGTTAGAAAGTAATATTTTAATTATTAACTTGAACATTGTACCACTCATAAAATTCAATAATCATGTATAATATTGTTGATTTATATTTTTTTTGATGTTACTAATTTTAATCTAAAAGTTGATTTTCACAAATTAAGAGCATAGCGATCGCACATCTTCAGAAGAACAGTATAACTGTAAAAAAAATAATTATTTCACTAGCTAAATTAGCCACAATAAATATAGGAATGAAAAATCATGTAGAACTATTCCATGAAAACCGATCGCTGATAACTGATAACTGAAGTGACATATCCCTACAACGATTAAATCAAAGGTTAATTGATTGGCTGAAGATGTCTAATTACAAAAATTTGAACCTAGACCAAATCTAGCAGATTATACCATTTATGAATAGTAATGCTATGTTTGATTACTATCTCACTACTCCCTATCTCCCCATTAAAAAGATATATAGCAAACTTTTTTAAATTTGGTATTAGTGTAATATATAAAGTACAAATATTAACGATAAAGTGCGGGTATTTTGCCCACCCACAGATGTACCTCACTGATATGAAACATCCTGTAATGTTTGTTATCGCAAATATATCTGGTTTTTTTAGGAGGTAAAAAAAATAAAAAATCAAACTATAGCTCGATCCCAGCAACAATAGATGAATCAAAAAAGAGAATTTAATTGGACTAAAAAACCATAATTGTGACGATCGCTATTTTCAAAGATATCAAATTGTGGTAAGTATAGAGGTTAAGCTATACTATTAAAATTATTATATATCACTAAATATGGTATAAGTCAAGGGTACAAAACTATGCTCATAGAGATATTAACCCTTTTTGCGGGTGCAGGACTTGAACAAGCAACCAGTGTCACATGGCATTGGGTAAGTAAATGGGCAGCAAAAAAAGCTGATGAAAAGAATCAGGTAATACAGACAGCCTTAGTAACTTCATATTGTAAGGCTTTACAGGTAATTCGTAAAGAATCTCAACGACTACCCCAGTGGAAGCAAGAAAAAGCTGAAATTGAAGGCAGACTAACAGAAATGGAGAAAGATGCACTAATGATACTAGATTTAGTGCAAAAACACAAGCAAAGAATAACTCATCTACCTCAAGGTAGAGAAGAAGAAGCAATAGTGAAAGTCGTAATGTCTAGACTGCAAAGCAAAGATAAGTGGCTCAGACACGCTCCGAGAGAATTATCTGTGCTAGTGGAAACTAAATTAGTGTCAATTACAGTCCATCAATTTCGCCACGAGCTGAGAACAGAAAGCACGGTATTTCAAGCCTTAGTACATGATATGTTAGCAACAGCAGGTGAAGATATCAATCGTCTTGTGGATGTTACGAACAAAATAGAGAAAAGAGTAGATTTATTTGTTGGCGACTACCGTCAAGATATAGACAGAATAATTGCAGGTATTGGTGGCGCTAATACTCACTTAGAACAGTTAATCTTGCTGCTGCATAAACAGATGCAACAATCTCAGGTAATACCTGCTGATTTTGCAGCTTTAATTGCAGATAAAACTGAAGGATTTTTGGGACGAGGTTTTGTTTTTGATGCCATTGAAGATTTCATCCATAACCAATCTAAAGGATATTTTATCATCGAAGCAGACCCAGGAGTAGGCAAAAGTACGATCGTTGCTGAATATGTACGTCGCACAGGTTGTCTTGCCTATTTCAATTTATTGTCAGAGGGTAGAACTAGGGCTGAAGATTTTCTCAAGAGTATCTGTACTCAGTTAATTGAAGGCTATAATTTGCCTTATGAACTACCATTACATCCAGATAACACTAGCAATGGTAACTTTCTATCAAAATTACTGAACGAAATTAGTGCCCAACTAACACCAAGAGAAAAACTCGTAATTGCAGTTGATGCCTTAGATGAAGTAGATTTAAGTAGTCAAAGTGGGGCTGCTAATGTGCTTTACTTACCAGCTAACTTACCCAATGGAGTTTATTTTCTGCTGACTAAGAGGTCTGACCCACTACCGTTAGTTATTTCGGCACCGCAGAAGATTTTTGACTTGATGATTTATCCTAATGAAAGTCTAGAAGATGTTAAATTATTTATTCGTCTGCGTACAAAGCGATCGGCACTAGCAGAATGGATAGAACAAAGAGGCTTGACATTAGAAGAATTTGTCGAATCTATAGCCAGCAATAGTGAAAATAATTTCATGTACTTAAAATATGTACTTGATGATATTGAGCAAGGTAATTATAGAGATATTAGCTTAGAAAGTTTACCTCAAGGTTTAGAGAAATATTACGATCAACACTGGCATCGAATGAAAATGAATGTCAAACCATTACCTGTTACTAAGTTAAAAATCATATATTTCTTAACAAAAACTCGTAAACCAGTATCCTGCAGAATGTTAGCAAAATTTAGTGGGGAAATTTCCTTGATAGTTCAAGAAATTCTGGATGAGTGGGCACAATTTCTGCGAATTTATCAAACAGAAGGAAAACCAGTTTATAGTATATATCATGCTGCATTTCAAGACTTTCTGTATCGAAAAGATATTGTTCAAGAAGTAGAGTCATTAATAGAAATTGAAGGTATGGAAAAACAAATCAAAAATAATTTGTTAGGAATGGTTTACAAAAATGCCTAAAAATTAGGGTGCATCTCAATTTTGAATAAAGCTAAAAATTTCTCGTTTTTAGGGAACAGGGAACAGGGAACAGGGAATAGGGAAGAGTAAAAAAGTCTTCTTACAAATATGAGATGCACCCAAAAATTATGATTTGGAGCTGAAAGTCAGAAAACATAAAAAGTATAGATAGTTCTGCATAGTGATGGTATACAGGAACTAAGGAATGCCTAGCACGGGAGCAAGATGCTCCCACTACAGAGAAAGGTTATTTTGATGAGTCGGAGCTAGCTTTTCATTTGGGTTTTGAGCAACAATTACAAGAAAACCCGTGAAAACATAGATTGAAGATTTACTAAATGTTATTACTGTTGATCATTGATGAAGTTTTGATGAAGTTGTTCAACTTTTTCAAACTTCATCAAAACTTCATAAAACTATATATATAATAATATCCTAAAGATCCTTTGAGACATAAACTATAGCAATTTAAAATAGCCTAGTTAATTTTAGAAACACTATTTTTTCTTGCTACAGATATATAAGCTTTAAATTAATCTAATCAACGAAAGATATTGATTATTTGTATCAATTTTATTTTCTACTTCAAAGTTGAAGTTTATGAAGCTTTTATGAAGTTCAGTAGTGGTACTTGCCATCTAAATAAGATCAAGATTAATATTTTTTTAGAACTTTATAGTTCAAATTAAACAGAAACAAATTGAAGGTTATGAACAGCAAAAAAATAGTCAGAAAAAAGAAAACCAGTCTATTTACAAGACTGGCAACACCATTCATTATTTCTTTATTGCTCCCATCAAGTTTGATTTTTGAAGTCGAATTTCCTAATAGTATTAGGGTAGAGCTAAGGAAAAATTTTACTGAACTTTTTGTAATTAAGTAAGACCTTAATGGAATGGATTCCTACGGCAATAGGAGTCCATTCAGAATTAAAAAGCTCAAAACTTTTAACCATTAGATTTAAACCAAACTAGATGTGTTATCTTTAGATAATAATATTTAACTGTTTTGAATTAATCAAGCCCATATTAAGGATAATTGCAAATCTTCATTAAATCTTTAACAAAATGAGTGCGTTCTTTACCATTTCTTTATAGAACCCATGCCGAACTATTTCATACTGTTAGCTTGGAACAAGTTTATGCAACAATTTTGTATTATTTGCGCGATCGCGAAACGGTAGGACAATATTTGGAAAATTGGTTGGACTATACGAATAAAGCTCAAGCTGAATTTGACAGTTATCCTCCACCTTTTGTGGCGAAGGTATTGAGGTGGAAGTTGGAACGTCTAACTCAAGCAGAGGAAGTGTCTAAATAATAGTAATTAGGGTTTGCTGAAAAAGTCTTTTTCAGGAGTAGGGGAGATCCTCATTCTCAATATTATCAGAAAAGTTCGCTCTTCTTGAAAACCACGTCGCTTCAGCGCGTCGATGAACAGCGAACGGGCGACTTTAGTCGCTGTTAAATATCTTAACAAAAAATACTTCGCTTTTCTTAACATTTTCTCAGGCAATTATGGTATAATACCAAGCATAAAGATGGTAAGGTCGGGCTATGATAATTTATGAGTTTAAAGTGAAAGCAAAAAAATTCCAATATCGTGCAATAGACGAGGCGATTAGGACATCTCAGTTCATTCAAAACAAGTGCTTGAGGTATTGGATGGACAATAAAGGTGTAAGCAAATATGACCTTAATAAACATTGCGCTGTATTAGCTAAAGAATTTGCTTTTGTTAGTGAACTAAATTCAATGGCTCGACAGTCTGCGGCAGAAAGAGCTTGGAGTGCGATTAGTCGATTTTACGATAACTGCAAGAAGCAAATACCCGCCAAAAAAGCGGTGCGACCCCGCGATGACTACAGTCGCAAGGGAACGCGCACCAAAAGAGGTTATCCTAAATTCAAAAAATATTGCCGTTCTTTAGAATATAAAACGTCTGGCTGGAAGATATCTGAGAATAGGAAAGCGATTACATTCAAGGACAAAAAAGGTATTGGTCAGCTTAAGTTGAAGGGAACTTATGACCTTAACTATTATCAACTAGACCAGATTAAACGGGTTAGGTTGATAAAACGTGCTGACGGGTATTATTGCCAATTTGCTATTAAAACAAATGTCAAATTTGAAACTGAGCCAACAGGAAAAGCAGTCGGTTTAGATGTTGGCATCAAATATTTCTTAGCAGATAGTAATGGCAATACTGTAGAAAATCCAATGTTTTATCGGCAATCGGAAAAGAAGTTAAACCGTGCTAATCGACAGAAATCTAAGAAGTACAAAAAGGGCGCAAAACCGCAGTCTAAAAACTACCATAAAGCCAGATGTCGATATGCCAAAAAGCATTTAAGAGTAAGTAGGCAGCGAAAAGAATATTGCCAGGGAGTAGCATATTCCGTGATTCAATCTAACGATTTGATCGCCTACGAAGACTTAAATGTTAAAGGCATGGTAAAAAATCGACATTTAAGCAAATCAATCAGTGATGTTGGATGGTCAATTTTTCGACAATGGTTAGAACATTTTGGAAGAAAGTACGGCAAATTAACTATTGCTGTATCGCCACAAAATACTTCTCAAAATTGTTCTAATTGCGGTGGGAAAGTTAAAAAGTCTCTATCAACTAGAACTCATATTTGTCCTCATTGTGGCTATGTAGAAGATAGGGATATTAATGCAGCCAAAAACATCCTAAAAAAAGCACTCAGTACCTTGGGGCACAGGGAAACTAATACGCTTGCGGGAGATTTGCCCTCTGGCTTGGTTGGCTTCGGCCTGTCAAGTGATGGCGAGTCGATGTTCGCGCAGCGTTGCGTCAGCAAACCAAGAATCCCCGTCGCGAAGAGCGCGGGGAGTGTCAAAAATGTATAAAATGTATAAGTACTAAAGCTAAATTAATTGTATATTTGATGGTCATATTAAATAGGTGGGCAAAATTATTTTTATATCTACTACTCAAGCACACAAGTATATTTTTATTCCCTACTCCCTGCTTCAAGATGTTAAATTAATTTTGCACAAATACCTATTAGTTTAAATCAGTATAACAAGGAAATTGAAATGGGTGAGTTCAGAGAAAATTTAGCTCAAATGCCCCTAGAAGATCAATACTATCTTTTAGAAACTTTACCAGGTTTTCTCGTGAGTGAATCTGATACAGAGCAATTGCATCGCTTACTCACAGATTTTGATTTTATCGAATCAAGATTATATTTATTTGGGGTAGAATATCTATTAAATGATTATGAGGAAGCTATGCATTCTAATGTCTGGACCTCAAGTGAAAAAGTTAAAACTCTAAAATTAATTCAAGGGGCAATTGAACTATCATCTCATATCCTTGTCGAAGATAAAACGCAACTACCAGGACAATTGTGGGGGCGACTGCTGTCTTTTGAAATACCAGAAATTCAGGAAATGCTACAACAAGCAAAATCCTGGAACCGGACACCCTGGTTAAGACCAATGGCACCAAGTCTCACACCACCAGGAGGTAGACTGTTACGCACTTTCATCGGTCACACGGGTTGGGTAAATGCAGTAGTTGTCACCCCTGAAGGATTGGTGATTTCTGGTTCTGCTGATAATACTCTCAAAGTTTGGAACTTGGAAACAGGGAAAGAAATAGCAACCTTAACTGGTCACAAGGCGAGAATTAGAGCTATAGCATTACTAAATGATAGATGGGTGGTTTCTGGGTCTGATGACTTCAGCATCAAAATTTGGAACCTGGAAACAACTAAAGAATTTCTCACTCTCACTGGTCATACAAGAGGAGTAAGATCGGTGGCAGTATTACCAGATGGTAGAGTGGTTTCCGGTTCTTCAGATCATACGATTAAAGTCTGGAATATTGAAACACAAAAAGAGGAATTTACCCTCACTGGTCATAAAGGTTGGGTGAATTCGTTGGCAGTATTATCCGGTCGAGAAATTATTTCAGGGTCATCAGATCGCACTCTCAAAATTTGGGATATTCAGACAAAAGAAGAAGTATTGACACTAACTGGTCATACGGGAGGTGTGAGAAGTGTAGCAACACTTCCAGAAGGACAAGTGGTTTCCGGTTCTTCTGACAACACAATTAAAGTTTGGAATTTGCACAGCCAAAAAACTACTTTGACATTCAAAGGTCATGCCAAAGGGATAAATGCAGTAGCAGTATCTCCAGATAGTAAGGGAATTATTTCTGCTGCTTCTGACAATACTCTCAAAGTTTGGAGTCTCCAGACAGGAGAAGAGTTATTTGCTCTCAAAGGTCATGCTGACTCTGTATATGCAGTTGCAGTTTTACCAGATGGACGCATAATTTCTGGTTCTGATGATTTTACTCTGAAAGTTTGGAGTCTTGATACTTCTGAAGAATTGCCACCCCACATCGGTCATACAAATAGGGTAAATGCAGCAGTAGTGCTGCCAGATAGACAAGCAGCATCAGCATCTTGGGATAACACTATCAAAGTCTGGAATTTCAAGACAACTAAATCAGTTTGTACTCTTAAAGGTCACACCGACCGAGTCAATTCAGTAGCTGTATTACCAGGACAACGTATTATTTCAGCTTCTGATGATAACACTCTCAAAATTTGGAGTTGGGAAACAGCAAAGGAATTATTGACTATAGAAGGTAATACTAGATGTATTTTTGCTGTGACAGTTACACCAGATGGTAAACGAGCGATCGCTTGTTTATCTGACCAAACTCTAAAAGTCTGGAGTTTGGAAAGTTTACAGGAAGTTTCTACTCTCATCGGACATACTGACTGGGTAAGTTCAGCGATCGTTACACCAGATGGTAAGCGAGCAATTTCTGGGTCTTTTGATAAAACTATTAAAGTTTGGTGCTTGGAAACTGGAGAAGAAGTTTCTACTTTAGTCGGTCATAATGGGTGGGTGAAAGCTTTGGCAGTAACACCAGATGGCAAGCGATTGATTTCTGGGTCTTTTGACAAGACTATTAAAGTTTGGTGTTTAGAAACTACAGAGGAACTATTTAGTTTGAGCGGTCATACTGACTGGGTAAGTTCAGTTGCAGTTACACCAAATGGTAAGCAAGTTATTTCTGCATCTGACGATCATACTCTCAAAGTTTGGGACTTAGAACAGCGACGGGCGATCGCTCATTTTACAGGAGAGAGTTCTTTAGAATGTTGTGCTGTGGTAGAAGATGGAGTACAAATTATTGTTGGTGAAGCTTCTGGAAGGGTACATTTTTTAAAATTAGAAAGTTATAGGGAATAGGGGAGTGGGGGAGTAGGGGAGTACGGGAGTAGGGGCGAATGGCATTGGCCCAGTCCAGTA
>JAXHSW010000271.1:0-9469 GCA_034190295.1 Cyanobacteriota bacterium | reverse complement strand
TTTGTAACAGTTGGTTTTTAGGAACGGAAATTTAGGGGGATCGCGTGAAAATTTAACTAGCGATCGCTCTATTTACTATGCGTTAGTATGCGCTATATATAGCGTCTTTGCGTAAGTCCTGTGTTTATAATTCTATCCACACATTCTCACCTTCAATCTCTCGACCTCCCCTTGGACCCACACGAACCAACTCCCCACCGTCCCCACCCCCAAACATAAGATAAGTATTCAACCGGATTTGATATTAGGGGTGGGTAGACTCCTAAAGAATTAAGATTAATATCATACACGCTCTTCAGCAACGCCAGTTTTTTTAACGAAGAATGTGGATTACAGCCTCTATTTTTGAGAAAATATATTAATAGTCTCTGTAATATGTATTTTTACCTATGATTTTCATGATTATTGCTCTGCTGATTAACTCTAAAAGCATTTACAGATAAAGGTAAGTGCCTTTTTCCTGCGAAAAAAGTGTCAGCTTTTAGCTCCAAATCGCCCAAAATACTAACATTTTGAGCAGACAAGGGCAGAAAAATTGAGCGACAGTTCTTTCGACTGCCTTCTCTGTAATTCCTATTCATTCTGACTCTTGACTCCTGACTCCTACTCTCCACAAAATGACTTTTAAGAGCATTCCCTAATTATTATTAGGTGAAGCGTGAAGCTTTGAATGCTTAGTCTGGGATACTCATTTTCATGTGCGGAATGTGGGTTGAGAAGCACTTTCAACAATTAATAATTAATAATTAATAATTAATAATTAATTATTACCTCGAGAGTGAAAACGGATAGGATTGACTAATCATGAAAATTTGTTTCTTTTTTCCCCTTAAAAGGGGAGGCTTTAAACCACAATTTCTCGGTAAATTAATTTTGTAGATATACTAGATACTTCTGATAACTCGCAGCAATTGTAAAAATTAAGTCTCTTTTCGCTTTTTTTTCAATGTAGCAATGTGCGCTGGCATATTTACACATTATTTTTTGTACACCTTTTCGCTTACCAAATAATTAATAATTAGATAATGATATAATTAAACAATTTAGCTTACTCTGTCTCCCCTTTCAAGGGGAAAAGAATAAATTTTTTCGGAGTTGGTCAATCCTATCCGTTTTAGGGAGAGGTAATTATCCATTATCCATTAATGAATGCACTTTGAGCTGGACATTGTAAATACCTGAGCGCTCATTGCTATACTTCTGTTTACCTTTTATCAAAATCATAAGGGTCGTGCAACCCCGCCTTTTAAGGCGCAATATTTTTAGAGCCTTGCTCAAATCCCCGTTACAAAAATAACTTCTGACTTGCAGACTTGCTGACTTCTGACGCGCGTTAAAGCAGTTGCCATTACTGTATTTGACAGCTCAAAAGCTTAAAACGAAAGACTTCACCATATTTTCCTTCTTCCTTCTACTATAGGTGACTTGTGCAAAAGGTCTATTGATGATTAATTTTAATTATAGGATAGTATAAACTAAAGAAATGTAAAGTCATCTATCAAATTTTATCTGAAACATTATTAACCATTAGAAATTGCTCAATAAAACGTGATTATTAAATTTGTTTATTCATCAAAGGGAAAGGTGTAAATATTATGTTGACAAGCGTAGAGCGTCTTTTATTTATTAGAGCTGTGCCAATTTTTAGAGAATTAAGAGATGATTTCTTAGTACGTTTAGCTTCTGTTATGGATGAGCTATCTTTCCCTAATAGTCATAGCATTTTTACTGAAGGGCAAGAGGGAAGGTCTCTTTATATCGTGGTATCTGGTAAAGTTAAAGTTCATTTGGCAGACCGGGAGTTAGCAAGGTTAGAACAAGGAGCTTGTTTTGGTGAAATGTCTTTGTTTGATGCTGAACCTCGTTCTGCTTCTGTAACTACTTTAGAAGTTTGTGAATGTTTGATGTTAACTCAAATGCAACTTTATGATGCAATTGATGAAACACCGGATATTGCTATTAATATTATTCGTCTGTTGTCTCGTCGTATTCGTGAACTCAATCAAAAA
Organism: Cyanobacteriota bacterium; assembly: GCA_034190295.1. Taxonomy (GTDB): domain Bacteria; phylum Cyanobacteriota; class Cyanobacteriia; order Cyanobacteriales; family Microcoleaceae; genus Okeania. The sequence goes on along the minus strand of JAXHSW010000271.1, from coordinate 7,460 downwards.
CTTAATGCGAGAGAAAATAGTATGGCTACTACTAAGGTTGCCGAGTTTCGTTAGTTTACCAAAATGTTAAATATAACATAAAGTTGCCCTAAAAAAGCAAGAATTTAAACCCAATTTTCCGGTAAAAATTTTGTTTGAGTACTTACTTTATTTGTTTTTATTTGCCTTTAAATCAGTAATATTATGTGCCCCCTCCGGGGGAGCTATGCTATTGCTTAAATGCTTATAAATAAATAATGTTCAACAATTAATAATTAATAATTAATAGTTAATAATTAATAATTACCTCGAGAGTGAAAACGGATAGGATTGACTAATCATGAAAAATTTTTCTTGTTTTTCCACGGCGAGTGAGAGGCTTTAAACCTTAATTATTCGGTAAAAATATTCAGAAGTTAGGAGTTATAGTCATTCTGAATAAGAGTGGTACAATATAAAGAGTAAAATATAAACAAGAATAAATTACTTAAAGAATGCCTTACAGTTTAGATTTACGAATAAGAGTCATTGATTATATTGAACACGGGGGAAGTATTTTATCGGCCACCAAAATCTATAAAGTGGGACGCTCTACAATATATCGGTGGCTAGCAAGAGTGGATTGAAAACCGACAAAAGTCACAAGACGTCAACGAAAACTAGATTGGCAGGCATTAGAACAAGATGTGAAAGAAAATCCAGATTTAAGATTGTGCGATCGCGCTCGAAAGTTTGGAGTCAACATTAGTTCAATTGGTTATGGGTTGCATCAGATGAAAATCACACAAAAAAAAGAGTTAAGGTATCAACAAAGAAATAGACTTGAAAGAATAAAATACTATAGATTACGAGGGAGAGTCAATCAAAAATTATGGGGTAGAAAGCCTTGTATATATTGACGAGAGCAGATTTGAGTCAGTCCAGGAATGTCTATATGCTTGGTCAAAGAGGGGGAAGAAAGTCAGAGGGGAAAAACAAGGCAAAAGGAAAAAAAGAGAAAACTTGGTGGCAGGAAGAAGAAAAAGAAAAAAGTATAAATAGCTCCAATGATTTTTGAAGGAAGCTTAAATGCTGTTGGATTCTCCGGATGGCTAGAACAATATTTATTGCCGTCACTAGCTCAAAAATCCGTCCTAATAATGGACAATGCACCAATTCACAGAAAGACAAAGACGCTGATTAAGGACTTAGTTACTCGCCGAGGACATGAAGTCATATTTCTCCCTAAATACTCTCGCCTATTTAAATGATATAGAACATGACTTTGGTGCATTAAAGAAGAAAAGAATGTACGAAGGAAAAGATAAATCCATTGACGAGATCGTTCGAGATTATTGTAACTCTTAGTATCCCAGTCTTATTCAGAATGACTATAGGAGGTCATTTCAGTTATCAGTACCTCTGCAATAAGGAGCCTTGACCTTGGCGAATATACTCCTTTTTTTTATCCCCTTAAAAGGGGAGACGCATACCCACATTTTTTCGGTAAGGCTCGAAAATTATGACTATAATAGACGAAAAATAAATGGATAACAATAAGGTTTATTAGGATTATTCATTACATTGAGAATGGCGATAATGGGCATAACAAAACTAATAATTGCTAACAAAACTAATAAAGGAATGCCAATAAGCAGCCAGATTAATATACCGAATATAATAGCGTAAATATAAATGTTAATATGAAAATTCAAAGATTCTTTAGCATTAGTTCTCACAACTGAATCATCTGTTAAAAGTAAAATAGCTATTGGTATCCCTACAGATACAATAGTTGTACTCAATAAAATTGCTCCATGACATAAAGCTGATAGAATTTTTCTTTGATCGGCATCCATTAAATATTTCTCCTAATTCAAACTAGATATAGCAGGGAACATCGGAGCTGGGAACAGGGAACAGTGGGAAAAATATTTGCCCTCATTAAGGATCATTATTAGCATAAGTCCGCACCCTACCTGTCTATATCCTATATTTGTATTTTCAAACCAAAAAATAAGAGGGATAGGCCAGTAATTTAGTGGTTATGAAATTGACTTAAGTCTAATTATAGCTCTGTTATGGCAGGGAATAGGTATGGAGGGAACAGAGAACAGTTGGAAAAATACTTTCTCGTCTAAGATTCGTCATTAGTCTATGTCCTAAGCAATTCTTTCTTTAGCTATATTTATTTTGTTTTCTGGCGGATAGGAATTTCAATTAAAAATTCTGTTCCTTGTTTTGGTATAGAAGTACAATTTAGTTTGCCCTGATGTTTTTCAACAATAATTTGATAACTAATGGATAATCCTAGACCAGTACCACTGCCTACAGGTTTTGTAGTAAAGAATGGGTTAAATATTTTCTGAAAAACTATTTCTTTCATACCTATACCATTATCGGAAATTATAATTGCTATTTGTTGAGAAGATATAGCTTTTGTTCTAATTTTAATAGTTGGTAAATTTTCCTGCATAAGTAAATTAGGATTTGATTTTTTACTTTTTTTATTTCGCTTTTCTGCTAAAGCATCAACAGCATTAGAAATAATGTTCATTAATACTTGATTTATCTGACTAACATAACATTCTATATTTGGTAAGGAGTCATAATTTTTAATAATTTGAATTGTTTTTTCTTCTGGTTTTTCTCTCAGTTTATTTTGTAAAATGAGGAGAGTGCTTTCAATTCCTTCATGAATATCTACAATTTTTACTTCAGATTCATCTAAGCGGGAGAAATTTCGCAAAGATAAAATTATGGCACAAATACGGTCAGCTCCTACTTTCATAGAATTTAAAATTTTTGGTAAATATTCAATCAAAAAATCTAGTTCTACAGCTTCTATTTGCTCTTGAATAATTGTGGGTGGATGGGGATAATTTTTATGATAGAGATGAATTAAATTTAGTAGTTCTTGAGTATACTGACTAGCATAAGTAATATTGGCAGAAATAAAGTTAATCGGATTATTAATTTCATGGGCAATACCAGCGACCATTTGTCCTAAAGAAGACATTTTTTCAGTTTGAATAAGTTGTGCCTGAGCTTGTTGCAATTTTTGTAAAGCTTTGGATAATTCCTGAGCTTGTTCTCTAGCTTGAAGGGCAACTTCTCGACTCTGATTATATAGTTCCGCTCGATCGATAGCGATCGCTAAGTTGTAACTCTTCCTGGGCTTTTATTCTATCCTGAATCTCTAATTTTAATTGATTGTTAATTGCCTTTAGTTGTGCAAGAAGAGAAAGTTCTAATAACTTGGGTATTAATGGTGCTAATTTAAGTGCTGTTAATACTGATACTATCGCGGTTATTGCTTTAATTAAACCTGATAGCCAATAGGTGGGATGCCAGAGAGTCCAAATTGCCATTAAGTGGGTCATTCCACAGGCAATAATAAATGCACTAAACAAGACAAATATTTCTGGATAAGGTACATCCTGTTGCTTCTGAATGAAATAAATTAAAGAAATAGGGATGGAAAAATAAGCTAAGACAATGAATAAATCTGATAATAAATGAAGCCATACTAATCCTGACTGCCAAAGATAACAATGTCCGTGAGGAATATAGTTTCCTGTACTCCAAATATTTGATAAAAACTCCATATAACTTGCCTCTGTTTATAAATCATTCAATTATTTAGGGTTTGCGCATGGAAAGTCTTTTTGCTCTTTGTAGGGACCCACCCGCAGGCCCCGACCGTGGAGGGGAAAAAGGCAGTAGGCAGTAGTTAGGACGTAGAAGAAATAGGAATTACCGAATAATTAATAATTAATAATTAATAATTAATAATTAATAATTAAATAATTCGCGCTTTGAAGCCGACCCTTTTAAGGGAAAAAAAAGTGTACTTGATATTTCCTTATATTCAATTCCGTAAAGGTTTTAACCAGAGGTAATTATCCATTATCAATTATCAATTATCCACGATCAATTATCAATTAATGAAAGAGTCAGTGGCCAAAACAATAAAAGAAGTGATTTTTCGGCTTTTGCTTCGGTGAAAATCCTCACTTTTTTAACTTAAGCTTACTGAAAAGCTCATACTTTTTCCAGACATAAAAAGCCTAAAACCAATATCTGTCAATGCTTTGATATTAGATCGGTAGAGCAATATTTAGTTTTAATTTATTTAAAATTAGCTTGATTCTATGTAAGCAAACAGCTATTAGCTGTCAGCTAGAGCGCAACAAGAGTCTCTCCTTAAGGAAAGTTTTTAAATGAAAATAGACTTTAAGGGCAAGAGAGGCAACTTTTGTCGTAAGACAATTAATAAAGCTTTTATCCTAAACTAAAAGCAATAGCTGATAGCTGACCGCTAAATGCTTACGATTCTATTTATTTGTTTTTTATTTTAAGGTGATATACAGCAGTTTCCGCGCGTTATGAGGTACACTTAGAAATAAAAAATTGACGATATAGCTATGAAGTCATATCCAACAGAACTCCGAGAAAAAATAGTTGCTGCACATATTCATCATAAAATATCAATTCGCATCTGTTGCCATCATATTTTCTGTTACTAAAAGTTTAGTTCAAAAACTGGGTTTTGCAACACAAAACGGATGGAAATTTAGAACCATTAAAACGTGGGAAACCAAGGTTGAGTCATCTGGCTAATGCAGATTTAGATTTAAAACAACTGGTATCAGAACATCCGGATGCAACTTGAGCAGAATTATGTGAATTATTTACACTCAAAACTGGAAATTGGGTGAGTCGTATTGCCATGTTTCGAGCTTTACAAAAATTGAGATTAAGCCGTAAAAAAACATTTCGCAGTAGCCAAGCTGGGACAGAAAGAGTTCAAAATTTAAGGGCTGAATATTGGAAAAAGGTGAAAGATATAGACCCAGAAAATTTAGTATTTATAGATGAAACAGGTGTAGTTCTTGGTTTAACTAGAACTCATGCACGTTCAAATAAGGGGACTAGGATATATGAAACGAAGCCATTTTATCGAGGTCAAAAAGTTACAGTGATTGGTGCGATAAGTATCAAAAAAGTAGTAGCATTAATGACAATAAATAATTCTATGGATAGTAAAGCATTCAAAGTATTTATTGAACATTTTTTGCTGCCAGAGTTATGGCCAGGAGCGGTAGTTATAATGGATATATAAGCTGCACATAAACTAGCATCAATTGAACCAATAATTGAATCTGTAGGGGCTAAAATTCTCAATTTATCTCCATATTCTCCTGATTTTAATCCCATTGAATTATGGTGGTCACAATTGAAATCTTTTTTGCCGAATAATTAATAATTAAATAATTAAATAATTAAATAATCAAATAATTCACGCCTTGAAGCCTCCCCTTGAAAGGGGAAAAAAATAATTTTTTTCCTTTTATTCAATCCTATCCGTTTTTAGGGAGAGGTAATTATCAATTATCCATTATCAATTATCCATTATTGAAGGAGTTTTTCTCCAACAGAGTGCAGAAATGATAGATATAATCATCTCTGTGGTACTCAAATTAATGAATCCTCAACATTTAAAAAACTGGTTTGCCAAGTGTTGTTACTGTACCTCACGGGCAACGGAAAACGCTGTATATAGTAGTCTTAGTAAGAATTATATGATAATTATAAATATATCGAATAGACATATAGTGATAATAAAAAATAAAATCAACTATCATACAGAAATTATCAATTCTTTCCCCCTACTCCCTACTCTCTCTTTTCTGGAGATGTCTAATATTATAGTCTAGCTCAATATATAATATGATTAACTGTTGCTTATTTTAGGAGTTAAACTAAATAATGTCCATTGAAATTGAAACCGAATTGCAAACAGCTGTAGATAAACGGCGTAACTTTGCAATTATTTCCCATCCTGATGCGGGTAAAACTACTCTTACAGAAAAACTTTTGTTGTATGGAGGTGCTATTCACGAAGCTGGTGCAGTAAAAGCTAAAAGAGCGCAACGTCATGCTACCTCTGACTGGATGGAAATGGAACAACAACGGGGTATTTCTATTACTTCAACTGTTTTACAATTTGAATATCAAAACTGTCAAATTAACCTCTTAGATACTCCCGGTCACCAAGATTTTAGTGAAGATACATATAGAACTTTAGCTGCGGCAGATAATGCTGTAATGTTAGAAGATTCTGCTAAAGGTTTAGAACCTCAGACTCGCAAATTATTTGAAGTATGTAAGATGCGAAAACTACCCATTTTTACATTTTTTAATAAGATGGATAGACCAGGAAGAGAACCTTTAGAACTTTTGGATGAAATAGAAAAGGAATTAGGTTTAAACACATATCCTGTAAATTGGCCCATAGGTATGGGCGATCGCTTTAAGGGAGTTTTTGATAGGAGAAAGAAAGAAATTCATCTGTTTGAGCGTAGCTTTCATGGTAGTAAAGCTGCAATAAATACGGTAGTAAATTTGGGCGACCCTCGTATCGAAGAATTACTGGAGCAAGACCTTTATTACCAACTTAAAGAAGATATAGAATTGCTGGATGAATTAGGTTCTGATTTAGATTTGGAACAAATACATAAAGGTGAAATGACTCCTGTATTTTTTGGTAGTGCTATGACTAATTTTGGGGTGCAATTATTCTTAGATGCTTTTTTGGAATATGCTCTAAAACCGGGTACTCATAAAAGTACGGTAGGTGAAGTTTCTCCTACTTATCCAGATTTCACTGGATTTGTGTTTAAATTGCAGGCTAATATGGACCCGAAACACCGAGATAGGGTGGCTTTTATTCGGGTTTGCACGGGAAGATTTGAAAAAGATATGACTGTTAGTCATGCTAGAACGGGTAAAACAGTTCGATTATCTCGCCCGCAAAAGTTATTTGCTCAAGATAGAGATTCTATTGAAATTGCTTACCCAGGGGATATAATTGGTTTAAATAATCCAGGGGTATTTGCTATTGGAGATACTATTTATAATGGTAAAAAATTAGAGTATGAAGGTATCCCTTGTTTTTCACCAGAAATATTTGCTTATTTAAGAAATCCTAATCCTTCTAAATTTAAGCAGTTTCGGAAGGGAGTTAATGAGTTACGAGAGGAGGGTGCTGTACAAATTATGTACTCTGCAGATGAGGCAAAAAGAGACCCTATTTTAGCTGCTGTTGGGCAACTTCAATTGGAGGTTGTTCAGTTCCGAATGCAAAATGAATATGGAGTTGAAACTAATGTGGAAATGTTGCCTTTTACTGTGGCGCGTTGGGTTAATGCTGGTTGGGATGTGCTAAAAAATGTTGGGAGGTTATTTAATACTGTGGCTGTAAAAGATAGCTGGGGAAGACCTGTTTTATTGTTCAAAAATGAGTGGAATTGTCAACAGGTAGAATCTGAGCATCCAGAGTTAAATTTGAATACTACTGCACCAGTTGTTTCTGGTCAGGAACCAGAGTCTTTGTAAGTAGAAGGAAGAAGAAGGAAGAAGGAAGAAGGAAGAGGGAAGAAGGAAGAAGGAAGAAGGAAGAGGGAAGAAGGAAGAAGGAAGAAGGAAGAAGGAAGAGG
>JAXHSW010000270.1:0-9653 GCA_034190295.1 Cyanobacteriota bacterium | reverse complement strand
GGTTTAAAGCCTCCCCCTTTTAGGGGGATGAAAAAATATTCAATGAGCGTATTTTCGTTTTCTCCGGCTTTAGCGGTCGGTACTGATAACTGATAACTGATAACTGATAACTGATAACTGATAACTGAAATGACCCTCTGCTTGCCAAAAATATTATCAGTGATGCGCGATGGTATGCAATACTGCTGACCCAACGCTCCGCGATCGCACTACCTGAATTAATCAAATTCATTGACTCCCTCCACGGGAGCATAGTTCCTCCTGTGTTTTCTGCCGATCGTCAGAACTCCCAGGTTTACCACCTCAGCGATCGCTCCTCACCTGAATCCTTACCTCACAATACATCACGCTCATTGTAGTAATTGTGGTCAAAAAGTACCATTAGCTTTGTCAGTTAGAACTCCCGAATTGCCCTAAATGTAGGACAGTTTTAGATAGAGATGAGAATGCAGCAATTAACATATTAACCCACATTCCGCACTTCAATTTGCAACATCAAAAGTAGTATAAAAGTCCGTAACTTGGTAAGTATTTATACCATGCAAATCATCTCAATTACTTTTTTCGTTCATCAAATTCCGAGTAAATAATTAAGCATAAATACTTATCGAATAATTAAGGTTTAAAGCCTCTCCTTTTAAGGAGAAACAAAAAAAAATTTTCATGATTAGTCAATCCTCTTCTTGAAAAGAAGAGGTAATTCGCGCATTCTTGAATCGATCGTGTACTCGATCGCGACAGCTATGATTTTCTCCTAAATTATGTATGACTCCTGAGGACTGAGGACTGATTCGGTTGCTACATTTTGTGGTGCGGAATGTGGGATTAAATAAAGCATTAAACGAGGTGGGTATCATCTTGTCTGCTTGTGGAGGCGTAAGATATTGATCGGCCTGTGTTCTCGCAAGAAACTTCTTCAATTGTCTCTGTTTGAGAAAGTCCCGTTATAATCTTCGATTTAACGGGAGATAACTTCACTCTAAGGGACTACCAAAATTGGACAAGGAGACAAATTAATAATCCGGTTACTGACACTATCAGTAGCTCCTTCCTCACTCAAACCAGTACCTCGGCAGCCAATCACAATTAAGTCAGCATTAATCTCATCTGCCACATCACAGATAGTAAAAGCCGGATGGCCTTCCTTTTGGATAGTTTCAGCTTCAATACCCTCCTCGGTAAATAGAGCCTTAGCCTCCTCTAAAAGTTGGGTAACTGTTTGCTCAGAAGTCATTTCTGGGTGAAAAGCTTCCTGGCCTTCTGAAACTAATTCTCGCACTGAAATTACTACCAGGCGAGCTTGATATGTCTTGACAATGTTAATCACTTTTTCCGCAGCTTCGCGAGCTTCTCGGCTACGGTCTACAGGAAATAGAACTGTTTTAAACATAGAAGTATATTTGGGGCACGGACTCCGATAAAATGTTTACCATGAACGAATTGGTGTAACGTGACATACTCCCACACTAAGTTGGCGCTATAGTGTGGGCTTCTCGTTTCGCAGTCCTGCTACTGCATGGGACAAGCGCGTGCTTTAAGGACGTATGGGCCTAGCCGCCCTATTTTTTATGTTTATTGGCGCATTTCCGTTTGTCACCGCGAAGCAAACAGGTCGCGGTCTATTACAATACCGCAATGTGGGCAAGAATGAGTTCGTATGTTTAATTCTTTCGGGACTTTTTCACCGCAATTTGAGCAATCTTGACTGGTATTTTTGGGGTTCACAGCTATGGTTTTCACCTCCAGCATTTTCCTCCTGCGGAGGAGCTGCGCTAACGGCTTTGACAGTCAAAATAGTTAGGAATTGTCCCCCAAATCGCATCATTAATTGATTTACTCAATCTGGTTTTTGTTAACCTTTTAATGTTTAACTTTTCATGGGCTATAACTTCAGTTTTTAATAACAATTCATTGGCTGTTTTAAAATGAAAATTTTTACGTTTATCGGCTACCTTTTTATGTTTTTTAGCAACAGCTAGAAGAGCTTTCAAGCATCTTTTGCTGCCTTTCTTTTTACGAGATAAACGTTTTTGATTAGTCTTTAATCGCTTCACAGATGAGCGATAATATTGAGGTATTGGAACCGATTCGCCTTCACTTGTTACCAAGAAGTTTTTCAGCCCCATATCTATTCTATGAGTATTTTCTGTTGTTGGTTCGACATCAGAATTAAATGTCAGAATCGATTTATCTTCTAAGGAGAGCGTCACATAATAACCATCAGCTTTACGGCTAATAGTAACGGTTTTAATTTGAAAACCTGACGGCAATGGTCGATGTTGAATCAACTTTACTTTACCAATTTTCGGTAAATGAATCTTATTTTCTTCAATACAGTTTTGTTTGATTTGAGGATAAGTAAAACTACGATAACGGCCAATTCCTTTAAACCTTGGTTTCCCTAATCGAAAAATTGTGGTTTAAAACCTCCCCTCGATCGGGAATAATAAATAAAAAAATTCATGATTAGTCAATCCTATCCGTTTTCAATAATTATTAATTATTAATTATTGAAGCCCATTTTTATCTGCTTTCAACCATCGCTCAATTGCTAGTTTTACTCGTTTAATACAATCTTGCAATACTTGAGAATGAATTAGCTTGTACTCCCGAAATTTATCTTTAGTATTGACTAAATCTTTTTTTTGAGAATAATAATCCGGGTTATTTCTTAGTTGAGGAATTGGCATTATTAAAGGGCAAGCATTAACCGGACAGCGATTTTCTGACCACCACGAAAACCGCTCACCCAACCGACAGTTGTACTGCCGACGCAACAAGTCCAGCCATAGTTCTATGGTAGACACTTGTTCTTGATTAGGCTTTAATTTATACTGATAAGCCGTCCGCATTACTATAAATACAAGGTTCGATCGTTGTTATGATAACATCAACTTTTGAGTCTTGAGCAAAAAGCAATATTTGTAAATTAATGGGGCACCAAGCCCATTAATTTACCGCCGATTCATCCGCCAAATTAGAGATTATGGCGCGAGGCTTCTCGACGATTTAGCTAATTTTATCCATTAATGGGCCATAAGCCCCATTAATGGACATTGATAAAACAAATACTTAGGAGATTAATCCTGTGACAAAAAAAACTGTAGCAAATTTATCGGCATCTGACTTATCTGGCAAAAAGGTACTCATGCGGGCAGACTTTAATGTGCCTGTTGATAATGGTAGTATTACAGATGATACTCGGATTCGGGCAGCTCTTCCCACAATTCAAGATTTAATTGGCAAGGGTGCAAAAGTGATCTTGACTAGCCATTTTGGACGTCCGAAGGGAAAAGTAAATGAGGATATGCGTCTGACTCTTGTGGGAAAAAGACTCTCTGAAGTATTGGGTAAGGAAGTTAAAAAGTGTGATGACTGTATTGGTGAGGAAGTAGCCTCTACTGTGGCAGCGATGCAAGATGGTGATGTAGTTCTGCTGGAGAATGTTCGCTTCTACCCTGGAGAGGAAAAAAATGACCCAGAGTTTGCCAAGCAACTTGCTTCTGTGGCCGATGTATATGTAAATGATGCTTTTGGAACTGCTCACCGCGCCCATGCTTCCACTGAGGGGGTAACTAAATATTTGAGTCCTTCTGTAGCTGGATCTTTAATAGAGAAGGAACTAAAATTCCTCCAAGGAGCTATTGAAAGCCCTCAAAAACCTTTAGCTGCAATTATTGGTGGTTCTAAGGTTTCTAGTAAGATTGGTGTGATTGATGCTTTGTTGGATAAGTGCGATAAGCTGCTATTGGGTGGTGGTATGATTTTTACTTTCTACAAAGCTCGTGGTTTGAGTGTGGGTAAGTCTTTGGTTGAAGACGATAAGTTGGAATTGGCTAAGTCTCTGGAAGCTAAGGCAAAAGAGAAAGGCGTGCAGATGTTATTACCTACTGATGTAGTTGTAGCTGATAAGTTTGACCCAGAAGCTAATACTCAAACCGTTAGTGTTGAAGCTATTCCTGATGGTTGGATGGGTTTGGATATCGGTCCTGACTCTGCGAAGGTTTTCCAAGATGCTTTGGGTGATTGCAAAACTGTGATTTGGAACGGTCCGATGGGTGTGTTTGAGATGGAGAAGTTTGCTAAGGGTACTGAAGCGATCGCGCGGACTCTTGCGGATAAGCAGGATGCTATTACTATTATTGGTGGTGGAGATTCTGTTGCTGCTGTAGAACAGTTGAATTTGGGTGAAAAAATGAGTCACATTTCTACTGGTGGTGGTGCTAGTTTGGAATTGTTGGAAGGTAAGGAGTTACCAGGTATTGTTGCTTTAGACGAAGCATAAATTGTTTTAAAGAAGCACTCAGCACTCAGCACTCAGCAATCAGCACGCTAAAAGCTTGGGTTTAAACCCCCGACTTCTAGCTTGTGATTTAATTTTAGGAGCGGTCGTGTACCCCCTTTCTGTTTCGGAATGCTCCACAAACGCACAAAGCTGACTGCTCAACGCTAATAAGCTTTTATCTCCGCATTCCAGACCGAAACACTTTTTCAGCGATCGGTAAATGCTTCTCTGTTTTACACTCTAAAATAGGGAAGCATTTTGCATTTTTGAAGAAGTTAAATATTAAGCATTTCCTCCGGAATGCGGAGCTAAATGCCGTCAGCTCTTCGGTCCGGAATGCGGAGCTAACAGCATTTAGCTGGAGCGCTAAAAATTCGAGGGTTCGGTGTCCCCCACGCGAAGGCGTGAAAAAATTAGTGGTGCGCCTTTTATGGGGGATACTCTAGAGTTGCCGCTCCGCGTCTTATAACCCCAATTATACACCTTGAGAAGCTGATAGCTGACCGCTGAGGTGCTGACTGCTATTTCAAATATACTAATTTTTCTATTTGTTTAAATTAAACTTAAAAAGTTTATGGAAAAGTCTGTTGTTTCTTATCTTCGTCAAGCAATAGCAATTATAGACCAAACTTACTTATTTCAATATCCTGAGTTAAAAGTTCCTGAAAATACTCCAGAGGGGTTCAAACTCACTGCTCACAATCAGCATATATCTTTACCGAACAATTAAGGTTTAAAGCCTCTCCTTTAAAGGAGAAACAAGAAAAAAATTTCCTTTGAGTCAATCCTATCCGTTTTCAAGGAGAGGTAATTCTTAATTCTTAATTCTTAATTCTAAATTCTTGAATACTGATATTGCTGTTTCCTACTCTGCTTTTTATTATATTCTTCCTCCCATTTGCTAGATCGGTAGTTGAATTTATCTTAATTTTTTTATCCAGGAGCAAGCAGTTTTTTATGGGAAATATTTCTCCCGCAGAGTTAACTATTTTGAAATGGGAGGCTGGTATTTTTGTCGCGATTTTTATACTTATATTATGTTTACTATGGATAATTAAACCTACAGAAATTATTCGACTGATTTGGGCTTCAGTTCAACATCCGATCAAATTTGACCATCCTGGTGAATTGTATCTTTCCCATTATCCTCTAAAGTTAGGCGATCGCTGTCAGATTCGCTATCGTCGTCCCTTGCGTTCGGGCGTTTCTTTGAAGAAAAATAGTGATTTGAGAACAAGCTTACTATGTTCGGAAGCAAAAGTAACTGGAAGAAAAACAAAAAGAAAAAGTTTTAAACAAATTATTCTAGAACAACCTTTAATTAATCAAACAATACCTGCGGGTACTCAAGCGGTTGAATTTAGAATACCCATTGAAATTCCCAAGCATGGCACCCCTTCAATTGAGACAGACCGCAATCGAATTATTTGGGAAATAGAAGTAAATTTACAGCTAGAAGGTTCGTCTAATACAAAGAAAAAAAAGGGCTTGATGGGCTTAAATAGTCGCCTTCCAGATAGTAATGTTTCTACTTTTGTGTTCGCTGTCGGTCCAGAATTACTGGATTAAGATCGAATCCGGTTGAATACTTATTATATAGTTGGCAGAGTAGGGTCGTAGGGGCGAATGGCATTCCCCCGGAGTAGGGTCGTAGGGACGAATGGCATTCCCCCGGAGCAGGGTCGTAGGGGAGATTGAATATTGAAGTGTGGATAGAATTATAAATATATATTGTATAACCGGATTCTATATAACTATATAACTAGCGATCGTATCTTTGCACGCGGTACGGGTTTTTGGCAAAGTCCTGGTGAAGTCAGTCCTGGTGAAGTCAGGAGTTCCAGTTAGAGGATAGGGAAAAAGCTAGAATAATGCTTCCATCTCCCCACACTCCCCACCCTGACCACACCTCCCACCCTGACCACACTCCCTTTTAAATATATCCGATCGGGGATTCTATATAACTAGCGATCGCTACTTTCCGTACCGGAGGAGCTAACAGCTTTCAGCGCGCTAAGTGCAGATTAGTTGCAAAGGCACGCCCCAGGTAGTTTAATATATCTGGGTTTTTGATTTTTTTAAGCTTTCCAAGTTGCGATAGAACTCCGCTCCGCGATCGCAAAGTGTAACGGATTTTTTTGCTACGCACATTTTATGGAAATTAAAGTTAATTTTTATTAATTGAAGATATATTTTTTAACTTTATAATTTTCAACAATCGCAATATAAAGAAATATTAAAAAACGAAGGATATATCAATTTTGTTGCTATATGGTTTGATACTCAATAGTTTTTCTACCTAGTACAAAAGTACTATGTAGCTATAAATATGGGTTTTTACTGAGACTTTTATGAAGAAGTGATTAAGACGTAAGTGAATTTGATGAAGATTCAATGAAGATTCGAGGAAAACGCGTTTTTGCTCTTGCAGTTTCCATAAAAAGCAAAATAAGATGATGACATCAAGCAAATTTTATGGAGTGCGATCTAAATCATGCTAAAAAATACTTTATTAACTGTTGCTGCCACTATCGCTGTAGTTGCTTCCTCCTCTCTACCTGCTGCCGCAGTAAATTGTCCACCCGGACAGGTACCCGATGCGGATGGCTTTGGTTGTGTAGATGCACCGATTAAAGTTCCCGAACCAACAAGTATACTGGGAATCCTAGCTGTTGGTGGATTGATCGGCAAAAAAGCCTTTGATGCTCAAAAAGTTTGCAAATAAATTATAGAATGTTCTGATTGTCTCAGCGATCGCTAAAGAGAACTCATTTGGGGTATTTTCCAGAACCTTTACATAAAAAGGATTAAGGATAAATCATCTAATTTGATATCTTGATGAGTTCGATCTTTACAATAGAGAACTAATCGAATTTAGTTCATATAGCTGTCATAAAGTTCTTGGGAAATCAAACTTTAAACAGCTCAAAAGCAAACTATATCAGGCTTTTGATTCGTTGAATACTACTAAAAACTCTATAAACTTTGGTCGTTCAGAGTTTTAGCAACTTTTTTACCTTAATTGACAATAACTCTAATATAGAATCTGATAGAACAGTTATCATTGCCACGTTTAGGAGGCAATCTCAAAATTATAGAGATTGCTTCACTTCCTTCCACTGCATTTTCGTAGCAATGACTTACAGTAACTAATTATTCGGATTCGATCTCAAATCCTATATTTTAGGAATTATTAAAAAGCATTGAGCAGTTCGGCGTTTAGCAGTCAGCTTTGCGCGAATGAATGCTTACCCTAAAATTAAACGACTTGCTAGAAGTCGGGGATTTAAACCCAAGCTTTGAGCACGCTGAAAGCTGTTAGCTCCGCATTCCGATACGCAAATGCTGGAATGCCGATCGCTAGTTAAAACAGAAGCATTTTGTTTTGTCTCATTTACTTGTTTGGTCTCATTCTCAGGAAAAGAGAATCAAACTGAGGTTTCTACATCAAAAATCTTTCCATAAATCACCTAATACCAAATCTGGTTATTAAAGGGTACCGATATCTCATCTCCAAATCTTATCTAGGTAAAAATTTTAAGTCTTTTGAATACCCTTTTACTAAGGCGCATTTGGTATCAGGCCGTCTCAAGTTCCGTTTCAGAAATTTTACACAATAACGAGGGGAAGTTTTTATATTATGGCTGACTTATTATCGCTTTTAAATTCATCGCTACCTGATGAAGTAACATTCGATTTTGACCAGTTTCAGACTGGTAATGCCACTTTCGGGAAAGATAGTTACTTTGATGTTGAAGTAACTGACAATAGCTTATTAGCTGGAACTTATGATGCCTACTGTATCGATACAGACCGCTTCATTGATGACAGTGGTACCTTGACCGCTAAAGTGTATTCCACTTATGAAACATTACCTGACGAGCTAATAGGCGATCAGTCTACATTGCCAGGGGCACCAGCAGGTTTTGGAAATATTGAGAAACCCGAAAATTTTGACTTACTCAACTGGATACTCAATCAATGTTTTGTAGGCAAAGAGCTATCTGATAGCGGTGGGAATAGTCTAGGAACTGTCACCTATGGGGATATTCAAAGAGCTATCTGGGAGCTTATTGACGATGAGAATTCTACAGAAAATCTTGGTCCTTTCGATCAAGATCGAGCAGACCGCATCCAAGAGCTTGCAGAAGCTAATGGAGAAAATTTTGTCCCCACTTTTGAATACACCACATTCTTTGGCGAGCAAGTAACAGGGCAAGTGGGCGTAATTCTGATACCAGATTCAGACGGGTTTGAAGACGATTCTAATGATGCAAATCCTTTCGATCGCCAGTTCATGATTATTGGCGTTGAGTTGGCGAAGTTAGGAGACTTTGTATGGGACGATTTAAACGCTAACGGTATCCAGGACGCTGGTGAAGAAGGTATAGAAGGGGCAACAGTTAATCTCCTTGCTGATATTGATGGTGATGGTGAAATTGAAAATGATGAAATAGTAGACACTACTACCACTGATGCTGACGGTAATTATGAGTTTGAAGTGATTGCTGGCGATTACAAAGTTGAGTTTGAAACTCCTGATGGTTTCGACATGGCGAGTCCAGCAAATCAGGGGAGTGATGATGCCGAAGATTCTGATGGTCCTATTTCTGATGAGATTAATCTAGAAGGGGGTGAATATGACCCCACAATTGATGCCGGATTCTTCAAAAAAGCCAGTTTAGGGGACAAAGTATTCTTTGATACCGACGGTGATGGTATTCAAGACCCTGGAGAAGCAGGAGTAGAAGGTGTAACAGTAACTCTCACAGGTGGTGGGGAAGATGGTGTAATTGGTACTGGTGGCGACGACACGACTGAAACTACTACCACTGATGCGGATGGTATGTATGAATTCACCAACCTTAACCCTGGTGAAGAGTATAAAGTTACCTTTGAAGAGTCTACCCTACCCGATGGATTTGAATTCACAGCTCAAGACCAAGGTAGCGATGATACAGTAGACTCCGATGCTGACCCAGCAAATGGTATGACACAGGTAGTCACCCTGGAGTCTGGTGAAAATAATCCCACTCTGGATGCTGGTATCGTACAACAGACTGCTTCTTTAGGAGACAAAGTATTCTTTGATACCGATGGGGATGGTATTCAAGACCCTGGAGAAGCAGGAGTAGAAGGTGTAACAGTAACTCTCACAGGTGGGGGAGAAGATGGTGTAATTGGTACTGGTGGCGACGACACGACCGAAACTACTACTACTGATACTGATGGGATGTATGAATTCACCAATCTCAATCCTGGTGAAGAGTATAAAGTTACATTCTCTGACCTACCGGATGACTTCGAGTTCACAGCTCAAGACCAAGGTAGTGATGATACAGTAGACTCTGATGCTGACCCCGCAAAT
>JAXHSW010000027.1:51618-59251 GCA_034190295.1 Cyanobacteriota bacterium | reverse complement strand
TCCAATAGTTACAGCAGTTGAGATACAGTCAGAGGAAAGCGTACGCTCCCTTGAGGGAGATTGATGTTTGATTTATCTATTGTCCAATAGTTACAGCAGTTGAGATACAGTCAGAGGAAAGTGACCGCTCCCTTGAGGGAGATTGATGTTTGATTTATCTATTGTCCAATAGTTACAGCAGTTTCCGCGCGTTATGAAGTACATCTCGGGAGTCTAGCCACAGCTATATACTTTCATGCAACAAAGCCATTATTAATTATTAATTGTTGAACTATTCCCTATTCCCTGACAACTGCTGCGAAGTCTATTTATTTGAGTGCATCTCATAGCAAGCAAAAATACTTTTTTCTTTCCTATATATTCCCTGACGGAGCTGTTGCCTAAAAGCGATAAATTTTTAGCTTTATTTATGCATTGAGATGCACCCATTTATTTATTCAGAAAATGTGCTAGAGCGACAATTATTCCATAGCCATAATACGCTGAGAATTAATACTGAATATGATAATTCCCAAGCAATAAATATAAAATGACTAATATTAAATACTTCTCTGGAGTGATAAACTTGCGGAAACACAGATATTGTTGATTTAAAAGATATATCTGTTAAAGGCCACAACAATTGTAAACCTGAACTACCAGCTGTAAATAAATCTAATAGTAAATGAAAACTATAAAGAATAAAAGTAAATAAGAATAGTTGTTTAAATGAAGATTTGCGGAAATAACTAATTAGCCAACTAATTATCAAACTAAAACTAATAGCAAAAATTAAAGTATGAGTAATACCTAGATGAAATCTTTCTCCTGTGACGCATTGGGGAAGAAAATCAAAGTCAGCAAAAATGGCAATAAAAACAGGATAAAAATTTCCAAAGTTCCACCAATAAGATGCATCATATTTTGATAGTTTTTTGGGTAGAAACTTAGCTAGTACATATCCAGAAACTGAGTGAGCAATAGGAGATGGCATAATTAAAATTAAATTGCATTTTTGTATTGAAAATTTGATGGAATATTTAATGGGACTATAGCCGAAGTAATTCCAAACTTATTCTTCATTTTTTGTATTTATTTTTCTCATTTTGTCAAACTCCAACCTAATTCTTTATTCATTACTTCAGCACATAATTTAATAGTTTCATTGCCTGGATATCTAGGACTACCTAATTCTGTAAGTTGGAAGATTACATCACTTAATTTATCAGCCATTTCTTGATGAATAGCGTGGATAATTTCAGCTTTATAGCAGAAGAAAGAAGGTAGAAGGTAGAAGGTAGAAGGTAGAAGGTAAAGTATGACGTTGTCTGAGTTTTAAGCTTTTGATATGTCCGCGCCCTTTGCTTCGACTGCTTTAATAACTACCCATTCGCTCTCATAATTTTCTAAAGAATTAAGAACTTTTGGATAAGCAGAGGCGTAGTTATAAACTAGGCGACGAATGCTTAATTCTGTTAAACCTTTCGTAAGCATTTCCATCGCTTTTCTACAATTGCATTCTGTAAAAAATTAGTAAACTTTTATATTTATCCACCATATATAGATGTAACTTATGAAACTGACTTTGGAGATTTTTTTCCTAATGATTTGAACAAATAATTAACTACTTTTTACCGAATAATTAAGGTTTAAAGCCTCTTATTTAAAGGATAAAAAAGCGGTCATTCGCGGAGCTCGGAACGGAGTTCTATCTTCAAAGCGAACCGTAGGGTGGGATGGATAGGTTACCTAACCATATCCAATCGACTCCTGTGAAGAAATAATTTTCCCTCCTGCGTCAATCCTCTTCTTTTCAAGGAGAGGTAATTATTAATTATTAATTATTAATTATTAATTGTTGAAGCTACGTCTCTGGCAGTGGTATATTTGACTCCAACTATTGAAATTAAACCTAATAATCCAGTTTGGGAACGATCGAAAATTTGATAATGTCTTGCTAAGATGGGTTCGTATGTTTTGGGGTTAATATTAGTTAGTTTTTGGCAATATTCCCTCATGTACAAATAAAATCTCTTCCCCCTTTAATTTTGCTGGTGGATATACTTGGTTGATGGCAGTCAGAAATTGACTTATATAGCACTACGCAAATAGTGCGCGGACATTTATAAATGCTCAAAGTTAGTCAGGAATTACTTTTTACTTCTGACTTCTGACTTGCGCATAGCGCTATATCTGCTTCTATATATATATTTGGAAATTATTTAGTTCTTGAGTATAAACAGCATACTCTTTACCAATAATTGAGCGATCGCGCCAAGGAGCAATAAATAGGAAGCGACTACCTTTATTAACGATCGCATCTGGGTCGCCAGAACTATTTTTGCTGGTAATACTCACTGCTTATGTTTCAAAGATAGGGCGAGTTGTAACTAAATTTATCGCGTCAAACCAAAAGGCGATCGCTGTTGTTGGTTGACTATTCTCGAGCGTCTCCTGGTTGCACAAACATTTTTTTAGCATCTCCATTCTGATTTTTGTCAGAGTTAATTGTTATAGTCAACATCTTTGCCTTTTTGATAGGTTACTACATCAACCCGAGCGTTTTGTTATGAGAAAAATTTTCAAACTATCAAACTAAACGATCGGTAATAGGTGAACCTCGGTCTCGATCGACAGGATGAGAGATTAAAAATAAAATATCTAAAGGATAATTAGCATTTTTAGTTTCATAATTGATTATTTCCCGCTCTTTATTGCTTTTATGACTAAAAAATTTGGTTTCGTGACCTTGAGTTAAAGCAAATGATTCAACCACAATTCAAACCTCTTTAAAATCTCATAAATTTTGGCAATTACAGTTTGCTACACAATTTTATTTACATATAAATAAGCCAGGTAGCTATATTTTTATTGACAAAAGTATTGGTTGTGAATCCAGCAGTTAATTGCCTGTGGTCAGCGTAAATTTCAATTTTTTCTTACTTAACTTCGTATCCTAACAATTTGCATCAGCAATTTCAAGTAATTTCAGGCAACTT
Source organism: Cyanobacteriota bacterium (assembly GCA_034190295.1). Lineage (GTDB taxonomy): Bacteria > Cyanobacteriota > Cyanobacteriia > Cyanobacteriales > Microcoleaceae > Okeania. The sequence continues at coordinate 56,273 of JAXHSW010000027.1, read as the reverse complement.
TACCAAAACTTTAAAAATTTTTGCCTAAAAGCTAAATCCTCTTCATCAAAACTTGATAATTATTTAGTAAATTCACGGTTACATAACTAACTTCACCACTTAAATCAAAATTAAATGTATATACATATTGAAAACTTATTTAGACAAAAGATCATGTAAACTAACATTTTTACCAAAACTTTAAAAATTCTTGCCTAAAAGCTAAATCCTCTTCATCAAAACTTCATAATTATCTCGTAAATTCACGGTTACATAATTAATTTCACTACTTAGATTAAAACTAAATGTATATACATATTGAAAACTTATTTAGACAAAAGATTATGTAAACTAACATTAATCTTATTGTGCAGAAATTTCTTTTAAAAGCGGACTTCTCCTTTCTGTGTTTGCACCAACCTTTCCAATTCTGTAACTAGACGATCTAACTCTATGACTATAGGAGTTGAGTCAGCTTCGTGAAATGCTGTTACGAGCGATCGATAATACCAAAGTGTCCCTTGTTTACCACCCTTAAACAAATCCCAAAGTAAATCACCTTGGATTCGATAGTCCTTTAAAATAGACCTAATATTATGTAATTTATCCGCAGCAGAAACCAAACGTACTGACGGTGAAGCACTAGCAATACCATCAATATAAGCTTTTTTACGTTCTTCCCAAGGAGGTTTCCCAGTTATATCTGTATCGGTACAACCATCTACTATTTCTGTGACTTTCTCTCCAAACCGTAGTCTAATTTCTGCCCGAATAGGCGGCCCACCTTGGTCTTCTATGGCATCATGAAGCAGTGCTGCTATGGCCTCATCTTCATCAGCTCCATATTCAAGGGCAATACTAGCTACCCCTAAAAGGTGAGAAATGTAAGGAACTTTACTTCCTTTGCGAATTTGAGTAGCGTGTAACTCAGTGGCGTAAACTAAAGCTTCTGTAAAACGGTGGGAAAGTATCATTTGTTTAAGTTATGGCAGGGAACAGGGAGTAGTGGGAAAAACATTTCCCTGTCTGAGGTTCATCATCAGTGTATCTCATACCTACCTATCTATTGCTATAAAATTAAAAAATAACAAACTTTTAAATGTTAATCTGAGGATGCTTTAATAATAATTGTTCTTGGATATAAATCAACTATAAGCTTATAAGATTGATTGAATATAGAAAAATTTTATGGATAAATTTCGGGTAGAAGTAATTACTAAAACTCTAAATCCTCAACAGGTAATTTATGCAGCTCTGCATCAAGATTATAGTGAAGGATTTGTATTTGACGAGGGAGATAATTGGCCTTCAGAAACAAAATGTGGGGAAATTATTGTCAAGCGACTTTTAGCAGGAGACCGTGGTCATTATGGATGTATTGAGCATCCTCAAATTACTTTTAATTGTGGTTTTTTTCCCCATAGTGTTATGCAGCAAGCAAGAACTCATAGAATAGGTTGTTGTTTGTCGGGTAATACAAAGGTTAGATTTGGGGATTCGTCTTTATCTAAAGGAGAGAAATATTATGAAGAAACAATTGAAAATTTAGCTAATTTATGGCATTACGGGAGAAAACATCAACAAACTTCTAATGATGCAAAATATATGCAAGAAAGTATATCTAGGCGTACTATTTTGACTTTAGATACTAAAAGTAACCAACTTGTTTCTAGTAAAATAACTAACATATATATTAATGGCGAACAAGAAACCTACACAATAAAAACTGTTTCTGGTAAAGAAATAAGAGCTACACTAGAACACCAGTTTTGGACTAATCAAGGGTGGAAAAGGTTAAAAGAATTTAACAGTAGTACTCAATTATGTGAAGTGCAATTAACTGGTAATAAAATTGCTCCACCAGAAGTTAATTTTACGGAAGAAGAAATATTAGATGAAAAGTGGATATCTGTAATAAATTATGAAGGATATGAATTTTCTAGTTTGGGTTGTTTGCGTTCTTATCTTCCTAGAGGAGGGAGGGGAGATATTTCTCAGTTATTGTCAAATTCTAAGATTGAAAAACTGAGCAAATCTAAAAATTATTTATTTGCTAGTTTAAGTCATGGAATAGGGTCTGGTAAAGTATCACGAGTAAATATAGATAGGTTAGTCATAGAAAAGGAAAACTTTGAACCATTGGGAGAAAATGAGCAACTTGAAGTCAGACATTTAAACGGAAATAGTTTTGATGATAGGTTAGAAAATCTTGTCTGGGGTTCTAGTAAAGAAAACAAAATTGACAAGATAAGAAACAATAGTTTGTCTTGTAATCGTGGTGTTTTTGTGGGAATAGAATCTATTGAAAAGTTTGGCAAAGAAATTACTTATGATATTGAAGTAGAACATCCAGAGCATAATTTTATAGCTAATGGTTTAGTTGTTCATAATTCTTTTGATGTACAAAGTTATCGATATTGTTCGGGAAAAGTTATTGCAGTAGCAGAGGGAAAAACGGATATAGAAACTGCTTTTTACTTACGTCCGGTGGGAGAATATTCTGACCGTCAGGGGAAGAAATATTATTATTCTGCTGAACAACGAGAACAAGATTTACAGTGGTGTTTGGAGGCAGCTAAAAAATACAAACTCGATCTGGAATTAGGAATGTCTGAAGAACACGCTAGAGGAAAAATTCCTTTTGATTATCGTCAGCATTTTGTTGTTAGTTTTAATTGTCGTAGTTTGCTACATTTTTTGGATTTACGTTTTAAAAAGAATGCTCAATTAGAAATTCAAAAACTTTGTGAATTAATGTGGCCTCATGTTCAAGATTGGGTGCCGAATATAGCGGAATGGTATGAACAAAATAGACTAGGAAAAGGTAAGTTAGCACCTTAGAAATTCAAAAGTAAAAAGTCAAAATTCAAAAGTAAGAATTAAATCAAGTTATGAGAATTTTAAATTACAGAACTGCCAAAAAAATCCTTAACTGAACCGTACTGTATTATTGTTGGGTTTCCTACCTCAACCCAACCTACGCTTATTGCACTATTCCCTATGATGAAACTTAAAGTTAAAAAGTTAGATGAATCAGCAATTGTTCCCTATTACGCACATCCACAAGATGCAGGATTAGATTTATTTTCTATTGATGAACTAACTATTAATCCTGGAGAAAGTCAATTAATTCATACAGGTATTTCTATCGAATTACCATCAGGAACAGAAGCACAAATTCGTCCTAGAAGTGGGTTGGCTTTAAAACATAAAATTACAGTTTTAAATACTCCTGGAACTATAGATGAAACTTATCGTGGAGAAATCGGAATCATTTTAATTAATCATGGGAAAAATTCATTTCAAGTCACGCGAGGAATGAAAATAGCTCAAATGGTTATAGCATCAGTATTATCTGTTAAGGTAGAAACAGTTGATGAATTAAGTACAACAAAAAGAGATATTGGCGGATTTGGTTCCACAGGAATATGACAGAAGAATTATATCAAAGACCAACCTGGGATGAATACTTTTTAATGATAGCTAAACTAGCTGCTACTCGTTCAACTTGTCTTGCTTTTCCTGTAGGTGCAGTAATAGTTAAAGATAAACAAGTTTTAGCAACTGGTTATAATGGTTCTCCTTCGGGTTCTGTACATTGTACGAGTCAGGGTTTTTGTTATCCTGAATTAAGTAGTTGTGATGCTAGTAAAATTTTGCCATCCCGTTCTGTTCATGCTGAAGCTAATGCTATTGCTCAAGCGGCTAAACATGGAATTTCTACCAGTGGAGCAATTATTTATGTGACTTTAGAACCTTGTATTTCTTGTTTGAAATTAGTGATTTCTGCTGGTATTAAAGAAGTTTTTTATGAGACTCCTTTTAATAGTGGGGAAAAAGCTGCTTTAAGAGATTTATTTATCAAGGATGGTTTAGTTACCCTCAAGCAAATTTCTATTTCAGAAACTATTGCTCAAAAAGCAGCAACATCTCTACTTTTTCCCACTTCTGTTGCTAAAGATTCTAAACTTGAAGAAGAATAATTTTTTAAAGTTCAAAGTCAAAAGTTCAAAGTCAAAAGTTCAAAGTAATCTCTGACAAAAAAAATCAGGTTTCCTAATCCTTATTAATGGGATGAAAAATCTACTTCAGTCTTTCAATTCAGAGAATTGAGAGGTCGGTACTGATAACTGATAACTGAAATGACTGAGTTTTCGGTGCGGAAATGTTCGGCAAACGGGATTTATCAATGTCCGCATCAAAGGAAGGATAAAAAGTCAAAAGTCAGAAGTCAAAAGTTAAAAGTAATCTCTGACAAAAAAAATCAGGTGTCCTAATCCTTATTAATGGGATGAAAAATCTACTTCAGTCTTTCAATTCAGAGAATTGAGAGGTCGGTACTGATAACTGATAACTGATAACTGATAACTGATAACTGATAACTGATAACTGAAATGACCCCTGATTAATGGGATAAAAAATCTACTTCAGTCTTTCAATTCAGAGAATTGAGAGGTCGGTACTGATAACTGATAACTGATAACTGAAATGACCCCTGATTAATGGGATAAAAAATCTACTTCAGTCTTTCAATTCAGAGAATTGAGAGGTCGGTACTGATAACTGATAACTGAAATGACTGAGTTTTCGGTGCGGAAATGTTCGGCAAACGGGATTTATCAATGTCCGCATCAAAGGAAGGATAAAAAGTCAAAAGTCAGAAGTCAAAAGTTCAA
>JAXHSW010000027.1:0-51518 GCA_034190295.1 Cyanobacteriota bacterium | reverse complement strand
TCTCTGACAAAAAATCAGGTTTCCTAATCCTTATTAATGGGATAAAAAATCTACTTCAGTCTTCCAATTCTCTGAATTGAGAGGTCGGTACTGATAACTGATAACTGATAACTGAAATGACCCCTGATTAATGGGATAAAAAAATCTACTTCAGTCTTTAAATTCTGAGAATTTAGAGGTCCGCATCAAAGGAAGGATAAGTAGAATAATTATGACAACTTTTACCGGAAAGGGAACCCTCTTTGTTGTAGTCTATGCCAACTTGCTGATTCTAATTATTATTTTTCAGCAAAAACTGTCTTGCCCTATATTGAAAAATAAAGTGGATATGATGAAAAGTAAAAACATCACCCCTAACCCAATTTTACCAGTAAAATTCTTAGTAAGTTTTTTACCTTTACTACTTTTAATAAGTTGTGGCGATCGACCAGAAACACTCTCTGAAAATTTAGCTGAGAATAAAGCAGAGACATCATCAACGCCACCTCCTCCTCAAGCATCTGAAAATTGGCGTGCTTTACCTCCACAACAACTTTCCAAACCAACATTTAGTAGGAGAAGATTATCAAATCGCACTGCAGATATAGCAGTACAACAAAGTGTACCAACTTCAATGGCAGAATCTCAAATAGATTCTAGTCTAGAACCAACTTCAAATACAGAAGAATATAACCTCATTAATGACAATCCTTTTAAAGTCGCTAAAAATAATCCTCTATCGACATTTTCTATTGATGTAGATACAGCATCTTATAGTAATTTACGTCGCTTTATTAGTGAAGGTAAACTACCACCAAAAGATGCTGTGAGAATTGAGGAATTAATTAATTACTTTACTTACGACTATCCCCAACCAGAAGCAAATAACCCCTTTTCTATCACTACAGAAATATCTGATTCTCCTTGGAATAATCAACATAAATTAGTTCATATTGGCATTCAAGGCAAAGATATAGTTACAGAAAATTTACCCTCTAGTAACTTAGTCTTTTTGTTAGATGTTTCTGGTTCGATGAATACTCCTAATAAACTACCCTTAATCAAATCAGCTTTTCAATTATTGGTAGATGAACTAACAGAAAAAGATACTGTTTCAATAGTTGTTTATGCTGGAGCGGCAGGAGTAGTTTTACCTCCGACAAAAGGCAGCGAAAAAGATAAAATTCTCGCAGCAATTAATAATCTAGAAGCTGGAGGTTCTACTGCTGGAGGTGAAGGAATTAAACTTGCTTACGATTTAGCTAAAAGGTTTTATCAATCTTCAGGAAATAATCGAGTTATTCTGGCGACTGATGGAGATTTTAATGTGGGAGTTTCTAGCGATGCTGAATTAGTCCGAACGATCGAAAATTATCGAGATGAAGGAATTTTTCTAACGGTGCTTGGTTTTGGTACGGGTAATTTTAAAGATGCCAAAATGGAACAATTGGCTAATAAGGGAAATGGGAATTATGCTTATATCGATCATCTTTTGGAAGCTAAAAAAGTTCTAGTTACGGAGATGGGAGGAACTCTACTAACTATTGCTAAGGATATGAAAATTCAAGTGGAATTTAATCCGGCAAAAGTACAAGCTTATCGTTTAATTGGTTATGAAAATCGACTGTTACGTTCTCAAGATTTTAATGATGATACAAAGGATGCGGGAGAGTTAGGTGCAGGACATTCGGTTACTGCACTTTATGAAGTTATTCCTGTAGGAGTAGAAAGTAATGTGAAATTGCCAGAAGTTGATGAGTTGAGATATCAAGATAATCAAGTTGAGGAAGCTGCTTATAATAGTGATGAATTAATGTTGGTAAAGTTGCGTTATAAGGAGCCAAAGGGTACAAATTCTGAGTTGATAAAACAGCCAGTTGTTGATAAAGGAGTGAGTTTAGATGAGGCTTCAAATGATTTTAAGTTTGCTGCTGCTGTGGCTGAGTATGGAATGATTTTGCGAGATTCTGAATATAAAGGTGATGCTAGTTTCAATGAAGTGTGGAAGTTGGCAAATGAGTCAAAGGGTTTAGATTTAGAAGGTTATCGGAGTGAGTTTATTAATATGGTTAAAAGTAGTCAGAAATTGATGGAGAAAAAGTAGATGACTGGAATTTAGACATAAATTTCCCCATTTTAGATTAGTATACACCAAAATTTGCGACTTTTATCCCGCTCTCTCTTGTGAAAGGAGTAGCGGGATTTTTGATTAGATTGTTAATTCAAGAACTTATATCATTTTAAGTTTATATTTAAACATCTTGAATAGAACAAGGTTCTGTTCGATTTTTATTCAAAAATTCTCCAACTTTTTTAGGAGAAGAAGTTGAATCTGGAATTTTAGGATTCTTTGATTGAAATAAAGGTCGATCATATTCAGTAATTGCTAACAAATTCATAACATTACTTCTGATATTACTAAGCTCTTTTCGTATTTGTTCCCAGTCTAAACCTTCTTCTATAAATATAATCAGTAAATTAATCCAACCACACCAAAATTTAGAGTATATAAAAGAAGTATTAGTTTCATTTTTGCTTTTAACTTTATCCCAATTAAAAACTGAAAAAATTTGGTTAAAATAACGCTCAAGTAAAATTGTTCCTTGTTTTACTAATGTTTCTCTTTCAGATAATTTTTCTATAGTTGAATTAAATAGTTTCTCATATCCATCCTTTTTAAGTTTAGTTTTCTCAATACTTGCTTTTGTTAACTGTTCGATCTTTTTAATATTTGTAATTTTTTTGATTGCGTCAATAATTATTCCAGCTTCAACAATACCTTTATTTGCTTTATCTGATGTTATATCAAAAAAATGTCTAAAACTTTCTCTCGTATTTAAAGTTGCAATAATCTTTGTAGCAATTACTTTTGGCTCGTTACTTCCTAATTCATAAGCAATTTTATCTAGATGAGTTATTTCTACTTTTGTTTGATTAATATTGATTTCTATAAATACTCTAGCACTAAACTTAGTAATAATTTCTTGCTCGTCAGTTCTAAAATAAACTGCAGTTACCATTATTTTGCAATCATCTTGCATAATTGATTCGACCTTTTCATCCGCATAAGAAAATAATCTATGTTGACCATCAATTACAGAAATACTTCCATACTTTTTAGGAATATACAAAAAACTATTACCATCTCCATCTTTCATATATTTACATTCTTTAGATAGAATAACCAAAATATTAGATGGGAAAATAAAATCAGGATCGGTTAATAAATTTTTCCTTATTTCTTTTAATTTATCGTGATTTAAAGGTCTTTGATAATTATAGGTTGAACTATCCTGTAATGAAGGAAGTTCATCTTGTCTATATACATGAACTATATCTAGTATCTCGTATGGAGATATAGTAAATGTATATAAATCTGATAAAGGAGCTTCTTTAGTAATTTGCTTATCAGTACTGCTAATTAGTTTATGATCTTTATCATAGATTGAAATAGAAGAATTATGTGTCTTGTCATCGATATTAAATTTATTTAAAAAATAGTTTCTAGTATATTTTCCTATATTTTGAGAATATTCATATAATCTACTAAAATCTGATTTATAAAACACAACTACATATTCCACTTTTGACAAAGTAAGGTCGAATTTTTCTTTAGTTGTGCTAATAAAAAATCCTTTTACTGACTGTATATTTCTAAATTTTCTTATATGTTCTTGTTTAATACCTAATTTTTGCCAAACATCATCTGAAAATTCTAACTTTTTAATTATATTGATTTGACTAATAAATTTATCATACTTTTTTTTGATATTTCTTTTATCCCCTCTTGATGTTATTTCACCTATTAAACAAACTTTATCTATAGGTATCATGTAATCAAATTCAAGATGCTCGTTTTCTGGATATTCTGGTGCTATATCTTTTAACTGTACTTGACCTAAATCATAAAAACAATCTAATCCAATGGCTTTAAAAATATCTGCCCCTATTTTTTCTAATTCTTTTCCCTCTTTTCCTTGTAAAAATTTATCCATATTGTACAATTATTTATATCTAAAAAAATACCAAATTTATCTAAATATAAATATTAACATTTTCTCTCTTATTGTAGGATAACTTTTACCAGTAATCTTTCAAGATACACCTAAAATAGAAAATGAATCATAATCATGTATCAATTGCTTTTTGAATAAATCAGGCGATCGCTAGTCTTAGGATAAAATTTTTCCCAAGACCAATTAAACTTAAACCCTTATTTTTTAACTCAGTCAAACTTAACCGAATCACAATTTATTGATAGGTAAAAAAATCCAAAAGTTAGGACAATTTTTGCTTTATCATCATCAACTTCCATACAACCTCACTCCTCCGGATCTATACCCATCGCTCTTAACTTTTCAGCCAACTTTTCAGCCCTTTGACGCTCTTTTTCAGCCCTTTTACTTTCTTGTGCCAATAATAATTCTATTGTTTCCAACCTTTCTTCACTTGTTGTTAACAAATTACCTTCACTATCCCACCAACGTAACCAAGGTAGTTCCAGATTTTGATACCTACCAGACCAAATACCTAACTCTACTCCTAATGCTGGAATTGGATAATGACCCCGCTCATTTGCCTCTACTAATTCATACTTAGTTCCTGCCAATTTATATACTTCTACTCCTGGTTTTTTAACTTCGTAAATAGCATAAAAAGGTGGTCGAATTATCTGTTCATAAACCCAGAATTTACCAGGTCTTTGTGTGGATTCATTTTCCCCTCGAATTAGAGGTGTTTTATCTCTTTCTTCCGAAGCATCTCCCGATACAAATTCTATAGCAATTAATGGTGGAATTAGTTCTTGCCACAATACATAGGAACGACGAACTTTACCATTTAATAATGGTGGAACATTAGGAATATAATACCAATCTGGAGAAACAGCACCTCGGTCTAAAGGTTCCGCAATTCTCCAATAAATTCCTGAATCTTGACCGATACAATATTGTTGGTCTGGATGAATTTTTTCTAGTACAGGTCGAATAGAATCTGTTAATAAAATGCTTTGGGGGTGCTCCTGAAAATTCTTCACAAAAGTGCCGTCTGATTCTGGTAAATGAGTATGGTCTGGTACAAATATTTTGGTGTTAGGTTGATTGTTACTAAAAATGCTGTCTGATTCTGGTAATTGAGTATGATCTGGTAGAGATATTTTGATATTCGGTGGATTGTTATTGATAGTCATTTTCTTAGTTAAGAATTAACTTTAAATTAGTAATCAAAACTGTTTATTTTTTAATTATAGCTTTAAGTTTTAAGCATTCAGCTATCAGCTCCAGTCAAAACTATTAGACATCTCCAATAGTAAAAAATAAAATAAATTATCGCACAAAAATTATCAATTATTTCCTCCTACTGCCTACTCCCTACTCCCTACTCCCTTTTTTCTGGATAAGTATTTAATACAAGCATTTGTATCTAATAAATAAATAACTCACAATAAAGACTCTCTTTACTGATATTCTGGTTGAGGTTCACGCACTAAAGGTTCACCTTCCCAACTACCACAAGTTTTTTCAAAAAAATCAGGAGACCATTGTCGTTTTTCTTTCACAGAAAGTTCTCGTTCCTGATATTCTGGCTGAGGTTCTCGTACTAAAGGTTCACCCATCCAACCTCCTATAACTTCTTCAAAAAATCCCGGTTGCCATCCTTCATATTTCGGCTGAATTTCCTCTTCATTTTCTAAAGCTTGCTCTAAAATTGCAGTGATTTCTTCCTCCAAGCTACGATTATTTTTTTGAGCCAATATTTTTAATCTATCTATCACAAAAGGCTTGAGTTTTTCTCAAATAATCTGAGTCATTTTTATTTCAATCTACATCAATAATAAACTTATCTTATCATTTTATTATTTACCGAAAAATTGCGGTAGAAAGCCTCCTCTTTTAAAGGTATAAAAAGAAAAACTTTCCTTTGAGTCAATCCTATCTGTTTTAAAGGAGAGGTAATTATTAATTATTAATATTAATTATTAATTTTCAAAACCTACCTTCAGGTTGCTTCACTGACTCGCCAGTACGTTCTCTTATCTGTTGCTTTGAAATTACTGATTGATGAGATGATGAATTTGAATAACTTGTCTGTTGTAATTGCCTCACAAGTGTAATCAAGCGCTTCAAATGAGGTTTGACAACTTCTGTATTTTGTATTTCCAAATAGTCAATTTTGGCCTCAAGTTGGGATATTTTTGATTGAGGTTGTTTGGCCAATACTTCCATATCTCTTTGCAGATTAGCGATCGCTTCCTCAATTACCAAAAGACGGCCATTCACTGTTTGCCAATCATTTGTACTCAAAGCTTTTGTATCCACAGATACTAAACTTTGTTGTACAGAAGAGATTGAATATTCTAGTGCAGTTAATTGCTGTTGTATTTCGGAATTTACGCCCTGTGTTGATTGAGTAGAGAGTGTTTCACGAACTGATTCAATATCTGTAGAAAGCTGTTGACGAAGCTTTACTATTACTTTTACAGCATTTTTTTCTAGCTTTTCTACTGATTTTTGAACCTCTACCATCTCAGATTGTTGAGATAATTGTATCTTTTGTTCAAATCGATATCTATTAGCCACATTTAGAGATAAGGCCAATGTTAGAGGAGCTACTGCGTAAAAAGTATGACTTCCAGTTGCTACTGCAAAAGCACCCACTGCTGAACCTACTATCGAAGCATACTCCAGCAAATTTATCCAATGCTTTTTGTACAAAGTTGGTTTCAGAGTTTTCTGGAGTAATGAATCTTGATTACCCATAACTATATATTCCTTAAGCTGAATGTAAGGCAGTAGCAGAAAAAGTTTTATATTCTTAGTCTTGAGTGCATTCGATGCCAATTTTTTTGACAGTAATCAACTTACCCTATCTGTATTTATAGCAGGATTTTCCTACTATACCTATTCTATTTCTATTATGAAATGATCCGATCCATTTTAACCACAAATAATTGTAAGTCTTGGTGATGTTTCTTAACTAATCAAGAGCATCAACTTTAATTATGAAAGGAGGTTACAAATCTAAATGCGATCCAATTTGCTTCTATAATATACTTACTGTAGATAAATACTATACATATCCAATAAATATTCTGTTCTGATTTTCCGATTTTTAGCAGCTTATAGAATTAGAATAGAATTTTATAATTTTCACTTCCCCATCTAAATTTCGGAGCAAAAATGTACTATGAAAAAATTTCAGTCTATTTTTAGTGTCACTTTGTTTTTTATCCTTCTTTTAGGAGTTGGATTTTTAACTGTAAATTTTTTATTAGCTCTGGTCGAAAAATTTTCTTGATATCGTAATTATAGATAATTTTTCAACAATTATTGAAGAAGGAGTCAGGAGTCAGGAGTCAGGAGTCAGGAGAGAAAATTGCATGGGGATAGTCTTCGACAAGCCGCTCCGCGTCTACTAACCCCAAACAATTTTGAGCACCCTGTAGACGGTGGGGTATTAAACCCATAAAGGAAATGATAATTAACTATTCTCAAAAAATGTACTTTTCAATATACTTTTCTCCGGAAAAAGTCTCTCAAATACTTATACATAACTCGTCTATATTTATCACGTTTTACCTTAAGAAAGATGTGGGTCATTTCAGTTATCAGTTAGCCTCCTCCGGAGGAGCTACGCTAACAGTATCTCTGCAATAAGGAGGCAAGAAAATACGGAATACTCTTTTTTTTATCCCCTTAAAAAGGGAGGCTTTAGACCAGGATTTTTCGGTAATGGATAGCATTAAAACGGATAGAATTGAAAAGTATTTTTTTATCTTTATCAAAATAATTGGGTCTAAAACTCACCCTTTTAAGGCGAAATATTTGTGGAGGGTTGCTCAAAATCCCCTACTTCCCCTCCTGGGAGGGGTTAGGCGTGGGTTAACTTCTGACTTCTGACTTCTGACTTCTGACTTCTGACTTCGTTAACTGTGGCAGGTTTAATACCCCACCTTACAGAGAGTGCTTAAAATTGTTTGGAGCGATCGGACACGAGGGTGGCCAGTACTTGACTATTAATCAGCAATTTTCCCTTCCTCCTTCTTCCTTCTTCCTTCTTCAATTGTTTTCCTTTCTAACTTGAACGACCGAACTTAATAGGAATCTCAATTATAAATTCCGTACCTTCTCTAAATCGAGAATTACAGTACAATTTTCCATGATGTTTTTCAACAATTAATTCTTGAGAGACTGATAAACCTAAACCTATATTTTTTTCCGTATGTTTAGTAGTAAATAGAGGTTCAAATATACGACTAGATATTTCTTCAGTCATACCATAGCCATTATCAGCAATAGCAATCTCTACAGAATTATCTTTGACTTTTGTACTAATTAAAATCTGCGGTTCAAATCGTTGATTGCCGATATTTTTTGTTACTAAATCTTCGTGTTTCTCCTCCAGTGAATCAATAGCATTAGTTAAAATGTGCATAAAGACTTGATTCAACTGTCCAGGATAACATTCTATTTTTGGTAAGCTCCCATAATTTTTAATCAAATTAAGATCGGGACGACCTCCTTTGCCTTGAAACTGATGCTGTAAAATTAAAATTGTACTGTCTAAACCTTTATGAATATCTACTGCTTTTATAGATTCTTCTTCTGCTGTAGAAAATTGTTTGAGCGAACTTACTACATCTTGAATTCTTTCTGCTCCTGCCATAATTGACTCTAATAATTTTGGCAAATCTTCCTGAATAAAATCTAGTTCTATATCTTCAATTTCTGACTCTATTTCTGGCAAAAGGCGAGGATAATTTTTTTGGTAGATATCTACTAAAGACAACAAATCTTTAACATCATTTATCGCATGAGCAATATTGCCAGAAATAAAATTAACAGGATTATTCACTTCATGGACAATACCTGTAACAAGCTGTCCTAAGAAAGACATTTTTTGCTTTTGAATTAACTGAGTAGTTGTCGAATTTAGTTTCTGCAAAGTTTGCTCTAATTGATAAGCTTGTTGCCGGAATTTTTCCTGACTATTCCGTAGTGAAGCCTCCATTTCCAAACGTTCTGTAATATCTAAACCCACAAAAACTGCCGATGGTAATGATACTTCATCACCATAATATTTTTGAGCAACTATTAGATAAATTCTACTATTTCCTCTAACATTTGTTGTTACTTCTTTGGCATAACTCCAATCTGGTTTAGCAAAAAATTCATAAACAAAATCATTGAATTCTGGACTTGTTTGCAAAAATCCTACTTCTTGATTAATAAAAGTTTCTATAGGTAAATTATAAGCATTAGCTAAATGTTGATTAACTCCTATATATCGTAAATCTGCATCTACCCATGAAACTAATCCTGGCACAGCATTTAAAACAGCTTGCAATTGTTCCTTAGCTTCTCGTAAATGTAGATTAATATTATTTTGCTGAGAAATGTTACGCACAAAAGCACATTGATATTCTTTACCCTGAAATTCTAAATAATTAACATTAACTTCTACAGGTAAAATACCCCCTTTTTTTGTCAGAAAATTAGACTCCAATCTCAAAGAACTTTGATTTTTAACTTCTTGCCAATGAGTTTGCCAAACCTCTACTGATAATTCTAGGTCTATATCGTGAATTGTTAGTTCAAGTAATTCAGATTCCGAGTAGCCAAGAAAATTACATCCCTGTTTATTTGTGTAACATATTTGTCCATCAATTGTTATCCAGAAAATAGCATCAGCAGCATTATCTGTTGCTAACTGAGTTAATTCTAATTGTTGTTGAAGTTGTTTGTCCGGTGTTATTTCCTCTATAGATAGAATTAGACCACCAATAACACCTTCATCTGTATGCCAAGATTTGACATTCCATTTTACCCATTGCATCAATCCATTAGGAGTAGAAAGCTTAATTAGATGTTCTAAATCAAATTGGTCAATCATACCCAAAAGACATTTTTTAGCTTGTTGATGCCAAGAATTTGGGAGATTAGGAAATAGCTGATAATGATGATTACCGATAATTTCATCAGATTCAACTTGCCAATATTGTAACCACATCCCAGAAGTTGCTAGGTAGCGCATTTCCTTGTCCAGCATTGCTATAGCAACAGGTATGTGTTTGATGAATTGGCGTAATTGATGGTTACTTCCATGTATCTCTGGATATTGATAACTCTGGGGAAGGGTTGAATGACCATCATTAGTTACTTTTGTTGGCCTTTGTTTCATTTTTGAAGTTTCTTCCCTAGTCTGATTTGGTGTTTGTACTGTTAGATGGTACATAATCTTAGTTTGATGAATTAGGGGGTGTTGAATATAGTTGGTTTAACCCCCCCTGGGTCATTATATTTTTAAAACTAACTTGTCTATCAATTTAAGCTTTTAAATATTAATTTAAAGTTAATTTTTGTATGAAAAATGTTTCGGATTAAGAAGTTAGTTATGCTTTTTTTACAAAACAAGAATCAAGTTCAATAATTAATAATTCATAATTAATAATTAACAATTACCTCTCTTTGAAAAGAAGAGGATTGACGCGGTAGGAAAATTTTTTCTTCTCTTGGTCGATTGGATCTGGTTAGGTAACCCATCCATCCCTCAACCGCTTTTTTTATCCTTTAAAGGAGAGGTTTTAAGCCTTAATTATTCGGTAAATTTTGGGCGCTATGTATCAAATTGAAAATTAGCTCAAAAGTTTATATTCAATGGCTTCAGGTTTTTTTGAATTAGGACTTACCGATCGAATATAAAAGCATTTAAATATAAAAGTTTCAGCCTTTTTAGGTTGAAAAAAGTACCAGCTTTTCGGTCAAGAAGGCTCATGCGTATTAGCATTTTTTGCAAGAGTTGGACATAAAAATTAAGGGACAATTCTTCCAACTACATCCTCTGTAATTCCCATTTATCCTGAGGACTGACTCCTGACTTCCCCTCCACGGTCGGGGCCCGCGGGTGGGTAGACTCCTACCCTCACCCATAAGACTTTTAAGAGCATTCTCTGATTAAATATACAATGTCTTTTTTTTAGCCTGCTCTACTTAGCAAATAAAAAAAATAATAAAAACGAATAAAAAAGCAAAAATTACTTTTAAAACATATTTACTACCATAATTATTTCCTATTTTCTGTATATTTTTTTTACTTCAGGAAATTGTCAAAAAAGAGTTTATTCAATCTAAAATTCACAAATAGGCAACATCAGTTACCTGAATATTAAGTGATTTTATAGATAATTGAATATAATTTCAGCTACATTTATTGTTTTTGGTAATTTCCCAATAATACATAGTTATTTGTAACTTAATCAAATACAGTTTTTCAATTTTTATACTCAACAATAAATCTTGAAATGGATCTCTTAATATCTTATTATAGCGGTTTTCACAAGGTTAGACTACAAAGCTTTTGCCCTCATATCCCGCTGCCTTCTGCCTTTAAGCCAAAATCTATGTATTCTATGAAACATGAAAACTGCTATTACTAATTAAAAAAAATCCCATATTGTTTATGTTCAATTTTTTATGATTAGTTTACCTGTAAACAGCTATAAATTGAAATTTAAGCAGAAAACATACTTAGAATTATAATTTTCAGGTTAAATATATTTTAGCAATATCTTATGTATAAACTAAGCTCTACATCAAAACTTTATAAACCATACTATGTTTTACGCAAATTTACACAAAACAGTAAGTAAATTCAGACATTAAATCTACTCTACCTTTGCGTAAGATAGCTGGGTCTAGCCTTTCTTTAGTATTACAGGTCATTAAAACAACTAATTTCTGTTTAAGATGAATTCCTGACTCATCCACAACACTTTGATATAAAGTACCATCTAGCAAACTAAGAATATGTTCTGTTTTACTATTAGTTTGTGCAGCTTGAAGCGAGCGGTCCTGAGCTAAATTATCTGCCTCATTAATAATAATGCAAATTTGTTCTAGATATGTTGGTGGTACAAAATTTTCTACTGCATCATGGTCTAATATAAAAATTACATATCCTAAAGGAACTAAAACTTCTTTTGCTACTGCTTGAGTCCAAGCTGTTTTACCCGTACCTGGTTTTCCACTTACTAATACAGCTAATTGATTTTGTTCCAGAATTGCTTGTTGTACTGTATCAGTAAAAATTTGAATATCTTGAGGAAATGTCTCGATCGGAAATTGACTTTGAACCTGTCCTATACGACATTGATAACCACTTACCATCACTGCCATATTATAGGTTGATTTTCTCACAAGTAGTCCTATATCTTTAGCAATTAAACTATAGTAACGCCTACCTTTATCATAAGTTTCTATTTGTAACCAACAGGAATATTTTGACCAATAACCATATACTGTTCCTAAAGTTTCTAGACTTTGCCAACTAATAAATCTTTCTATCGGATAGTAAAAATTTCTTTCCATGAATGACTGGGTAATTATGTCAGGTTTACCCAATAGATCGAGTACTTTAAAAATAGTAATTTCCTGTAGTCTATTCAGAACATATTCAATAGCAATAGTATCTCTAGTAATAGTGCGTGTCACAGGTGTTTCTACACTCAATACATCTTGATAACGATAATCTGGAGCTGGAGGTTGAGGAGTTATATAGTCCCAAAATTCATCAAATTCATATCGTGTATTTTCCGAAAAAACATTTAATATATTCGCCCACCAAGCAAATTGATTACGACCCAAAGCATCAGCAAGATCGCTAGCTATATCAAGAGTTTTTTGACTTAGTTCCCAAAGATCGTTAGATAATAAGTACCATAGATATTCCCAATCAAAGTCTCGATTAAGTGGTCGCCAACCAGCTCCTAATAAACCTTTATTTTGAGGATTATTTTGTTGATAATTTTCTTTACTGTCGAAATATTCTGTTCCCATATTTTGTCAAAAATCTACTTAAAGAAGGAGTCAGGAGTCAGTCCTCAGGAGTCAGGAGGGAAAATTGCTTATGGATTCTAACCCCAAATAATTTTGAGCACCGCAGGTGAGGTGTGGAGTATTAAACCCGCAAAAGAAAAGATAAATAAATTCCTTTTGAAAATAGTCTTTATCTCATTCAGTATTCAACTTTCATAATTAATTCGATACTCGATCAATTACTTTTATTATTTTCTCCTTATTTGTAAATACTGTGAGGGAACTTCATCAACTAACCAGACATGATTTGCAGAAAAGTAAAATCTATAATCATGTAAGCATTCAGCCGTCAGCTATCAGCTATCAGCTATTGCTTTTAGTTAGTCATAAAAGCTTTATTAATTGAGAAGCGAAAAATCTTACTACAAAAGTCAGCTCTAAAGTCTATATTCATTTAAACCCTGTCCTTAAATACAGGGTCTTATTGCTGACAGCTGACGGCTAATAGCTGTTTGCGCAGCAGTCGGACCGAAATGCTTACATAATCATCTTTGTACATAGCACTCGCATCTACAGCAAATACTACTGCTTTTCCCTTTCTTTTCCCGACATTTCTAGCAGTATTAATATCTTGTGATAAATGAACATGATGTCTCGACATTTTTTGTAGACCAGTCTGTTTAATCAAGCCAATTAAATGATTTCCTGTTCCATGATAAAGCATATCTGGAGGTGTTCTTGCTTCTAATTGCAAATCAACTGTTAAGCTGTGTCCTTGGTTAGCACGAATTAAAGTCTTAGTAGAGTCTAAAGAAAAGCGTTTTTTATCATTTTTTTCTACAACCTCATTTAATTCTATCTGAGTTATAGGAAAGTTATAATTTTGAGATGCTTTCAACAGTTCTTCGATGGAAACCCAACCATTGGCATCAAGTTTTATACCTATTTTATCCGGGCTATGTTTCAAAACCAAACTCAGATACTTGCTAATTTTTTCTATACAGTAATTATTCATATTATTATTCTGATAATTCGTTATTTTTTCAAAATTAATATATTTATTTTTACTTATTCAACTGAGCAAATTAAGATAGTTTATATTGTCGGCGCAAATCAAATACAAAACTCAAATTGAAATTTTATACTACTTTTATATTACATTATATATACAAAAAGTGTCAAGGATAGTTCATTAATGGATAATGGATAATTACCTCTCCCTAAAAGGGATAGGATTGACCAACGCCGAAAAAATTTATTTTTTTTCCCTTGAAAGGGGAGGCAGATTCAACAATTAATAATTAATAATTACCTCGAGAGTGAAAACGGATAGGATTGATTCAAAGGAAAAATTTTTATTGTTTCTCCTTGCCCATGAGAGGCTTTAAACCTTAATTATTCGGTAAGCTAAATTGTTTAATTATTTAATTATTAATTATTCGGTAAAAATGATATAATCTTTTTTATTCAATGAGCTAATACCAAGCGTGAAGTTAGTGTTATAATCGTATCAATAGTCGTGAGGCACACAGCCCGAGAAAAGCCCACTATCTGCAAGTAAACGATTTCCGAACCTGTAAAGACGGAGCAAGAAAGCTTGTAGAGATTGTAGTAGCGGGAGTGCAACTCTACTTGTTTTATTTGTTATTGAGCCAGTGAATCTGTAAAACAAGAATCTCCCGTTATAATCTTTGATTTAACGGTGAAAGTGTCAAAAAATAGCAACCAAAAGAAAGTTCTCTTGGTTGCTCAGAATCAGATACTATTTATAATTCAAACTCTATAGACATTTATTACACTGTAGTCGCTAACTGTGGACTAAATGCTTCCTTCAGTAACTCTACCTTATCTGTTTGCTCCCAAGGTAAATCTAAGTCAGTACGTCCTAAGTGACCATAAGCAGCAACATCCTGGTAACAACGGCCACCTCTTTCTGCAGGTAAGTTTCGGAGGTTAAAAGTCTGAATAATTCCTGCAGGACGAAGTTCAAAGTTTTGTTTAACTACTTCTAGTAACTTATCTTCATCTACTTTAGAAGTACCAAAAGTTTCAATCATCATGCTCACAGGTCTTGCTACCCCGATCGCATAACTAATTTGAACTTCACATTTTTCTGCTAGACCTGCTGCCACAATATTTTTTGCTATATAGCGACAAGCATAAGCTGCAGAACGATCGACCTTTGTCGGATCTTTACCAGAGAAAGCTCCTCCACCATGACGGGAATAGCCACCATAAGTATCAATTATAATTTTACGCCCTGTAAGACCACAATCTCCCTGTGGACCGCCAATTACAAATTTACCAGTGGGGTTGACAAGGAAACGAGTTTGTGCATCTGGTTTAATATCTATATCTGCAAATATAGGCTCAACAACATATTTCCACAAGTCTTCTTTAATCTTTGCCTGAATTTCTGATAATTCTGTAAGTTCCCCAATTGTAGCGGTGTGTTGGGTAGAAATTAAAATTGTATCAATACCAACAGGACGACCATCTTCATAAGCAATAGTAACTTGGCTTTTGCCATCTGGCCGTAAATAAGAAAGTTGACCAGTTTTTCTAACTGCCGCTAGTTGACGACAAACGCGGTGCGCCAAACTGATAGGCAAAGGCATTAATTCAGGAGTTTCATTACAGGCGAAACCAAACATCAACCCTTGGTCTCCTGCACCCACTGCATCAAGCTCTTCATCACTTAACTTTTCGCGAGTTTCTTGGGCCTTATCTACCCCTTGAGCAATGTCTGGAGACTGCTGATCGAGAGCCACTAATACCGAGCAACTATCTGCTGAAAAACCATTTTCTGCATAAACATAGCCAATATCAGCAATTTTTTTTCTAGCTAGTTCTATATAATTTACTTGGGCTTTAGTTGTAATTTCGCCAGTAATTAGAACTAACCCAGTGTTCACTACTACTTCAGCAGCTACACGACTCTGAGGGTCTTGGGTCAGTAGAGCATCTATAATTGTGTCAGAAATTTGGTCGCAAATTTTATCTGGATGTCCTTCAGTAACAGACTCAGAAGTGAATAAGTAACGACTAGACAATAGTAGTTCCTCCTAATATTTTTCCAGGCATTAGCCGTTCAATCAACTTCAGCTTAGGGAGTTAGATTGTATAAAATAACTACTTTCTACTATCTGTGAAGTCGGATGATTTTAAACGGCCTCACCTGAGATGATTTTTACTTGTCAATAAATTTTTTTGACCAGAAGCAGAAAATTCTAAATTACTTTTTACAGTCTCTAAGCTAAAAGTTCTTTTCTACTATAACAGGCGTTGGTATGCAAATACACAAATAATTAATGAACCTAATTAGGGCTTGCGCTCATAAAGTATGAGTGGTAGGGGTAGGAGACAACCCACCCGCGGGCCCCTCCCAGGAGGGGAAGACAGGAGACAGGAGACAGGAGAAATGGAAATTATAGACGAGGTAGTCGTAAAAATTGTCCCTTGATTGTTCTGCCATAATCATCCCAAAATACTAGCTTTTTGAACTTTTTAGACCGAAAAGCTTGCACTTTTTTAGACTAAAAAAGGCAGCAAACCAATATCAGTCAATGCTTTTATCTTAGATCGGTAGAGCAATAATTATTATATTTTTGCATAATTTCTATTTATCTTTTCTGTGGCTAGTTTAATACCCCACCGTCAACGGGGGTGCTTAAAATTGTTTGGGGCGATCGGACACGCGCGTGACTGGTCGTTGACTATCCATAAGCAATTTTCCCTTCTGCCTCCTGCCTTCTGCCTTCTGCCTTCTTCAAATTACAATACTTTAATTTCTTCTAATTGGGCGATCGCTATATCTGCTGCCTGTAAATAGTTAACTTCTGACTTGCCCCAACAAATTCCGATACAACCTGCTGCTCCTGCTTTTTTAGCCATTTCTATATCCATAGGAGAATCTCCCACCATTAATACTTTGTCTGGTGTAACTCCCAATTTTTGGCAAGCTTGTAAAAATAGTTCTGGATCTGGTTTACTAGGACCATCATCAACCCCCATTTCTAGTTGTATATAATCGTTGAGTTGATAGTGTTGGACAAAATTGTGTACCGATCTTGTGGAAGCTGCAGATAATATACCCAGTTTTATACCTTTTTCCCAGAGATACTTCAACACTTCCAGACTTCCTGTAAATATAGGAGAAGGTTCAGACTGTGGCAATATTTTTTCAACTTCTTCAAAAGTCTCTTTAGCAATAGCTAGTGACTCTAACCATCCTCGACCTGTTTCAGCAATATAAGCTGCTGCTGCAATTTCATTTTCTCGCCTACTTCCAACTGCCATTAATCCTGTGGGGTTAATACTGTGTCCATCAATCCCAAAAGACATTAGTAATGGCTCTCCAATTCCTGGAATTTTAGCGTCGATGAGGCGAGCTAGCTTTTGTCCTAGATTTCTGAGAAACTCTTGGGAGTTTTCCAAAGTGCCATCTTTATCAAAAATTATTGCTTGAATATCTTGGAATATTACATTTCGGCAGTTAATATCTACCATTATTTAAAATAGGAAAAAATATATTTTTGATTATTACTATATATAGAGTTTATTCTGATTAAGAATATTAAGTCAGCAGGATATAGGGAGTAGCTATAAGTTATTTTTGATTTAGTTATTTTCTAACTTAATTATTTTACTTAACTCCCTATTCACCTACTAGCTTTGACCTACTTATTCTACAGCTGCTGCTGATTTTTCTTCATCTTCTGTTGTTTCTGCTGTCGCTTCCACTTCTTCAACTTCAGGCGCTTCTACTGTTTCTACCGTCGCTTCCACTTCAGGCGCTTCTGTTGTTTCTACTGTCCCTTCCACTTCAGGTGCTTCTGTTGTTTCTACTGTCCCTTCCACTTCAGGCGCTTCTGTTGTTTCTACTGCTTCCTCTACTTCAGGCGCTTCTGTTGTTTCTACTGCCACTTCCACTTCAGGCGCTTCTGTTGTTTCTACTGTCCCTTCCACTTCAGGCGCTTCTGTTGTTTCTACTGTCCCTTCCACTTCAGGCGCTTCTGTTGTTTCTACTGCTTCCTCTACTTCCTCTACTTTTTCTTCAATAGTCTCTCCCCGTTGTGCAGCCAGCATTTTTTCTCTAAACTTAGCCGCCATTTCTTCTGCTTGGTCATATACCAGTTGTGGATTTTTGACCATTGCCCCTGGTTCTGGTTCTAATTGCTTAGTTGACAGAGATATCCGGCCTCTGTCAGAATCAAGGTCAATGATCATCACTTTTAGTTCATCATTGACTTTGAGTACGCTACTAGGAGTTTCAATATGGTCGTGAGAAATTTCTGATATGTGCAATAGGCCACTAACACCACCAATATCGATAAAGGCACCATAGGGCTTAATACCACGAACTGCTCCTATAACTACCTCCCCTACTTCTAGACGATTCATCTTCCGCTCAACCAAGGCACGACGATGACTCAGAACCAGACGATTACGTTCTTCGTCTACTTCTAAGAATTTTAGAGGCAATTCTTCGTTAAGTAAATCTTCTTTTGGTTTACGCGTACTAATATGTGAACCAGGAATAAATCCACGCAGTCCTTCTATCCTAACTAAAGCACCACCACGGTTTGTTGCAAATACTTGTGAACGTACTGTTGCATCTTCAGCTTGTAGTTGTCGGACCCTTTCCCAGGCCCGCATATATTCTATTCGTCGGATGGATAAAGTCAACTGTCCATCTTCATTTTCATCTGTTAAGATAAAAAATTCTCTTGTTTCATTTGACTGTATAACTTCTTCAGGGTTTTCGACCCTATTGATTGACATTTCTTGGATAGGGATATAAGCAGCAGTTTTTGCTCCAATATCAATCAACGCTCCTCTTGGTTCTATGCTAAACACTGTTCCTGCTACAATATCTCCAGGACTAAAGTGATAGTCATATTTATCTAATAAAGCTGCAAAATCTTCGTGAGTAAAGCCAACTTCTTTGGCGGGTGTTTTCAAATTTGTCATGCGTTATAGTTTCTTGGGATTTCTCTCCTTAATGTTTTTTACTGGCCTTGATAGAGCTGAAACCTTAATTTCATTAGAGCGTATATATGTATATATATTTAAGAGCGCATATAAATTTAGGCATTCTTGTACCTAGATATTAATTACAAAGCTCTTGTACTGCTAGGACATCAGCTCTTATTGGAGTCTTTTGGCTAATACTTCTTGCCTGGTTATGGGCTTTCACTTCATTAAATTTAGGTAAGTCTCATTCAGAGTTAAACTTCACCTAGAATATTAAAATTCTCTGGTCTGGTTAAGAATATCATATAGAATATAGATTTTACCCAGCAAAAGCTAACCCTAATCTACTATTATTACTCAAAACAACTTATTTTACCATAAACTTTAATGTGGGTTTTTCATTAACCACTTTTTACCCAAACAGTCCTAACCGATAGTTTTGTATATATTCAGGACAAATATCTTGCAGATTATTTAACCCAGTCTCTAATAATTTGCTTCGCTTAAATTACTGCTATAACCCTTCACACAACTTTTCAGCAATAATTTCTCCTGCTAATTTATGTCCTGTAGCATTCCAATGTCCCGTACACATTGTTGTATTTTTAAATCCATGAACACAAACAGGATTTTCTGCAACATAATCATCAAAAGGTTCAACTAAATCAATCACAGAAAAATTATAATTTTCTCCTAAATTTTGCAGTCTTTTTGTCGGATATGACCAGTCTTGAATATTCATAATTTTCATATATCCTTCTCGCCATCCTTTACTGGGATGAACTTGCATCGGAGTCATCACTGTAGCCACTTTAAATTCTGCTCCTTTTTCTTGCACTTCTTTTGCCATAGTTACAATTAGTTCATCTGTAATTTTCCAAGCTTCTTGCCAAGCATAATTTGGCGGTTCTCTAAAATTATTTGCTTGTAAATTTTCAAAATGTCTGGCAGCATTTCTCTTCTTTTGGTCTGTTTCTACTTTTTTGATAATTTGTAAAATTCTAACATTATTTACAAGCCAAGCTGGTAATTTATCAACTGTGCTAATCATGTAGCGATTTGCTTGACTAATAGTTAGCTGTCTAAAAGATAAATCTAATTCTAACTTCCCATTTTCGTAAACAAAAAAAGGCCGATAATGATTATTTTCTAATTGTCGAGAATTATCCGTAACATCATTGCCCATAAAAAAAGCTAAAAGCACAATATCAGGCTGAAAATCCCATACTTTTTCTCGGAGAGTTAATAATTGTTGGGCAGTTCCATAACCATCCACTCCAAAATTAATTACCTCTACTTTTTGACTTTTTAAATCGGCACATTTTCCCAATTCTTTCTCTATTACTGCCACAAAAGTTTGCTGATAAGAAACCTGTACTGCTGAAGTAAAAGAATCTCCAAGTACAGCAATTCTTAGAGTATTTTCTGGTTTGGCTTTAGTAACTTCCGGTCCTCTAAGACCATGACTATTAAACTCTAAATAAGCCTTCCCTTCATTCGTCCACCAACCAGAAACATTTGCTTTATATTCCCAACCTCTCACCGGATGAGGAATAGTATGAAATGTAGGATAAAATTCTGCATGGGTACTTTCCGGCATTTTTTTTAAACCCTCCAAACCAGCAATTCTTACTCCTACTTCAGCGATCGCTACCCCAACAAATAAACTGGCGAAAATCATACCTAAATTTACCGCCAAAGTTTTTAGTTTAATCATCCTCTCAGCTATAATTTTTTTGTATTTTGATCCTGTAGATTGGGTTGAGGAAAATTAGCGGAGTTTATCCTGCGGATAAACCCAACTTTTCAGTTATCAGTTATCAGTTAACAGTTATCAGTACCTCTAGCTAAAACCTTCTGCTGGAAAATAATTCTATCTCAATGGAGTGCTTATTGTTTGTTTAGTCGCGATTCATCTCCCGGTAAATTGGAGATTATATCGGGAGTCTTCACTGGCTCCATTTTTGATAGAATATTCTACTTTTTTATCCCCTTAAAAGCAGAGTCTATTTACCCAAATTGTTCGGTCATTTCAGTTATCAGTACCTTTAGCTAAAGTATTCTGCTAAAAATATAGAATATTCTCTTTCTTTATTCTCTTAAAAGCAGAGTCTATTTACTCAAATTGTTCGGTCATTTCAGTTATCAGTACCTTTAGCTAAAGTATTCTGCTAAAAATATAGAATATTCTCTTTCTTTATCCCCTTAAAAGCAGAGTCTATTTACTCAAATTTTTCGGTCACTTCAGTTATCAGTACTTTTAGCTAAAGTATTCTGCTGGAAATATAGAATATTCTCTTTTTTTATCCCCTTAAAAGGGGAGGTTATTTACCAGAGTTTTTCGATCGAGTAAGAGAAGTGTAGTAAGGTTCAACAAAAAAACCTTTTCTTTTCTTCTTGACTGCCAGCGTAGTCAGATTAAAACAAAGTATAAATAAACGGCGCAATTACAGAAGACTGACTCAGAACAATCAAAGCTCCTAACAAAACTAAAGTAATAATCAAAGGCAATAACCAATATTTTTTCCGCTCTCCCATAAAACCCCAAAGGTCTTTGAGAAAGTCTAATATTCCTTCAAACATTTAAAAAGGTCGCTCCATACTTTCTCTAGTTTTTAATTGACTCATCACCCGATAAGTTGAAGTTTCAGTATTCAATTGTCGTTCCATTGGGTCTTTTTTAAACATTCGCATAATCAAACCCATAGGCATTACTACAAGATAAAATACTAACCCCATCCATAGGGGAGTCATTATTGTACTCAGAAAAATTCCCACCCGCATCCAAAACTTATAAACAGGTGCCAAAGTAGGGGGTGAAACAACTGCCAATACTAATAGAGGGGTAGCAATTATCCAAGGCCATGCAGGAGGAGGCCAATGTCTGTGGAGCAACGGTAGTAATAGACCGAATAAACCGCCAAAAACACCACCCACTATTAGACCAAACTCCCTGAGACCCTTCTTATCAATATTCGGTATCTCGCGATCGCTCATTAGTTATCCATAAATTAATATTTTGTTAACTTTTAACTCGTAGCAGAAAAGTTATCAAAAGTCAATATAGGTTGATTCTAACGGTATTGGAGATGCTCCACAAACTGGCCATTCCTCAACCCTCTCTACAAAAACTAATCGGCCTTATGCTTATTCTTTCCGCTTACCACAAAATTGTCAATTTATCAAACTGCCGAAAAGTTATGAGAGAAAAATTTGTCATTCTTGTTGAGGAACTTAAGACTATTTGCCTTTAAAAATAACGACATAATCAGTATTTGCAGCTTCAAAATTCTCTTAAGCAATACTTACCCTTGGATTTTTCTACCATTTAGAGTATCACACAACCGAGCATAAGAGCTAAAAATATTGAAACTTCGTTAGCTATGTCAGAGAAATTTTCTGTTTTTTTGTCAGGGGTTGATGACAAAATTAAAAATTTTCAAACTAAAATACTAAAAAATATAAGTAAAGCTTAAGTAAATAACTGATTTTGAGAGATAAGATAGTAGTTTTTGAAGCGATCGCCTGAGTAGAATTTAAAGATATTAGTGTAAGGGTAGAGCGATCGCTAATCTGCTACAATCTTTATTTTTTGCTCACCACAAAATTGTCAATCTGTCAAACTGCTGACCGACAATTAAAGGTGAAGTTAGCTAGCATTTGCTAATTCAAGTGCATTACAAAAGCTGTTGAGGCTATCCAACAAAGCATTGTAGTAGGGATAGGCATCGTCTCTTTCTTTTTGTAGACTGGCATACAACCTTAGCTCTGGTTCTGGCATTAGATCGCTTCTTGGAACATCTAAACCCGCTTCAGTTAAGCGTGTTGATGCAATTGTAACTAGCAATGCCCCCGTAGTATAAGTTTTACCGTTTTGCAAATCTTCAATTCCAGGGAGGATTAATTCTGCTCCTGGTAATTCCTTTAAGTCCATAACTTAACTATCCTTCTTTTGATGCCTTTTCGATAAATACTTTTACTTTACCCTTTAAAACTTTAGGGTTAAGAGAAGGAAAGCGAATTAATTCAGGTTCGATAGCCTCAAAACAATCGCGCAAATCTTCAAGTGAAAATAACCCCTGCTTGTACATAGCTTGAATATCATTAATGTCGCGGTCATATCCCCTTGATAGTTTAGAGAGTGCTTGGGCTGTGAAGTCATAGTGATAAAACGAAATTTTACCTCGTTTTCCAATGAAAATACTTCTGTCACGCCATCCTGGAAGAGGAGGTAAGAAGTCTTGTGGAGAGGCTAGTTCAATATTGATGTTTAATTCTTGTTTGAGTTTGGCAATAGCTTGAAAAATTCCTGGAGGCTCAGGATCTAAACGAATGTCAATATCAACAGTAGAACTACGCCATCCAATAAGTAAAGCACTAGCACCACCTGTAAAGAAAACACAGCCTGAACCACGAGCTTCTCTGCCCAAGATATTCATCAATTGCTCTATCTGTTCGGTATCAATGTTTGAACGCATAATTTACACATAGTCTCCAGGTAAAGCGATCGCTTATCTGCTACAACCTACATTCCGCACGACAAAACGTAGCATGAAAATATAAGTCAAAAGTCAAAAGTCAAAAGTCAAAAGTAAGAAGTAAGAAGTAAGAAGTAAGAAGTAAGAAGTCAAAACTCAAAACTCAAAAGTAAGAAGTAAGAAGTCAAAACTCAAAACTCAAAAGTAAGAAGTCAAAACTCAAAAGTAAATTATAGTGGTCAATAAGAATCAATAATTCAGTAAGTATTTATGCTTAATATTTAACTGAGAATTTGACTATTGAGAAGTAATTTATACAGTATCAATATTTACCAATAATAGAAATTGTATACTACTTTTAATGTTACAAATTGACGTGCGGAATGTGGGCTACAATGTTCCTTTTTGAATACCACAAAAATGTCAATCTGTCAAACTTATGAAAGGTCAAGTCAAAATTTAGGGGGGAATAGCCATTCGCCTCTAATGTCTGCTGCACAGAATTGTTAAACTGGATCAAGGCAAATCAAATGGCGGACAAACGCTTGACCTCAATATCACCGATAGTCATTTCTGCTTGCCATAGGTCGTACTGGGTTTGCTGGTTGAGCCAACTTTGTGCAGATGTACCAAAAGCTTTAGAAAGTCGTATAGCCATCTCAGGATTTATATTTGCTTCACCATTTAAGATAGCGGATAATGTTTCTTGGCTTACACCCAAAGCTTCTGCGACCTCAGTAACGGTTAGATTCAAAGGTTCAATGCAGAGTTCTTTCAGCACTTCGCCTGGGTGGGGTGGGTTATACATTTTCATCAATGGTAGTCCTCAAGATTAACATCAAAAGCATCAACGCCATTAAATTTGAACGTGATACGTCAATTGCCAGATACTTTGACTGACCAAGTTCCTTTACGTTGACCAGCCAACTCATGAAGTGCCAATCCAGGCAAATTCATGTCTTGTGGGGAAGTTGCTGCATTCAAACTTGCCAAAATCAGTCTGATGCGACTAGCATATTCAGCTTGAATACCGCGAGTTCTGATTCAAAAAATCGTTCTAAACCGCGATGTTTGAATCTAACTATCATTATACTTAACCTTATATGAAAAATAGGAAGTAGTTGTAAGTAATTCCTATTTAGACTGAGAACTTCAACTTTTAGAAGACAGGAATATAAATCTTAATGCCAGAAGGAAACTGGAAGTAAAATTCATTGCCAGATCGTCTCCACGAACCATAAGCTCTCTCATTATAAGACCCTTTTCTAGAAAACACAGTAGTTTCTAGGATTGCATCACCACTTTTCCCCCCATAAATGGTTGCTCCTTGGTCTGTATGTGGAATACCAATTTTGTAAATAGCCCCATTCTGATTCCGCTCTCTACCCATCAAACAGTATCGAGTCCTATTCCCGTTTTCGATAACATCAACCGTTCGATAGTTGTGAATTTTGCAATTTCCCATATGAGACAAACTTGGCTCTGCCATCGTTAACAATGATAAAAAGATCGGTATTGGAAAAATCCTTGCCCCACATCCTTGCATAATTTTATGAATGAAATTTTTCATAATAATCTCCAAGATAAATAAGTTATGCCTAAATACCTGCCTAAATACTAATTGTAAAGTGTCAGCTTATAGCGGTTTTCAAATAGATATACTACAGTGGCCAAAGCATTCTCCTACTATCTGCTCCCCACTCCCTACTCCCTACTCCCGCGCACCAAAAGAATTTTGTAGTCTACTTAAATGAAAAGCGCTGTAATACGACAAAAATTAAAATTAAATTTGCTTTTCATCTTTAGGGTTACTCTCAGTCATCTTTTGTACTAACCCCCAAAAGCTGGAAAATAGATTCATCTGAGGCTAAACTTTCCAACAACTTGACAAGCTTTTTCTCCAAATAGTAGCCAGTAGGTTGGGTTGAACGCTAGTGAAACCCAACACCACTGAGTTTTTGTTGGGTTTATCCTACGGATAAGCTGCGCTAACATTCTTCAACCCAACCTACACCTGCTGACTGCTGACTGCTGACTGCCAATCGCTGACCGCTACTTTAATCCAACTCAAATTCCTCTTTCCAAGACTCATCCTTTTCCCAAGGAATTTGCTGAGTCTTCGCCATCAAAAAATTCTCAACCACCAAATAATCCATCTCAGTCCGCATAAAACACCGATAAGCATCTTCGGGGGTACAAACAATTGGTTCACCCCGCACATTAAAAGATGTATTCACTATTACCCCACATCCCGTCAACTTCTCAAAATGCCGAATCAGATCGTAATACCGAGGATTAGTTTCCTGATGAATAGTTTGAATTCTTGCCGAATAATCAACATGAGTAATAGCCGGAATTTCAGAACGTGACACATTCAACTTCTCAATTCCAAACAACTGCTTTTGCTCCTCAGTCATCGGAATTAACAAATTCTCCTGCACCGGAGCAACTAACAACATATAAGGACTAGAATGTTCAATGTCAAAATAATCAGAAACTCGTTCTGCCAAAACTGAAGGAGCAAAAGGTCGAAAAGACTCCCGATACTTAATCTTCAAATTCATTACGGACTGCATTTTTTGATTCCGGGGGTCTCCAATAATAGACCGCCCTCCCAAAGCACGGGGTCCGAATTCCATCCGACCTTGAAACCATCCCACTACATTGCCGTTATTTAAAATTTCTGCTAACCGTGGCATTAATTCTGTATCTGGCAAATATTCATATTTCGCCTGAATAGCATCCAGATATTCCCGAATTTCCCCATCTGCAAACTTCGGTCCGAGATAAGCTCCCTGCATCATGTCATTAGGAGCAGGACAAACAGGAGGTTTTGCTAAAGAAACAGCAGAATTTCCAGACTCCACAGAAATTAATTCCTTTTCTGGAATATTCTCAACCACTTTTTCTATTACCCGTGGTTGGTCGTGATATTCATACCAAATAGCCAAAGCAGCACCCAACGCACCACCAGCATCTCCCGCTGCAGGTTGAATCCAAATATCTTTAAAAATACCTTCCCGTAAAATCTTGCCATTCGCCACACAATTAAGAGCAACTCCCCCTGCCAAACAAAGGTAGTCAGCATTCAGTTCTTTTTGCACTGTTCGACTCAGACGTAATACTACTTCCTCAGTCACTCTCTGAATAGAAGCAGCAATATCCATTTCTCGTTGACTAATTTTAGTTTCAGCTTTGCGAGGAGGTCCGCCAAAAAGTTTGTCAAATTTCTGATTAGTCATGGTCAACCCAGTCGTATAGTTGAAATATTCCATATTCAACCGGAAAGTACCATCAGCTTTTAAATCTATCAGATTATTTAAAATCAAATCTACATAATTAGGTTCTCCGTAGGGAGCTAAACCCATAAGTTTATATTCCCCAGAGTTGACTTTGAAACCCGTGTAATAGGTAAAAGCTGAATAGAGTAAACCCAAAGAGTGAGGAAAATCTATTTCCCACTGAGGAGTAAGTTTATTTCCTTCTCCCAACCAAATCGAAGTTGTTGCCCACTCACCAACTCCATCCAGACACATTACTGCAGCACGGTCGAAGGGACTGGGGAAAAAAGCTGAAGCTGCATGAGCTTGATGATGTTCAGTAAACATCAGTTGCGGAATTTGGGATGATTTACATTTTCCTAATGTGGCTAATTCTCTTCTTAAAAGTGTTTTTAAATATAATTTTTCTTTTAACCAAATTGGCATTGCCATGAGAAAAGACCGAAAACCTTTAGGAGCATAACTAAGGTAAGTTTCCAGAAGTCGCTCGAATTTAATTAAGGGTTTGTCGTAGAAAACTACTTGGTCTAGGTCGAGTAATTCTATATTGGCTTCTTTCAGACAATAGGAAATAGCATTTGTGGGAAATCTGGCATCGTGTTTTTTACGAGAAAATCTTTCTTCTTGAGCGGCGGCGATAATTTTTCCATCACATACTAGGGCGGCGGCGCTGTCGTGGTAATAGGCTGATATTCCCAGGATTTTCATATTTATCTTCTTTATCTCCTTCACAGATGGCTTTATATATTTTTTGGCCAATTTTTGAGCAAAATATCCTCAAATTATAGTTCATCAAAGCGTTGATTGAAGACCCGCGCTCTCTGTCCCCCCTAATATCAAATCCGGTAGCATCGGTGTTATTCAGTATTTAAAAGACCTCTGTTCAATAATTGATAATTACCTCTCCCTAAAACGGAATTGATTGAATAAAAGGAACATTAATTCATTGTTTCTCCATGAATGGAGAGGCTTTATACCTTAATTTTTCGGTAAAAGTGTTAATTAAATCAATTAAAGATATGAAATAAACAACTTATCTCCCTATTCCCTGACTTATGCAAGAAGTCTCAAGATAGGAGTCTATATTGTAAGGGCTTTTTGCTCCGCAACATATAAAGCGGAGAAGCTCTCTACGGAACGCAAATGGCCATTAACGCCCTTACGCACTGTATTGGACTGACACAGCTAAAACTGTGTAATAGATTTTTGTTTCTAGGTGTCTCGATCTCCCCCACTCCCCCACTCCCCTACTCCCCTACTCCCCCACTCCCCCACTCCCCTACTCCCATCTAAGGCGTGTCAGTCCAGTAAAGCGATCGCGAAACTACATTATCAAAATTATCAAATATTCTCTCTCTTCAGACTATTGACTTTTCATTTAAAGACATTTGGTTGAGAAGATAAGCTCTGCCTATGAATGATAAATATTATTTATATAAAAATTACCTTGATATCTGTTTCAGTTATGTGTATATTAAAAATATGAAGTAAAGCAAAGCAAAAGATATGTGGAGTAGCAATTCAGAAAGGTCAATTATCACAACATTTACACAGACATATTCAGTCACGAATTTAGAAGATATTGACAGTGCTAAATCTCCTATTGCTTGGCAAATATATGAAGAATTTTTAGGCAGTATAGCTAATCGCCAGAAGCAGCAAATAGGTTCTATGTTTGATGATTACTGTAGACAAAATCCTCATGGTATTGAGTGCAGTATTTACTAATTATAATTCTCTTTTTTTCAACTATCTATCGTCATTACAATTCATTCAAAATAATAGGAGTAAAAATATGCAAACTACTACCAATAATTATCCTCAAAACCCTATCGATGTTTTGCTACAACCAGGCCGTAATTTTATAGAAAATATAGATATTAATAATCCAACATTTGCCAGGAAATTATGTCAGTTGATTCCTGCTCAATGCCCATTTGCCAGAGATATTAAATTCTTTGGTCGTACAGTTTTGCATATTCCACCTCTATGTAAACTAAATCCTTTTTACTATGAACTAATTAGTTTACGT
Organism: Cyanobacteriota bacterium; assembly: GCA_034190295.1. GTDB lineage: Bacteria > Cyanobacteriota > Cyanobacteriia > Cyanobacteriales > Microcoleaceae > Okeania. The sequence goes on along the minus strand of JAXHSW010000027.1, from coordinate 22,960 downwards.
TTTCGTGCCTTAAGTTTCTTAGCTGATGTTTGTTTAGAAGATGTTACTCCTTACTGTTAAGCAGAGGGAAGAGGGAAAAGGGAAAATATTGCTTTGTCTGAATTTTCAGCTTTTTATCTGTCCGCACCCTTACCTTCGACTTCTATAACTATTCCAGAAGAGACAAAATAGCTAAAACTTAATTATTGCTCTATCGATCGCTCTCTAAAAGTCTTTATAGATAAAGGTAAGTGCCTTTTTAAGTATCAAAAAGTGCGAGTTTTTAAGTGGTAATGGTTCAATTAGGAGCGGATTTTGGTCAAGATTTGGGCAGAACAATCTTGAGACAATTCTTACTCCTACCTCCTCGATCATTCCCATTTCTCCTGTCTTCCCCTCCTGGGAGGGGTTAGGGGTGGGTTGTCTCCTGTCTCCTACCCATACTAAAATACTTTTGAGCACAAACCCTAATTACTAATAACTATTAGCGCCATAAATCATTTCAAAACTCAGAGCTAAATATCTGACTTTTTCCAAATACAATCTTCTACTACCGAAGTTATAACTTTGTTATTTTCTATATTTTCAGGAGTTTTATATTCTTTACCAGGTGCAATATTTAAAGTGAATTCACCTTGGATAATTCCTTTGTAACTGCCAATAAATTCACCCAACCAAATGCTTCCTTCAGTTTTAAAATCACCTTTGATTTGATTACCTATTTTTTCTAAATTACCTTCAGTAATGCTGCTACCTCTAATCCCTATATTATAGGGAGGAAGAAATTTACTTATAAAATTATTTCCATCATCATTCAAACGGATAATTTTTTTGACGACAAACTGAACGGGTTTATTATCAACTAATGGTTCTAGTAAATATATTTCTAGTAATCTACCATTAACTTCAAGCGTCAGTTGATTATTGTTAGGATTGTAGCCTCCAATAACTTGATTCATTTCTGTATCAACAGGGATTAATTGAGGATACTGACTGTAGGTTATTTTTCCACTACCATCAGTTATTTTGAAATAATTACTAATAATTTGACCAGATATTTTATTTAGATTTTTACTCAAAGATTGTTGAATATCGAAAATAGTTTTATGCACACATTTACTACCCTCTGGATTAGGAAATCCAAAATCTTTCATAACTTCTTCAAGACGTTTCTGTGCATCAATTGGTCCATAAAAAATCAAACTGCTCAAGCTCGCTCCATTTAATGGTTGGCACTCAGGAGCGTTCAGATTGTCTTTTTGTCCAAACCATCCGCACTTATTCTCTGTATTATTACGCCATAATCTTTCTATTTCATACAAAATTCTTTCTGGCATTCTTTCTGCTTCTTCTTGAGTACCTATATAACCACTTTTATTAATATCTGCACCCAAGTCAATGATGAGAATTTTATATGTTTCTTGCAAAGCTCCTTCAGTGAACTGGTCTTCAAAATCACTAGGTTTAGATTCTACTTTTTTCTTTCCATATTTTTTCTCTTTTAGATATCTTTCAAGTGTTGGTATGTGATGTTCATATAGTATGTCTATAAGTAAATAATTAACCTGTCTTGTAGTTTCTTGAAATTCAGCTAAACGCTTTTCATCTTCAGAATATCTGCTCATATCTCCAACTCGAAATCCAAATTTTTGAATATTTTGATATTTGTTGGGATTGACAGTAAAATCATCCTGAATCTTTTTTCGAGCTAGGTTAGTTAGAGTGAGTACATCTTTATAAGAAGAAATAGCATTTTCTATATTTCCCTGTTTTTCGTATTTTTTTCCTCTTTCAATAAGCTTAGTTAAGAACGGTAATAAATCAATTGTTTCAGATTTAAGCTGACCTTTATTAATATCTATAATTACTTGAAGCAGTCTTTCTTGTTGTTTTCCTTGCCAAGTTAACCATCCTAAGACTCCTGCTAATAAACTTAAGATAGTAGCTATAACTAATGCGAATAAAAACTTGTTTTTTGTTCTCTCTTTGTCTAGCAATTGGTTAGCTAATTGTTGCTTTGTCCTGGCAATTGTTAATTCTTGCTGCCTCTTTTCCTCTCTTTCATTATCTAATTGTTTTTGTCGCTTATCACTTGCTTGAATAAATTTCTTACTTTCTTCGCTGAAACTACTAAGTTCTTCATCATCAATCAATCCATGAAATCTTTCCAGTTTGTATCCTACCCATAACTCATCTTCAGCTTTATGATTATTTTCCTCTTTTAATCTCTGCCACTGTTGAGCATCACTAAACAATCTATTTCTAAGAATAATAACTTCTTCCTTTTCGTGAATTAACTCTTGAAAAACTTGCCAAGAGCGAAGCAACTCTTCATGGGCAACTTCAACAGTTGACCTATACCTTCCACTAACTAATAACCGACTATCAATTAGTTTTCCTAAAACTTTCTTGATAGTTTCATTATTTTTAAATTGAGACTGATTTACCCTGCGACTAATTGGTTCTTTAACCTTCAAATCTATTAATTCAATAAATATTTTTTCAGCAGCTTTTCTTTCTGCATCATTAAGCTCTTTATTGTATATATTATTAGCTTGCTTTTGTAACGCACCAGAAACTCCACCAATATTCTGATAAGTTGCAATATTTAAAACTCGATTATTCTCAGATGGTTTGTCTTCTCTCCAAAGCAAATCTAAAGTGTATTGTAATAAAGGAAGAGAACCTGCTTGGTGATAAAAATCATGAATAATTTGCTCAACCAGACCCTTTTCAAAAGTTACTCCATTTCTAGCAGCAGGTTCAGCGATCGCTAATCTCAGTTCTATTTCGGTCATTTCTCTAGTTAACCGAATCTGTTTTTCTACTTCATTAGTCAAATCAGCATATTCTTGAAGCTCGTCTAAAAAATCATAGCGCATAGCAAGAATTAGCTTGATTGATTCATCCTGTTGCTGAATTAAGGGAATCAGACTAGCAATAAATTTATCTCTTTCTAACTTAGGTGTTCTTGTAAATAATTCTTCAAACTGATCGATAAAAATAATCCATTTGAATGACTCTTCTTGAGAACTTTTAATAGCATCAATTAGAGTCAAATTATTTGGCGAATTAAAAAATTTATAAGCTTTATCCTGATATTTTTTAGGAAAATTATCAGAGAAAGATGTAAAAGGATCGTTATCAGGGACCAAAATTATTGTTACTAGCTGAGATGCTCCCCATTGATCTGACAAATAAGGAATTAACCCAGCTTGAACTAGGGAAGATTTACCACTACCCGAAGCTCCTAATAATAAGAGTAAATTATTTTTTTCTAAATCATTACTTAATTCAATAATCCACTGTTCTCGACCAAAAAACTTATCTTTATCTCCTGGTTCAAATTTATTTAGCCCCAAATAAGGGGAACCTGGTTTCAAATTTCGACTATGAATTTCAGCTTCAGAATACTGAGCGATGATGTATTGATTGACAACTCCTCCCTTAATATCACCAATAATACCTTTAACATCGCCACCAATATCATAGATATAAGCAGGACTTGGTTCACTCATATTTTTCTCTAGTTATTACTAACTAATATTCTGATTAATTTCTCCACCACTAATTTCTCCAACAATACCCTTGACATCCCCGGAAATCTTCAGATTGAATTTGCCTGTTGCTGCTTCTTCTGGTTTTAACTTTTCCAGTAACTCCTGAGCTTTTTTTATAACTTCTTTGTCTTTATCAATACCCCCTGCAATTAATTTCTTTTTCAGGGGTGCTTCATAAGTTTCAGGGTCTTTTTCGTGTTCTTCTAAAATCATATTTGCTGCTGAGTTGTCGGCAAATTTACGCTTAATTAACCCCTTTAAGTTCTGATAAATATCTTTAACTAAACTACCAGCAGTTGTTTCAGCAGCGCCAGTAACTAGAGCGGTAAGAATCAAAGAAATAGGTTCCATAAACTTAAACTTTTCTCAAATTATGTACGTCTTTATCATTATATCAGCATTAAAAATTAGGCAGTAATTTTTACTCTATGTAAATTAAGCATATCTACTCAGATAAGTATTGATTTTGACATAAGAATTAACATTTTTTACTGCTGTAAAATAACTGCAACTTCTGGCATAGATGATAACTTTTCATACAAAAGATTAGCAAAAAATTCATTACCAGATACAGAATAATGCCCATTACCGCCCAAGAAAGCACTTTCTACTTCTTCATTAGGCATTCTCTTTCTAAATTCAGCAATTAAATCAATATAAATTATGTTTCGTTTTTCTAATTCAGTCTTTAGATATTGTCGCCAAAAACTAGATTCATTCAGATAATAGTCAGAATATATTGGCAAATAAACAACCACTAACTTACTATTTTTATCTTGATTAATTTTCGCCAACTCTTCAAAAATTTTGATAGCTATGGCAGGAGTTTGAACAACATATTTATTGTCAGATTCAAGTTTTCTGGGAAATAATATTTGCCATAGATTTAAAAATCTTAACTCCTGAATATACCTGCTACCCTCTGTGATTTTTGGAACTAAAAAATAACCCCTAGACACAGGAAAATTATGATTAACTAACTCCCCATTTTCTAAAGACAATAATGGTTTCCCATAACCCAGAGACTTTGCCCGCTGCATCCGCACAAAATCATCAGTAATAAAAGCAAATATCTGAATATTATGCTCAAACTTAGTACCATCACGTTTGTACCATAAATAAACTTGGTCAATACCATATCCCCCTTGACCCATATTCATAGTTTGTAAACGTCGATCGATCGATGTTAATAGTTGACACCATGTTTGGTCATTACTAACACCCCATCCCATTGTAAAAGAATCCCCAGAACAAATTATCCTAACTTTATTAGAAGGAATATTAATACTAAAGTCTTCGTTATTTCTCAAAGATTGAGAATTTGTTTGAAAATATATCCCCTGACCATACATATTTGGAATATTAACATTAGGAAGATTCACCCATCCTAATAATTCATCATATTGAGTGTGGCGTATTTCACTCATTGGTTGAACTTTACTGATTTTATAAAACAGTAAAAAAATGCTAGATAAACCTTCAACCAAACTTAATATAGACAAACATAAAATTACATTAATTGAGACAATTTTGAGGATTTTTTTTTGTCTGACGTAAAGCATCTTTGAGCATCAATGTTAGAGTTTTGAAAATCGGGAGATATGAGGAGTCAAAGAAACAACTAAAGCAAAATTTTATTCAGTAACGTAACAAAAAATCATTGACCAAAAATTTTTGGTCTAATCCCAATTTGAAAAAAGAATGTTACGAATAATAAGTGCAATAAAAATATTTTTTAGAAAATGTTTCTTTGAGAAAAAAGAGAACTTACGACCTGAAAACTGGTATTAAATCTATTCATTGTGGATTCTGAATTGCAGGATTGCTGTTTGCGGAGCATGACAAACGGAAATTCTAATAAATACCCTAAATATTTGTAGCAAACATTTATCAAATTGGTATAAATCCTCCCTTTTTAAGGTGATAAAAAGCGGTCGAGAGATAGCAAAGTTTCCTTGCCATATCTAATCGACCAAGAGAAGAAAAATTTTCATGATTAGTCAATCCTATCCGTTTTAAAGGAGAGGTCATTTCAGTTATCAGTTATCAGTTATCAGTTATCAGTACCTCTAGCTAAAGCGAGAGGCTTGACATAAGGAATACTCTTTTTTTTATCCCCTTAAAAGGGGAGGCTTTAAACCACAATTTTTCGGTAATTGTTAATTATTAATTGTTGAAAACCTATTATCTACCACTTAATGACTACGGTGCTCATTATTGTACTTAATTCTAGCACCAGCCCATTGTAATTTTTCTCTAAGAGTCTGGAAAAATGAATAATTTTCCCGCAAAATAATAAACTTAGCTTGACAATCTGCCATACGCACATCCACCCTTTGTCCAGGCCAAATAGCAGTAGACAGAACTCCATCTGCCCAAAGTTTAGTAGTTAGATCGTGCTCCTGTAAAGGCCAAACACTAACTATACAACCAGGAGGAAGTACAATAGGACGACTAGAAAGACTTAAAGGACAAATTGGAGTCACAGAAATAGAAGCCATACCAGCGTGCATAATTGGTCCATTAGCAGAAGCAGTATAGCAAGTGGAACCAGTAGGACTAGCAACAATAAGTCCATCCCCTTGATATTGGTCTACTACTTCCCCATCAATTTCTACTTCCAAAATAGAAGTAGGCATCCGGTCTGCAGAAGCAGGTTTAATACAAAATTCATTCAAAGCTAAAAAGCGATCGCTTACTGGTTCGAGGTTGGTGCGATCGCCATTAAACACTGCTGACTGTAACATCATCCGTAGTTGTACAGCATAGCGGTCTTCAAATAACCTATCCCATACCTTCTCTGTATCCTTAAAATCTTCAAAACTTTCTGTCAAAAATCCTAAATGTCCTCCCACATTAACTGCCAACATTGGAATACCTAGAGCTGCTAAATGTCTTGCAGCAGCTAAAGCGCTACCATCCCCTCCTAAAACCACTGCTAAGTCAATTTTATGAGTGCTAGAAGCAAGAAAAACTGGATATGGATTATCTTGTGGTCCACTAGGCCCCATTAACACTTGACAGCCTCTATCTTCTAACTGTCTAGCACATTGTTCTGCATAATGCTGACTCACATCATCTTTGGCCTTATGAGCAATAATTACTCGTTTAATGTCCATAGTTAATATTCTAGATTTTAGATAGAGATTGGCAAAATCTCTGCACCACTGAATCATTGTATAGCAATAACTACGGCCTTTAGAAGTTGGAGAATTGCTCTGTTATATCAAATCCGGTAGCATCGGTATAAAATCTTTTCAAAGATAGGAGTTCAAAAGTCAGGAGTCAAGAGTTCGGAGTTCGGAGGGAAAACAATTATTAAGACTTGTTCAATAATTGATAATAGATAATTACCTCTTCCTAAAAGGAAGAGGATTGAATAAAAGGAAAATTTTTTCTTATTTCTCCTTTAAAGGAGAGGCTTTAAACCTTAATTATTCGGTAATGGTGAAAATGGAGAATGTTTTTATAGCTAATGAAACGTATTTGATATTTCTTTTTAAAGAGGTATTTTTTTCTAGAAGTCCAGATAATGTAGGGATAAATAAAACACCCCTGGGAAGTTTGTTGAAAAAGGCAAGGCTAATTTTTATTTCTGAAGATTTATCAAAACTAAAATTGGTCTCCACTATCAAATATGACTGAAGACCAAAATTTTATATTTATCTGTAGTTTGATTTATTGACTTTCCCAGGTGTGCTTTCGTATTCTCCTAATCATTCTGAAATTGTTCAGAAGATATGTCGATCATCATTCAATTCTAGGTTGTAAGCTGCTATGAATACTGAAAAGTAGTTAGCTGAAGTATTGTTTAATTTTATCAGTAGAGAGACCCTGATATATTCTTTGTATAAATTGAAGTTGAATTGAACAATAGATTAGAAGTAGAAGCGATAGAACTTCCCTAGTTTTGGGATGATGGGATGCTAATGTTTGCATCATTTGGGCGACAAAGATAAAAGTCAATTACTTCTTTTTGCGCTTCAATGCACCCATACCAGATCCAATTAAACCAAGACTTAGAAGACTCATTGTTGCAGGTTCAGGAACACTCTCACTCAGAATACCGCTTCCTCCTTCTTCTCCTTGTAGTGCAACTAGGTCAATGTTAATATCAGAGTGATTTCCAGAACCAGCGTAGGTGAAGCCTTCACTATCGCCAAACCAGGTAGATAACCCCATATTGCTATTCTTTCCATTAGCTCCAATACCAACCTGGGTGGTATATTTGCCATCAGTAATGTCAAATAGATTCAACGTTTTTCCTGCATATTCTCCGGTTACTCCAGTTAAAGTAGACATTTCCTCATCGACATCGTAATAATACCACTCATCAGTATCTACTGTACCGTTGCTGTAAGTAGAACCTTTCAATTCTTTCTTAGGACCACCGAAACCTGATGTTTCTGTTTTGCCTTCAAACCAAACATTAACATCAAATTTTTTGTTTTCATCGCGCAATGCGTAAATGCTACCAAACAAATTAGCAGTTCCATCTTCGTATTCGTAGAAAACAGCAGGACCATCCCAAACAAACGTTCCTTTATTTACTCCTTCACCTCCACCTATCAAACCAGGTAGCCAAAAAGCGTGGTTATGATTTGAAGTGTGATTTACTCCGTCTGAAACAGCCTCATCTGCTAACCAACCTCTTAGTAGCTCCTTCTCTGGATCTTGAGCTTCTATTATCTGACCATTTGGATCTGTAAAACTGATTGCTGCTGCTTCTTTTGCTTGACCTAATGTACCTAATGCAATGGAACCTAAAGCGAATACGGAAGTTAATAATTTAGTTGTTTTCATTGGTTTTGTTCTCTTGAACTGTGTGTTGTTTGTTTCATTAAATCTAATATAACTACTACAAAAGGCTAATAGGTGAAGGATGTGTGAAGATTTGCATGAGTTTGATGAAGGTTATATAGATGACACTTTAAATCTTTACCGGCTTGACTTTCATCTATTTTTGAAGTATTAAAAGTTGTGTTTACTCTGTAGATGCAACTAGAAAATATAACTTTTCTGACAAAATCATCTGCTTAAATCTGGTAAATTTGTCACTTCCGCAATATTTTATAGAAAAATAATTGCTAGATAAAAAACGATGAAAGTTATATGTAGAGAACTTTTATTCAATATTTAATTGCCAAAAACTAGCCAATTAAATCCGTACCGACACTTACGCTATTTCCGCTATAAATATATCAACTCAGTGCGATCGCTGAGGCTATTTCTAGAAGTAGTGAAACAAAATAGAAGAAGCGATCGTAAATTCTCAGAAATTGCACGATTTTAAAGTAAATATGGCCAATAGACATCTAGTGGAGAGCGGGGAGCAGGAAAGTGGGGGAGCAGGAAAGTGGGGGAGTAGGAAAGTGGGGGAGTAGGGGAGATTGAAGTAATTTGATATAGGAGGATAGGTTTTTTCATCACTAATTATCCAGACTTGATATAAAGCCTAAAACCTACCTCCTTATCCAAAGTAGGGACATTCCATAGAAAGAATATCCCTAAAACCTATCACCTAAAACCTAGTGCAGAATGGCGGAAATAACTGACCAGTTACAAAATCCTAAAAGTCTTACCAATCAATACTTCTGACTTCTGACTTGCAGACTTGCTGACTTCCGCGTAGCGGCACTACCAACTTCTTCAACGTGGCCAAGAAATTCTAGTACTAGCAGCAATATAACGAGCTACAGCAGCAGCACCATAACGATTTAGATGACTGGGGTCAAAAAAATACTCATTTTTGGCGAGTTGAGGCTGATATAAATTGAAATTTAGGAATGTAAAGCCATTTTCTCTTGCCCGACTTAGCATCCATCGATGAAAGTCTTCTTCCGCAGACCAACGCACAGAATCTAAATAACTATCAGATAGAGGTAAATTAACAAAGACTAAAGGAATATTGCGAGATTTAGTAAAATTAACCACAGAAGTTAAAGCTTGACTCTGAGTACCCCCAAGATAAAAACCAGCATAGTCGCCATCATAAAGTCCTGCTACATAAGGTCGTCGCTGATAATAATAGGAAGGATTAAATCGCCCATTCATTGGCAGAAACCCATTAGCATCAATAGCACTAGCAACATCGGCGATCGCTACTGTTTGTACAAGTTGAGTAGAATATTGAGCGTGGGATGTTAAATTTGAGGAGTTTTGCGATAGAGGTTTATAAGAATATTGGGTAGTCTTAAAATAGTCGCGATCGAGAGTCTTTGAACTATTCCCTACTCCGGTGTTTCCTCTATTGCTGCGCGTTTCCTCTGTTGCTGCGCGTTCCCATAGCAAGGTTTCCTTCCCTGTTTCCGATCGCTTGCGTCTGTCGCTGACAGGGGGTCGCACCGTTGTTGTCTGTTCCCTATAACTAACTTCCATCGCTTCCCCTCGCGATATCTCATAAGGAGAGTAGGGAGGTGCAAATACATTATAAGGTTTGGGAAACTGATAACAGGTAGAAGCAAAATTAGATTGAGCGCGAGGTAACTGGGGACGAACACCAGAAAGTAATTTTCTTTTTCCCTCAGAAGCAACAATTGAATTATAAGTTCGATCTACCCGTCCACTATTAAAAGCTCGTACTCCATCCGCCCAAATAATTAATTTTGGCAGTTGATTATTGCTCAAAAGTTGTCGCAGTTGAAAGTCTACTACTTGAGCAGTGGCACCATTGATACTAAAGTTAAATACGTTTAACGGACGATAACCTTTAGCTACTAAATATTGTTGTAGTTGTTGCGGATCGACCCCATATAAAGCGCGGGAACTACCCACAATTAAAACATCTGGCGGACCGAAAGTAGCAACGAAAGATAGATAAAGCTCTAACTGGGTGTCGAGAATATCACTATTGAAGGAAACAGGATTATACTGAGAACGTGCAGAAGCTGCTTGTTGTTGGGAGTAAGCTAAATTTCTCATATACTCAGCAACTTTTTTCTCAGCAAAAGCACGTCTGGGGTTTCCTGGGGGTACTGCTTGCATCCAAGCTACTGCTTGTACCCATTCTTGGGCGACCTTATCCCACTGTTGTTTAGTTCTCGCGGTCTGAGCTAACTGTGAGGCTTTTGTGGCAAACCTAACTGCTTGACTAAACGGGTCTACAGAAGCACATTGAGTAGCATTGGAATTTTGAGATACTAGAGAAATGTGTGAGTTATTTTCTTTGACAGAAGTTAAATCACAGTTATTAACTGATATAAGATTTTTCTCTGAGGTAGGAGATATTTTGCTTTGAAACTGTTGAGTGGGAATACATCCAAAAGTCAGGGTTAGCAAAATAGTTGCTGTCAAAGATTTAAGTAAGCTAGATGAAAGTCTAGCACGATGGAATTTATTTTCTATAGAAGCCATTTGGAATATTAGCCCGCGTAAAAATTTTTGAGTTATACCAAGCGTGAAAAAAGAATGCTTAATTTAAGTTGTACTTCAATTATTAAGTAATTAACACAGACATAGGAACTTTTTTGATAATTAGCACGCTAGTTATTGTTAATTATTCTTATCTTTACTTCTCCCTGTACGGACGCCCTTATGCAACGTCCCTACCCACTCCCCTACTCCCCCGCAATGGGAAAAGCAAAAATTTATCAAAATCATAAGGGTCTAAAACCCCGCCTTTTAAGGCGCAATATTTTTAGAGCGGAGCTCAAATCCCCTACTTCCCCTCCTGGGAGGGGCTAGGGGTGGGTACACTTGCTGACTTGCAGACTTGCTGACTTGCAGACTTCGTTAACACGCTTGGTATTAATCCTCGGTTTTGGAGTAGAGGCAATACACGAAAAAGCGGATGCGACCCCGCACCCTTCGAGTTCGGCAGTAGCGTGACTGTCGGGGAACCCGCAAGGACGCACTGCACTCACCGTTGTACCCCACATTCCGCACGTCAAATTGTCACATTAAAAGTAGTATAAAAAACCGTAGTTAGTTAGGTATTTATACTATATAAATCATCTTCATTTACCAAAAAATGAGGTCCAAAGCCTCCCCTTTTAAGGGGATGAAAAAATATTCAGTTCAGTATTTTCTTGCCTCCGACTAAAGCCGGAGGTACTGATAACTGATAACTGATAACTGATAACTGAAATGACCACTATCATTTCCTCCCGAATTCTGACTCCTGACTCCTGACTCCTTCTTATATACTACATTTTGAAGTGCGGAATGTGGGTTTTAAGGGGATAAAAAGCGGTCAAGGGATGGAGAGGAAACCTCGCCATATCCAATCGACCAAGAGAAAAGAGTATTCCGTATTTTCGTAGCCTCCTGATTGCAGAGGTACTGATAACTGATAACTGATAACTGAAATTACCTTCCCCAAAATTAATGGCTGAATGCTTACACTTGAGAAACGCTATAATGAAAGCTTTTGGCTAATTTATTACTGCTAATAGAAGATATTTGACTATATATGACTATATTTATGTATAACTTTTACCGAGAAATTGTGGTTTAAAGCCCACCCTTTTAAGGGGATAATAAAGAAAATTTTTCATGATTAGTCAATCCTATCCGTTTTCAAGGAGAGGTAATATAATAATTAATAATTAATAATTAATAATTAATAATTGTTGAATATACTTATAAAAAAAAGCTTATAGAGCTTTATTCTATCAAATTATCATTATTTTTTATCAAGTCTGGGCGACGAGATTTTGTCCTTTGAATTTGTTGTTGATAACGCCATTTTGCTATTTCAGCATGATTTCCAGAAAGCAAGACTTCTGGAACTTTCCAACCACGAAAATTAGCTGGTCTAGTATAATGAGGATAGTCAAGTAACCCAGATTCAAAACTTTCGTTGGCTAATGACTCAGCTTTACCTACCGTTCCAGGAAGTAATCTAACAACACCATTAATTAAAGCTAAAGCTGGTATCTCTCCACCTGTAAGGACAAAATCCCCTAGAGATACTTCTCTAGTAACTAAATATTGTACTCTTTCATCAATACCTTCATAATGACCACAAATCAAAATAAGTTGGTCATAGTCTATAACTAACTCCTTAAATAGCTGTTGACACATTGTTTCTCCCTGGGGAGTTAAGAGAATAACTTCTCGTCGCGGTCTAGTTGTTAATGACTCTACAGCAGCAAATATAGGTTCTGGTTTTAACACCATTCCTACTCCTCCACCATAAGATTCATCATCAACTTTATGATACTTGTCTGTGGTATAATCACGAGGGTTAACTAGATTAACCTTGGCAATCTCTTTATTAAGAGCTTTCCCTAACAAACCTGAACTTAGGGGTGTTGTAAAAAAGTCTGGAAACAGGGTGATAACATCAAATTGCACAGAACTTAAAAAGTATACTAGAGTGTCTTAAAAAATTTATAAATTGTTGAGATTAATCTTTAGACTATGCTACAAATTGACAAGTTAATCCAGCCAATTGAAATTTAGATTCTGACTAAATCAAATATTTGTTGAAAAATTTAATACTTAGCTGGGGACTTGCAAGGTTATAAGATAGTCTAGTATTATAACAGATTATTGAAATTATTGAAATTTAATTTGTACCTGCTGTCCAATACTAATAAAATAATGCAGTTAGAGTCTCAAGCTTCAGAACTAGATATATTACGTCCTACAAAAACAACTATTATGGTCATCGGAGGGGCCGAAGATAAAGTTCATGGAAAAGAGATTCTACAAACTTTTTTTAATCGTGCAGGGGGAGTAAATGCCAAACTAGCAGTGATCCCTTCTGCTTCTAGAGAGCCAGCAGCCCAAGGAGATAGATACCGCAAGGTGTTTGAAGAGATGGGTGCTGTAGGTCTCACAATATTTGATATCCGGGAAAGGTATCAGGGAGAAGACCCAAGATGGTTAGAATCCTTAGAAGATTGTACTGGAGTATTTATGACTGGTGGAGACCAACTGCGTCTTTGCTCGCTACTTGCTGAAACACCTTTGATGGAAAAAATAAGAAGTAGCGCTATAAAAGGAAAAATTGCTCTAGCCGGAACAAGCGCAGGAGCTGCAGTCATGGGCCATCACATGATAGCAGGTGGTGGTAGTGGCTCATCCCCCAATAAGTCCTTAGTTGATTTGACAACTGGCTTGGGTATATTGCCAGACCTGATTGTAGACCAACACTTTCATAATCGAAATCGTATGGCCCGTTTGTTGAGCGCGGTCGCTACCCACCCGGACAAAATAGGTATAGGTATAGATGAAGATACTTGTGCATTATTTGAAGGAAATAGTCAAATTCAAGTAATGGGTAAAGGCACAGTCACAATTATAGATACTACAGAAATCTCATATACAAATGCTACAAAAGTAGATGTGGCAGATCCTTTGAGTCTATCAAATTTGAGAGTACATATAATGTGCCACGGCGATCGCTACGATTTCCATTCCCATACCATGAAACCAGGGCTGTCTGAAACAATTATGCCTCCTGATGATTGACATCCTCTCCCGTTATAATCGCGTGATTTAACGGGAGATTCCCAAACCTTGCATGGGCGCGGTTTACTGCTTGAATGGCACCGATCTAGACTGTTGCCAGTCCCCCGACAGTACGCCAACGAGCGTCAATTTGAGCTACGCATCTGCACTCGGCCGCAGTGACAACTCAGTGTTATCATTTTCCCATTGTATCATAATTCTATCTCAATGAAGTGCTTATTTTTTGTTTGGTCGCGATTCATCTCCCGGTAAATCGGAGATTATATCGGGAGTCCTCACTCGCTCCATTTTAGATAGAATTTCTGATAATTTACTCAGTTCGTGACGAATGTGTTCTGGTAGATTAGTAGCTTACCCAGTTAAGTAGAAAGAATGTATTTTTTGTAAAACAGAATAAAAAGCCCAAATTCTTCTACCATCAAAAGATTATCAAAAAAACTGATAAATATATTTTTATTAAAGATGGAAAAAGAATTAGTGCAGCCTGAAAAAAAGTTTGTATTAAACATTTGAGCAAATGGCGTGAGCTGAAATTAAAAATCAAACTGCCATTGCTTCTGTAGAATTCTGAGCATCACCTTCAAATCCTCCTATGAAAATCCTCAAACTCCAGACATTACGCGGTCCAAACTACTGGAGCATCCGCCGGCATAAGCTGGTGGTGATGCGTCTAGACTTAGAAGACCTGTACGAAAGATATACATCCGATATTCCTGGCTTCTACAAAGGATTAATCGAGGTACTACCAAGTCTTGTAGAGCATCATTGTTCCCCTGGAGTCAGGGGCGGTTTTCTCAGTCGCGTTGAAAAAGGGACTTTAATCGGCCATGTGATAGAACACGTTGCCTTAGAACTTCAACAACTCGCCCAAATGCCAGTTGGTTTTGGTCGGACACGAGAAACATCGACTCCTGGAATATTTCAGGTAGTAGTAGAATATGAAAACGAACAAGCAGGTCGCTATGCTGCACGAGCAGCGGTAAGACTTTGTCAAAGTATTGTTGAGACAGGTACATATCCTGCAACGGAATTACAGCAAGATTTAGAAGACCTAAAGGAATTCAAAAGTCAGGCATCTTTAGGGCCAAGTACAGAGGCTATAGTCAAAGAAGCAGAAGCAAGAGGTATTCCCTGGACTCAACTGGGGGCCAGATTTATGATTCAGCTTGGCTATGGTATAAATCAAAAAAAAATCCAGGCAACCTTAAGTAACCAAACAGGGATTCTTGGTGTAGAACTTGCTTGTGACAAAGAAGGTACAAAAACCATTCTCAGAGATTCTGGAATACCAGTACCTCGTGGTACAGTTATTCGCTACTTTGAAGACCTTCAGGATGCCATTGAAGACGTCGGAGGGTATCCTATTGTAATTAAGCCACTAGATGGAAATCATGGTCGTGGAATTACAATTGATGTGAGAAACTGGGAAGAAGCTGAAGAAGCCTATGATGTAGCTAGCACAGCTTCCAAAACAAAAACAGTAATTGTAGAACGTTACTACACGGGCAAAGACCACCGAGTATTGGTAGTAAATGGTAGAGTCGTAGCTGTGGCCGAACGAGTTCCTGCCCATGTAGTGGGAGATGGTAAGTCCACGGTGGCAAAACTGATTGAAGAAACTAACAAAGATCCTCAAAGAGGGGATGGACATGATAACGTTCTGACTAGAATTACGGTGGACAAAGCTGCTCTTGCGATTCTGGAAAGACAAGGATATACCATTGATTCAATACCAAGAAAAGGAGAAATTTGCTTTTTAAGAGCAACAGCTAACCTCAGTACTGGAGGTATAGCAGTAGACCGTACTGATGAAATACATCCAGAAAATGTCTGGTTATTGTCCAGAGCTGCGAAGATTATAGGTCTAGACATAGCAGGTATAGATGTAGTTACTGAAGATATCTCTAAACCTCTGCGAGAAGTAGAAGGGGTCATAGTAGAAGTTAATGCTGCTCCTGGTTTCCGGATGCACGTTGCTCCTAGTCGCGGTCTACCTAGAAATGTGGCCGGAGCAGTAATAGATATGCTGTTCCCTGGGTCTAAAAATGGCAGAATACCCATATTTTCGATTACTGGCACTAATGGTAAGACAACAACTACACGCTTGCTAGCTCACATAATGAAGCAGACGGGAAAAGTCGTGGGCTATACTACTACTGATGGTACTTATCTCGGTGAATATTTGGCAGAATCGGGAGATAATACTGGACCTCAAAGTGCCCATGTAATACTTTCAGACCCCACTGTAGAAGTTGCAGTCTTAGAAACAGCACGGGGCGGTATTCTACGTTCGGGTTTGGGTTTTTCAGCTTGTGATGTAGGAATGGTATTAAATGTAGCTGCCGACCACTTGGGTATTGGAGATATAGATACTGTAGAGCAATTAGCTCAACTCAAAAGTGTGGTTGCTGAGTCAGTAATGCCTAAAGGATATGCCATTTTGAATGCTGACGATCCATTGGTTGCTGCAATGGCTGAGAAAGTTAAAGGTCAAGTTGCTTATTTTTCAATGGAACCAAATAATCAACTTTTGGTGAAACATACAGAAGCTGGTGGTTTGGCTGCTGTTTATGAGAATGGTTATATTTCAATTCTCAAAGGAGATTGGACTTTAAGGATTGAAAAAGCAGTTAATGTGCCAATTACGATGGCAGGTAAAGCTCCTTTTATGATTGCGAATGCTCTTGCAGCTTGTTTGGCAGTTTTTACTCAAGGGGTGAAAATAGAGCATATTCGAGAAGGTTTGTCAACTTTTGTGGCTTCGGTGGATCAAACACCAGGCCGGATGAATATGTTTAATATGGGTGATTATCATGCTCTTGTGGACTATGCTCATAATCCTGCTAGCTATGAAGCGTTGGGCGCATTTGTCAGAAATTGGCCAGGAAAACGGATTGGTGTAATTGGTGGACCTGGCGACCGTCGTGATGAGGACTTTGTTTCTTTGGGTGAGCTAGCAGCAGATATCTTTGATGAAATTATTGTCAAGGAAGACGACGATACTAGGGGAAGACCTAGAGGAAGTGCTGCGGGGCTAATTTCTCAAGGTGTGAAGCAGTTTTTAAATAAGGCTAAAGATTCTGATTCAAAAGTTAGTTATGAATCAATTCTAGATGAGACAACGGCTATTAATACTGCTTTAGATCGTGCTTCTTCTGGTGGTCTGGTAGTAATTTTACCGGAAACCGTAAGTCGAGCTATCAGTTTAATAGAAGCTCGTAACCCTGTTCGGGATCTTGAATTACCTGAAAGTAGTCCAACATCTTCTAACTCTTCAGAAGAGTTAAATACTTCGATTGTACATTAAGTTAAATATCGAAAGGAAGTAAGAAGAAATAAGTAATAGTTGATTGAGTCAAAAAAACTTAATCAAATTCCTTCGATTTAAACTGCTACTGAAAAAGGGGTTGAAAATTTTCAACCCCTTTAACTTTATCAAAATTTATTAGTTAGTATCTCAAGACTAGAATATCAATTTTCTGACACTACTACTCTGAAAGACAAAACTGTTTAACTTCTATAATTCTATTGAGCGACTGCTACAAATTTAGCTAATTTGAAAATTTTTAATTGTTTTGTAGCTTTGAATTACATTAGACCAATTTGAGAAAGAATACTTTGACCAGTAAGGTATTCAGTGGCAACACCAATGACAAAACCTAACATTGCCAAGCGACCATTCCATGTTTCTGCAAATTTGGTAAAACCTAGCTTTTGTTCTTGAGTTTCCATGATGATTAATCTCTAATTAGTGTAGTTAAACGTTGGTAAGTACAACAGAAGAATTATTGAGAAGTAACAATTAATTACATTAAGCCAAGTTGAGAAAGGATACCTTGACCTGTGAGGTATTCAGTGGCAACACCAATAACAAAACCTAACATTGCCAGGCGACCATTCCAAGCTTCTGCAAAGTCGGTGAAGCCTAGTTTTTTCTCTTGATTTTCCATAACCATTAACCTCGTTTGATTTCAAGCTTATGTAATATAACTTAACGCAAGATTTCAAATATGGCAACATTACTTAATATTTTTATTGGTCTAGACAATTAGTAGATGGACTTCTATGGTAAGAAGTAGGGAAGTAGGGGAGTGGGGGAGTGGGGGAATAGGGAAACAAGCAAAAAATTTTTACTCTGTCAAAAGTCCACTTATTGTACCTCACGGGCAACGGGAAGTGCTGTAAGATAATCAGGACTTACGCAAATTGACTGTTAAACCACCATCTGTAGGGACGAGTAGGGGTAAATAGTATTCTTTCTCGCTATATTTAGAGTCTCTGCGTAAGTCCCGATCGTAAATATACTGATGAGCGATCGCCGAGTTTAGACTCAGTCCAGCGCCAAAATATTTTTGCCAATTTATAAATTCATAATTTTCAACATCAATTTATAAATAAATTGATTGAAAAAGGAATCAAAGCCAAAAAATTAAAGTCATATATAATACTTAATCCGGTTTACCTAAAATTGTGGTTTAAAGCCTCCCCTTTTAAGGGGATAATAAAGAAAATTTTTCATTATTAGTCAATACTCTTCTTTTCAAGGAGAGGTCATTTCAGTTATCAGTTATCAGTTATCAGTTATCAGTACCGACAACTATTGCCGGAGCAAACGAAAATACGCTCATTGAATATTTTTTCATCCCCCTAAAAGGGGGAGGCACCTACCCCAATTTTTCGGTAATTATTAATTATTAATTATTAATTGTGGAAATAGGAGCTTTATTTGGAAAGTAAGGCAGAGGGCAGAAGTCAGAAGACAGAAGGGTTAGAGAATATTTGGAAAAAGTACTTTTTCGTAACCGTATTTAGTATAACTAAAGTAATAAGATAGAGATTAATATTGAGGTAATAATAATTCTGATGTTTACCGAATAATTAAAATTGAAAGCCTCTCCTTTAAAGGATAAAAAAAATTCCTTTTAGTCAATACTCTTCTTTTCAAGGAGAGGTCATTTCAGTTATCAGTTATCAGTTATCAGTTATCAGTACCTCCGACTCAAGTCCGGAGCAAACGAAAATACGCTCATTGAATATTTTTTCATCCCCCTAAAAGGGGGAGGCACCTACCCCAATTTTTCGGTAATTATTAATTATTAATTGTTGAATTCTCCCCTACTCCCCCACTCAATAATGGGAATTGCTATATATTATTTACAATCTCAAAATCCTGGACAAAGAATAGCTGTATTTTGGGATGGAGCTAGGTATGATTGTTCTCAAGAAATCAAAGAATTTAAAGAATCTTTGGAGCAAGTAAATAGAGGATTAGAGAAGTCACAGTGGCAAATAACTTGTACGAAATTTACACCGAATGCTCCAGAACAGAATCTAGTAGAAGATATTTGGCTAAAAACAAAAAAAATTGCGATAAAATTTATTCATTATTGTCAATATTTTGAAGTAGTCTAATTTTTATTTTAGTTATTTTCCTAAAATATATGAATATGCGGATTTTACAGGACTAACTTAGGATTGCTATATATATTTTTCTATATTTTATATTCTATATAAACTATAATTATGAAAAAACTTTTGATTAATTAAATTAGTCAAATATGACAGAAATCATTAAGGTCAAATAATTGTAAAATCAGAAAAATATTAATAGTTTGTCTGAACAATTAAAATATATTGACTAAGCATCAATTAATATTAACTGAATTCTATCAGAACTAAATTTGGATCGATAAAAAAGATAGCACAACAACACCATTAAAGCTACAAACAGGTGTAAACTATCTATATGAGTCCGGTCGCAAAGTAATTCTTTGACTAAAGTAGCCCTTTTGCCTGTTATGAATTTTTGGACAGTTGTATTTATTATTGATAAGAAAATTTATACTACCAGTGGCCTTAGTTAAGAATACTGTAAAATTTACTAGGAAATAAAAAAGAATATGGAAGGTTGTACAATTACGGATCTAAAGATTGACAGTAAAAAAAACTGCTATACTCTTGATGCTGAAGCTATGCGACAAATTCAGGAAGAAACAGCAGTTTCAACAAAATTAGAACCAGGGATATATGTAATTAGAATCCGTAGTGGTTCGTTTGGATACCGAAACGATGCAAATAATGTTGGTGAACCCATGGTTATGTTGTGGATTTATGGTGGTAAGTTTATCAATAAAAAAACCAACTTAGAAGTTGAAGCTACTTGGTCAACTTTGAATGGTGATGACGATACATTAACTTTAGAAGTACTCCAAACAACAAACCTTTGTGCTTTTTTCTTCGATAGTTATATTGATGATAATCAAGGAGAATTGACAATTTCTATAGTAAAAATGTGAATTAGTTATATTGATGATAATCAAGGAGAATTGACAATTTCTATAGTAAAAATGTGAATGATTTTTTTTCTGAACCAAGAGTCTTAACGAAGTCAGAAGTCAAAAGTCAGATAGGGGAGCCGTCGGATTGGCGACGTACAGAAGTTAACCCACCCGCGGGCCCCGTGGAGAACCCACCCCTAACCCCTCCCTGGAGGGGAAGTAGGGGATTTGAGAAAAGCTCCAAAAACCCGATCGCCTTAAAAAGCTGGGTGGCGCGACCCTGATGATTTTGATAAATTTCAAAAAGCACTATTGCTTGATTTGCATTTTACATATATACCAGACAACAAACACCAGGCAAAAGCGAGAAAAACATTTCCCTGTCTTACCGAAAAAATCAGGTATAAAGCCTCTCCATTCATGGAGAAAAAAGAAAAAAAATCCTTTGATCCAATCCTCTTATTTATTTATAAGAAGAGGTAATTCGCGCATTCTTAATTCGGAATTATAAATTATTGAAGGTTCATCATTAACATAAATCCTAAATAACTCGTTTATTACTATAAATAATCAATACTATATTGCCTAAAAATATATGTATTTAGATTGAAAAAGCTGTCAGTCAAAAGCTCACTGAGGATGTAATTACAAAGAAGCAAGAAGTTAGGAGGAAGATAGAAGTTGGTATGAGTATAATTAAAAACTTTAGTTGTGGGTATAAAGCCCACTTAAAACAAAAAATATGTATTCCAAGACACGTAGTGGGATGGAATACTGCGTCCTTGTTTTCAATCCCACGTTTTTAAACCTGGGTTCTTCTTCGGTCCTTCGGTCTTCGGTCCTTCGGTCTTCCTTCGTGAAAAAAATTATTCATCAGGAATTTAGCCTTGAGTTGGAAAAAAATCAACTGTAAATTTATTAGTAAAAAACTAATAGGCGATCGGGAAATTATATTCAAGCTGAAGGCTAATTACTAAAGGTTAATTTAACCAGATTTTGTCAACCTAAAAGCCAGATAAAAATGTCTTCATCTAGCAAAAACTTATTTCAAATATCAGTAGTATTGCTAACCTTAACTGCTACTCCCAAGTCCTTAGCAGCAGCTACTAATATATCTTTTTTAAGCAATACTATTCTAGCTGAATCAGTCAACTCAGATACTACCTACCAAATACCTGAATCACTGCCCAGTGGTACAAAAATCAGATTATATGGCTCTAATAGCATGACAGTCATTAATCGATTGCTCAAACAGCGTTACGAAGAAAAATATCCAGACGCTCAAGTTGAACTAGCAGCAGGTGATACCAGTGAAGTATTAGAAGCACTCCGAAAAGGAGAAACAGATATAGCCGCAATAGGACGTCCATTAACTGCTGAGGAAAAAGACCAAGGATTAGTTCAAGTTCCTATTGAGCGTGGCAAAATTGCTGTGATAGTTGGTCCCGAAAATCCATTTCTAGAAAATCTCTCATTCGATCAATTTGCCCAAATACTCCGGGGAGAAGTCACAAACTGGTCAGAAATAGGCGGCCCTCAAGTCCCAATTCGCTTTATCGATCGCCCAGAGTTTAGCGATACCAGGGAAGCTCTGAAAAGTTATGATGTGTTTAAAACAGCTCCATTTCAGACAGGAGGTAACGCTACTCGGGTATCTCTGGATGATACAGCAGCAGTCATACAAGAACTTGGTAAAAATGGAATTAGTTACGCGATCGCCGACCAAGTGCTGAACAAAGAAGATGTTCGGGTTATTCAGATGCACAAAACCCTACCGAACGATCCTCGTTACCCATATTCTCAACCCCGTAACTATATTTATAACAAAGATGCTGCTCCTCCAGAAGTTCTAGCATTTATGGGTTTGGTTACTTCTCCAGTTGGTCAAGAAGTTGTGGCGACAGTAGCTCAAGAAGGGGAAACAGATTCTGCTATTTCTCCTGGAGTGGCAACTACAACTAATTCAGACACTGCTCCAGAAGCAGCAACAAATCAATCCATTCCAGATACTCAAACTGAGACAGCAGCAAACTCATCAGAGGTGGACTCGGGGGAAACAGATTCTGCTATTTCTGCTGGAGTGGCAACTACAACTAATTCAGATACTGCTTCAGAAACAGCAACAAATCAATCCAGTCCAGATACTCAAACTGAGACAGCAGAAGACTCATCAGAGGTGGACTCAGCAGTTCCGGGGGCAGTAGTAACATCACCCAGTCCAAATACTTCCACAGTTAATGAAGCAAACTCTTCAGAGGTAGTAGGTTCACCTAGTCCCACTCAATCAGATACTGCACTACTACCAAATGATACCAGCCAGGAAACAGAAACAGAAGGATTCCCCTGGTGGCTCATTTTTTTGTTAGGAATTCCTTTACTAGGAGCCTTGATTTGGGGACTGCAGAGAGGACGTGGAGATGATTCAGCACAAACAGATACAGAGATAGAAACTGTTACTCCAGTGGATGGAGGTGACATTACGGGGAGAGCGAGACCAGAAGCAGGGGTAGATACCACAACATCAGAGACACGAACAACGACCGTTGATGGAAATGAAACAACTCCAACAGATGGTATAGGAATAGCACCAATAGCAGGAGGACTAGGAGTAGCAGGATTATTAGCAGCATGGGCAAATCGAGAAAAGAATAGTCAAATCGTTCTCATACGACAGTCCGCTCAAAGTGGATTAACAACTTGGTTCGTACCAGAAGAAGACCAAGA
>JAXHSW010000269.1:0-9744 GCA_034190295.1 Cyanobacteriota bacterium | reverse complement strand
AATCAATTAAATGTGAAGTCACACAGAATAAACCTCAGCATTTTTCTACTTTTAAAAGTTCTAGTTATAGCACTAAGCAGCAACGCTCTTGACATTCTCGAAAAGCAGACATTTTCAAAATATCATACTGTTTCAAAATCCTTAATTCTCTGTCTTATCTATTTGTTGATAATTCAGGAAGAAGGAAGATTAATTATTGATATTTCCTGGTTTGAGATACTCTATAAATCAACAGTAGTCATGGAAGTTACTATACAATTAATTTTAATTTTGCTGAAATCAATTAAATGTGAAGTCACACAGAATAAACCTCAGCATTTTTCTACTTTTAAAAGTTCTAGTTATAGCACTAAGCAGCAACGCTCTTGACATTCTCGAAAAGCAGACATTTTCAAAATCTCATAATGTTTCAAAATCCTTAATTCTCTGTCTTATCTATTTGTTGATAATTCAGGAAGAAAGAGGAACATATTGTTTTTAATAATTATTAATTATTAATTATTAATCTACCTCCGAATATTCAACAACTTTCCATCCGAACAGTTTTGATTATAGGTTTCAGCTTTTAATTTAAAAAATCAAAATTTTGTCATCAATCCCTGACAAAAAAACATCACAAAATTCCTGAATCAACTCACGAAATTTCAAAACTTTCAGAGCTTTTTCTCAATTATGTGGTATTATAAAAAATAGTAAAATCTGGAGTAAGCTATAACTAAATAGCAAAACAAAGCTGCAAATACCTATTCTGTCGTTGTTTTTGTAGCGATCGCCATTTATTTTTCATGGCACAGCAAACTAATTTTCTCCACCTTCCTTAATCAATAATTGACAAATATATAACGATAGTGTAATGCATAAATATTCAAGGAGGGTTGCTCAAAATCTCCTTTACAAAAATAACTTCTGTACGGGCGAATGCTTCTGACTTGGCCCGCCCACGCTCCTTAACCAATAATTGACAAAAATATAATCACAGTGGTACTTAAGAAAGTTTAGGCAGGCAGATTTTAACAATCTGTTACAAAATAGGAATACAACTTATTCAGAGTCAATTAACAGTGAAAGTATTCCGAACACTTGAGCCTCAAAATCAACGCAGTCTAATGATGTTATTCATTGCAGGCTTATTATTTTGGTCAAGTATAACCACCTTACTACCCACCTTACCTCTCTATATAAGTTTTATTGGAGGTACAAAACAACAAATTGGCCTGGTAATGGGTTGCTTTGCTGTGGGACTATTATCATCACGATTTTTTCTAGGACCATTAGCTGATACCAGAAGTCGAAAGTTAGTCCTGATAGTTGGCACAAGTGCAGCAGCGATCGCTCCACTCGGTTACTTACTACTAAAGTCTTTTCCTCTATTAATGGGAGTTCGTGCCTTTCACGGTATTAGTATTGCTGGAGTTACCATTGGCTATAGTGCTTTAGTGGCTGACTTGTCTCCTCCCGGTCGTAGGGGAGAATTAATTGGCTATATGAGTTTAGCAGCTCCTATAGGTATGGGAATAGGCCCAGCAATAGGTGGTTTTTTAGCAGAGGCGAGTGGTTATGTGGCTTTATTTATCGTTTGTTCTGCTCTGGGAGTTATGAGTTTATTATGTAGTTCTTTTGTCAGGGAACAAAACACTACAGTAGGAAAAAATCAAGCCGAGCTAAATCCTGTTTTCAATGAGTTACAGCAACAAAAGTTCTGGCAAATATTAGGGAGTCGTAGAGTTTTAGTTCCCAGTTTTGTGATGTTAATGGTGGGTTTAGTATTTGGCACAACAGTCACTTTTCTGCCACTCTTTATTCAAGAAAGTGGAATTGCTCTTAACGCAGGACTTTTTTATACAGTCAGAGCGATCGCTAGTTTTATCGTCCGCTGTTTTACTGGACGAGCTTCAGATAGATTTGGTCGTGGCATTTTTATCAGTGGAGGTCTCGTCTGTAGTTTGTTGGGTATGTTAACGTTATGGACGGCAAATAGCAGCAACACCATTTTACTCGCAGCTATTCTCGGAGGAAGTTCTGCTGGTTTGGTGATTCCAATGATGATTACTTTAATGACAGACCGATGTCCTCCAACTCAAAGAGGTAAATTTTTCTCTCTTTGTATTGGTGGGTTTGATTTAGGTTTGGCTTTAGCTGGTCCTTTTTTAGGTTTGATTGCAGAGCAATTTAGTTTTAGTTATAGAAGTATGTTTGCTCTAGATGCTTGCCTTGTTTGTTTGGCACTAGCTACATTTATCACCATGTCAAATAAAGATTTGTCCCATTCCATCAGATTTGCTTCTGGTCAGGGACAAGATACTTATGCTGTTAACCTTTGATACGGGCCTGGAGGGATTCGAACCCCCGACCTCATGGTCCGTAGCCACGCACTCTATCCACTAAGCTACAGGCCCCCGTTATCTTTAGTGTTGGACTAAACTTAATTAAAAAGCTTTTCTTCCGCACTAATAATAAATAATAGCACACTTGAACAAAATGACAAGAGATTTTTTTAAATTCGAGCAAAGTTTGACTCATTTGGACGAAAAGGGGGAAGCTCAAATGGTTGATGTATCTGCTAAAGTGCCTACTGTGCGCCAAGCTGAAGCTGGTGGACAAGTACGGATGTCAAGAGAAACATTTGAGGTTATTCAAGCTGGTAATGCGCCAAAAGGTGATGTTTTGGGAACTGCTAAGTTGGCTGGAATTATGGCGGCCAAGCAAACGGCTCAACTGATTCCTTTGTGTCATCCTTTGCCATTACAAAAAATAGATGTTCGGTTAATTGCCGATCCACAACTGCCTGGATATCAGATTCGGGCCATAGTGAAAACTAAGGCGGAAACTGGGGTGGAAATGGAGGCTTTGACAGCGGTTTCTGTGGCTGCTTTGACTTTGTATGATATGGCTAAGGCTTTGGAAAAGTCTATTTCTATTGAGTTAATTCGTCTGTTGAGTAAGAGTGGGGGTAAGTCTGGGGACTATAGCGCTACCGACAAGTCAGAAGTCAGTAGGGGCGAATGGCATTCGCCCGTACCTAATGGCATTCGCCCGTACAGAAGTCAGAAGTAATCCCTGACTAACTTTAAGCATTTATAAATGTTCGTGCCCTATTTGCGTAGTGCTATATCAATTAAGTTAAAAGCTAGTGCTTGAGGTACTCTCCAGGGGTCAGGCACGAAGATTATCCTGAAAATAGGAATCGGTAGTTTGTGTTCCACAAGGCTAGGCCAACATTAAGTCCAGTTAAATTAAACACCTTGCGATATTGCTCTCCAGAGTGTGTTTACCAAATAATCTTTAGATTATTAAATTCCTTTTATAATATCTTTAACTAGCTATTAGCTTTCAGCGTTTAGCTATCAGCTAAAAATTTAAGGGTTCGGCGTCCCTCACTATATTTGAAAAATTAGTGGTGCGCCTTTTATGGGGGTTTGAACCTCCCATTATACAGGCAACTAGAAGCTGATAGCTGACCGCTGAGGTGCTGACTGCTATTTCAATAATTGTGAATAAAAGAGTTATCAAATATTATGCCTCCTCGTTGGCCTCGCAAACCTGACCGTAATGACCCAGAATTCCGCAAGTTGGACGACCGAATGAATTTTGCTATTCATGTTGCTATTTTTGCGGCCAGTAATTCTGGTATGTGGTTCTTCCGTAATCTCACAGCAGCGACTTGGCCTTGGGCTATCTGGGTAACAAGTGTTTGGGTATTATTATTGTTAGTTCACGGAATTTATATTTTCTCACTGGCAGATTATTCACCTACTACTAAGGATTCTGTATAGAAGAATTTTAGTGATTCTATAGATAAAAAATTAGGTTTTATTTTTGTTATGAGTACAACACAAATAATTGAAGGTTTAGCAGCAGAAATTGGGGATAAGGTTTACATTGATATTGCTGGTTGGCATCTTTATTTATCTGATGCGAAGTTGCATACTGTTTTGGCAGAAAAGTTTTATCCTATTCTGACAGAGGAGGTACCTTCGGAAGGTCAAGTTGTGGAAATATTACAAGGAATTCCGATTAAGTTAGGTGCTGGTAGAAAGGAACTTCCTCTGATTGATTTGTTACCGATGCAGTGTCAGACTGAGTTGATAGAAGTTTTAGCAGATTTTAAGCAACAAATTTAATTTGAAAAAATACTTGAGTTTATAGAAGTAATCATAATTAGGTTGTCTACTGAAGTTTACTTTCATAGGCAATCTAATTTTTTTTTGACTTAAATAAATAGGGCGTGACCGATCTAATATCAAAGCATTGACTGATATTGGTAAGTGCCTTTTTACTCGAAAAAGGAGCAAGTTTTTCGGTCTAAAGAGCTGCATAAAGCTAGTATTTTAGGATGATTATGGCAGAACAATCTTGGGACAATTTTTCGGTAACTATGGCAGAAAAATCACTCTGACTATTATGAATAACTACCTTCTCTATAACTTCCATTTTTATTGATTATTCACTACTCCCTACTCCCTACTACCTACCTCAAGAAAAAGACTTTTAAGAGCATTCCTTAAATAAGGAATTAAAGATGATTGGCATTCAAACTAAGTTTTTCATTCTTGTCATTCAAGACATGAATTATATAGCGTTTCTCAAATTAATGAGATACAGTTGTTTTTCTTTTTTTCTATCCCCTGTTTCTCGAATTACTATTCCCTACTGCCTACTGCTGTACGGGCGTTAACGATAGTTATGCGAAGCAAATCGCGATTCGCCCCTACTCCCTAAAACAAACGAATGCGCGTACCTCACCAATATGATAATTGCTATAAATCAATATATAACAACAAGGAAGAAGGAAAGACCAAAGGAGCGAAAAATTTTGTTTTGTCTGAGTTTTAAGATGAGTGATATATCCTAATTTTTCCTTCGACTGCTATATCTGATTTTCATCGTTAACTTATATCTAAACTGCTATATATCTAAACTAAAACTAAATCTAGTTATTATAAGTTAGTTATCTAAATGCTCAAGTATGTTTTAGGCAAATATTTTTATTTTTTTGAATATAATCCTCAGATAGTAAATTTAGTTTTAACTGAAATATTTTTTTGTATAACTTTAGGAAGATAGTAAATACTTGCCAAATATTTATCCAGGTTTATCTGAATCTATCTGAGTCAGCAAAATAAGAATTTTATTGAAAAATTTTTATGAAGAGATACGCAAAGCAGGAATAATTTTAAATCACAATAATGGTAGCTTTTACATATAGCAAAAAGAAGAAGAAAAGGCGTTGTCTGAATTTTAAGCTTTTGATATGTCAAACAAAGTAATGGTGACTTCTATATAATGAAATGGTATAACAAATTAATTGATTAAAGTATTGATAAATCTCAGGAAAATCTCAGCATTAATTAGAATAATACTAAATTAAAAATTATAATATATCTTTGGTAAGTATTTCGGTCCGAATGCTGCACAAACAGCTATTAGCTGGGGTGCATCTGGTAGTGCAAAAATACTTTTTTCCTATATATTCCCTGACCGAAAATTAGGGTCTCAAGCCTCCCCTTTTAAGGGGATAAAAAAAGCGGTCGAGAGATGGATGGGTTTCCTAACCATATCTAATCGACCAAGAGAGAGAATATTCCTTATGTCAAGCCTCCTCCGAAGCAGAGGTACTGATAACTGATAACTGATAACTGATAACTGAAATGACGGAGCTGTTTCCTAAAAGCGATAAATAAATTTTTGGCTTTATTCATGCATTGAGATGCACCCATTAGCTGTCAGATATCAACTCTTATGAGGAGGTTTTAATGAATATAGATAGACTTTAAAGCCAGCTTTTATCTTAAACTAAAAGCAATAGCTGATGACTGAAGACTTACATTTTAATTTAAGTTGAAATTAGTATATATAACTAACTATGAACAGGTCGAATATAACTAACAAAAAGTTCAAAAGTCCTATAAATATTCTGAGTTGTGTTCAACGCAATTTAGCAAAACTATTACTCATTGGATTAGTCACACTATTAATAATTATTTTTGTTGCTTGGTTAGCAGGAATAGATAAAATAGACAAATTTTTTGCTCAAATTCATTACTTTCAAGAAAATCCGCCAATGTGGGTAGAAGCACCAACAAAAAAGAGTGAATATTTAGTCTTGCCGACAATATTACTATTTTTAATAGCTCAAGGAATTATGAGAATTTCCCCTACTCCCAAAAATTGGTCGCGCATCTTAGTAGTAGGGATTTTATTAGGTTTAACTATTCGTTATTTATCTTGGCGATCGCTCTCTACTTTAAATTTTGTCGATCCGATAAATGGTGTATTTAGTCTAGGTTTATTTGGTCTAGAATTTTTGACAATAAGTAGTAGTATCCTGGGTTTATTTTTGATGTTAAGAGTCAAAAATCGTCACAAAGAAGCAGAATATTTTTCTCAGGCAATTTTAGACAAAAGTTTTCAGCCGTCAGTAGATATTTTAATTCCTACTTATGATGAACCTGAATTTATTTTGGAACGTACTATGATTGGCTGTCAAGCTCTAGATTATGCCAACAAAAAAGTTTATTTACTAGATGATACTAATCGACCAGAAGTAAAAAAATTAGCAGCAAAATTAGGTTGTGAATATATTACTAGATTTGATAATACTCATGCCAAAGCTGGAAATCTAAATCATGCCATTGCTCAAACAAACAGTGAATTTATTGTGGTTTTTGATGCTGATTTTATTCCCACGAAAAACTTTTTAACTCGGACTTTAGGATTTTTCCAAAATGAACAAGTTGCTCTAGTACAAACTCCTCAAACTTTTTATAATATCGACCCTATTACCCGAAATTTAGGTTTAGAAAATATCCTAACTCCAGAGGAAGAAATATTTTATCGACAAGTTCAACCTATTCGAGACGGGGTAGGTGGGGTTGGTTGTGTAGGAACTTCTTTTATAGTCAGAAGAAAAGCTTTGGAATTAGTAGGAGGATTTGTTACAGAATCAATTAGTGAAGATTATTTTACAGGAATTAGTTTAGCAGCGAAAGGTTATAGTTTGGTTTATTTAGAAGAAAAATTAAGTGCTGGTTTAGCTGCTGAAAATATTTCCGGTCATGCAAGTCAGAGATTAAGATGGGCAAGAGGAACTTTTCAAGGATTTTTTATTAATTCAAATCCTTTGACAATTCCTGGATTACGTCCTATCCAAAGATTGGCATATTTAGAAACATTTTTACATTGGTTTACTAACGCTAGTCATGTGGGTTTTTTGTTAATGCCATTAGCTTATATCTTTTGGAATGTTTTTCCTATTCAAGCTACTGCTGCTGAATATTTATATTTCTTTTTGCCCTGTTATTTCGTTAACTTTACTGTATTTTCTTGGTTAAATTATCGTTCTCGGTCAGCATTTCTGGCAAACTTTTATCATATAGTTTTTGCCTTTCCTTTAGTAGTGACAATAATTCAGACTTTACTAAATCCCTTTTCACAAGGATTTAAAGTTACACCAAAAGGAATTAAAAGCGATCGCTACTATTTTAATTGGAATTTAGCTTTGCCTTTGGTTATATTTTTAGCACTTAATACCATAAGTTTATGTTTAGGTTTATCTCGCTATATCAGTCATAGTGAAGTAGTAATTGAACAAACAAAATATTTTAATTTGGGGTTATTTTGGAGCGGGTATAATATATTGATGATTTGGGTAGCATTATTAATGTTAATGGATGTACCTAAGCAAGACATATATGAATGGTTTAATCTGCGAAGGGTGGTGAAATTAGAAATTAATGACCAGACATTGTGGGGTATTAGTACACAAATATCGGAAGTAGGTGCGAAGATAGAAGTTAATCAGAAAATTCCTTTTAATTTAGTAGGAGAGACTTTGTCAGTAAAGTTGAAAATTGTTGAAGAAAAAATTTGTTTAGCAGGAAGAATTACTCATCTACAAATGAATGGAGAATTTCCTTGTATGGAGGTAATGTTTGAAGAGGTAAATTTATCTGAGAAGCGACAATTAATAGAATTATTATTCTGTCGTCCCGGACAATGGCAACGACGAGAAGCACCGAGTGAGTTAAAATCTTTATGGTTATTATTGCAAGTATTGTTAAAACCAAGATTTCTTTTTGAAAGAAAACCCAAAAATAAAGGGATGAAGGTTGGTCAGATTTAAGTGTGCTTGAAAAATAGATTATTAAAGTACCTTGAATAAATAAAGTTTTAAATTTCTATCTTCCCCATAAAATTTTACTACTCCAAATTTGCCATAAACAATTCCCTGTAAAAACTCCAGCTTCAGTTAATAAATAATTTGCCAGCTTCTGACAACTTATTGGCAGTTATTTAATATTTGAGAAAATCTTCAAAGCACTAAGGGAGTTTTTCACAGTCAATATATTCCATAGAATTTAATTCCTCGAAAATTACATCACCTCTGCAAAAAAATAATGATTAAATTCTCCATCCCAGAAAATTTGACTATTCAAATAAAATTTCTATAGTTGAGCGATCGCTGTTTTTATCCAACTAATATCTGAGGGAATATTTTCAATGGAATGTATATAAAACAACCTCAAATATCTACCTCTAAATTCTCCATCCCAGAAAATTTGACTATTCAAATAAAATTTCTATAGTTGAGCGATCGCTGTTTTTATCCAACTAATATCTGAGGGAATATTTTCAATGGAATGTATATAAAACAACCTCAAATATCTACCTCTAAATTCTCCATCCCAGAAAATTTGACTATTCAAATAGAATTTCTATAGTTGAGCGATCGCTGTTTTTATCCAACTAATATCTGAGGGAATATTTTCAATGGAATGTATATAAAACAACCTCAAATATCTACCTCTAAATTCTCCATCCCAGAAAATTTGACTATTCAAATAGAATTTCTATAGTTGAGCGATCACTTTTTTTATCCGACTAATATCTAACCGAATATTTTCAATGGAATTTGCACAAAACAACCTCAAATATCCATCTCTAAATTTTCCATCAGCAATTCCCAGTAATAAAACAACTCCACCTTTAACTAATAAATAATCTGCCAGTTTCTCACAACTTATCAGCAGTTGTTTAATACTTGAGAAAAATATCCATTGTACCAGGGGGTCTTCCATAGAATTTAATTCCTCAAAAATTACATTACATCTCCAAAAAAATAACGATTAAATTCTCCATCCCAGAAAATTTTACTATTCAAATAAAATTTCTATAGTTGAGCGATCACTGTTTTTATCCAACTAATATCTGAGGGAATATTTTCAATGGAATGTATATAAAACAACCTCAAATATCTACCTCTAAATTCTCCATCCCAGAAAATTTGACTATTCAAATAGAATTTCTATAGTTGAGCGATCACTTTTTTTATCCGACTAATATCTAACCGAATATTTTCAATGGAATTTGCACAAAACAACCTCAAATATCCATCTCTAAATTTTCCATCAGCAATTCCCAGTAATAAAACAACTCCACCTTTAACTAATAAATAATCTGCCAGTTTCTCACAACTTATCAGCAGTTGTTTAATAGTTGAGAAAAATATCCATTGCACCAGGGAGTCTTCCATAGTCAATATATTCCATAGAATTTAATTCATCGAAAATTACATCACCTCTGCAAAAAAAATAATTATTAAATTCTCTATCCCAGAAAATTTTACTATTCAAATAGAATTTCTATAGTTGAGGGGTCGCTTTTTTTCATCCGACTAATATCTAACCGAATATTTTCAATGGAATGTATATAAAACAACCTCAAATATCTACCTCTAAATTCTCC
>JAXHSW010000268.1:0-9760 GCA_034190295.1 Cyanobacteriota bacterium | reverse complement strand
TGTAATTATCAAACCTTTTTTATCATATTTTTAACTGTTTTAAAAGTTGCTTGAATGAATAAATAATCAACCTGGCGTGGGGGGTGTGATGCGTTCGCGGAGCGTTGCGTCAGCAGTATCGCACCACACCCCCATCTATTCTCAATAATAGTTCTCTTTTGGTTGAAGTATTATTCAGCTTATTCGATACGTCCATCTCTATGTATAGCTTTCAGCTACCTTGTCACCCCGTGAGGAATCAGACATATTTTAAAATCCTTTTATGAGTATTATTTTTGAGTATAACAGAAGTATAGATTGAGCTATAAACATCAAGAAAAACTTTAATATAAACCATATTCCTTGAAAGTGAAATCATCGGGACTTACACAGAGCCAAGGTATTTAGTCTGAATGAATTGCCGTTTTTATCCTCAATATGTTTACCGAAAAGTTGTGGTTTAAAGCCTCCCCTCGATCGGGGATAATAAATAAAAATTTTCATGATTAGTCAATCAATTCCGTTTTCACTATCGAGGTAATTGTTAATTATTAATTATTCATTATTAATTATTAATTTTTACTGTACCATTTCTACCAAAGGGCGACGATATACTAAAGAAAATTGAACTTGATTAGAGACTATCTTTATCCCACTTTTAATAATAAATTTTAAGTGTTCAGTATCAAAATTAGTTAAAGCCAAATGCTTAATTTTTCCCTCCGATTGAAGCTCCGCCATATAATTAAGAGCATCCAAATAATTTTTATTCTGATATTCCCACCAGTGAAATTGAACTAAGTCTAAAGTTTCCACATTCATCCTTTTGCGAGAAATATCAATATTTTGCTCGACTAACTTTTTAGTCATTTTAGTTGGTCTGGGTACCCACTTGGTAAAAGCTTGTAAGTTAGATAAAGCTTCTTTTCCCCTATTAGCTATTAGTTGTCGCCTAAACTCTCCGATGAAGTCCTCTGCTGGGCCATAATGGTCTGCTAAATCCCAAGTAGTGAAACCTGCGTCCATGTAGTCAAACATACTTTAGATAGCAGTTTTGGGGTCTATACGTCCGTGAATACCTGATACTTGCCACATTCCGTTTAAAATGCGACAGATGTTTAAATTATCGGTAAAATTTAATCTGCTTGATTCAGGTAGTTTCATTGTCTACTTTGACTAGATTTTAGATAATTGTTCTACTTTGGCAAATATTTTAATATTTCTAGGTAGCACAGACTAGAGTGGCTACGCGGAAGTTATCAAAATAATTGGGTCTAAAACCCCGCCTTTTAAGGCGCAATATTTTTGGAGCGGGGCTCAAATCCCCGTTATAAAAATTACTTCTGACTCACAGGAGTGCGCGTTCCCTTGCGTCTGCCGCCGACGCGGGGTCGCACCGCTTCTGACTTCTGACTTCTGACGCGCGTTAAATCATGTCCTTATTATTAAGATAGTAGGGGAGCGGGGGGTTTTTGAGGACACACCAGAGGGTGAGACACACCAGAGGGGGAGACAGGAAGATGGAGTCTCACCACGTCCCCGCGTCCGGTGTTTCTGGTGTTTCCTCTTATGGAGTAGGGGAGGCCGGGAAAATATAAAGATTTACTGTTTAAGAAAGAGGATAAGTTTTTTCCAAATCGCTCTTATCCGGACATGATATTAAAAGTCATGCATTTAAAAGTCAATCATTTTTGATTTGTAATTGTTCCCGCGATTTTGTAACCAGTTATTTCCGCCATCTTGCACTAGGTTATAGCTTAACTAATTGAAGAGCTAAAAAAGTATGTGTTATAAAATTAATATTACTAGGATATATAGTTAACTATTCAAATTAAACTTCAAATCAAGTTTTTTTATAGCTTAACCTCTTTATGGTTATGTTAGTTATACGATATTTATTATTGTTCTCTAATATTAATGTCTGTGATGTATAGTGTTGTTCAAAATTTACAGCAAAGTGTCGCTCAGTTGACAGAAGAGTTAAAAAAAGAGAAAGCAGAACATCAGTTAACTAAAAATGCTCTCCAAAAAAGTGAAGCACGTTTACGGATACTCACTAATCAAGCATCTTTAATTATTTGGGAAGTAGATAGCAATGGTATATTTACTTTTGTAGAAGGCGAAAAAACAATTAAGTCAGAAGATTTAATCGGAAAATCAATTTTTGAATTATACAAAAACCATCAAGAAGTATTAGATAAAACTGAGTTAGCACTGAGAGGTAATGAAGTTAAATGGTTTGGGGAAGTGGAAGATATAGAATATGAAACTAGAGTAATTCCTCAAATATCTGAAAGTAGTGAAACAGTAGGATTAATCGGAGTTAATATCAATGTTAATGTCAATAAAAACACTCAACTAGAAGACCCTGAATATCAACTAAGATTAGAAGAAAAATTTGAGGAAAAAATATCTGCCTTAAGAGAATCAAATGAACGACTTATAGATGAGATTATTAAACATAAGCAAGCCAGAGAAGAATTATTATATAGGCTAAATTTTGAAGAATTAATTACTACTTTGTCAACTCATTTTATTAATTTAGCTCCAGACGAAATAGATTGTGGAATTCAAGTAGCTTTGGAATGGATAGGAACTTTTAGTGGTGTAGATCGTAGTTATATATTTTTACTTGATGAAACTGGTACTTATATTAATAATGATTATGAGTGGTGTGACAGTGGAATTACACCACAAATTGAGCAAAGAAAACAAATACCTCTCACAGCATTAGAAGAGTGGAATGAGCAAATAAAAAATCTAGAAACAATTTATATTCCCAGTACAACTAAACTACCGAAAGAAAAGTCGATAAGTAAAAGATTTTTGCGTCTGCAATGTATAAAATCTTTAGTTGTTGTACCAATAGTATATCGTGGTATTTTTATTGGGTTTTTAGGATTCGATTCAGTTAAAGAGGAAAAAAATTGGTCAGAAGATATTATTGCTCTGCTCAGAATTATGGGAGAAATGTTTATTAATGCTCTAGAAAGAAAACGGGTAGAAATAGCTTTAGCAGAAAGTGAGAAAAAATATAGGCATCTAGTAGAAACTTCTCAAGATTTAATTTGGTCACTAGATACTGAAGGACGTTTTACTTTTGTTAATCAAGCAGCTAAACGCATTTACGGCTATGAAACAACAGAAATTATTGGTTGTTATCTCACAGATTTTATCGATCGAGAAGAAGTAGAAAAATATAGGGCAGCAAGCACAGCAAATATTACACAAATACCGAGTTTTACTCAAGATAATTCCTCCAGTTATCAATGGGAAACTATACATAAACGTCAAGATGGAATACCTGTATATCTTAACTTTAATGCCATCGCTTTACGAGATAAATTGGGAAATTTTCAAGGCGCTATTGGCACTGCTACTGATATTACTGAACGCAAAAAATCAGAAGAAGATTTACAAAGAGCTAAAGACCAACTACAAGCAGTTTTAGATGCTGTGCCCTGGTTCGTTTCTTGGATTAATTCGGAGTTAATATATATAGGAGTAAATAGGCAATTAGCAGCCAATTTTAATTTACCTCCAGAAACATTTATTGGTCAAGAAATAGGTTTTCTCGGCAGTAGTTTGTGCTTCGTTGATTTTATTAGTGACTTTTTCGTTAGTTCGGCACAACAAATATCTCGGGAAGTCGAAACAACAGTTAATGGCAGTGTGAAAAATTATTTGGTTGTAGTTCAGAAATATGCTCAAGGAAAAGCATTAGTTTCGGTCGGAATAGATATTAGCGATCGTAAACAAGCAGAGGCAATGAAAAGTCAGTTAATTGCTTCACTTCAGGAATCTGAAAAAAAATTTCGTAGCCTTTATGAAGCGACAAGCGATGCTGTTATTCTCCTAGATAAAAACGGAATTATTGATTGTAATTTTGCAGCTTTAAAAATGTTTGGTTTGAATCATAAAGAAGAATTTGATAATCATAACTTAGCAGATTTTTATCCTGAATATCAGCAAAATGGAAAAAAATCGGCTCAGTTAATCAAAAGATATATGGTTCAAGCAATTGTTAAAGGTAATAGTTGTTTCGAGTGGATAAATCAAAGAGTAAATAAATCAGAATTTCCCACAGAAGTTTTATTAACTGCGATGAAAGCAAGTGAATATTCTCAAAATAGACCGGGCAAAAAATCAACTAAAAGTATAGTATTGCAAGCCGTAATTCGTGATATTACTGAGAGAAAACGTGATGAAGAGCAAATCAAAGAATCTTTAGCAGAAAAAGAGGTTTTACTGAAAGAAATTCATCATCGAGTCAAAAATAATCTGCAAGTAATTTCTAGTTTATTAAGACTACAATCAAGATATATTGAAGATGAAATAATTTTAGAAATGTTAAAAGAAAGTCAAAACAGAGTTAGATCGATGGCTCTTGTCCATGAACATTTATATCAATCAAAGGACTTGTCTAAAGTTAATTTTACTGAATATATTTCCAGTCTAGCTGGTCACTTATTCCAAGCTTATGAAGTCAAAGCAAGAGGTGTAAAATTAAATATAAACGTAATTCCTGTTTGCTTGAATATTGATACAGTAGTTCCCTGTGGTCTAATTATTAATGAATTGGTTTCTAATTCTCTCAAGTATGCTTTTCCAGAAGAATTTCGAGGAGAAATTTTCATAGAATTTGATTATGATGACCGTGACAAAAACAAATTTATTCTCAAAGTAGCTGATAATGGAATTAGTTTTCCTCAAGATTTAGACTATACAAAATCTGGTTCTTTAGGTCTACGTTTAGTCTGCTCATTAGTGAAACAACTTAAGGGAAATATCGATCTAGTTAATCAAGTTGGAACAGTTTTTCAAATAACTTTTTCTAGCTTGAACGCAAGTAAATTATAGAGGAGAACAAATGTCAAAATCAAAAATTCTAATTGTCGAAGATGAAAATATTATTGCTGAAGATTTAGCAGATAGTCTGAGGGTGATGGGTTATATAGTTATTGATATTGTCTCTTCGGCAGAAGAAGCAATTTTAATAGCAGTAGAAAAACAACCTAATTTAATATTAATGGATGTAATGTTACAAGGAAAAATGGATGGGATAACAGCAGCAGAACAAATTCATTTAAACTCCCAAATACCAATAATCTTCTTAACAGCTTACACCGATGACAAAACATTACAGAGAGTAAAAGCAACAAATCCTTTTGGTTATATTGTTAAACCATTTGAAGAAAGAAACTTACATTTAACTATAGAAATAGCTCTCCAAAGACACCAGTACGACCCCATAACTCAATTACCAAATCGTTCTTTATTTACAGCTCGACTTAATGAAACTATCTCCTATCAAAATCAGAGTAGTTTAGAAAAATTATGTCATCTAAATAAATCTCAAAACGATATATCTTTTCCAATAATACCTATCCTTTATATTAGCCTAGATAGAATTAATAGAATTAAAGTAACCTTGGGGGGTAAAAATGGAGAATTGGTACTTTGTAGTGTGGCAAAAAAACTCAATAAATCTATTGATTCAATAGATATGTTAGCTCATTTAGAAGCTGCTGAATTTGGGATAATTCTCAAACCAGTAGCACAAAAGCAAGAAGTGGCAAATATAGCTCAATTTATTTTAGATACAATTTCTCAACCAATTGTTTTAGAAGGTTATGAAATTTATATAACTGCTAGTATAGGCATTACCTTTTATCCATTAGATGATGTAGAAGCAAATGAACTTCTAAAAAATGCCAATGCAGCAATGTATCATGCTCAACAAAAAGGAGGTAATAATTATCAATTTCATCAATCAGAAACAGTTTTTATTTCTTTAGAACAACTAGGCTTAGAAACTGATTTGCATAATGCTTTAAAACGCTCAGAATTTCAAGTTTATTATCAACCAAAAGTTAATATTAAGACTGGTAAAATTACTGGAGCAGAAGCTTTAGTACGTTGGTTTCACCCAAAAAGAGGTTTAGTATCACCAGCAGAATTTATTCCTTTAGCAGAAGAAACAGGTTTAATTATCCCTATAGGAGAATGGGTTTTGCGTACTGCTTGTAATCAAACAAGAATCTGGCAAGAACTAGGTTTTGGACTGTTAGAAATAGCAGTTAATGTATCAAGATGCCAATTTACACAAGGAAATATTCAAGAAAAAATTATTAAAATTATCCAAGAAACAGGTTTAAATCCTAATTACTTAGAGTTAGAAATAACAGAAAGCTTAGTCATGCAGAATGAAAAAGCTGCAACTAAAATTATGGAAGCATGGCAAATGTTTGGGATTAATATTTCAATGGATGATTTTGGTACAGGGTATTCATCCTTAAGTTATCTCAGGGAATTTCCTTTTGATGTAATTAAAATAGACCGCTGTTTTATTCGTAATATTACTGAAGATGGTAAGACAGAAGCAATTACAATTGCCATTATTCAAATGGCTCATAATTTGAACTTAAAAGTAGTTGCTGAAGGAGTAGAAACTCAATCCGAATTAGATTTTCTTCGTAAACATGACTGTGACGAAATTCAAGGCTATTTATTCAGTCCTCCATTACCCACATCCAAATTTGAAAATTTATTAAAAACTAATCAATGTAGAAGGCAGAAGGAAATTATAAGTCAAAAGTTATAAGTCATGCATTCAAAAGTAAGAAGGAAATTATAAGTCGAAAGTTAAAAGTCATGCATTCAAAAGTAAGAAGGAAATTATAAGTCAAAAGTTAAAAGTCATGCATTCAAAAGTAAGAAGGAAATTATAAGTCAAAAGTTAAAAATTAAAAGCAAGAAGGAAGAGGGAAGAAGGAAGTTATAAGTCATGCATTCAAAAGTCAAAAGTAAGAAGGAAATTATAAGTCAAAAGTTAAAAATTAAAAGCAAGAGGGAAGAAGGAAGTTATAAGTCATGCATTCAAAAGTCAAAAGTAAGAAGGAAATTATAAGTCATGCATTCAAAATTAAGAAGGAAATTATAAGTCATGCATTCAAAAGTAAGAAGGAAATTATAAGTCATGCATTCAAAAGTAAGAAGGAAATTATAAGTCATGCATTCAAAAGTAAGAAGTAAGAAGGAAGGAGGAAGGAGGAAGGAGGAAGGAGGAAGGAGGAAGAAAAAATTATAGAAATATGTGGTTTTTAGGATGA
Source organism: Cyanobacteriota bacterium (assembly GCA_034190295.1). GTDB lineage: Bacteria > Cyanobacteriota > Cyanobacteriia > Cyanobacteriales > Microcoleaceae > Okeania. The sequence goes on along the minus strand of JAXHSW010000268.1, from coordinate 2,669 downwards.
GAGAGCAGCTCATTAGTGACATCCTCCCTGGCGTGAATCAAAGATTACACCGAGGGCTTCCTAACCTCACGATTAGGTATTGCTCCCCTACGCCAGTTATCTAGGCACATGGCCCCCGACACCTCGACTTGAGAGCCAATTTATTGCTTTTCGGGAGTTCCCCGATACGTTTCGAGTCCACGATTGAGCAGTTCTTGAGCCGAAGCAATATCTCTATCTACTTCACAGTGGCACTCAGGGCAAGAATGTACTCTATCTGAGAGTTCCTTCTTGAGTGTAATTCGGCAATTTGGGCAGGTTTGAGAAGTCCCTTTGTGGTCTACAACTCCAACAAAAACACCCCGTTTCTTGCAAGCATTCTTGAGTATAGAGCGAAACTGCCCGAATCCTGCATCACGCCAAATCAGAGATTTCGCGCGGGGACTTAGAGCTGCCCCAAACCCCTCGCCAGTTAAAAGGAAGGAGGAAGAAGAAATCAAAGATAATTTACAACATCAAAAATGGTATTAAATCTATGCCCGTGTAAAAGGGAAAGAGCAAAGTTGAAGATGACACAAATCACACCATACTTGTGGAAAGCCACCAGCCAAAACCTAAACCTAATCCAGAAATAATAGCTAAAATCAAAAAAGTAGAAAATCCATTAAACAACTCTATCAATTTTTCTCCCGCAACCATTTGAGCAACCACTCCTGCCACAATACCAATAACTACCCATAACCCCACAATAATATTAGGGCCAGCACTAGCCAAAGCGATCGCCACATTTTTAGACCGAGCAGAATTCCAAGCAGCAGACCAAGCTCCAACCCAAGCTCCCACAATAAACCCAAGCATACCGCCAACACCATTGCCACTCTTTAAACCAATTACAGCATCCACAATTGTCCCAAAAATAAATCCAGCAGCAGCCCAAATAATAGAACCAACAATCACCAATAATACATTTTCAGCCCCATTACCAGCCAAAAATCCCCCCAAAGCAATTACTCCATCAATAGTCACCACGGCAGCAACTGTCCTGGCCTGGGGTTCAGTGCCAGCAATTAACCCTAAACTACATCCAACTATTGCCCATGCTAAAGCAGTGATGATACCCCCCACAGAATTTCCAGCTATCCAACCTGCTCCTCCTCCAGCACCCAATAAGGCGATCGCCCAACATTTTTGAGAACCGGTTCCTTCAATTGCCAAAACAGTCATTCCCATCCATGCCACACCTTCAACTACGGCCCAACTCCAGATAGGAGCTTTGGAAATAACTAATACCCAGGCAGTCAAAGCATAAAACAGGAAAGTAGCAATTAAACTACCCCAAGGAATACTGGAAGTTGTTGAATGTGGTTGATGAGTGTGAACAGAAAATTGTTGAAAATGATTATTAGGGTGAGAATTTTCTGGTCTTTGAGGAGAAGGGGAAGGTTGAGGAGAGGGTGGACGCCGAGGTGATGATTGTTGTGTTTGAGTGGGAGTTTTTCGTTTCGGAGTAGTTTGCGGTTGAGGATCGTTCAAAAAATACCGTAATTTTCGGTAAGCTTCGTTAATTTCTTTGAGACGAATAGTAGCTCTTGCTTGGAGACGAGTATTTTGGGCAAACCGATCTGGATGCCAGACAAAGGCTAAATCTCGGTAAGCTTCTTTTACTTCATCTAGAGAAGCACCAGGTTCAAGTTCTAGAATTTTATAGTATTGATTTATCTCATCCACATTAGAAAAATAATCAGTAGTTAGGGCAGTTAGGAATTTAGTGGTTTGACGTTTAGTTCCATTTTGACTTTAAAGTAATAAAAATGCCATATCACTCTTCTGAGTCTACAGCGTCAAAAAACTATAGTGCTATATATATTTGCCTATATTTCCCTGTGATGGAAAGGTAAGTCTCGGAAGATTTCCTCTACTTACACTAAAAATTTCAATTCAAAAATCAATATCTTATCTGGCAAAAAAACTATAGTGCTATATATATTTGCCTATATTTGCTTGTGATGGAAAAATAAGTCTCGGAAGATTTCCTCTATTTACACTAAAAATTTCAATTCAAAAATCAATATCTTAAATCTGGCAAAAAAACTATAGTGCTATATATATTTGCCTATATTTGCTTGTGATGGAAAGGTAAGTCTCGGAAGATTTTCTCTACTGACACTCAAAATCTCAATTCAAAAATCAATATCTGGGAAAAAAACTATAGTGCTATATATATTTGCCTATATTTGCCTGAGATGGAGAGGTAAGTCTGCTCAAAATTTCAATTCAAAAATTAAAATCTTAAATCTGGCAAAAAAACTATAGTGCTATATATATGTGCCTATATTTGCTTGTGATGGAAAAATAAGTCTCGGAAGATTTCTTCTACTTACGCTCAAAATCTCAATTCAAAAATTAAAATCTTATCTGGCAAAAAAACTATAGTGCTATATATATGTGCCTATATTTGCTTGTGATGGAGAGGTAAGTCTGCTCAAATTTTCAATTCAAAAATCAAAATCTTAAATCTGGCAAAAAAACTATAGTGCTATATATATGTGCCTATATTTGCTTGTGATGGAAAAATAAGTCTCGGAAGATTTCTTCTACTTACGCTCAAAATCTCAATTCAAAAATTAAAATCTTATCTGGCAAAAAAACTATAGTGCTATATATATGTGCCTATATTTGCTTGTGATGGA
>JAXHSW010000267.1:0-9808 GCA_034190295.1 Cyanobacteriota bacterium | reverse complement strand
CCCATCTCCCAATCCCCCCATCTCCCAATCTCCCCATCTCCCCATCTCCCCATCTCCCAACAACTCTAATAAGTATTCAACCGGATTTGATATTATTTCTTCCCTCCTGACTCCCGAGGACTGACTCCCGAGGACTGAGTCCTGAGTCCTGAGTCCTAAAGAATTTCCGTTCCGGACTGCTCGGCAAACCCTGTGGGTCGCAATGAGGAAAACTAGAAGGATTCTATTGCAGTACCGTTACCAAAATTATTATTAATATTAACAAACTGAGTATATACAAATTTTATCACATAGGTTATAATCATTGCCTTTATGTCAAACCTGATTACAGTTAATTCATTCTCATCAACTTAGAAAAACTTAACAATGTTTAAATACTTGTAATTGAGTAATAATAAAAAACGACCAAAGTGATTTAGATCATTGTTAATTTAGATCGCTAAGTAACATTTTAGAAAATTAAATCGGAAAAGATAAGCCTGTTGTAGTTAAAAAAATCATAAAATCAATTTTATTAATGAATTAATGTAAGTTAAGGTGATAATGTAGTTAATAGCAAAAATATTTCGCACATATATAATAGATTTGCCTCACATCTGAACAACAAATTAAATTGGTCAGGAGTTGGGACAATGATATTATTTAGTATCTTGAATAAGTGGCCGTTATCTGCTGGTTCAAAGGTCGATAGCTGACTAAAAAATTAGATGTTAAACTGTGTAAGAAAGCGATTATCCTAGGTAATGCTAACGCGATATTGCTCTAGAACGCTGACACGAACACAGTCTTGAAACAAATATCCAAAAACCAGAGCAAAAATTAAGCGGATAAACTATGGAATACAAAAATGCAGTCCTAGATGATAAAGCGCTGCAAGAAGGCTTAAGTGGTATCAACCCCAAATTCGGGGACTTTTGTACTCGTGTAGCAGGTGAAGCATGGGGTCTACCACTCATAGACCAAAAAACCAAAGCTCTGATTACAATCGCAATTGATGTAGTCAATCAAGATCATGTAGGTCCGGGAAATCCTTTTGGCGCTCATGTTAATATGGCAATGCAACAGGGAGCTACCCGTGAAGAAATAGAGGAGTTGTTATTATTCACCTGTGTTTATGCAGGATTTAATAAAGCAGCAGGTTGCTTCGGCGCTCTGAATGAAATTTTAGGTCCGCCCGCTTAACGAAGTCAGCAAGTCTGCAAGTTAGAAGTTATTTTTGGAGCGCGGCTTAAACCCCCGTTACAAAAATATTGCGCCTTAAAAGGCGGGGTTTTAGACCCTTATGATTTCGATAATCTTGAAGAAGGCAGAAGGCATACCCCCTAACCTTTTTGAAAGGAGGGAGCAGAAGGTATAATTGCTTATGGATAGTCTTCGACACGCCACTCTGCTTCTACAAACCCCAAAAACTTTTCAGCACCGCGGGTGACGGTGGGGTATTAAACCTGCCATAGGAAAGATAAATATCGTTATTAGGGATTAGGGTACACCAAAAAATTTACTAATATCTTCAAGAGCAAAGAAAGCACAATTCTATATCAATTCACTTTAGAGATGTCACAAATAGTTTCAAATCTAAGATGTGAAATATTTTTCTGAAATTACTGTAGTGTCAAAGTTTTGAGCCTGTAAAATCTTAACTTTTGACCTTTGACTTTTGATTTTTGACTTTCGTGAAACGGTGTGGTTTCTTTAGCGATCGCTCGTGTCGTCGAGAAATTTTGTTTCAATCAATGAAAAAACAACTACAAGTCCAGATATTATGAAAAAGCGTACAAATTACTACAAAGACCTAACAGTAGATTATTCTCGAGCTGTTCCAGTAGCTGCTGATGTTGCCGAAAAAATGATTGCCGAAGCCGAAAAAATGATTGCCATGAAAGAAGCAACATTACCAGATATCAGTCCTGACTACACATTAGAACAAATAGAGAAAGAAAATAAAGAGTGGTGGCCTACTCATTGTGAAGCTTTGAGGCAAGGACGCGGTGATATTCTAACGGCAGAATATTATAAAGATTTAGTCTATTTGTGCCAAGACGGACAATATTTTGGTCTAGAGGAACAAAAAGAAAGGGAACAGCATTGGTGGGCATTAATTTCTCAACCAGGGGTTATGATGTGCTGGCCAATTGTTATGTTTTCTGGAGAACATACATTCTTTGAGTGGAAAAGTGTAGACCTGGAAACCAATGAAACCATTGCCAAGGGAAATGTGACTTGGGTACGTCGCGGTCACAGAGGTGGTTGCTACTTGAAGACTGAGCAATTAACATTCTATCGTGATGTATTTGCTCCTGATTCACTCTTGAAGTTGATTACGACATAAGAGAAAAAATTAGATAGTTGAACTGAAGGGAGTTGATAAGAATTTCCAGCTCCCTATTAACTATATTTTTGGCAGAAAAAATATCGAATCAATCTATTATTTGACAGCACTATTAGAGTAAAAAAAAATCACAAAGGTAGACTGTTAGATAATAATTGAGGCTAAAAGTACAAGCTAAAATTTAGATACTTGAATATAGTTAGCATCTAATTAGAATATCTAGACACTGAGTTATTACATCTGAGTTTAAACCTGAAAATAGCAACTAAATAGCTATTTATTGATAATAACGACAATTTGTAAAATTATACAGCAGTTTCCGAAGCTATGAGGTACACTTGTTTTTATTCTTTTCTGTTGCCTGTTGCCTTTCGGAGCTGTTGCCTCAAACCTAAAATTTTGTACTTCACGGGCAACGGGAAACGCTGTAGTTACTCAGAATCAAAGACAATAACTTTATCCTTCGTAGATTAATTGTTTGATTATATTTTGTAAATAGTAAGGAGTAAAAAAAAATGGCTACCGCAACAAAAGGTAAAATTGGAGTCTTAATAGAAGACCATTTCGATCCTACAGAATATCTGAAATTTAATGAATTTTTCCCTCAAAAAGGCTATGAAGTAGAATATATTACTCATTTGTGGGGTAATAAAGAATTACATTTTGGCTCTAACCCAGAGAATAATATTGTCGAACAACAAGTTACTGTTTCGACAGAAGTTAATGATATTAACCCCTCAGACTATAAAGGCATAATTTGTATTGGCGCTTATGCAATGGATAGATTGCGATATCAGGTAAATCCTAAAAAAGGTGAACCAAACCAAGCACCAGCAGTAGCATTTCTCCGCAAAGCTGTCAATACTGAAAATGTTAAACTAGGAGCAATTTGTCATAGTTTATGGCTATTTTGTGCCGACAATGAAATGATTAAAAATAAAAAAGTCACCTGCGCTCATAACATTATTTGTGATGTAGAAAATGCAGGAGCAGATGTAATATTTGATGGAGATCAAACAGCAGACTTAGTGATAGATGGAAACTTAATCACAGCCAAACATCCAGGGGTAACAGATGAATTTATGGAAAAATTTGTAGAAGCGATCGAAGCTTAGAGGAGTGGCTCACACTGATTATGGCACGGATACACGGATAGGTCAGGGAGTAGGGAAGTGGGGAATATTTTTCTACCTTTTTCCCTGATTCTATTTCTCAATTTCCTGACTTCACCAGTTCTGTACGTCGCTCTACTGATACTAATTCACTTTAAAAATGTCACAAATAGTTTAGTAAAGCTTTGATCTAAAACTAAAAACAATAGCTGATAGCTGACCGCTGTTTGCGCAGCATTCCGGAGGAAATGCTTACTTTCCCTATTCCCTGACTTCTACAAGAAGTCCATAAAAAAAACTCGTAAACTAAAGTTAAAGATAATCCAAAATGAGTACCCAAATAGAATTTAGCTTTTCTGACCTAATAGCAGGATATGTTACCAAATACGACTCAGAAACAGATATTTTTGGTATCAAAACAACAGACGGCAGAGAATTTCAAGCCAGACTAAGTCCAATATCTTACGCCAAACTCGTACAAAACTTAGACGAAGCATACCCAGATGCTACAGGTTCTATGCGGTCAATGTTAGTACCTGGTCGGTATATATTCACTTATGGAGTCTTCTTCCCAGATAGTCCCATATTTGAAGCCAAACAAATTATATTTGTCGGTCGTCAAGCAGAGGACTACGTTTTTGAGAAACCAAACTGGTGGGTAGACCAAGTACGTTCCCTTGCTAATTTTTATGTCAAAGCTCAGTTTGGCGACGAAGAAATTGACTACCGCAACTATCGCACAACTCTAAGTCTATCCGGTGCAAAATCTCAGGTAAACTTCTCTCAAGAAACTGATACTATTTCCCGGATGGTTTACGGGATGGCAACTGCTTATATGATGACTGGGGAAGAAACTTTTCTAGAAGCAGCAGAAAAAGGTACCGAATATCTGCGAGACCACATGAGGTTTGTAGACCTAGACGAAGGAATTGTCTATTGGTATCACGGTATTGACGTACAAGGAGAGCGGGAACAAAAAATCTTCGCTTCAGAATTTGGCGATGACTACGATGCTATTCCTGCTTACGAACAAATTTACGCCCTTGCAGGTCCATTACAAACATATCGGATCAATGGCGACCCTCGGATCATGGACGATACCGAGAAAACTATCAAACTATTTAATGACTTCTACCTGGATAAGAGCGATCGCGGCGGTTACTACTCTCACCTAGACCCCATAACTCTAGACCCCCTCAGCGACTCATTAGGACGGAACAAAGGTACCAAAAACTGGAACTCAGTGGGCGACCACGCACCAGCATATTTAATTAATCTCTGGTTAGCAACAGAAAAACCAGAATATGCTGATATGCTCGAATATACCTTTGACACTATTGAAAAGCGGTTCCCAGACTACGAAAATTCTCCCTTTGTTAATGAAAAATTCTTTGAAGACTGGAGTCCAGACCATACTTGGGGATGGCAGCAAAACCGGGCAGTAGTTGGTCACAATATGAAAATTGCCTGGAATTTGATGCGGATGAATAGTCTCAAAGCCAAAGATTCTTATGTCGATCTGGCCAAGAAAATTGCCGACCTTATGCCAGCAGTGGGCAGTGACCAACAACGAGGTGGTTGGTATGATGTAGTGGAAAGAGTATTAGGTGAAGACGAAAAAATCCACCGTTTTGTTTGGCACGACCGCAAAGCTTGGTGGCAACAGGAACAGTCTATTCTAGCTTATTATATTCTCGCAGGAGTTTTGGGAGAGCCAGAATATCATCGGTTAGCGCGGGAAGCTGCTGCTTTTTACAATGCTTGGTTCCTAGATACAGAAGATGGTGGAGTTTATTTCAATGTTCTCGCTAATGGTATTCCTTTCTTGGCAAGTGGTAACGAACGAGGTAAGGGGTCTCACTCCATGAGTGGTTATCACTCTACAGAATTATGTTTTCTTTCTGCTGTTTATACTAATCTCCTGGTTAATAAGCAGCCAATGGATTTTTACTTTAAACCTATTCCTGGTGGTTTCCCCGATAATATTCTGCGGGTGTCGCCAGATATTCTGCCTCCGGGTAGTATTAAAATTGGCTCTGTAGAAATTGATGGCAACCCTTACAGTAATTTTGATGCTGAGAAGCTGAGTGTCAAATTGCCTGATACTAAAGAAAGGGTGAAAGTTAAGGTAAATATTGTGCCTACTTGAAGGAAGAAGGAAGAATTCATTAATTGATAATTGATAATGGATAATTGATAATTAACTCGGGTTTTAACCATTACGGAATTGAATATAAGGAAATATCAAGGGCACTTTTTTTCCCCTTGAAAGGGGAGGCTTTAAACCATAATTATTTAATTATTAATTATTAATTATTAATTATTCGGTAAGAAGGAAGAAGTAACTTTGTCTGAGTTCTAAACTTTTGCACTGTCAAACACCTTTCCTTCGACTAACTATATCAGGACTAACGCACTGACAATAAATATAGGGTTTTGGTGTGAAGCGCGATCGCGTAACACACCCTACCAATAGCGTTTATGCGTAAGTCCTAATCTAAATAACTGAGTATTATTACACTAAATCAAATGGCAATCGAAATTAATATTAGAACAATAGAAGAAAATATTACAGTAGTAGAACTAACAGGGGACATTGATGCTAGTACAGCACCTAAAGTTTCAGAAGAAATTCTCCCCTTAGCGACTCCTGGATGCAAAATCCTGATAAATATGAGCAATGTGCCATATATGTCTAGTGCAGGGTTGCGTACATTACTATCATTGTACCGACAAACAACAGCAAAGGAAGGAAAAGTTGTATTAGTGGGGCTTTCTGAAGAGCTTCAAGATACTATGTCTGTGACTGGGTTTCTAGACTTTTTTGCCACTGCTGAAAATGTTGAGTCAGGAATGGCAACACTAAATTAGAAGAAGGCAGTAAAAGAGGCAACAGGCAACAGCTCATCTGGCAACAGGCAACAGCTCATCTGGCAACAGGGAGAAATAATTGATAATTTATGGATAAGAATTGATTTTATTTTTGATTTTTACCAGATGTCTATTAATAATTACCGAAAAATTGTGGGTATGCGCCTCCCCTTTTAAGGGGATAATAAATAAAAATTTTCATGATTATTCAATCCTATCCGTTTTAGGGAGAGGTAATTATCAATTATCAATTATCAATTATTGAACTCTCCTATTCCCCCATCATATTAATCGAAAGTTATGCAATTAGATCGTATTGATATTCACCCTACCCACAGTCACGGTGACTTGAAACTGCGTAGTGGGAAACCCTTTCCATTCGGTGCAACTCTAGTCCCTGGAGGAGTGAATTTTTCTATATTCTCCTCTAATGCCACATCCTGTACATTGGTCTTGTTTAAAAAAGGCGCTCTCCAACCAATGGCAGAAATTCCCTTTCCTGAAGAATTTAGAATTGGGAACGTTTATTGTATGGTTGTCTTCGACCTGGATATAGAAGATATCGAATATGGTTACCGGATGGACGGACCGAATAACTTCCAGGAAGGTCAATGGTTCGACAAAAATAAAATTCTCATGGACCCCTACGCTAAAATTATTGGAGGTCGGGATGTTTGGGGAGTATTTCCTAACTGGGATGACAATTATCAACATCGAGCGAGAATTGCTTATGATGATTTTGACTGGGAAAATGACCGCCCTCTAGAAATTCCACCAGAAGATCAAATTATCTATGAAATGCACGTTCGTAGTTTTACCGCTCATCCTTCTTCTGGAGTCAAACATCCCGGAACATTTGCTGCCATCCGCGAAAAAATTCCCTACCTCAAAGAATTGGGTGTTAATTCAGTAGAATTGATGCCTATCTATGAATTTGATGAATTTGAAAATTCCCGCCCCAGCCCGATAACAGGGGAAATGCTCTACAATTATTGGGGTTATAGTACGGTCGGATTTTTTGCCCCGAAAGCAGGTTATGCAGCCACAGGCAAGTTAGGAATGCAGATGGATGAGTTAAAAGCTCTCGTTAAAGACCTGCATAAAAATGGGATTGAAGTGATTTTAGATGTTGTATTCAATCACACGGCAGAAGGGAACGAAAACGGTCCGACAATTTCCTTCCGGGGTATTGACAATAAGGTATATTATATGCTAACGCCCGAAGGTTACTACTATAACTTTAGTGGCTGTGGTAATACGATTAACTGTAATAATCCCATAGTTCGTGGTGTTGTATTAGATTGTTTGCGCTATTGGGCAAGTGAATATCATATTGATGGTTTCCGGTTTGATTTGGCTTCAATTCTCGGACGCGACCCCTGGGGGGCACCATTGGCAAATCCTCCACTTTTAGAGACTCTGGCTTTTGACCCTATTTTAGCTAACTGTAAATTGATTGCAGAAGCTTGGGATGCAGGGGGTTTATACCAAGTGGGTTCTTTTCCAGCTTTCGGACGTTGGGCAGAATGGAATGGTAAGTATCGCGATGCAATTCGCAAGTTTATTAAAGGTGATTGTACTGTAGGGGAAATGGCGCAAAGATTACAAGGTTCCCCAGATTTATATGCTTGGCAAGGTCGCGCTCCCGCAACATCTATTAATTTTATTACCGCCCATGATGGTTTCACCTTGGCCGATATGGTTTCTTACAATGAGAAACATAACGAAGCTAATGGCGAAAATAATAACGATGGTGCTAATGATAACGAAAGTTGGAATTGTGGGGTAGAGGGTTGGACAGATGACCAGGGAATTAATGCTTTGCGTAGCCGTCAGATACGAAATGCGATCGCAATTATGATGGTTAGTCAAGGTGTACCTATGTTGTTGATGGGAGATGAAATAGGACGCAGTAAAAATGGTAATAATAATACCTATTGCCACGACTCGGAACTAAATTGGCTTAACTGGGAATTTCTCAAAACTAATGCGGAGTTATTTAGATTCGTGAAAAACTGCATTGCATTTAGGAAAGCACACCCAGTATTAAGAAATCGCAACCATTTCAGAAATCAAGATTATACTGGTAGTGGCTATGCAGATATTACTTGGCATGGAACCCAGGCGTGGAATGTAAATTGGTCTGAAAGCTGCCGTACTATTGCTTTTATGCTCTGTGGCAAACACGCTAAAGAAGGAAAACAGCCAGATAACTATATTTATGTAGCAATGAATATGCACTGGGAAACTCAATGGTTTGAAATTCCTGGTTTGCCCCAAGGAATACAGTGGCACGTTTTTGCTAATACTGCTTGTCCATCGCCAGAAGATGCTTGGGAACCTGGTAAGGAACCTGTTTTGGAAAATCAACAGGGGTTATTAGTTGGCGATCGCTCAGTAGTTATTCTGGTAGGAAAATAATATCATGTCCGGTTGAACAGTTATAAATAAATGACGAAGGAGTCGTAGGGGCGAATGCCATTCGCCCTCCATTAACTAGCTATCAGCTATCAGCTATCAGCTATGGTCGTAACTTTCCGTTTGTCATGCTACGCAAACGCCCTTCAGCTTTTAGCTAAAATCAGTGGGTTCGGCATCCCCCACAAGAGGAGCGAAAAAGCGCGTGGTGTGCGCGATCTGGGGGTAGGACACCCCCATCATACGCCTTGAGAGCTGTTGGCTGACCCCTGAGGTCTTGACTGCTATTTCAATTGATAATTACCTCGGGTTTTAACCGTTACGGAATTGAATATAAGGGCTAGGGTATTAATGGATAATGGATAATGAAAGAACTCTCTAACTTTACAAATCTTTAATTATCAATTATTAATTGTCAATTATCCATTGGTAAAGGGAGGCTTTAAGGGGCGAATTACTTAACTATTAATAATTAATGGCTTTGTTGCATGAAAGTATATAGCTGCCGCACTTGCTCCGCATATGTACAACAATAACGTGCGGAAACTGCTGTAACTATTGTCCAATAGTAAGAATTGCAGTCGCACAGCGATCGCGAATCAGCAGAGCCATAACTATTGTCCAATAGTAACAATTACCAAACACAGCGATTAAGCTGCCGCACTTACTCCGAATGGCGCTCAAGAGCAGAGCCATAACTATTGTCCAATAGTAACAATTGCAGTCGCAGGGCGATCGCGAATCAGCAGAGCCATAACTATTGTCCAATAGTAAGAATTGCCAAACACAGCGATTAAGCTGCCGCACTTACTCCGAATGGCGCTCAAGAGCAGAGCCATAACTATTGTCCAATAGTAACAATTGCCAAACACAGCGATTAAGCTGCCGCACTTACTCCGAATGGCGCTCAAGAGCAGAGCCATAACTATTGTCCAATAGTAAGAATTGCCAAACACAGCGATCGCGAATCAGCAGAGCCATAACTATTGTCCAATAGTAACAATTGCAGTCGCACAGCGATTAAGCTGCCGCACTTACTCCGAATGGCGCTCAAGAGCAGAGCCATAACTATTGTCCA
>JAXHSW010000266.1:0-9829 GCA_034190295.1 Cyanobacteriota bacterium | reverse complement strand
TATCTTGCCTTAGATAACTTGACTGAGTTTTTTTACTTCTGTAAAGTCCTATTTTCGTTTCTGTCATTGCGGAGAAAAACAGGTAAAGAAAACGGACGTTTTTTTTACACGTCTAGTTGCAGTTAATTCTGGCTGAAAAAAGTTATTGCTGTCTGGTTGCATTTAATTCTGGCTCAGTTGCAGTTAATTCTGGCTCAAACACAAATCTAGTTGCAGTTAATCCTGGCTGAAAATGATCCTTATTGCAGGTCCGGAGCTTTCTTATTGCTGGCTGCTACAACTAGGCAAGGAGTGATATCCAAGTAACTCCCGTAATGAAATGCTGCTCCTATTTCTGTACCGTAGTGGTAAACTTTGAGAATCATCTCATCATGGTCAACTGCAAAGCCTTCTAGTTTCTCTATCTCAGCCTTGATTGCATCCATCCAGGTAGGATCGCCGTCGTCTATATTACAAACTAAGTCCAATTGCTCTGTTGTAACGTTGTACTGATATTCATCATCTGGAACCTTTCCAGCAGTAGGAGAGGACAGTACCTCTCCAGACGATGCTACGCTTTTTTTGATAATTCAATCTCACTCAAGGCATCAATAATTTCTTTTGTGAAGCCGTGGTGCAACATCTTTGCGGTGTTGAATGACCATAAGTCTTCACCATCATCCTCAAACATACCGATGTTACTGCTGCCATGAAATATCTCAAGGAAGGTGGACTTATCATTAGTATCGTAATCAAAAGTTAAGGAAGGGTTAACTTTTTTGATTTCATGGGCAACCATTTCTAAAAGTGGTGTAGGAATAACTTCAGTCTTTTTAGATGGTGCTGGTTGCTCAACCTTAAGATTTAATTCTGCTTGTACCACTTTGAGTTTTTTGGTAGGTTCAAGGCCAGTAAATGTATTGGCTGCTATCTCATCAGCGCTAGGTTGCTCGTTTAATGGTTCTGAGATAATTGCCTCAAAGCGAACACGATCTTCAGGAGTAAGTTCAGGTTGGTTTTTGTGGGGAAGTATATCTGTTTTTTTGCAAATTATTGCTTCACCTTTTACGAAAATAACTCTGTCATCCTCTTCCTTAACTGGCTCACCGTGGAGGTAGTACCCTAAGTAAATGGCCTCATATTTACCTTTGTACTGAAATTTGTAACCTAACGTAGCGGGTCGCTGTTTTGCGATTTTTGCCTTACTAAGACACTTAATCTGATTACGCTCTGGAATGCTACATAACTCCCATATTTCCTTGACTGCAGCTTCCCCAATATTAGCTTTGAAGGTGTCCAACTCAGCACGGGTGGCCTTACTGAGTAACTGCTGCTTGAGTTCTTCTAATGTAGGTGTAGGTTCAGGTTCAACTGCTGGAGCTTCATTAACATCTAAAGATTGCTCAGTAGCTCCTACATTTTTTTCTGAGATTTTATTAAATGCTGCATTTACCTTTGCTATTTCTGCTGAGGATGAGTATGGTGATTCAATCTTTTCGGTATGTGGCATATTTTGTGGAGGAGCTTCGCCAAATAGGGAATCATAAGCTTCTACCACATCTTGAGGAGTTTCCGAATTAAATTCACTGATAATATCATCAACTTGGATACCATGCTCTTCAACAAAGTAAGCAGATAAAGATTTATCCATCCAAATCTTTGAATCTGAAATGCCATACTTGCCTATTATTTTGTTGCCATAACCCACTGCTACAGTGTTGTCGATACGGCCAAATTTCAGTTTGTATTTAGAAGCACTGTCTATTTTTTCTGTTAAAGTGTCGAGTGGGTCAAGCTCTTGTTCAATTTCAATTCGCACTGGCCTTATAGTCTCTTCAACTTCACATTCTTTGAGCTTGAGGCGATCGCTTACCAGTAGTTTGTAATCTGGATGCTCGGTTAGTAATGATTCTAGTTCTGCAATAACTGATTTGATTTTGGTATCAGCTTTTGTTAGCTCAGTCAGTCGGGATTTTGCTTTCTTGAGTTGAGCCTCTAAGATAGACACCAACTCTTCTTGGTTGATAATTGTTTGGGATTTCAGTAACATATTAGTCTCCTATTTACTTAGGGGGTGGGACATCACCTAGAGCTTTGTCAGGGCGTAACTAGGTGGTGTCCTTTGTTTTTTAGATGGTTTTTATTACCTTCTATACTTACTATTATATACGCGGTTGAGCGGTACTGTCAAGGAACTAGAGCAAATATTTTTGTGGCCATATTATCTACTAATACCACGGTTGAGCGGTATACTGTAGATGTAGATAACGCAGGAGGAAGGTATGGCCAAAAAGACTAAAAATATAGGATATGAGACAGTAGCTAAGACCAGAAATAAGGGTAAATTTGCCAGTCCTAACCACAAACCTTTAGCTGGTACTTTAGGTGTCAGATTACCTGTGGACTTGAATGAGTGGGTGGTGGTAGAAGCAAAGCGTAGAGGTTGCACTAAAAATGAGTTAATCAGAGAAGCAGTGCGGTTTTTTTCACAACATCAGGCTAGTTAGTAAATTCCGCGATCGCTCTTGTCTTTTTTTGCATCTGTTTTTCCGGTAGTAAAAGCGATCGGAAAAACTTGTTTATACCCAAAGGGCGATCGCTCAATCAGACTCTTTGGCAAGTTGAACAGTTGAAATTTTGAAGCAAGAAGCACATTTTCATTTCGCTCCGCACCCACTTCGACACAGAACTCCGCAAGCTCCGCTCTGTGTAACGAAGTGGGTTGGAAAATGTGCCTGGGTGGTGGTTGGATTGGCAGAAAAGAAAAGCCGACCTCGGCACGATTGGGAAAGTTGATTCCGATTCAAACCTTTCAAAGCATCATTCGCCAACTACTATAGGCTAAATATTATTATAACGACGTGGATTTTTCTTAAGGTTGAGCAACTGTTAATAATTTGCTAACATTTAATATAAACTACATCAAAATCAGAAAAAGAAAAAATGGGTAAAAATAATCTTTTTCAAATACTTCCTGAAAGTCGTAGAAAAAAAATTAATATACTCAAAAAGTATATTCTCGAAAAAATTTTGATAGGTTTAACAGAACCAATTACAATAAAAATACCTATAGAAGGAGATATCACAGCATTCCAATGGACTGTAAATGCAATATCAAAGGAATATGAAAATTTACGTCTTGAAATAAATGTCGATCAAGAGCATCTCTATATTCAATCGAGAAAATTTCAAACAGATGAATATTATCTATGGATTGAACAATCAAATTTATCAGGAAAATTTTTAATAATTGCTAAACCTCCAGGAGCCAAATTAGCAAGATGTTTATCAGTCTGGGATTCTTACGAAAAAGCTCTTGAAATTGCCGACAAAATCTACCCAATGGTTCTCAATTTTAGCCCTATTGGTTGGGATAATAATATTAAAAAGATTTTAGATGCAATTCCAGAAGATGATGATACTGCAATTACTATTCCACATCAAGCAAGAGAAATGTTTGTCAATTCTATATTAGAGGAGAATATTGAAAACATGAATGCAATTGTAAGAGAACATGGAACTGTAATAAAATAATAAAGTTGTCTAATTATTGACTCCCAAACCTTTGACCAATCGTTAACTGTAGCAATTTGTCAAAAAAAAAAGTCGTATAATTTAACTTTTTTGATATATTTAAGAGCGAACATCGCCTCTGTTATAGAATAATAAAGTTATATAATTTCCTCTATTCTCTCAGACTAATCGCCATATAATTTATCTCATAGTAACACTTTTGAGTTGTGATAATTATATAACTTTATTGTAAATTATACTACTTTATTATGAATTATATAACTTTAATATTCCACCACACTTGATAAAGCTCATATTGTTGATTATTAAAATTCTAAATTTTGCACCGCCCGTCGTTTAGTCTCCTCACCCCGCCGATCGTACTTAGCAGTAGTTACAGGTGAAGCATGGCCTGCCAGCTTTTGCACAGTCACAATATCTACATTAGCATCCAACAAATCTGAACAAAACGTTCGACGAAAATCATGGGGGCTAAACTCCTCAACACCAGCCTGTAGAGCGCGCTTCTTCAAAATCTTCAAAACCGCATCAGGACACATCCTGCGCATCTGTAACTTACCACCCTTATTAATCGGACACAATAATGGTCCAGGCATTTCTCCTCTTACCCTCAACCAATTTTCCACAAGTGCGATCGCGCTTTTTGGTAAATAAACCATTCTATCCTTACCTCCCTTCCCCAGACGTACCTGCACCTTTCCGGTTGTGGGGTCAAAATCTTCCAAGTCTAAATTAACCACCTCAGCACGTCGCAGTCCCGTACCCCGGAGGATAGCAATTATTGCAGTATCTCTCACATCTATTGGTGAGTTTGACTGACAAACCTCCATGATGCGTGTAATTTCACTACGGGTGAGGGCGCGACCTCTAGGTTTTCCTTGAACTCTCATATTAGATAAATCAATTGCATGTGCATAGTCTTTTGGGTCAATTAAATCTAAACGAACAGCCTCTTTTAATACCCGCCTCAAAGCACAAAGCATTTTGTTAATAGTGGATGGGGAATATTTTTGTCTTAGGGCCACTTTGAGTGCAGCGGTGTGTTGGTAGCGGAGTTTAGCCCAATCAAGGGTCATTGCATCACACTCACCAGCAGTCAGGAGAGAGGCCATAGTGTTGAGAGACTGTCTCATAGTGACCACAGAACCAGGACTCAAAGAGGCCAAATAGACGCCCACAGGATGTTGAGTCAGAGGGACAGGAGTAGTGAGTCCGAGATAGTCTTGGCCACACAGAGAGAGATTTTCCATGATTACTCTAATAGCTCTTTAAAAGTGTGCTTTTCTCAAGAGTTATTTTGTCACAGTTTTTATTCTCTTTTTATTACCTTTAATATCTCTCGGTTTAGTGATACTTTTAATACTTTTTAGTATCTATGTATTTATTCTTTACTGCTTTATATCTTTTATTATAGCACTACTACTGTAATTTTAGCTATCTGTATAATATATAAATTAGTTATTATTAACTTAATTATATTTACTGAAGTTTACCCCAGAAAAGTTTGTAAATTAAAGTAAAAGGCCACGAAAAACATTGGACTTGTTGAATTTATCGTCAGGTTCAATAAGGAAATAATTCTAGGGGTAAAAGTCTTGGCCTACTGGCTAAATAATGTCCAATCTATGTGATTCAACCGAGCGCGTGAATCATCTTAAATTGAAGGTATTGATGCTCCTGCTGTTTTTTGGTTGAACAGTATTTGTGCTAGTACGGCAGTGGGGATAATTCAAGGAATGGTTAGTGGATTTTTAGACATTGATGCTGGTTTAGACTGGATTTATGAATTTCCTGAGTCCAAGTGGCACAAAACCGATACTGATTGTTTGAGTAATACAGATTGTTATTTTTGTGGAAGTTATCAACAACCATCCTGAACCGTTCGGGAGGATTTGCTCCACTAAATTAGTCGTAATAACTTTTAGAAAATAAAAAATAAAAGGGATAAAACTTATACAATAAAAGAGTAAAAAGTTTTGTTTGCCTTCCTTGCACGAACCTTCTATTCCCGCCAATTAACAATTAGTAATTAATAATCACCTCTCCAGAATAATTAACAATTAATAGTTAATAATCATTAACACAGGAATATCAATAAGTTATTATCAACTATTTTTCTATAAATCCGCGACTAAATTATTAATTATTCGTTACTCATGTGTTAATAAAAAAGAGAGGTAAAAAATCTGAATTATTTAATTATTAATTATTAATTATTAATTACCGCGTTCATTAGGAGGCTTAACCCAAAGAGTGCAAAACCCACTACTAGCAGGTCTGTCGTTGTAACTCACCTCAATATGCGATTTCAACTTCTCCGCATCATACAAGCACTGTCCTGATTCAATATAATCCTGATTCCACTCAAACAACTTCCTAGCAAACTTTCCATCATTACTTACTGCCCAAGAAAGCGCATTAGCTTGTTTCCTCGTAAGTTTAACAGGTTTTTCAGACGCCAAACCGCCCTGCAAATATACAGGTATTGTTACACCTAATAAAACTCCCAAACCCACAGCAGCAAGCAAACAAGCACCAGCACCAGGAACAACATCAAGAAATCTACGATTAGTTTCACGTTTAGCCACCTCAAGAGAAGCTGCCACAGCAGAAGCGATCGCTGCCTCTTGCTCCAGAACAGAAGTTCTCTGAGCTAACTCCATGCTCACTTTTAACCTATCTCTCCATGTTTCTAATTCTAGAGACCATTGATTAAGAATATGTCCAAAAGTTTGAGGTGCTTCATCAACAAGTAATTCTAACCTGCCAGAAGCAACTAAAATTAGAAAGATAGGGTCATCGCTAGCAACTCCCGTCGATCTAACCAAAGCTTCCAACTTCGCTTTAAAAGCAGAAGGTTTTCCTTCCAATAACTGGTCAAGCAGTTGCTTAGATTTAAAATCTTGGAAATACTCTTTATTTTCTTCAGACCCACTTATCTCAATAGCATTCGTATTGTCTACATCATCCAGTGAGACATTATCAATATCATCTGGATAAGTAGTAACTTTATTTAGTGGCAGCTTCGGCATTTTTAGTCTTTGATACGATATTAGTATTAGTTAGTTCCGACCCTAGTTTAATCAGAGAATCAAACTGTTTTGTCTCTTCAAAAGCCGTCGAAAACTTATTAACAAAACCGAAAATAGCATGACGAGCAATTAATTTATTCCGAAAAAATCCCGCCCCGGCAATAGCATCATCATAATCTAATTTCCCATTACGAATAGCAGTAGCATAATCCTCATCCAAAGCCGGAAAATTTAGTATAGATGATTTCTTGAGAGCATCAGAATAAGGAGGATTATTCAAGAGGCTCCAGTCATCACAAAAATAATTATTTGGGACAAGTAGATGAGTCATCTTTCCACCATATTCATCGACAGAATCAACAAATAAATTTAGACTATCTTTCTGTCCATTAGTAACAAACCATTTTGTAAATTTAATAGGTTCAGACATCATTTCGGCTAATCCAAATAAGTCATTAATATTAAGCCAAGAATCTATCGCTCTTTTCGCAGAAGAAGGAACATTAATAATTGCTATCTTCCCAACTGCAGCCTCAAAAATGGTATGAGAAGCAGATTTCTCCTTAGAGTTTTCACTAAAAAATCCTTCTATGATTAAATCTTGAAATTTGCCTGAATAAACATTTTTCACATCAGGATTAGAGCGGTCGGCATCTATTAAAACTAACGGAATGTGAGGATATTTACTATAAATGTCTGACTCTAAGACTTCATTCTCACTTCGGAGCAGACTTTTTTGATTCTGTTTAAAGAAAGAAATCTTCTGATTAAGTTCATCTAAAGTAAAAAGTTTATTCTTTCCAGATAATAGTAGGCATTTTAGGCAGAAATAAAACATAGCTTGAGCAACAACAGATTTACCTACACCACCCTTTTCACCATCAACTAAATGAATTGTATTCATATTTTTAATTCCGATTTTTCTTAGAGTTTTATGTCATCAATATCTTCCACCGAAAAATCTGTAATTTCGATATCCTCATCACCAGAGTTGTTATTTTCCTTTTTTAGACTGTAGCGTGATGAAATATTACTTTCTTCAGTGTTATTTGTTATAACATTATCATACCTATAAGGATTAACCAGCCTATCACTCAAATTATGAGAATCTTTCAGTCCAATTATAGTTGTAATATGAGTACCTGGATTAATAAGGCCCAGATCGACTGACATATTTTGATAGTGACTTAAACACCTTTGATAAGAACTATCTACCAGTTTTTTCAGAGAATTAAAAGACATATTCTCATTGAAACTATCAAAAACAGCATAGGGTTCCCAAAGCATTTCAGTAGATTCAAGCAAAATTTCCTTGACAGCCTTTCTTCCATGAGTTTGGAAATGTCTTAAAAGAAATCCTTCCCTACTATCTACTTTATACTGAAGCCGAATATCTATGAATTGAGGTACTTTTCCCATTTTTTTCTACTCCCATTAAAATAAATAAATATATCATTTAAGCGCATCTTTAACTGTAAAGGATCTAATTCAGAAGGGATTTTGATATTTCCACCATGCCAAATAGTATCCCATCCTTGCTTGACCGCAAAATCATCTAATTCTAACCTTAAATACTGAGCAGTACCGCCACAGTAAGCGATCCATTGCTTACTTAGAGGAACATTCTCATTGATCCAAGTTAATAAAATACTTGAATACTCTTTTCTTGAAGAAAGAATAGCTTCTTGTAATTGATGTAATTCATGTTCTTTTAAGGCTACAAAGCTTGTACGAATTAGATAAGTAAGAGCCTCAGCTTTTGCATCATTACCAGCTTCTACAATGGCTGGTACTAAAGTAGATAATGGAGTGTTTTGAGAAGAACGAGATTTAACTAGATTTACCATAGTATTCATTCCCAAATCTGATGTAATTTTTTTAATAGCTTCCCCTTTTCGTAGGACGATTAAACTAGCATTTCTGTATCCAATCATTACTAAAGATACCGTATCAGTTTTTATTGCCAACCCTGGTACTTTAGACAACCCAACCAATATACCTTTTCCTTCGGGTTGACAATCAAATTCATCCATCTCCACTGACATCACTCCTGATGGGGTATCGAATGCTACAGAGGTTTGCCTTAAAATTTTTTCTAAAACAGAGCGATCGTCATATTCTCCAGGAGGTATCAACAAGGATAAAGAAATCCGGAAATTAGATGGCAAATTACACTTAACTTTAATTACCCACAGTAACGCTAAAACTTTAAAAATAGCTTGTTCATATTTTAGAGGTTTCAACAAAGAGGAGGCAGAAAAGTAGTTTTCGGCTAAAGCACCTACCGCCCTATAACTACCTTGAAATCCACACCAGGCTCGGTATTCAGCATTATTCTCAGTAATGCTAGATTCTTGAAATCTATTTAAAGATTCTGTATCAACTTCAGCAATTTCCGGACCCATGAATATAGATTTTACTTTTTGGCTTTCCGAACTCACATAAAAAGCTTTAGTACCTATACCACCAAAATCTGCTGCTAGAAAAACCCTAGCGGTAGTGTCTATGTTTTGAGTCTGAGTTGTAGTAGGAATTTCGTCGTTAGTTATCATAATTGATCGATCATTAATCCTTGCAAGCTCATAATGCTAGTTAATAATATTGTGAGTTAATTTTCCAACTTTTAAACTCCTTTCTGTAACAGTTTTGCTACAATTTTGTAACAGAACTGCTACAGCGCAACTATCTGAATACATTCTGTACGGGATTTTCTCAAATATCAATATGAAATATACAGTAATTACTAAATTCAGAAGTAAGAAGATATAAGACCTAACTTATTAGTAAAAATAATGTTTTGTAAAATTAATGTCTATTCACCTTATGAAATCAAGAATTTAATGTAATATGATATAGATCGCAAAAAATAAAAACATACTCTTTCAAAAATTTAGTATAGATGTTTGATATTTTGGTAATAGGTGAGCGAAATTTTCTGACGGTTGTCAAAACGGTACTCCAGACGAAGTGTTGGGGGTGGAACATAAAGACTGTAACTGAGGGGAGAGAAGCTATTTTAATAGCCAATGAATTCTTGCCCGATTTAATACTGGTAGACCTGGAACTCCCAGATATGTATGGCGATGCGATTTGCAAATATTTTCGTAGCTCTAATTATACTGGCGATCCATGTATATGTATGCTGATCGATCCTCAAGTGAGTGTAGCTGGACTTTCAGAAAAAAATAGACTAAACTAGGCTAAGATTATTATATATTATGGCTTTTACCTGAAAATGCTTGCCGATGAAAGAAACAACCTTGTCTGCCTTACCGCCATGCTTT
>JAXHSW010000265.1:0-10119 GCA_034190295.1 Cyanobacteriota bacterium | reverse complement strand
GTAGACAAAAATTCCGACTCTGAGCGAGGGAAAATCTCTAGGTGGAATTGATTGAAAACTGTAACGTCTTAGTTTTTTGTTTGATATCCGGGAATTAAACAACTGAAAATTAATCAATACTAAAGCCACACCTCGTAGCAATAGTTGAGAATCCCCGCGTTTTTAAGCCGGGGAGAGGTCAATCAAAACTACAACGTCTTAGTTTTTTGTTTGATTGGCGAAAATAAATATAGATGACTGAGAATTGTGCAAAATATTCTGCAAGTACTTAAACTATAACTTTTCAATTGTAACGAAATTGATGAATATTGATAAAATTATTGTTCCATTGGATGTTCCTACTGAAGCTTCAGCGATCGCTCTGATAGACGAATTACCGGAAATAATCTGGTGGAAGGTTGGTCTGGAATTGTTTGTTAGTTGTGGCCCTAAAATTATCTCAATTCTCAAAGAACGTCAGAAGCGGATTTTTCTGGATTTAAAGTTTCACGATATTCCTAATACTGTTGCTGGAGCTTGTCGAGTTGCTGCTAGTTATGGTGTCGATCTGTTGACTATCCATGCTACTGCTGGCAGAGTTGCTTTGACTGCTGCTCAAGAAGCTGTTGTGGAAGGGGCAAAAGTTACAGGAGAAAACCCACCGAGGTTAATCGCTATTACTATTTTGACCAGTTTGACTTCTCGTGATGTGGCTTTTGACTTGAAAATTCCTCTGGAGTTGCCAGAGTATGCTTTGCAGATGGCTTTGTTGGCTCAGGAATCTGGTTTAGGTGGGGCGGTTTGTTCTCCTCAAGAGGTGGAACAGTTGAGGCGGGTTTGTGGTGATGATTTTGTGTTGGTTTGTCCGGGAGTTAGGCCAACTTGGGCAGAGAAAGGAGACCAGAAGCGATCGCTTACTCCGACTCAGGCTATTAAGGCTGGTGCCGATTATCTTGTTATTGGCCGACCTATTACTGCTGCTGATGACCCAAAAGAGGCTTTGAAGCGCATTTGTCAGGAATTTTAAGGGGTGTTTTATTCAAAGTATTGCTATGTTTGATGCTCGATGGTTTCAAACATTAATTCAAATAAATAATACTATAATTGCGTTGAATAAAAAGTCATGCGTAGGTGCGAACGCCTCCCAATGATTACATACTATCAGGATTTTTGGCAGAATGCAAGGCTAAATATCTTTCGATTTTTTTGAGCTTCATAAAATGAAACAGGGAATATATAGGAAATATTTTTGCAAATATGAGATATACCCAAAAATATTGCTATGGCAGTTACCATTAATGTTAGGAAATTCTCAAATCCTCAAACTTATTAAATTATTGAGAAAAATTCCTGAACAGTAAATATTTTTCAGACATGATAACTTTCAGGGAAATATCAATCTGAGAATCCTAAAGTCGAATGTTATTTTATTTGAAAATATTTATTTCTATAATCACGATTATTAGTACAGTTAGTAACGATTTATTTTTACCTAATTCCCTATTTTTGACGATTGACAATTATTTTATAGTCAGAAAAAGACGACCTAGAAGACCTAGAAAACCGAGAATAGAAAAAGAAAAAATAGAATCAACAGAGCCTCCGAAACCCAAATCTACTTGCCCGGATAATTCTGAAGATTTAGAAATTCTCATGGCAGATTTAATATTAGATTTACCTGGTTATGTTAATCGTGAAATTCAACGCGATCGCCAATCAAATGAAGATTATTTAGAACGGAATATAGTTATAGCGGGTCGTCCTGAGTTTGAACCTTTACCGATAGATGAAATGCCTTTTTTTCAGGAGGATATTAATCAAATTTTTCTGACAACTTTAGAAAGACAATATCGAGATAGTCAGGTAGTTGAATTACAAAAATTTCATTGGTTATTTCTGAGGAAAAGTCAGAGACAATGGGAGTTAGTTAATATGTTTTCTATAGAAGAAAGTTTCCGAGGAAATTTATCGCCACAACCAGAAGATAGTAGTAATGGAGTATTTGCTAGAGGTATTAGAGTTTGGTTAGAAAAATGTTATTTTGAAGATAGGAGTCAGGAGTCAGAATGAGGTCATTTCAGTTATCAGTTATCAGTTATCAGTTATCAGTACCTCTTGCTGTTTGCTCCGCATTCCGCAGGAAAGCAAGAGGCTTTAAATACGGAATTATCTTTTTTATTATCCCCTTAAAAGGGGAGGCGCATACCCACAATTTCTCGGTAATAATCTCTTATTTTTAGGGTTAAATTTATTTGTGGAAATTTTTATTGGCAACTTAAATCATGGCTATTTTTTAGGTGAAAGTTAAACCGAATTCTCAACAACAAAATATTGAATAATCAAGGAGTCATAAGTCAGGAGACAGGAATCAGAATGAGGCATAAACTCTGAATTTTCTGGTGGAATTTATGTGAATTTTTATTGGTGAGTTAATTATGACGTAAGCATTTTCTGCGGAATGCTGCGCAAACAGCTATTAGCTGTCAGCTCTCAGCTCTGATAAGGGGATTTTAATATTAATATATAGACTTTAAAGCCAGCTTTTAGGGGTAAAATTTAACTTTCACTCAATTAGTAAAACTCTTATATAGAACTAAAAAAAGCAATAGCTGTTAACGTAGTTCCTCCGCAGGAGGCTGGCTGATAGCTGATAGCTGACGGCTAAATGCTTACCTGTAACTTTCTTTCTGATAATGCAATATTCCCCATTGAATTAAGCCACTTTTACCCATTTCATAACAATCTAATAACCGTTGCTTTTTTTTATTAAAAAATTCTTGACTCCATAGTTGTTCTTCAGCTTGATTTTTTTCCATTTTTTGCAACAGTTGTAAATAATTTAGAGGAACATTATCTGTTAATTCAATAATTTGAACTTCAGACATTCCAATTTCCTGGGCAACTTTTCTATACTCGTTTATATGCAAGAAATATACTTTGTGAATTCCTCCTGTATACCAGTTCATTACTTTATTTACATCTGCTTCTGAAGGGCGATCGCCACTGAAAAAATAGGTACAAATCAAAAATTCACCGCCTTTGATTAAAACTCTATGTGCTTCCCTAAAAGCTTGTAATTGAGTATCGCTGTAGAAAAAAGAATCTTGTGCCCAAACTGCATTAAATTTAGAGTCAGGAAAGGGTAAATTTTCAAAACTACCTTGAGATACATTAATTAAATGGCTAAGTTTTTGTTCTTGATTACGTTCAATATTAATTGCATTTTGCTCTTCGCTGAGATTTAAACAAGATACTTGACAACCATATTTTTTAGCTAAGTATCTTGCCGCTCCACCATATCCAGAACCTAAATCAAGCAAGTGACTTTTACTGTCTATTTTTAATAGAGATGCCATGTATTCTGTAGTTCGCTTCTTAGCTATATGTAAATCTTCGTCAGGATGTTCAAATATGCCACAATGAGTATGCTCTCCTGATACTTTTTGGTAAAATAAATCTATATCTTTGCTATTAAAGTAACCTTGATTAAAGCTATCAATTACTGAAAAATTTGACATTGGTTTATTAAGAGGTAGTATTTACAATTTTGAATTGTAAGCTATCAGCTTTTAGCAGTCAGCTATTCC
This sequence comes from Cyanobacteriota bacterium, assembly GCA_034190295.1. GTDB lineage: Bacteria > Cyanobacteriota > Cyanobacteriia > Cyanobacteriales > Microcoleaceae > Okeania. Next base: position 6,553 of record JAXHSW010000265.1, on the reverse strand, counting down.
TTTAGAATGCGCTCGCATTCAGCAATTAGTAATAAATAATTACTTCTCAGGTTTATAAATGGGATTTTGGCAGTAAATTTTTATTTAAACTCAATTTCAAAGGTTGCTTTTACCTTCTCCAAAATTAATAGCTGATAGCTAATAGCTGACGGCTGTTTACTTACTTAGAATTTTAAATTCTACATTTAAAATTAGAGGTAAATTTACCAATTCTGAATTCTATTTTGATAGAATCTGATACGTCCAGACTTCTAAAATAGTATCCAAATTTGTATTAGGATGGGAATAATATTTCTGCCCACGTTCTAAAAACTGCCATTGACCAGATGATTCTAATACAGTCATTTTTCTTTGGAAATCTTGGTTCATTTCATAAAAGTCAGGACGCATAGTAAAAATAATATAACCTCCTGGTTTGGTAATACGAATCAACTCATCAAAAGCAGAACTTGGAGCATGATTATAAGTAAATACACCAACAGAGATAACTGCATTAAAAAAGTTAGTAGGAAAATCTAAAGTTTCTCCCAAAACTTGTTTGTATAGTTCAGTGTAAATATTTTTCTGACGTGCTTTGTTCAACATTCCCTCAGAAATATCGATCGCTACTAAGTTAGTGTAGCCATTATCGTATAGCACTTTACCAGCTAAACCTGTACCTGAACCAGCATCTAAAATTTTGCCACTTCTAGGAACATATTTGAGTACAAAATCTGCTACTTTTTCCGGCGATAAATAGTCAGAATTTCCTATTAAATCTTGCTCATATTCATCTGCCCATATATCATAGTTTTTCGTAAGTTCTTGATTATTATTAGAATTATAAACTTGATTTACTTTCTCTTTAATACCCATTTTTTTCCAAGATTATTCTATTAGAATTTTGAATTAAAAAAGGTAAATTGACCAATTCTAAATTTTAAATTCTGAATTCTATAGGGTAAATTTACCAATTCTAAATTCTGAATTCTAAATTCTGAATTCTGAATTCTGAATTCTATTTTATTATCGTTTTAACTTGTTACCACGAATCCCTTCTTGGAGAAGTTTACTAACAACTCCTTTGTCTGGAAAGAAACTATTTCTATCCAGAGATATTTGCTGAGGATTAGGAGAACATTTTTTCATTTCTTCTAAAAGTAATTCTGCCCCATCTTCTGGACTGTAGAAAGTTCTTTCGGGAGAGAATAAACTATTACCTCGTGCTAAAGTTCGGTCAATTTTTCCTTGAATTGCTGATAATTTACCCCTCCCATGAATAGTTGCTGCTCCCTTAACTGGGTAACAATAGTTGTCTTGTTTATATTTAGGATTCAAATCGATGGATAATCCCGAACCATTGAGAGCTAAATAAACTTCCCCTGGAGATAGGGCAACCTCCAAATATGTATCTGACAGTTGCTGACTTCCCAAAAACTCAATCATGCGATTAGTAAACTCTACAACTGGGCTAGCATTTGGATTGGAAGATTGAAATGTAGATTTGGCCCTGAATAAGTAGCCACCATAACTTGGGTCTTTTTCTAAAAGGGGAGTTTCATAGACACCACGTTTAGCATCTCCACCCAATACACCCATCACAAAAGAAAACTGGGGTTTAGTTGCTTCCTCAACTACCCATTTGACAAATCCTTCAGGAGTTTGCTCTGCTGGTATTAAGTCTTGGAAAACTGCCACCCAGTCGTCGTAAATTGGCAATTCTTGAGATGGAATCCGAAAAATAGACTCTACAGGAATAAAACTTGTTGGTTCTCGATTAGGATTACTAATACTTAGAAAAACAATAATCAGAGGCACATTCGTCTGCTCATTCCAGTAGCCATCAGTATGTTGCTTAATAGAACCTCCTCCATATCCAGCATTAACATCATACTTATCTGGATCGGGTCGCATTGTGTGCATCGTGGAGTTGAGGTCCATATCTAAGTCCATCCAGGGGAATTGATTATGAATGCCACAAATTGCCCCCAATAGTAGTTTGGGTACAACTAATTTAGCTGAATATTTCTGAATCTCTTCCCAAGTATTTAAGTGTTGAGGAATCCTAAATCCATTTGGGGAAATCAGATCGGCAGGATCTATGTCTAAAAACAGGTCGTCTGGCAGAATTTTGATTTTTTGAACGTAGGGAATAAAATTATCATTGCCTCCTTGGCATTTACTAGCTGATGAAAATAATTGCCGATAAGCTTTGAAGCAATCTAAAGCTTCTTGTTCTCCATTTTCTTCTAGGATTTCGCTAATAGCATAACTTAATTTTTTCAGAACAGTCAGATTACAATTTGGATAATAACCCTCTTGTTGGGATAGGGAAAGTTTTGTCCCTCCATATTTCATCTGAGGGTCGAACTCTTGGAGATCGTAACCTTTACTCGCCACATCTATTAAATAATCAGCGATCGCTCTTTGTGTCTCTGGCTTTAGTTCTATAACATCTAACTGCTTTCGTATCATATGGAGGCTCCTTCGATCGAGCATAGATATAGATTTTCTTTTTCATTAGGACTTACGCAGAAACTGGGTCGATCGACGAAATTTCCTTAAAGGAAATAAACCCGATTTCTTGTTTGGGTAGGTAAGTCCTGTTAAGTTTTAGTTTCTATTAAGATGGTATAAGTTCTTGTAGACTTTGGTCAATTTGATTTAATGCCTGAGCGATCAACTTTTCTCCTTTTTCTTCCGTCTGTTGGCGGTCTATTTCTTGAAGAGAAATTTCTACAAGAGCTTGTGGTAAACCTATAGAGAATCGTACATAACAATCTTCTGCTTTTCCCATCGGTACTGCGTTCACTTTAGCTTGCAGCAATAACCATAATGCCACATCTAAGTTTGTATTAATTTGATTTTGACAAAATAGCGATTGAAAATCAAATTTTCCTTCAACCAAAGTCCGTATACGTTCCAGAAAATCTACACTTACTTTTAAACCTTTTAAGTGAGAAAAATTTGTATATATGTACATTCCTGCTGGTGGGACAAAACTTGCTGGCTGACGATCGAACAGTTTCAAGAGGCCATGCTTTTCAAATATAGAATTTAGCCCCAAGGCGAATTGATTTAAGCGACTCGCGTAGAGCTTACCCGCCCATTTTAGGGTGTTGTGTGGATCGGGTTGAATTATTGCATTTAAGGCTACTTCTCCTAAAAAATTAGAACTAATAAGAGTTGCTTTTTGAGTAATTCTCAAAAATTCCAACAACTTAGTATTTTTGGTAGCTCCTATACCTACCAATAAGCCTGCTGCTCCTTCTTTTGATAAGCTACAGGTAATAAAAAATGATTCCATCAATTGCTCCAGAGAATGTTTCTCCGGTCCCTGGGCTAAACTTAGTCTTTTTTGTAATGTTGCTCCCAAAGTGGCATATTCATGGCCATCTTGATGATGAAATAATGGGACATAGGCATCATCAGTCAATACTAATAGTGGTGTCCCTCCCACCGTTGCTCGTCTATCAATTTCGGCCATTAAAGTATCGGCGATCGCATTCCAGTCTGCTTCAGTCAGAACAGCACCACAAGGATTATTAGGATAATTGAAAACAATCATTTTGGCATCTGGATAATTTTCAAATGCTGTTTTAATTGCGTCTGGTTGTGGTTTCCAATTATCTTCTTCTTTTGTGGGGATAATTACTCTTTTGGCTCCAGCTAATTCTATAGGTTGTTGGTATTGGGGAAAATCAGGCTCGATCAGAAGCACAACATCCCCTGGATTCAGAATTGTTGTACAGACACAGTAGAATAGGTGGGTAAAACCTGATGTGATGTTAATTTCACTAGGGTCATACTCTAAACCATAGCGTTGTTGAAAGTATTGAACTGCATCTTTTCGTGCTTTGGGTGAACCATAGTGTGGTGCGCGGTAAAGAGACATCTCTACCGATCTAGCTTGATAAATAGCTGATTTAACTCCAGGAATTAATCCGTGACCGGGAGAACCACTTGCAAAGCTAATAACATTATCGCATTTTCTTCCTAGTGCAGCAAATATGACAAAAGGAGATGCTGGTAAATTCTGAACTCTTGCAGAAATTTGGTTCATTTGACTATCCAAACTTAAAAACTATTTCAAATTAACAAAAAACAGGGTTTAAAGCCTCGCCCATAAGCGGGCGAATTTTTAAATCTTGTGTGATAATTTGATACTATAAAATACAGTGTCAAAAGTCGAGTGTTTCTTCTAGAATATAAAGTCAGGCAACCTAAGCCACATCAAACCCAAGCTATAGAAGAAGCTATTCGTACATCTCAATTTGTGCTAAATAAAGTTCTTCGTTTTTGGATGGATAATCGTGGTGTGGGGAAGACTGAATTATTTAGATACAACACTATTATGACTATTTTCAAAGTAAAAGTTAAACCAAATTCTCAACAACAAAGTATTGAAGCAGAAGTAGATGGCAGTTTCAAAGTATGTTTGAAATCTCCACCTGTGGATGGTAAAGCTAATCAAGAATTAATCAAACTATTGGCAAAAAAGTTTAATGTGAAAAAATCAGAAATTACGATTAAATCGGGTTTATCTTCAAAGAATAAATTGATTGAAATACCTCAGAATAATTAATAATTAATAATTAATAATTAAATAATTCAGCTTGATTAACCGACTCTTTCAAGGGAAAAAAAAGAAATAATATTTCCTGATATTCAATTCCGTAACGGTTTTAACCAGAAGTAATTATCCATTATCCATTAATGAATATCTCCCTCTAATTCATCTAATTTTTGTTTAACTGCCTGAATATCTTGCCACATTAACCACTTTGGTTTTCCCGGTTCTCTAGAAGGATTTCGTAAAAGATAAGCTGGATGAAAAATGGGCATACAAAGTCGTCCTTCCCACTCCAGCCATTGGCCCCTGATTTTAGTTATACCTCGTTTCTCACCAGTCAAAGCTTTAACTGCCGTTGCTCCAGTTAAAAGAATAATTTTCGGGTCTACAAGACGTATTTGCTCTAGTAAATATGGTTTACAAGCTTCTATTTCTTGAGTAGTAGGAGTCCGATTTTCAGGTGGCCGACATCTAATAGCATTAGAAATATAAATGTGGCGATCGCTACTTAGCTCCACGGACTTTAAAATTTTGTCCAGTAGTTGCCCAGACCTACCAACGAATGGTAAACCTTGTTCGTCTTCGTTTTGACCGGGTGCTTCGCCAATAATCATAATTTCTGCTTGGGGGTTGCCTCTACCAATGACAGCATTAGTACGATTTTCTCCTAGCTCACATCTGCAACATTGGTTACAATGGTCTGCTATTTGCTCCATTGTTTGATATGTTTCTGATGGAATTGGAATTTTAGCATCTGTGGGAATGAGGTTGGAGTCGAAGTCTGAATCAGAGGTAGATTCTGAATCATCATTATTGTTTGACCAGTCGAAGAGACTAAGTTGTTTTTCGTTAGACATGAAAGGAGATTTAGGAATAAATTGCCACTATGTATTTAGTCTAAAGTTTTGGGTAGAAAGTCTCAACTTAAAGGCCATTAGGTAGGGTTTGCTGAAAAAAGCAGAGTCTGGGAAGTGTGGGGAGTCTGGGAAGTGTGGGAAGTGTGGGGAGGGTGGGAAGTGTGGGAAGTGTGGGAAGGGTGGGAGGAAAGAGAAAGTAGAATTTTCCCTTTTGCGTCAACCCTATCCTTTTCAAGGAGAGGTAATTATTAATTATTAATTATTAATTATTAATTGTTGAATGTGCTTGTCTGCTCAAAGTCCTAACTTTTTGGTCACTCAAGCTGAAAAATTTGCACTTTTTTTTGCTCCAAAAAGGCTAAAACCCTTATTTATCAGTTCTTTGAGATTATATCGGTAAACCCTAGCTAAAATATAAGTGTCAGTAGCTGGAGAAAATTATGTCATCTATTCCCATATTTCGAGACCGCACTGATGCTGGAGAAAAATTGGCCGAGGTTATTTTTTCAGATTTCTGTCAAATGAATTTGACTACTGAGTGGATGATTAAGCCTATTGTTTATGGTCTACCAAGAGGGGGGTTGCCTGTAGCGGTAACTATTGCGCGTCGGTTGGGTTGTCCTTTGAGTGTGGTGGTGGCGAAGAAAATTACTTTACCGGATAATCCTGAATTAGCTCTTGGTGCTGTGACAGCGGATGGTTGTATTGTCTGGTCGAGGCACAAACCACGCAATTTACAGGTCCAAAAGACTATAATTGAAAGAGCGAGGGAAAAAGCACAGTCTCAATTAGAATGTCTTAGTGGTGGAAAGCCTGAAGTTATTCCTTTAGGTAAGTTAGTAATTTTAGTTGATGATGGGATAGCTACGGGTATGACTATGGTGGCTGCGTTAAAGTCTATTAAGTTGCAGAAGCCGAATGCTGTCTGGATATCTGTGCCAGTTGCCCCACCAGAATTGGTTAAATCTTTGCAAGATTGTTGCGATCGCTTAATTGTATTGGAAACTCCTCAGCCTTTTTTGAGTGTGAGTCGATTTTATGCTGAGTTTTCTCAGGTGGAAACTGAGGTTGCTTTGGCTTGTTTACAGCAACAGGTTGAGTGGTTATGAGAGGTTAGGGGGAGTGGGGGAGTGGGGGAGTAGGG
>JAXHSW010000264.1:0-10232 GCA_034190295.1 Cyanobacteriota bacterium | reverse complement strand
TGTGAGCCACTCCCCCACTCCCTGAGCTATCCGTGTATCCGTGCCATAATCCGTGTGAGCCACTCCCCCACTCCCTGAGCTATCCCTGTATCCGTGCCATAATCCGTGTGAGCCACTCCCCCACTCCCTGAGCTATCCCTGTATCCGTGCCATAATCCGTGTGAGCCACTCCCCCACTCCCTGAGCTATCCGTGTATCCGTGCCATAATCCGTGTGAGCCACTCCCCCACTCCCTGAGCTATCCGTGTATCCGTGCCATAATCCGTGTGAGCCACTCCCCCACTCCCTGAGCTATCCCTGTATCCGTGCCATAATCCGTGTGAGCCACTCCCCTACACCCTGAGCTATCCGTGTATCCGTGCCATAATCCGTGTGAGCCACTCCCCTACACCCTGAGCTATCCGTGTATCCGTGCCATAATCCGTGTGAGCCACTCCCCCACTCCCTGAGCTATCCGTGTATCCGTGCCATAATCCGTGTGAGCCACTCCCCCACTCCCTGAGCTATCCGTGTATCCGTGCCATAATCCGTGTGAGCCACTCCCCCACTCAACAATTAAGCAGCAGCGATCAAACCACTATGTCTCAACAAAGGTTCAGTATTCGGTTCCCGACCTCGGAAAGTTTTAAACACTTCCATCGGATGCAAACTACCACCCAATGCTAATACTGTATCTCGAAAACGTTTACCACAAGTAGCGATCGCTCCTTCATCTTCTAAACCAGCTTCTTCAAAGGCAGCAAAAGCATCAGCACTCAATACTTCTGCCCACTTATAACTATAATAACCAGCAGCATAACCGCCAGCAAAAATATGTCCAAAGGCACATAAAAATGAATCTTCTGGCAATGGAGCTAACACAGTAGTAGTTTGAGCGATACGGTTACGCACATCCATCACTGTTTCCTCACCACCTGGTTGATAACGATGATGTAGCTCAATATCAACTAAACTAAAATGCAACTGACGCAACATCCCACTGCCACTCATATAATTTCTGGCAGCCAAAAGTTTCTGATAATAATGTTCTGGTAGAGTTTCTCCTGTTTGATAATGTTTTGCCATTCCAAATAATGTGGCGCGGTCGTAACACCAGTTTTCCATAAACTGACTGGGCAACTCCACCGCATCCCACTCTACATTATTAATACCAGCAGCTCCTGCATAGTCAACTGTTGTCAACATATGTTGTAAACCATGACCGAACTCATGGAAAAGAGTTTCTACCTCGCGAAAAGTCATCAAACTAGGTTTATCATCTACAGGTGGTGTTTGGTTGCATTGCAAATAAGCTACTGGCAAACGTAAATTAGTTTGACCATTTTCCACAACCTTTGCGCGAGTAATACATTCATCCATCCATGCACCACCCCGTTTTTCCGCCGGACGACTGTAAGCATCGAGATAGAAATAAGCGATCGCTGTATTTTTCTCATCACTAACTTGGAAATAACGCACATCTTGATGCCATACTGGTGCTTCCCCATCAGCAGCAGTAATATTAATACCAAATATTCGTTTGACCAAAGCAAATAAACCATCAAGAACTTGGGGTAAAGGGAAATATGGTCGTAATTCTTCCGCAGTAAAGGCAAACTTTTCTTCCCGCAGTCTTTCCGCCCAAAAACTGGTATCCCAATGTTTTAGGTCATTTGCCTCTGGTGCATTTTTACTGGCAGCAAATTTTTTCAATTCTTCCAAGTCTTGGACTGCAGCATCATAACTTACACTGCGTAGCTCCTCTAATAATTTTTCTACTGCTTCCACACCAGGTGCCATTTTACTAGCGAGACTCAGTTCTGCATAACTATTAAAGCCTAAAATTTCTGTTTTTTGTTGACGTAGCTCCAAAATACGTTTAATTAGAGGATAGTTGTTTAACTCCCCACTAGAAGCACGACTAATAAAAGCTTTATACAGTTGTTCTCGCAACTCCCGTCGTTTGCTATGCTGCATAAATGGCATAAAACTGGGATGGTCGAGAGTGATGCGCCATGGTCCGTTTTCTGGTGTTGCGTTTTCTGCTCCAGCATCTCTTGCACCTTGAGCTGCCAAACTTAATAAACTAGGAGGCAAACCATCGACTTCTTCTTTGTTTGTCAATGTGAGACTAAAAGCTTTTGTGGCATCAAGGACGTTGTTGGAAAACTTTGTAGAAAGTTCTGCTAATTCTAGTTGAATGTTGTTGAAGCGTTTTTTTTGTTCGCCTTCTAGAGCTACTCCCGAAAGTTCTGCATCTCTGAGAGCAGCTTCAACTATGCGTTTTTGTCCTGAATCTAAATTTTGCCAGCGATCGCTATCGTGTAATTTTTTGAAGGCTTGATAAAGAGGTTTGCTTTGGCTGAGTTTATTAGAAAATTCTACTACTTTTGGTTGTACTTCATTATAAGCTTTTCTTAGTTCAGGACTATTTTTTACTCCCATTAAATGTCCTACTATTCCCCAACTCCAACTTAAACGATCTACTAATTTTTGTAGGGGTTCCACCAAGTCATTCCAAGTAGGCTTAACTGTAGTTTCTAAGTTTGTTAATTCTTGCTCTAATTCTGCCAGAAGTTCTGTCATTGTAGGTACTACATCTTCTGGTTTAATCGATTCAAAAGGAGGTAATCCTTTACCATTTAATAATGCTTTATTTGTAACTGTAGCTTGAGCATTCATACGCAGTTTTTCTTGATATCCCAATTATCTTTATTTTTGGTGCTATATTATTGTAGCTTAACTTAGCCAAAAATTATAAATACCCCTTTCAGGTCAAATCCGGTAAGATTGGTGTAATTAGAGTGTGGGGAGGTTGGGGAGATAGGGACCTACCCCTAACCCCTCCCAGGAAGGAGCGAATTTAATATCACTAATTGCTCCCGAACCACCCATGAACTAACTAATCTGTAGAAAGTTGCCTGCAACTTCCCTAGCTATTCCCTGAGTACGAAAATCATAGCTAAATTCACCAAAGCCCTCCACTCCTCATCGTCAAGTATTTCATTCTTAGCGTACAATGTCGTTCAATTACTAGAGGTCGCTAACTTACTAAATTAATTAAACCCTTTGAAAATTAGATTTTCAAATCCTTGAAATCTCTTATTTTTGCAAAGATTTATTTGGAATAGTTGATAATGTAAAATTGGAAGACTCTGCTTTTTCCCAAATAGAATAGAAACGTTTTTTGTCGGTTTTAATATCTATTTCTTGATAGGAAATATAACCATTTTCCCGGTCTTCATTGATTAGCATTCTAGTCGTAAAGGAGTTTCTTTCAATCAACGAATTTTCATAAACCATCACATTAGTATTATGCAAATCGTGACTATCGACATTTTTAGTATTAGTACAACAAATATATCGTACTTCTACCCCAGCTTCTGCTTGTTCTCTAAGTACTTGTAAATGTTCTTGTGTCGGAGATTCAGGAAGTATAAAAACTCTTTTTATGAGAATACCTTTTTGAAGTATTTTTTTACTTACTTCCCAAAAATACATACCCAAATTACCATGCCACCATGTAGGATTAGTCATACTGTGAACTGCTAATAACTGACATTGACTTTTTTGGATATCAACTTGTTCTAATAATTGAACCACTTTATCTATGCGCGATTTTCCACTGAGGGCAATTTTGATTTCAGGCATAATGGTATTAGTCAAAATTGTACCTTCAAAGAGAGTTTGGTTATTTTCGTCTAACTCAACTTCAGACAGGTTGGCTTCAGTCAGGTTGGCTTTACTCAAATTTGCCTTACTCAAATTTGCTCTGGTTAAATCAGTTTTCATGAGATTTGCGCCTGAAAGATTAGCGTTACTAAAATCACACCCTATCAAAATTGATTCGGAGAGATTAGCTTCATTATCACTTAAATCTACTTTGCTGAAATTTAACTTACGAAAATCTCTCATTCCTATTTTGTATAGACTCATCAGTTCCTTTTCTTCATAAATATCTTGAGAATCTTCATTAGGAGCATAAACGGCAATAATTGCTTTAACATAAGCAAATAGATAGGCTTTGATGATATTTTCATGGCTATAAATTCTGATAACTTTTTCCTCGCCATATCTTACGACAACCATAGCAGTCACCGCTCCTTCTTTACCCGCAGTTAAATTAGCTATGTAGATAGCTTTGAGTTCATGTTCGATCTCAACTATATGAGATAAAGCCTTATCAACAGCGGTAAAAAGCGCATTAATTGAACCTCTTTTGAATCCAGACTCTGTATGATATTCTTTTCCAAATCGATCTTGTAAGATAATTGTAGCAGAAGTTAGATCCTTTTTGGTGCAGAGAACTTCAAACTTTTTAATGCTCCAGCCTTGAAAAAGGAGTAATTTATCCTCAAAATAAGTCTTATTTTTCAGAGGCTTTTCCTTCAAATTGATGGATAGTTCTTCTATCCTTTTATGCATAGATTTTTGAGCTAGTTTTTCTTTGAAAAATTCCGGTGATAAATCAGAATCTTCAGACTCTACATACTCTAAGAATAATGCTGGCGAATAAACATAAGGCCAGCCACTACTCACAAAATCTCTATCCCTTAAAGTGATAATGCCATCCAAATTATACTTTTTGGCACACTCAACTTGAATAACAGTTGGTATGTTGACAGTGGGATATTTTTCCATATCGATCTCTTTCAAGTCAATGTCACAAACCTTAAATTGACTTAGAATTTCTATAATAAGACGGTTAGCATATTCTTTTCCTCTCAAATTTTTAACCCTTGACCAAAGATTTTCTACTCCATTTTTACCAATATAAGGATTAATCTTTTCAGATAAAACCCATTCAACTACTTTAGTTACATCTTGGTTCATAGTAGTTTTATTTCTTAATAAAAATTCTTCAAGTATGTTAGAGTCAATCAGAATTTTAGGAGCTTGAGACGTTTTTTTCTTGTTTTGGAATACTGATAAATTTTTGAGAAACATATCAATTTCTGCACTAGAATGATTCGTCACTTTGTGAAGACTAAGTTTAATTTCGTATTGAACAAAAGGCTCTTCATTTTCCATATTATTTCTTAAATCCCAGAGGAATTTAATTACTTCTGGTTCAATACGTTCACCTAATGCTCTAATCCAATTAGCACGTTCGTCTAGATCGCGTTCTTGTTGTGATTTTGCGATTAAGTCAGAAGTTTCAATTAAACTATATTTGGATTGCATTTGATTAGATGATTCTCTTGTCATGACTTTATTCACCTTTTGTAGTGTTTGAATTTTGGAAAATGCGAAAATTATTTAGTGGGTGCAGTCACTATCATCATGAATATTTCCCTCAACTTTTGAACCTTTTTCAACTTCTGAATTTTCTTTTAAACGGTTGGATAAAATGTTAATTAAATCATCGTCATTATTCTGATAAAAACATTTTGGGTGTAAGGAAAAAAGAGTTCTTCTTAAAGAAGCGATACTGAAAACTTTCTTATCTAATTGAATATCAAAGTAGTAATTTTTGAAATGTTCGCTTACTTGTTTGCTGAAATCCGATCTGATATGTCGAGGATTGTGTTGAGTTATTTTAGCCACATATATTTCTGTAAACAAACCTGTCATTGCTAAGTAAATCATCATTTTAGACTTTTCAGAAAAAGAAAATTTAAAAATTTTCTCCATTTCATCTAATAAATTATCAACTTCTGAAACGTTGACATTTTGATGACTTGCCAGTTGTTTAACTTCATCAATTGAGAAGAGGGGATTAAATTCTTTTCGGGACATATAACCTCACTTGATGTCAGAGTTTTGGTAGCGTAACGTTGAAAATAACATATTTTTATTACCATATTACTTTTTCTCAATTGCAGAATTTCCTCCCATTTAAAACAGTAAACTTAGGGAATAAGCTAATTATGCCATTTGAAAAATATTGTAGCATTATCTCCCAAAAAGAAAAGCAACAATTGTTGTACAAAACCCCCATTAGATAAATATACATATATTTACCTAATTTAACACTGTCCTATTTCCGCAGTATATTTTGACAAAACAAGCTGACTACAAGCTATCCTATCAGACAAAATCATTGTAGCAATTTCAGAAGTATAAATCTCTAGATAAGCATCTTCATGGGTTTCAAATAGATATTCTTTTCCGGCTTCAACAACACGCTCAAGCCACTGCCCCATGAAGTCAATTTTTAAGATAGCTATTCTTTCCGTACAGTTAATATATAGGCACTTAATAGTTTTGGATTCTTCAGTTTTTTTAGCCATACTATTCTCCTCCATCTCAGAATTTAGTATGTAAATCATTTAAGTAAGATAAAGCATATTTATCTGGTTGAAAACCAACAAATGTTGTTAGAGCAAAACAATTTTTGTTGGGTGATTCTTTCCTAAATAACTCTTATAAATAAAAAAAAGCGGTAGTAATACCACCGCATTAAATATTTAAACCAAAATTTATGTTACCACAAAATAACTTGCATTCGGATACTCGTAACCGAATCGATCGAATGATTCGGCCTGAATTTCGGTTTTTCTTTACTTGGTTAATAGGAAAACCCTGTTTTGGAGAAACTGTACGACGGAAAACTGTAGGTGAAGACTTAGTATCTACATTCTTTATCCTAATTTTCGGTGTTGTTGTTGGTTATTCCGCATTTACAAGAGATTGCGTTAATTTAACTGCTGTTCCTATTAGCTGGGTTTGCGTATTGTCCTCAACCCGTACACTGCGTCTAACTATTGAACACGCTTGCAGTCATAATGCTGTATTTTCTCATCGCTTCTGGAATAATACTCTGGGAGAATTTATTTCCATTTTGACTCTCACTTTGCCTTTCAGAGAATACCAGAAAAATCATACAAAAGTTCACCATTCCAACCATATCCTGACTCCCGGTGATGAGACTTACAACTTTCTCTTCCTTAATGTTGGTTTTCGCTTAGGAATGAAAGTAGATGAGGCATGGAAGCATCTCTTTAAAACTGTTTTTTCGCCTACCTTTCATTGCCGTCAACTTTACTCAAGGATAAAATCAGCTTTTTGCTCCCCTTATCCCACTCATAACTTAATTTCGTTAGCTTTTTGGTTATCCATCTTATGTGGTGTGGAGATAACTCATTCTTGGCAAGTGTTTTTCTGGATATGGGTTTTACCTCTGAGTGTCTTTTTTGAGGTAAGTAGTCTATTGCGCCAATGTGTAGAACATAAGTTCGGAAATACCCCAGAAGAAATAACTTCTGCAATTTTCTGTGGCGAAGAACCCCCTGTCTTTAACTATTCTGATTCAATTTTGGTAAAGGTTTTAGGGTTAACTCGTTGGTGGATGAGAGTGTTTTTCTATCATCTCCCTGTACGTCTTTTGATTCTTACTGGAGACAGTCCAGTTCATGATTATCATCATAAACGGCCAGGCAATGATTGGGTTAACGCCCACATAGATAGACAAGCAGAAATAGAAGCAGGAGTTTCTTATACAGACTCTTGGGGGTTACTGGAGGCGATCGCTAAAACTTTTGAGTCTCTTAGCACAATATCCCCAGACTATAGTGCTACGGGCAAGTTAGAAGTCAAAAGTCAAAAGTAATATCTGACAATTGAATTTTTGTAGTGCGGGCATCTTGCCCGCGATGAATTTATCTCATGCCGAACGGGTAGTGCTAAATTTTTGTAGTGCGGGCATCTTGCCCGCGATGAATTTATCTCATGCCGAACGGGTAGTGCTAAATTTTTGTAGTGCGAGCATCTTGCCCGCGATGAATTTATCTCATGCCGAACGGGTAGTGCTAAATTTTTGTAGTGCGGGGATCTTGCCCGCGATGAATGTATCTCATATCGAACGGGCAAGATGCCCATTCCACCAAGATGCCCATTCCACATGGAATATGCTGTAATATTATGTCCGCATTTTATCGCTTGTATAAAAGTTACTGTGAATATTTACAAGGAAATTTAAGCCTTCTTCCTTCTTCCCTCTTCCTTCTTCCTTCCTTACCTAAAGTTGATAATATCGTCTATTAAATTCATATCTACATAAGTTTTACCTTTAGCATCTCCAGCTATAACAGTAAAAGGTTTATCTGGTTCTCCTAAATGATTTAAAACTAAAGTTGCACCAGTAAAATCTTGATTTCGCGTATAATCATTAACTGTAACAATTGTTTTTAACCCTGCAGCTAAAGCAGCTTCTAAACCATTATCTGAATCTTCAAATACTATACAATTATCTGGTTGAAGATTCATTTTTTCTAACACATAATAATAAATATCTGGTGCAGGTTTTTTTTCTGGAACCATGTCTCCTGCTGCAATTATTTCAAACCACGATAAACTTTCCTTACCCAAAGTATTTTCTAATAATGCAGTTACATTTTCTAAGGTGCTAGTAGTAGCGATCGCTAACCGTATTTTATTATTTCGTGCCTCTGCTAATAATCTTTTTATACCCAAGCGCAACGGAATAGTCCCTTTTGCTAATAAATTTTGATAATATTTAATTTTCGTGGCGTGCAAATTCTCAATAAATTCCTGGAGTGGAATAGATAAGTTCAACTCAGGTTGATACTGACTAATATAAAAGTCGATACGTTCTTTGCCGCCTGAAACCTCCAGCAATTCTCCGTAAAAAGAAGCTGACCATTCCCAGTCTAACCCAGCTTCAGCAAAAGCCTGATTAAAAGCAACTCTATGGCCATCTCCCTCTGTATTTGCCAAGGTTCCGTCAACATCGAATATTAAAGTAAACCGTTCGCTCATTTCATTTAAACTGTAATAATACAATAATTATTGTATCCTGAAGTTGATTTTATACCATGTCCGGATGATTAAGTATCATAAAAATATTCTGCTCTCAATATTGAAGAAATATCCCAAATTTTCGCTCCTATCCAATAGACCTAGGCGTCATTTCAGTTATCAGTTAGCCTCCTCCGGAGGAACTGCGTTAACAGTTATCAGTTATCAGTACCGACCACTAAAGCATAAGGCTTGAAATACTGAACTGAATATTTTTTCATCCCCTTAAAAGGGGAGGCTTTAGACCTCATTTTTTGGTAAAAAATATATAGATTTTTGGCAGGAGTAGGCAACAGGCAACAGCTCCGGAAAGCAAGAGGCGAGATATTTTCACGAAAAAAGTACTAAAAATGATTTTTTATGGTGAATTTTTATTTCCTTAACCAGTCTAATTAAAAGGTTGATTTATTTTCTGGAGATGTCTAATGTTCGATCTTGAATTCATTTATTAATTATTAATTATTAATTATTAAAGACTGCCTAAGCACTAATTCCAGAAGTGATAAAAGTCACAAGGCGCTGTACAATATTGTCAATATCTTCAATATAACTTTTGTCACTCAGAGACTCCAGTGATTCAATTTGATTGAGAACTCGGATCAACATCGCAATTACTAAATCAAGTTTCCATTTCAATTCTGTAGGAGACTGCTTAGGTAATACTTTCCTCATTGCCTCTAGAAATTTTTGTTGACTTCTACTAAATTCTGCTTCCGCTAACCTCTGAACTGGATAGGGTTCCGTGCGACAACGACCCATAAACTGTGCGTGAATCCAACATTCTTCCGAACGCTCCTGAATCATTTGTAGGGGTGGCGTTATTAAAGCTGCTACAATTTCAGGAACTGAAGGAAGGTCTTCTGAGTCTTCCAGAATTGCCAGTTGTCGTAGTTGTTCTTCAACAATAGGTTGCGCTACTCTTCTTATTACTGCGATAAATAATTCTTCTTTTGAACCAAAATGGTAATGGACGGCAGCCAAATTTACGTCTGCCTCTCGAATTATGGCCCTTAGAGAAGTTCCAGCAAAGCCGAGAGAAGCAAATAGTTTCTCGGCAGCATTGAGAATTTGCTCTTTTGTGTCAACAGTTGAATTCTTGCTCATTCAGTCGTATGTATGATTTGCTCAATATCTTAGTTTAACATCGAGAGGTCCATTTTGACTGTTTTGCCAGAAGGAAGAAGGAAGAAGAAGGAAGGAGGAAGAAGGAAAAATATTGTGTTGTCTGAGTTTTAATACTAAATAGGGAATGCTCTCAAAAGTCTTATGGGTGAGGGTAGGAGACAGGAGACAACCCACCCCTAACCCCTCCCTGGAGGGGAAGACAGGAGACAACCCACCCCTAACCCCTCCCTGGAGGGGAAGACAGGAAACAACCCACCCCTAACCCCTCCCTGGAGGGGAAGACAGGAGACAACCCACCCCTAACCCCTCCCTGGAGGGGAAGACAGGAGACAACCCACCCCTAACCCCTCCCTGGAGGGGAAGACAGG
>JAXHSW010000263.1:0-10268 GCA_034190295.1 Cyanobacteriota bacterium | reverse complement strand
CAAGTTCAATATTTCAATTCACTTTACTTGACCTTTGTCATGCTGCGCAAACAGGTACTGATAACTGATAACTGATAACTGATAACTGAAATGACCCCATCAGCAAGACTTGGATTTGGTCGCGGATACACGGATGATTAATCTGCATCCTGTGAAGCTCCAAAAAACGGCAAGGTATTTCCTCTTGCATCCCCGAAAAAATCCTGATAGACTATTATCATTGGGTGTCGTTCGCCCCTACGCATGACTTTTT
Organism: Cyanobacteriota bacterium; assembly: GCA_034190295.1. Taxonomy (GTDB): domain Bacteria; phylum Cyanobacteriota; class Cyanobacteriia; order Cyanobacteriales; family Microcoleaceae; genus Okeania. Next base: position 10,015 of record JAXHSW010000263.1, on the reverse strand, counting down.
ATTCAACGCCACAACAGCATTTCCCCACTGAATAGATATAGAAGGGATACTCACACCATCAAAACACCAGAAAAATTATCATCCTGTGAAGCACTTCAATAAAGTAGTGGAGACAAGAAAAATTTTCACCTCATCAGCAAGACTTGGATTTGGTCGCGGATACAGGTACGATCGATCTGCATCCTGTGAAGCTCCAAAAAAACGGCAAGGTATTTCCTCTTGCATCCCCGAAAAAATCCTGATAGACTATTATCATTGGGATTCGTTCGCCCCTACGCATGACTTTTTATTCAACCAAGGAAAAACTTATATTTTGGGTTGATACTAAATCTAAAAATCATTACCACTTAGCAACGCCGAGAATTTAGTTAAGAGAAAATTCTTAAATATCAGAAAACTGAGACTTTTTGAAAGTAGGAATAGGGTTTTGTATTTTAGAGGGCGATCGCTCAAGTTGAAGTAGGGGAGTGAGGGAGTGAGGGAGTAGGAGAATGTTGGTAATTAACATCATACTTTTACAGTGAGAATTTAGTTAAGAGAAAATTCTTAAATATCAGAAAACTGAGACTTTTTGAAAGTAGGAATAGGGTTTTGTATTTTAGAGGGCGATCGCTCAATTGGACAACTTTTCTAATTTTCTCTTTTTTCTTTGGAAGATGAAGCTATTAGAAAAATTCTTGGAAAAAGACCGCAAAATTATTTAGATTTTGATACTCAGAGAAATGTATATAAAAAATATTTTAATCACATTACTGCTCAAGAAGTTAGAAATATAATAGAACCTTCTATTTGGAACAACTACTATAAGTTTTGTTTTGAAAGAAATCCTTTTGATAGAGCTATATCTTGGTATTATTTTAGCTGTCGAAACAAATCTATTACATTTAACGACTGGCTGAAAAATAACTATCCTAATTCATCAAAAAACAATTGGAATATTTACACAATCAACGATACAGTAGCAGTTTATTTTATCGGTAAGTATGAAAATATTCGCTCAGATTTAACTTTCGTCTGTCAGAAATAAAAAATACCATTAGACTTTCAGATAAAGTATGTGCGATGGTGCTTATTATTCGTAACATTCTTTTTTCATGCATGGTATTAGAGAAATAAGGAAAATTAAATTAACTCTTCACTTTATTACCAGAAATACTATTCAGCTTTAGCAAAATTTATATTAAGTAGTCGTGCTTTTAGGAATTTCCTAGTTGAGATAGAGAACAGGGAATAGTAAACAGGGAGTCAATTAGGATGTGTAATTAATTTTGCATAGGAACTTACTTACAAAAATCAGAAAAAAAACTTTTCTACCAGTGATATAACCTACGACTGAATCATAAAATCTCTAGCTCTAAGTAGTGGAATATCTGTCAAAGTAGCAAACTTTCCACCGTTGCCAAAACCATTAGCTCTACCATTGGGATTGTAATATAAATCTCCACTAGAAAAATCATAAACAATTTCTGCGCGACTTCTAGCAACTGCATCCCTACTATCAACAACTGCAAACTCTCTTGCCACATTAAAACCTCTACCGATACGACTATTTAAACTGGTAAAAGTGGTTTTATCTAGAACAATTTTGTCCTGACCTAATACAAAATCTACGATAGTATCTATTCCTACATCATTCTGACGAAAACGTCTGTCTGTTTCATAAATAAATTTATCTTTTCCCCGACCACCAATTAAATTATCGTTACCTTTTCCACCATCTAAATTATCGTTGCCTTTTCCACCATTAAGTCTATCTTTACCAGTTCCACCAATTAGAAAATCATTTCCATTCCCACCATTAATATTATCATTCCCACCTTCACCTATTAATAAATCTCTCCCAGCACCACCGTTGATTCTATCGTTTCCTGAACCGCCATTAATTTCATCATTCCCACCTCCACCATTGAGAGTATCTTTGCCTCCTCCACCCGCAATAATTTCATTTTGGTTAGTTCCTGAAAGTTTGTCATTTCCCGAACTACCTTGAAGTAAATTTTCTGAATTTTCTACTAACGCTTCTAAACGAATATTATCAAAAAAAACATCCCCAGTTACTCCATCTGAACCTGACCAGTCTTCAAATGTAAGGTGAATTTCTTCATTGGTTGTTAGTATAATTTCAACAGATTCCCATCTTCCAGTATCCTGTAAATCTTTGAAATCTTCAGCTAGGAGATTCGTATCTCGAATTGTTCCAGCAACCCATATATCTGCATTTGCCAGGTCATTTCCATACCCTACATATCCACCCAAATTACCTACTACACTCCCTGGTAATTCTAAACCTAAATAGTCAAAAGATAAACGATATATCCCAACATTACTATTACTAAATAAAACCTTAAAGGAGTCTTGTGTGAAAATATCTCCTCCACCTTCTAAAGTACTAAATGAAAGAACTCGGTCATTTTGTAGTGGGTCATTAGTAATAAATCCTGTAAAAGAACCTCCAAATTTTCCAGTCCAACGAGATAAGTTTGACTCAAAATTTTCAAAAAAGATTGTTTCAAAGGTAACAGTTTCAGCCATCAAGCTTTCCTTAAATTAACTAGACTATCTAAAGCATGATGTTAATCCACTTCTGTCATTTTGCGAAAAAAATTTATTATTGCTTAATTGTCGTCGCTACGCTCTGAATGTATTATGTATTTTTACAGTAAATTGTTCCATTATTATGTTTTATTTTAGATAGTATTTTCTAGAAGTTATTAAGTAAACTAATATGCTTTTAAATTGACCGTTAAATTCTTCAAATACATTTAAAACTTACCGAATAATTAAGGTTTAAAGCCTCTCATAAGCAAGGAGAAACAAGAAAAAATTTTCATGATTAGTCAATCCTATCCGTTTTAAAGGAGAGGTAATTCTGAATTCTAAATTCTGAATTCTAAATTCTTGAACTTCTTGCCTTCCTTTTTGAGTAGCATTCTCTAAACGTTCTAAATAAAGTGGCGATCATTCCATAATCAACTCCCTATCCTCTGGTTCTAGACCTCGATTTAGTTCCAACATTGTCAGCAAGTTATAAACTAATTCTAATACATTGAAACGTAATGGATTTTCAACAGATAGATTTCTTAATTCCTCAATGGCTTCTTTTTGCACTTTTCCTATACCTAAAATTCTCAACCACAAAGTTTCCCCACTTTTTTGTAATTGATGAACTACTATTATTTTGGTTCTCAAAATCTTTCCTAGGGTGTAAATACCAGGAGAACTACAATCTACATCATTCACAGCATTAACTCCCGAAATTATTGTCTGTAAAATAGTTGGTGTAATTATCCATAATAGAGATAAATCTGTTTCAGTAGTTTTCTGATTTTTTCGATTAATTTCTCTTTCTAAACCTGCACAAATATCAAATTATTTTCCCAAAAAATTACGAATTTCTCTAGGAGTAACTGAATTACGAAATGGTTCGATAATACAGACATTGGCAGCAATTTTTTCCAGTAGACCTAAGTTTAATAAATTCTCAGGAGTCTGAGCATAAGGGATAAAATAAACGTCAGCTTGTCTGATTTATCCAAATATATCTTTACTTGTTTCTACCTGACCAAAAAATAAGGTCTCAAGCCTCCCCTTTAAAGAGGAAGAAAAAAAAATAAAGTTCAATATTTCAATTCACTTTACTTGACCTTTGTCATGCTGCGCAAACAGGCAGAAGTACTGATAACTGAAATGACCTCTATTAGATAATAATTCTGTTAAATACTGTTTGGCAAATTGGTCATGGATAAATCTTGTCATTGATTAATTTTAAGTTGTACTAACTTCAATAAATACTTCTACATTAAATTTTTTTTAGTAGATATGCTTTAAGCAGGCACACAGAGTTAATTACTTTTTTGCCTGCTAAATATTTCAGAAAATTAGAATGGGTAAATAATTTTGTTTAGGTACTTATATACATCTTTATTGGCCAAGAAATTGACTATGTAAGCCAAGTTATATGTAAGTCTTGGAACGGCTTCTTCTGGATAAAAAGTGCATTAAAAAATACATTTTTTCAATAATTTCAAGTCGTTTTGTTTACATATATTCCGGTTTATATAATATCAAAACTCAGAAAATATCGCTCTATAGATTCATGTACTTTCCTTCTTTTTTATTCCTTCTTCCCTCTTCGCTCTTCCCTCTTCCTTCTTTCTTATAAATTTTGAAGTTGAGCATCTTGATTAAAAAATTGCCGACATAAACCATAAGTAACTAATAAACTTGTAATCAAATTTGCAAAAGCCAAAAGAAATATAATTAATATTTGATATGCTACAGCATCTAAAGGATTAACACCACTTAATAACTGACCAGTAACAATACCAGGAAGCGTCACTATTCCAACTACCATCATTAAATTTAAAGTCGGTATTAATGCAGCACGAACAGCATCTTTTCTATACTTAGCAACTGCCTGTTGAGAAGTAGCTCCTAAACTTAAATAAGTTTCAATTTCTACTGGACTAGAATTAATTGTACTGACAAGTCTTTCTCCAGCGATCGCTGCTGTATTCATGGCATTTCCTAATACTATTCCTACTAAGGGAATTAAATATTGAGGTTCATACCAAAGATTCATGTACTTTCCTTCTTTTTTATTCCTTCTTCCCTCTTCCCTCTTCCCTCTTCCTTCTTTATTATAAATTTTGAAGTTGAGCATCTTGATTAAAAAATTGCCTACATAAACCATAAGTAACTAATAAACTTGTAATCAAATTTGCAAAAGCCAAAAGAAATATAATTAATATTTGATATGCTACAGCATCTAAAGGATTAACACCACTTAATAACTGACCAGTAACAATACCAGGAAGCGTCACTATTCCAACTACCATCATTAAATTTAAAGTCGGTATTAATGCAGCACGAACAGCATCTTTTCTATACTTAGCAACTGCCTGTTGAGAAGTAGCTCCTAAACTTAAATAAGTTTCAATTTCTACTGGACTAGAATTAATTGTACTGACAAGTCTTTCTCCAGCGATCGCTGCTGTATTCATGGCATTTCCTAATACTATTCCTACTAAGGGAATTAAATATTGAGGTTCATACCAAGTATTAGGTTGAATAACTAATAAATTTGTATAACTGATACTTAAAACTGTACTGGTTAAAATCGAACCCCAAACTAAAGGTAATAATCGAGGTATTTTTTTACTAATTCTATTTTTAGCAACAATAGAAGCAATTGTTAACATAATAGTAATCATAGCGATCGCCAACCAAGGTTGTTTATAATCGAATACTATTTCTAATACATAGCCAACAAATATTAACTGTACAATAGTACGAATTGTGGCTATTAATAGTTGCCATTCTAATCCTAATTTTTGCCAAGATGACAGACCAATAGCTATAGCAATAAGTCCTAAAGACATAGCCATATCTGTAATTGTTAATTGAATCATATTCGTTACTTAGGGTTCGCTGAAAAAAGCAAAGAGTGGGGAGTGTGGGAAGTGTGGGAAGTGTGGGAAGACAGAGAAAGTAGGAGGAATAATTGTTAGAGTGATTTTTCTGCCTCCCTTACCCCAAAATTCTCACTCTTTGAGGGTAAGTGAGTTGAAACAGGCGCACTTTTTTCGATTCTAAAAAGAAAGACTAAAACCTTTATTTACCGAAAAATTGTGGTTTAAAGCCTCCCCTTTTAAGGGGATAATAAATAAAAATTTTCATGATTAGTCAATCCTATCCGTTTTCCAGGAGAGGTAATTGTTAATAATTAATTATTCATTATTCATTATTCATTATTAATTGTTGAAAAGTGCTTTGAGAGTCGAGCGGTAGAGCAATAATTAAACTTGAATTCTATATTCGTTAATAAAAATCATAATAAACCTCACCAAAAACATTATGCTTTCTGGTGAGGTATAACCAATTTATATTAATGTATATTCTTCTAAAAGAATAATTTCTAGAAGACTTAGCTGAGGATAGCTAATTCAAATGACTGATATGAATATTCTGGGATTAACTTTAATATTAGTTAATAGCCTCACTCATATCATCATAATCTACAGCAGGGGCAGGAGGATCGTCAAGACCTGACTTATGAGTATCAGGTAGAACTTCCCAAACTAAGCCACCAAAGTGATCGGCACATCTTTTTTGTATACTCTCAACTAACTTCTCACCATAGTAATATTTTTCTTCTTTCCAAAACACATTCTCTTTTTTTCCAGTTTCTTTGTTATCAACGGTAATCACAGAGTATTTTGACATTCTATCCTCCTACTACTATTTCTTAGTTAATGATGGACAATTATGATTATTATTAGGCCAGGTAATAATTTACTTAGCTTGCCAATAATTTCTATAGCTTATTATAAATGTAAACGTACCAAAGTAAAACAGAATAATATTATGACCTAAACTCATCAACTTAGATAAAACTACGATTAGGTTGATACTGAGAAATATTTATATTTTAGCTATATGTAAAGTTAATCAAGACCCATGAATACTAGCTCAATTTTCTGGGTCAGTCTATCATAATCAATAAATTTTACTAGCCTTTTATTTTTGAATTTCCCACTCTGAATATGACTAATATTCCACCTTTAGATTTAACACAACAGTATAAATCAATCTGTGAAGAAATAAACACCAGAGTCCAAGAGGTACTCAGCTCTGGTCGCTATATTGGTGGCTCTATTGTTGATGAGTTTGAACAACAATTTGCTAACTATATAGATGTATCTGATTGTGTATCCTGTAATTCTGGCACTGATGCTCTATTTCTGGCTTTACGAGCTGTAAATATTGGGCCTGGTGATGAGGTGATTACTACTCCTTTCACTTTTTTCGCTACTGCTGAAGTAATAAGTGCTGTCGGAGCAACACCCGTTTTTGTCGATATTGACCCCCAAACTTTTAACCTAGATATTGAACAACTCCCATCAGCAATAACTGAAAAAACAAAAGCTATTTTGCCAGTACATTTATTTGGTCAACCAGTAGATATGACCCAGTTAATGGCGATCGCTCGTTCCCATAATTTAATAGTTATAGAAGACTGTGCCCAAGCTACAGGGGCTGAATGGTCAGGAAAAAAAGTAGGAAGTTTTGGTGATATCGGTTGTTTTAGTTTTTTTCCTACTAAAAATTTGGGAGCTTTTGGAGATGGAGGTGCTTTAACTACTAATAACTCGGCGATCGCCTCTCAAGTACGGATGCTCAAAAATCATGGACAGTCTGCTAAATATTTTTATGAACATATTGGTATTAATAGTCGCATGGATACCATACAAGCTGCAATTCTACAAGTTAAGTTGCGTTATCTAGATAGTTGGAACGAGCAACGTCGCGATTTAGCAGATCGTTACTTTGAATTTATGAGTGGAATAAATGCTGTGGTTCCTCCTCAAGAATTGGCTGGTAGTAGATGTGTTTGGAATCAATACACGATTAGGCTCAAAAGTCAAGATTTAGAAGCTACAGCAAAGTCTCGTTTTTCTAATTCTCTACGGGATTTGATTCGCATTCAGTTACAAAAAAAGGGAATAGGTTCAACGGTCTATTATCCTACTCCTTTACATTTACAGCCAGTTTACAAATTTTTGGCATTCCGTCAATTGCCAGTGGTAGAACAATTTTGTCATCAAGTTTTGTCCTTGCCTATGTTTCCTGAACTTTCTACTCCACAACAAGAACAAGTTATATTTGCTTTGAAGGATTGTTTACAGGAACTTTTATAGTCAGGAATTACGCCAAGGCACTACTTATGGCAGATAAAAACTATAGCACTATGGTATATATAGTGTTTTTGTTGGAAAAATGCGTAAATTCTGATACTGTTGACTTTAATATTTCTTTAAAATTTATTTTTGAAATTTGTAGTTTTGTATACTATACTTAACAGAAATAAAAAAAATTTAATTTAATACAGCAGGAATAAATTTTTTTATACCTTCTGAATCACTCAAAATCTGTCATTAGTTAAGTAGAAAAAGGATGTAATACACAAGAGTCAAGATGAAGGAAAAATTTCAGACCTATAAATACAGGTAAGTGAAAAATAGAAACAATTGCCCATTACCTAAATAACACGGGAGCATGAAAGCCATCGTCTTTTAAGCGATGGATGAAAGGCAACTCGTCGGATTTTAATCCGATGTATTCTATTTGACCGAAAAGCCACGTTGAAGGCCCCGTGTTTGAACCGAGGGGATGAAAACAAGGGAGTCGTTTGGACTAGACAACTAAAGTTTTCCTCTGTTACTATGATCGATAATAAGTTTTCGGTCTGCCCGTTTCAAATGTACTCTTGTCAGCAAGTTTTAGTAGGTAAAAATCCCGAATTAATTGCTATCTTAAAATTCTTGTGCGAACAGTCTCACAAGCTAACTAACATGGGAATATATTATGCCAGACAATTGTATTTTAAGTCTCACAAAACTCTGGGTAAGTATGACGCAGGAATTAGTCTATAAACACAACTATCACTATAAAGTTTTATATTCACAAGCAGCACAACAAATACTGAGAACTGTGGCTGAATCATTTCGCTCTTATTATGGTCAAATTATTGCCTATAGTGAAGGAAAAATCTCAGACAGACCAAGGATTCCTAACTACAGAAAAAAAGCAGGAATGGCTACAGTTAGTTATCCTTCTCAAGCATTAAAACTTAAAGGTAATCACGCTTAGAGTTCCGCTTGGTAATACTTGTAAGCGCTGGTTTGGAATAGATAGCTTTTTAATTCCAATGCCTAGTAATCTAGCATTTCCTACTCTCAAAGAACTGAGAATATTACCGAGAAATAGATGCTTTTATTGGGAATTTGTCTATAAAAAAGAAGAAGTAGTTAAACCTCTATTAAATCAAGACAATGTATTAGGAATTGACCATGGTGTCAATAATTGGTTGACCAAAAAATCAGGTCAATAGCCTCCCATTTCAAGGGGATGAAAAAAAATCAAGTTCAATATTTCAATTCACTTTACTTGACCTTTGTCATGAGGAGCTAACAGGTACTGATAACTGATAACTGATAACTGAAAAGACCTGTGTATCTAATGTCGGTACAAGCGCGGGTTGTAGATGGTAAACTTCTCTTATCAATGAATCGTTGGTACAATAAACAAGTATCAACTATTAAAGAAAATCAACCTCAAGGATTTTGGTCAAATAAACTAGCTGCCATTACAGAAAAACGTAACCGCCAAATTCGATTTGGGTATAAATAAAGCAGCCAGAATAGTAATTAATCATTGCGCGCAAAAATCATATTGGTACAATTGTATTTGGTTGGAATAAAGGTCAGAAAAATCAAATAGAATTAGGAAAAAAAAGTAATTCAGAGTTTGTACCAATTCCTACTGCTAGACTCAAAGAAAGAATAGCTCAGTTGTGTGATGAATATGGAATAATATTTATAGAAACTGAGGAAAGTTATACAAGTATAGCTTCATTTTTAGATGGTGACGATCTACCTAATTATGGTGAAAAACCCGATGATTGGAAACCGTCAGGAAAAAGAATAAAGCGTGGTTGCAAGCGAAGTAGTAATAATTGGTTAATTAATGCAGACTGTAATGGGGCTGCAAATATAATCACAAAAGTAAGCAGAAAGCTAAGTTTAGACTTAAGCCGACTGTGTAGGGGCAAGACGGAAATTGTCCCCAAAGAGTGTATCTTTGGTCAGCTAAGAAGAAACGAAGCAACACGGATAAATCGCTGTTGCGTAGTATCTACTTAGAATCCCCGTGACTGACCTCCGGGGAGTAGTCAATTATAAACTGCCAATATCCTAGACTTGTTTTTGTGCTGAAATACCACCTCCTTTTTTCAAATGACTGAGGAAAAACTCTATATATAGTCAAAAAACTATAGTGCCACAGTATATATAGCGATTTGCCACAGAAAAGCCAAGGAGAAATACCACCTCCTTTTTTCAAATGGTTTAGGCAAAAACTCTATATATAGTCAAAAAAAAACTATAGTGCCACAGTATATATAGCGAAATGGTAGAGAAAAGCCAAGGAGAAATACCACCTCCTTTTTTTCAAA
>JAXHSW010000262.1:0-10539 GCA_034190295.1 Cyanobacteriota bacterium | reverse complement strand
GAAAAAATATTCAATGAGCGTATTTTCGTTTGATCCGGCTTTAGCGGTCGGTACTGATAACTGATAACTGATAACTGATAACTGAAATGACCTCTCCTTGAAAACGGATAGGATTGATTAATCATGAAAAGTTTTTTCTTTTTTCCTCTTAAAAGGGGAGGCTTTAAACCACAATTTATCGGTAAGCTCTCTCGCTTCATCGTCTTCCCATTGCATAGGACAAGCGCGTGCTTTAAGGACGTATGGGCTCCGTCGCCCTTTTTGCAAGTTAAAAAACTACTCACCCAGTGCCGCAATAAGATTTTACGTTTTCCCACGGCTTGCTAGGAATTTAGGATCGCAACCCCATATCTGATTAAATTTTCATGGTTCATCACTGGCGGTTGTTAACTCAAACCAGCTAGGGGCCATTATAACAGAAAATTTGTAAATTAATAGGACGTTGAGTCCCATTAATTTACCGTCGATTCATCCCACGCTCCGGAACGCAGATTATGAAGTAGGGCTTCTCGACAATTATGCTAAAAACAATTTTGCCTACCTATTTGCGTAGTGCTATATCAAAAGCTTAAAATTCAGACAAGGCCAGATTTTTTTTTCTGCCTTTCCTAGTTCATGCTACGCAAACAGCATAGTGCAGGATGGCGGAAATAACTGAGTAGTTACAAAATCAGGACTTACGCATGGACATAAATATAGTGAGTAGGAATGCAATTTACCCCTACATATGGTTTCTTAAAGGTTAATTTGCATAAGTCCTGAAAATCCTAAAACAATTACAAATCAATACTTTTGTACGGGCGAATAGACATAGGCGTGAAAATCAAAAATCAAATCAATTCTTATCCATAAATTATCAATTATTCCCCTCCACGGTCGGGGTCCGCGGGTGGGTTGCCTGTTGCCTATGCATGGAGGAGATGTCTAATGGCATTTGCTACGCACAACTACGTTAACGCCCCTACGACTTTTAACTTCCGGGTAGCGGCAATAGCTGCCTTCTTCCTTCTGCGATAAAATTTGAGAAAACTATCTCCCACCTAATTTTTTGTAATGACTAAAGAATCTATTACTAAATCCTCTAATTTAATTAAAAATAAGCTACTAAGTCTTTTGAGCCAAGAAATGTTAACTCCCTTAACTTCTGTGACGGGGATGGCAAGTGTTCTCAACCAAGAAATCTATGGTTCTCTAACTGATAAACAGAGAAAATATGTAGAAATTATTAATGAGAGAAGTCGATATTTACGATTGCTAGTTGAAGAAATTATTGGTTTAACAAAACTATATGAGTATGGCCAAACTTCAGAAAAAACTCCTGTTGATGTGAAAAATATCTGTCAGCAAATAGTAAGAGACCTAGAACCAGAAACAGTTCATCAGCAGATCAAAGTTCAATTATTAGCTGGAACTAGCGACCGGGTTTGTTTTTTTGATAAAACAATTTTAGAACAAACATTATACAACTTAATTTATAGTGTAATTAAATGTACAGGTTCAGGGAGTGTCGTCAAAATTCATTTGTCTGAAAAGCAGGAAGAGTTTAAGATTGCACTGTGGGTTTCTCATCCTATTCTTGGAGATAATCTTCCTCATGCTCAACTATATTCTCACAAGTTATCAGAGATGGAAAACCAGGATAATCAGTCTAGCTTAATGCTAAATAGATTACAGCTAACATTTGATGAACTAACAACAATAGTTTTCGATCAAACCTCAACAGAAGGAGAAAATCTTGCAGCTAACCCTACCCGCGATCTATTAGCATTACTATTAAGTTGTCAGTTAGTAGAAGAAAATGGTGGCTCTTTCTGGGTTCAAGGTTCTATAGAATTAGGCTATCGATATGTTTTAACTCTGCCACTTTCTAATTAGGGAACTTTCAATAATTAATAATTAATAATTAATAATTAATAATTAAATAATTAAACAATTAAATAATTCAGGTTTAAAGCTGACCCTTTCAAGGGGAAAAAAATAAATTTTTTCCTTTTATTCAATCCTCTTTCTTTTAGGGAGAGGTCATTTCAGTTATCAGTTATCAGTTATCAGTACCGACCGCTAAAGCCGGATCAAACGAAAATACGCTCATTGAATATTTTTTCATCCCCCTAAAAGGGGGAGGCTTTAAACCCAATTTTTCGGTAATTATCAATTATCAATTATCAATTATTGAACTCTTCTTTTCAAGGAGAGGATTGAAGCTTAAGGAAAATTTTTTCTCCTTTAAATAAAGGAGAGGCTTTAAAGCTTAATTATTCGGTAAAAGGGTTTTCGGTGCCGAAACACTCCGCGAACAGGATTGAAAAATATCTGGTAGTGCGTCAAGGAAGTGTGGCAAGTGTGGGAAGTGTGGGAAGCGTGGTCCGTGCAGTCCGTGCGGGAAGTGTGGTCCGGTCTGCTCGAAAGTAGGAGGAATAATTGTACCTGTATCTTTCTGGGAAGTGTCTGTCTTTCGTCCTAACTTTTTGGTCTTAAAGGGTGAAAAATTTGCACTTTTTTCCCGACAAAAATCCTAAAAACTTTATATCTCAGTGCTTTTAGATTAGATATGCGGGCCATACGCAGGCGAATCCCACACTTTACGCTCTGCACAACCAAATATCTTAACCAATTTTTGTAGTGCTATATTTTTCTCCAAAATAACTTTCTTTACTTGCTTATACTATTTGTAATATTATTTATCCAATTGATAATAACATGAACTCAGTTTGGCAGAAATTAACATTAACTAATCTTTCTTTTTATAACTCTCCATGGCTAAATGCTAGCTACCTCTATGGTTTAATTAATGGTTCCCTCCATAACTGGCGACGAGGTAGTTGGTTAATGCAATGGGGAGAAGCTCTGGGTTTTGTCTTGCTGGCAATTGTATTTAGTCTGGCTCCTTTTGTAAATACTGCTCTGATTGGTTTTTTGTTACTTGCTGGTGCAGGGTTCTGGGTATTACTTGCCGTCTCAGATAACACTCAGGAATATTTAACTCCCATTCATCTACTGATATTCGTTTATTGGGGTATTGCCACATTAGCAATGGCAACTTCGCCGGCAAGAACGGCTGCTTTTAGTGGATGGGTAAAGTTAACTCTTTATCTATTGTTATTTTTTTTAGGAGCAATGGTATTGCGATCGCCTAAACTCCGCTCTTGGTTAATTAGTATCTATTTATTGGTTTCTTTGGCAGTCAGTTTCTACGGTATTCGTCAATGGATAGACCAAGTTGAACCCCTAGCTACCTGGAATGACCCTAGTTCTACTCAAGCTAATGTTACTCGCGTGTATAGTTACTTGGGAAATCCTAATTTATTAGGTGGATATTTGCTCCCTGCTATTGCTTTGAGTTTTGTCGCAATTTTTGCCTGGCGTACTTGGCCACAAAAGTTGCTGGCAGTAACAATGTTGCTAGTGAATTGCGCTTGTTTGCGTTATACAGGTAGTAGAGGTAGTTGGATAGGGTTTATAGCTTTGATGTTTGCTGCGTTAATTTTAATGTGGTATTGGTGGAGCATCTATATGCCCAGTTTTTGGCAAACTTGGTCGCTGCCAATAGCTGTGGGAAGTTTGGCAGGGTTATTAATTCTGGCGGTGGTATTATTAGAGCCTTTGCGCAGTCGTGTTTTGAGTGTTTTTGCAGGTCGTCAAGATAGTAGTAATAATTTTCGGATGAATGTCTGGATGTCTGTGTTTGATATGATTCGCGATCGCCCGGTTTTGGGTATTGGGCCGGGAAATGATGTGTTTAACAAAATTTATCCTCTTTATCAGAGACCTCGTTACAGTGCTTTGAGTGCTTATTCGGTACCTTTAGAAATTATTGTGGAAACTGGTTTTATTGGTTTTACTGCTTTTTTGTGGTTGCTGTTGGTAACTTTCAATCAAGGTGTATTAAATTTAAGACGTTTGCGAGATGCAGGCGATCGTCAAGGGTATTGGTTGATTGGGGCAATGGTAGCGATGGTAGGGTTAATGGCTCATGGTTTGGTGGATACGGTTTGGTATCGTCCTCAAATTAATACGCTTTGGTGGTTGATGGTAGCTATTATTGCTAGTTATTACGGTGGGGAGCAGAGAAGGGAGAGTATTAGTAAGTTAAGTAAATAGTGATGTTAAGTGCATAAATTTTCAGTTTCCACCTAAAGACTAATAAAGAGGTAAGTAAAAAAACCTCTCAAGCTTGGCCCATTACTTGTAAAGAATAAGCAAGTTATGTGTGTTTCAAAAAAAAACCCTAAATTCCATCAATGGGGCAATTCTTTAATCATGGAAAAATGAAACTTATGACTACCCTCAAAAAACAATATGCAACACTATTGGCAACTACTTTAATTACGCTGTTACCAGGAAAAGAAGCTCTAGCTACTAACTTGATTAAGAATGGTGATTTTGAGAAAATTGATTATACTGGCTCCTATACGACATACAATAGTGCGACAGTGCCAGATGAATTTGATTGGTCAATTTCTCATGATTTTGTGTATCTGGTCAATAGCTTCTGGAGTGGAGTATCCGGAACAAATAACCCAGACGGGTTTGACCAGAGCGTAGAACTCAGACCTAATGCAATTCTTTCCCAAACCTTTACTACTCAAGTTGCACAGAAATACGAATTAAGCTTCTCGTATGCTCACGATCCAGGTAATGAACAAGGTTATGCTATGGGAGACGTAAATATTCAAGGAAATAATTTGCTGCTCTCAAATACACTCCTACACAATGTTCCTTCAACTCGTGCTGACTTGAAATTCTTAGAATATGTTGCTCAATTCACTGCTGATAGTGATGCGACAACTCTATCATTTCAAGGTAATCTGCTAAATGGCTCCCATGGTTTTGTTGTAGATGATATTAGTGTTGTTGAAGTTAGCAACACAGTTCCAGTTTTTGAGCCAGCCTTGGAATTTGGTCTGTTAATCTTTGTTGCTTTTTTTGTCGGCTTTCTCCGCCAAAGGAGACCGTGCTAGTGGTAGACTAACAGAGCTAAAATACATACGACTTGATTAAGACCTACACATTTTTCAGGCGCAAGCACTATTAGATATCTCCGAAAATAGTCAAACACTTACTATAACTATCTTTTTATTGGCGATGTAGCTAACGCTATCTGCTGTTGATAGTTGTAGTAATTTATTTTTCAATTCCGAGAAATAATCTGTTTACTCCTACTAAAAATTTTCAGAGGTGAAAGGCTATGAACTTAATTGTTAAAGATATTGATTTACTCAAAAATATACAACCTGAAACTGTGGCTAATTATTTAACAAATCAAGGTTGGCATCAGCAAAGGCAAATTGAAAGTAAGGCTATTATTTGGGTAAAAAATGCTATTGAATGTTCTAATTTTACTTTAGTTTTACCACTACATCCAGAGGTATCAGATTTTCCAATAACGATGAATTTGCTTGTGGAAAATTTAGCCAAGATAGAGGAAAAGTCACAATTAGAAATTATCCAGAAATTAATTACTAATTTGCCTAACCTGGAAGTACAAGGATTAATTGTAGAAATTAAATCTCCTCAAGGTGATGGGCTGAATGGAGAAATTACTTTAATGGGGGTTGTTATTAATAAACTAAAAAAAATTGAAACAGAATTATTTGACCGAGATTATATTTTAGCGATTAAGGCTTACCAAGAACGTTTACCCGTATCTTGTTCAGGAGATTTGGTTAAAGAAAATAATAGTTTTGTATTGAAAAATATCAGTGATTTTAAGCTTTTAATTCTCTAGTAATGGATAACCGTAGCTCAATGGTTTTTTCTTGTAATTAGGGGTATAAGTAGTAAAGTGGAGTGTGATTTAAGTAGAAAATTCAACTGTAGAATTAGGAGAATTTGAAGATGGCTTTAACAATTTCCGATTTAGATCCCCCCTAACCCCCCTTAATAAGGGGGGAACCGCTTAAAAAGAACCGCTTAAAAAGGGGGCAGCCTTCAAAGTCCCCCTTTCTAAGGGGGATTTAGGGGGATCGTAAATCTACCTCATAACTATGGGAATTACTATAATTTTTTTTCAATCCTTCCCTCTTCCCTCTTCCTTCCAAAATTACCGAATTAATTTCTCCCAAGCTTGCCATAAAATATCTGCTCTTTCCACCGGACTTTTCGGTAAACTTTGCCTCGCCTTCTCCAAACACATCTGTGCTTTTTGCTCATCTCCAGACTTCTTAATTGCCAAACTCAACCATAACCAAACCATCGGTTGATTCCCCTCAATATCCAAAGACTTAAAATAACTTTCCACAGCCTTTTCATATCTTTGCAATTGATAAAATAACACCCCCAAACTCCGCCACCCTTGCCAATGATTAGGCTGCAATTTTACAGTTTTTTGATAACAAAAAATCGCCTCCTCATAACGCTTCAACTGATGACAAACCTCAGCCTTCTTATACCAAGCATCATAATTATTTGGTCGAATAGCAATAGCACGGTCATAAGAAGCGATCGCTGCCTCAGTTTTCCCAAATTCTTGCATAATTCGACCTTTAATAATTTGTGGAATTCCCCCAAGCACTTTTGTTAACAAAGAAGGATTATTTCCTATTGTTTGAAAATTTGAAGAGGCAAAACTTTTCTGATATTTTACCGACTCTAATTCTTTTAAAACCTCCTCTACAGACTGATACCTTTGATTAATATTCGGAGCCAAAAGCTTATCAATAATTATCCCCAAATCTTCACTAATATTAGACTGTAAATATTGTCGCCAAACCCACTTACCCTCAACCACATCAAACAACTCAAAAGGCGCCACTTGAGTCAACAAATATATACAAGTAACCCCCAAATTATAAAGGTCACTAGCAGGAACCGCCTTTCCCGCCAACTGTTCCGGAGCAACATACCCCGCACTACCAATCATCGTTCCAGTTTGGCCAAAAGAAGATTCTGTAATTACCTTGCTCGCCCCAAAATCCACCAACACCAACTGGCCTTTAATTTCCCCTCTACCATCAGGAAGCGTAATTGAATTGCGCCGAATAATATTTTCAGGCTTAATATCCCGATGAATCACCTGTCGTTCGTGGACAAATTCCAACACAGGCAACAAATCCCAAAGTAATTCCTGAATCTGATTTTCAGTAAAAACCCCATTAACAACCAATTCCTGCTCTAAATTTTGCCCATCAATAAATTCTTGGATGAGATATTGTTGCTCACCTTGTTGAAAATGAGCCATTAATTCTGGGATTTGAGGATGTTGACCCAACTCATCAAGTCTGACGGCCTCCCGACCAAACAACTCAGCAGCTTTTTCCGCATTAGCACTATTTTGAGGAAAAAATTGTTTAATTACACACCGGGGTCGGGAAGGTTTATACTCATCCACAGCCAGAAAAGTTTTGCCAAAGCCACCTTGACCAATAGGCTTAATAGTACGGTAGCGATCGCCCAAAAGTAACTTAGCTCCACAGCTCTGACAAAATCGATTATCGGAGGCATTATATGGCTTTCGGCATTCAGAGTTAAGACAGTAGCTCATCCTGATTTTTAACTTGAAAATTTAGTTACATCAACTCACTTCAATTGACCTTAAAATATTAGGCACTACTGCTACTAAACTAATTGCTGATAGCTGACTGCTAATAGCTGTTTGCTTACTTATCAGAGTTCAGATTCGAGAATTGAAGAAGGAATAGGTACCTCCTCAACAGTTGGATATTTTTCTATAGTTAAAGTTGATTGTTGAGAACCAGATAGTCGCTTGAGAAGCTTAGGTTTAGGGTCATGTAACAAATAAATAATCCGATCGCCTGGTTGCCAATTTTCCATAGCAGATAATACTTGAAGACTTCCTTGCCTTTCAATCAAAAGTGGCATTAACTCCTTTGCTCGAATAAGTGCTCTAAGGTGAGTCTTTTGAAACTCAAATCCCAATTGCTTAAGCACTGTTTCCCCTAATTTCACTTCTCTGTCAGAGAGATATTTATTCCAACTTTTGATATTTAACTCTAAAGTAAATGCTTGTTGAACCTTCTCCTTACCATTTTGACTTTTATTCTGAGGACTTTTCGGATAAATAGCTAATACTCTTGGTGGCTTAAATTCTTCTGCTGCTCTTTGAGCCAAAACTAAATTTACCTCTTCATTCTTAGTCATTGCTAAGAAAGTTCCTACTGATTCTAAACCCGCTTCTTCTAGAACATTAGTATCAAAAGCACTACTTTTATATACTTGTAAACCTTCCTTTTCTGCCTGCTGACAAGCTTCCTCATCCGTATCTATCAGTACCACTGATTCACCCCTATCCTTAAATATACGTCCAATTAATCGGGACAGAGGATTTGAACCCACAATCACAGCACCAGTGGCCGCACTAGAAGTAATTCCCAAAGATTGGGCCACGAATCTTGCCGTCAACCCTTGACTAAATACCGTCATAATAATAGTCAAGAACACCAAAGCCTTAATAGAGTCACCACCATTAATACCTTTCTGAGTTAACAAGATAGCAAACAAAGAAGAAACTGAAGCCGAAACTATTCCTCTAGGAGCAACCCAACTGACAAACATCTTTTGTCGCCAATTAAGCCTACTATTCCAAGTACAGATTAAGACGTTGAGAGGACGAACCAGGAACATCAAACTCAAAACTGTCAACACACTTCCCCAACCTAGAGCAACAATACTTGCTAAAGATAGGTCTGCTGCTAGTAAAATAAACAATACTGAAACGGCCAGCATTGTCAGTTGTCCTTTAAACCGCCTTAATAATCGTAACTCTGGTATTTCGGCTGCCCCAACGACAATTCCTGCTACTACTGTGGTCATCAATCCTGATTCACTGCGGACTTCCTCTGCTAAACCAAACATTCCCCACAGAGCCGCCAAAACTACCAGATTTGCTAATTCTTCAGACAGAAATTTTGCTCTTTTGAGAGTGAATCCTAAAATCCAGCCTCCTGCTGCACCAATGATAGTCCCCATTCCTAAGCGCACAACTAGGTCCCTAAATAATCCTAGAGGGTCAGCACCTTCATTTATAACTATGTTGAGTACCAATACGGCCAGAATTGCTCCTACAGGATCGATGAGAACTCCTTCTCCTTCCAACACCGTAGCTACTTGTCGGTCTACTGAAACCTGTTTGAGCAATGGCCCCACAACTGTTGGCCCTGTAACTACTACTAAGGAGGCATAAAGGAATGCAATCGGCCAGGGAAACTCACCTAACCAGTGAGCGGCCATGCCACCACCAATTAAGGTTACCAGTGTACCTATGGTTACTAAGTTGCGGATACTACCGGAAACTTTTCCTAAGTCTCTAAGTTCCAAATTCAAGCCCCCTTCAAATAAAATGAGGGCTACAAACAAGGATACTACCACTTCTAGACCATTTCCTAGTAGGTTTGGATGTACCACTCCCAGAACATCTTTGCCGACTAAAATACCACACAGTAGTAAAAAAACAATCGCAGGTACTTTCAGGTAGGCTGCCAGGACTTGGGCTCCTATACCACTGATTACAGTCAGGATGATCAGCAGAGTTATGTCAAATGGTATTTCCATAAGTGTTATATTTATTCCCAGGCTTACCAGCTTTTATTCTTAGGCTTCAGATTTTGATTCTGAAATTATCTGTTCTAATTTTTTTTGCTGGTTAGTTTTTCTGTATTTTATCCTTAATTTTAGCGATGAAATTATTATTCAGCAGGATTGGTTGTTTATTTAAAATTAGGTATATTTTAGGAATTATCTGAATAAAACAATTGAATCACCAGGTTTCTATTTTTTTTATTCCCTAATTAATTTTTGTGTAATTTTCCTCATATATCGAAATATTTGCCCATAATTATTTTGAAATAGAGAAATCTCTTTTGTATTATAACTACTCTTAACCAAAGTGCAACTATGGTTATTTTTTACTCTTACAAAAAAAACGTGCAGTTGAAAGCTAAGTGGCTTTAGCCTTTAGATGAAAACAAGTTATGGGAATTTATTCCCAAGTATCCCAAAACGTGGGATAATACCAATGAATGGGAGTAAGAACAAGGTTTGTCCCATAGACTCAATGGTTGTAGGGGTGATTAACTGTTGAATGAAAATTGTATAAAGTAGTTGCTATTTGTAGAAAAGTGTTGTAATATTAAACAGGTAATAACTTGAAGATGAATTATAGTGGGTGAATGCGACTTGTCTCGAGACATATTATTAACCGAACACATCAGTATTGGCGGGTGTGTGATGAGTTAGCCTTTAAATCAAAAAACTTGTACAACCTGGCTAACTATTATTGTCGTCAGCATTTTTTCTGCACTGGTTATAGTCTAGATTTAACTAAACTTTATCACGCCACCAAAAATAGCGATGCCTACAGAGCATTACCAACTAAAGTATCAAAACAAATAATAAAATGCTTGGTTGCAACTTGGCGTGGTTATTTTCAGGCAATCAAAGAATGGTCAAAACATCCAGGAAAGTTTTTAGGTAAACCCAAAATACCAAAGTATAAGGACAAAACCAAAGGTCGAAATGTAGTTATATATTCAAAGGAATCAGTCTATAAAGCCCCTCTAAAAGATGGTATTTGTCACTTAT
>JAXHSW010000261.1:0-10718 GCA_034190295.1 Cyanobacteriota bacterium | reverse complement strand
GAGTGGGGGAGTAGGGGAGTAGGGGAGTGGCTCACACTGATTATGGCACGGATACACGGATACGCAAGGGAGTGGGGGAGTGGGGGAGTGGCTCACACTGATTATGGCACGGATACACGGATACGCAAGGGAGTGGGGAGTGGGGGAGTGACTCACACGGATTATGGCACGGATACAGAGATGCGTAGGGGAGTGGGGGAGTGGGGGAGTAGGGGAGTAGGGGAGTAGGGGAGTAGGGGAGTAGGGGAGTAGGGGAGTAGTAAACATCAAATTAACAGGACTTACGCAAATCTACCTTAAATAGTTCATAAAAAAATACTTACTCTGAAATTTTTAGAGCTTGGCATACTACATTTAGTCATACGAAATCTAGGATTTAAGATTTGTAGAAATAGTTATAGAGCAATAATAGTTTGCCAAAAACTTTTTCAAACCTTTCTATAACTCCTAATATATAGTTAGTAAATTTTAATAACGTATGAAAAAGTATGTCACGCCATGCATGGGCGGCAGAGCATTATGGTGTCAACATCAGCACTCTTAGGCCATGGGATAATGAAGGAAAGCTCGACAGTATCAGGACTCCAGGAAACCAAAGACGATTCTGCATTGATGAAGAAAATCCCAAAAGTAAGCCAGTTATCACTGATGCAAGAGTCTCTAGTCATGGCCAACGATATGACCTTGACTGACAAATTGAGTTTCTACGCCCAAAGTACCCAAACGCTGAACTTTTTTGTGAAATTGGAAGTGGACTCAATTTTAAACGGCGTAAATTCCTCAAAATACTGGAACAAATATGCGCAAGCCATAACCACTAAATATGCTAAATCCATATATTATTATTCTTGCAACGTCAGATTTTCTGATTTAGGTCCATGTTTGAAAAATCAAGATAACCTTGAGTTAAGAGTAGGTCATATCCTCTAAAACTCTAGAATACTGACCATAAAATCCACTCACTGGTTTATCATAACTACTTTACTAATTGAAGGGACGTCATTAAATTATGCAACAAGAAAAAGATACTACAAAAGAAGTAGAAGTAAATCCTACAGAACCAGGTTCTCTAACTACAGTATCCACTCCGGAAGAAACATCCGATGGGTTCCAAGATATTAAAAGCCAAATCTTGGAAATATTATCAGAACTACCAGCTATTATCTCTGGCTTTTTTACACGATATCAGAAACCGATAATTACTCTCGGTTTGATTCTAGGATTCATTGTTTCTCTCAAAGTAATGTTGGCAGTAATCGAATCATTAAATGACATCCCACTGCTAGCTCCAACTTTTGAGTTAATTGGTATTGTCTATTCTGGCTGGTTTATATATCGCTATCTACTTCGTGCTTCTAACCGCCAGGAGTTATCCGTGGAGCTTCAAGCTTGGAAAGAACAACTTTTAGGGGAAAAATCATCAGATAAATAGGGTCTGAAAAAGTCTTTTGGTAAGGGGAGGAGTTAGGAGTCAGGACTCAGGAGTCAGGACTCAGGAAAAATGGGAATTATAGAGGAGGTAGTTGGATGTTTTGTCCCTTGATTTTTCTGCCCAACTCTTGACCAAAATGCTCATAAGCATGAGCTTGAAGCACCGAAAACCAGGCACTTTTGAAAGGCCCTAAAAAGACTAAAGCCAATATCAGTCAATGCTTTGAGATTAGATCGGTAAACCCTAAATAAAAAAAGTTCCAACAAGTAGAGATTGGTTAATAATTTGAAATTAAATTTTAAATAAACAGGACTTACGCACAGACACTACATCCAGTGAGGGCGAATGCCATTCGCCCCTACATATGGCGTTTTCAAGGTGAAGGATGTGTAAGTCCTGATAAATTAACCAATGTCTTTATTTTTTAGCTACTTCTATGACCTACAAATTTGTTGCAGAGTAGCAGTAAAATTGGGATAAGAAATGCTTGCAGCCTCAGCCTGATAGATATTAGTACTCTCATTAGCATTAAGAGCAGCGATCGCCAAACTCATAGCAACTCGATGATCCCCATAACTCTCAACATCCGCTCCAGTCACGGCCACACCACCAGTAATTTCCAACCCATCAGGTAATTCTGTAACCTTAGCTCCCAGTTTCTGGAGTTGAGTGGCCATAGCCATCAAGCGATCGCTCTCTTTTACCCGCAACTCAGCCGCATCTTTAATAATAGTCGTCCCCTCAGCAAACATAGCAGCAACTGCCAAAATAGGAATTTCATCAATTAGTCGTGGAATTATCGCCCCAGAAATTTCACAAGCTTTCAAAGGACTGTAACATACTCGTAAATCGGCCACAGGTTCTCCAGCAACAACTCGCTGATTTTCCTGTATAATATTAGCCTCCATCATTTCCAAAGCTTCTAATATACCTGTGCGAGTAGGATTAACACCAACATTTTCAATTACCAATTCCGACCCAGGTACAATAGCTGCTGCAACTAACCAAAAAGCAGCCGAACTAATATCACCAGGCACAACCACATCTTGACCCCGCAATTTAGCTGGACCTGCCACAGTCACACTATTTGTTTCTGGGTCAACATTAATTTGAGCGCCAAAAGCTTGCAACATTCTTTCACTATGGTCTCGTGAAAGAGCAGGTTCAGTTACCGTAGTTTTTCCTTCCGTCATTAAACCAGCAAACAAAATACAAGATTTTACCTGAGCTGAAGCAATGGGAGAATGATAATGGATTGGTCGTAATTTTTGTCCCTGAATTGCCAGTGGCGCTAAAGAACCACCTTTTCTACCCCAGATTTGAGCGCCCATTTGTGTCAGAGGCTCAATTACACGGGACATGGGACGCTGCACCAGGGAACTATCTCCAGTAACAGTAAAAAAACGTTCGGGATGGGACGCCAAAATCCCCAACATTAGTCGCATCGTAGTGCCAGAATTACCACAGTCCAAAACCTGAGATGGTTCTATGAGATTATCTAGTCCAACTCCCTGAACTTCCACCAAGTCAGTATTGAGCTGAGAAATATTAGCCCCTAGCAATGAAAAACATTTAGCAGTGCTGCGGGGGTCTTCCCCTAAGAGTAAGCCTTTTATAGTAGTTTTTCCTTGAGCGATCGCTCCTAGCATTAGAGACCGATGAGAAATTGATTTATCTCCAGGAATTGAAATGTTACCTTTGAGACATAGACCCGATTGTGGTCTTTGAATTATCAAAGTTTCTTGACTATTTGTAATTTTTGTAGTAACAACAGCAGCTGTCATTTCAGTTATCAGTTATCAGTTATCAGTTATCAGTACCTCTGACTTTAGGCAGAGGAGAGGCTTGAAATATTGAACTTTATTTTTTTTTCATCCTCTTGAAAGGAGAGGCTTGAGACTTGATTTTTTGGTCATAAAATTAACTATAAATTTGCTAAATTTGCACAGTCACAATTTTATAGGAATCTGGGAAGGGTGAGCAGTTAATGAAGTCAGAAGTCAGAAGTTGTTTTTGTAACGTTTAATTAGACCTACTTACTTACTATCTTACTTAAATTTTGAATAGAAACTATAGCATTAATAAATAAACTGTCAAATACGAGCAATTTATTTTTTTCTGACAAACAACTCTCTGATTACTTTTGATTCTTTAAAGGAGCAAAATTTAACTTATCAAGTTATAATTTGATTAATTTAGTTAAAACATTGTCACAAAAAAAATCAGCTTTAAATATATTATAATTAACATTAATAAATTCACTTCGCCTTGCCACTGACAATATTTTAGTTAGTGTAGATAATTTTAAAGTTTTTTATAAAAACTATCTCTTGTGTCCAACTATGTAAATATGCTACTATAGGGAGAGTTAATATCTTGAGGTGAAGAGGTGAATTAATGACCCAAGTTTCAAAACTCAGGAGTTAAGAAAAAAGTTATTGTGGATTGCCTTTTTGCTTTAACTACTATATTTATCCCGATCCAATCACAATATTAAATCAGTAAATATTTTTTATTGTTGTTCTGCTGGTGTACCTCACTTACTTAAAAGTGCTGTATGTTTCAATAGCTTAAATTCTTAGTCAGAATAGAGTTAAATCTAAATTAGAGTTTGACCAAAGTTGTGCGCGAAACAAAAAGCTATTCACCAAGAGTAATATTTTTGATTTTTGTAGAACTAACAACCATTCAATAATTACAACTTAACCCTAAGAAAATATATGCTAACTTATCAACGCAAACCTGTAAGTCTGTCATTAATATCAACAGATTTGCCAATTTGGTCCATAGTCGAAACAGCGGCCACCCTATATCATAAAGACCGCGATCGATTTCATATATTATTGCATGAACCTGCAATTACAGACAAAGAAACATCATGTATAAACATAGATGAGCCATCAATATCGCCAACTGTCTTAAAACCAAGACTTTTATGGCTAGAAGTTTCCCCGTCCCGAGTTATTATGACTATGCAAGGAAACGGTAAATATTGTTACCGCCATATCTGGGAAAGAGGAGTATATGGCATCTGTCGTTATTGGTTGCAAGACGAGTCATTCAATTTACATTATCAGCTACGAATGCGTAACTTTACCCGTAACCTAGTAGTTCAGGGAAGACCAGTTCCAGATTATCTGCGCTTAGAATATGAACTATGGTCTCAAAAGTTACGCATGGGACATTATGTACTAGAGCTAGAAATTCATCACTAAACTTATTGATCTTGACAATAAGTAACCAGCTTATCTAACAAAATATCTTTTTCTGTAGCAATCTTATTAATTTGCTGGCCTGTTTTAGTAAGTTGATTTTTAGCCTGATTAAATTTTTTTCTACCCTCTAATGAAGCTTCAACTTGTGTGCTAGTTTTAAGAGCTAAACTCATCTCAAGAAAAGCTTGAGAAAGTTCTTGAAATGTTTGAGTTAAGTCTGTTTGAAACTGTTGAAGAGTTTCATCCTCAAGTTTGAGAGCTTCTAACTCCTGAGAAATTGCTTCTAAATCTCCTCCTAGCTGATTAGTTGTCGCAGCATCAAAGGAATTTTCAGAATTGACCAGAGTATTTCCCTTGTTAATAGTAACAATTAATTGATTACACTGAACAATTTTGCTAGGGCCACAACCAGCGATGGACAAATAGACGAGAATAGTGCCACCAATAATTTTGAATTTACGAAACATTGTTTAAAATCTTGCAAACTAAGGAGATATAGCGCTACACGCAAGTTAGAAGTCAGAAGTAATCTCTGACGCTCGTTTGAGCATTTAGGAATGTCCTAAGTTTTGCTTCGACTGCTATATACTTTATAAAAACATAGTTATATCATGTACGGTTGAATAGTTATAAATTTTATAAATTACAGCAGTTTTCTAGTGGATGAGGTACATATTGGAAGTAGGGAGTCATTTCAGTTATCAGTTATCAGTTATCAGTTATCAGTTAATTAATAACTGAAATGACTTACTAAAAGTAGACTTCTTTTTTTTTCTCTAATTTTATTGTATTTATAGCCTTTATCAAGTTACTGAGGTACGCCTGTTTTTCTTTGTTTCTTATTTCCTGTTTCCGGAATTACAGGGGAGGCTTTAAACCTGAATTATTTAATTATTTATTTAATTATTTAATTATTTAATTATTTAATTCTTCGGTAAAGAAAAATTTTCATGATTAGTCAATCCTCTCCTTGAAAAGAAGAGGTAATTGTTAATTATTAATTATTAATTATTAATTATTAATTGTTAAATACTTCCTACTCCCTAAAACAAACTAATTTACTTAATTATTGACAAAATTTTATCAAAATAATTGGGTCTAAAACCCCGCCTTAAAAGGCTAAATATTTTTGGAGCGAAGTTCAAATCCCCGTTACAAAAATAACTTATGAATGGGTGCATCTCATAGCAAGCAAAAATACTTTTTTCCTATATATTCTCAGATGAGTTGTTGCCTTTCGGAGCTGTTGCCTAAAAGTGATAAATTTTTGGCTTTATTCATGCATTGAGATGCACCCTTCTGACTTATGACTTATGACTTCGTTAACCCAACTACACCATTATTTATTAAAAATCCGCTAAAAGTATCGACAAATTTTGTCTATATTTAGCTATATTAACAGTAAATGTTGGTGATACCTAACAAGTATAAAAGTTGGCTCAAGAACATTAAAATGCCCGAACAACCAAAAAACCTTAATACTAACAATAAATCCACAGATAATTTTCCCATTGTAATTTCTTTGGGATTAGCATTGCTAATGCTAGGTTTATCCTGGCGTATATTTACAATCATTACTATTGCCTCTGGAGTTACTTGGTTCCTCAAGCGTTATCAGGAAAAACAAAAACAACAAAAAGACTATTTGAAGAGCATATTTTATCAGTTAATTCAGGAAAATAATGGATATATTACAGCCTTAGACTTAGCCATAAACTCCCAACTATCGGGAAAAATAGTACAAGAGTTTCTTGATGAACAAACTAAAGAATTTAGTCCTGAATTAGAAATTACACAAGAGGGTAGCTTATTATATTATTTTCCTACTGCTGTATCTCTAGTTGGAAGAACAACGGATAAAATTTTAGAACATGATACTCAATTAATCTCGAAAGTTTCAAATTATGAGACTCAACTGCCAAATAATTCTCAACTAAATTCTAATCTAAAAGATATCCCAGAAAATTCCCAATTTCAATCTGCTACTGAAATAGCTTCTCCTCTTACTCAAAAAGAATTAGCAATTAGGCTCAATGTTCATGCTAGTACTATCAGTAAACGCAAAACAAAGCCTGATTTTGGAGAATGGAGTAGTCAAAAAGATCCCGAATCAATTGCATGGAAATATTTTAAAGAACAAGCACAATTTTTACCTATAATTCCTAGATTTTAAGCACAAAGTTTTATAACAGAAGGAAGAAGGGAGTTATAAGTCAAAAGTCAAAATTCAAAAGTCAAAAGTCAAAAGGAAGAAGGAAGAAGGAAGAAGGAAGAAGGAAGAAGGAAAAGTACTTACGTTGTCTGAATTTTACCGAAAAATTCTGGTTTAAACCCTCCCCTTTTAAGGGGATAATAAAGAAAAATTTTCATCAAAATAATATGGGTCTAAAACCCCCCCTTTGAAGGCGAAATAAATATTTTTGGAGAGTTGCTCACGCATCCCCTACTTCCCCTCCACGGTCGGGATTAGGGGTGGGTTAACTTATGTACGGGCAAATCGCGATTTGCTTCGCATAACTATCGAATGGCGCCCCTACTGACTTGCAGACTTGCTGACTTCGTTAAGATTGCATTGCTTGACAAAAATATAAAATTCTGTTAAAGAGGAGTAGAACAATAAAATAAAAATAGCCTATGTCTTAAAAAATAATTGTAACATTAAACGAAAAAATGTTAAAAAAAGCTTAAAAATCTTAATTAAACATTACAATAAAAAAAATTGTATAGGTAAGTGTAGCAAATGATGCCCAGAATACTTGTCATTGACGACGATCCTGCGATCGCAGAACTCGTTGCGGTTAACCTAGAAATGGCTGGCTATGAAGTTAGTCAAGCAGAAGATGGCATAAAAGGGCAAGCTCTAGCCCTGCAACTACTACCAGACATGATAGTATTAGATTTAATGCTACCAAAGGTAGATGGCTTTACTGTTTGTCAACGTCTGCGTCGTGATGAACGGACCGCCGATATTCCGGTATTGATGTTAACTGCTTTAAATCAAACTCAAAATAAAGTAGAAGGTTTTAATGCTGGAGCAGATGATTATCTAACAAAACCCTTTGAAGTAGAAGAAATGTTGGCACGAGTGCGTGCCCTACTCCGACGTACAGATCGAATTCCACAAGCAGCTAAACATAGCGAAATTCTCAATTATGGTCCTCTGACTCTTGTTCCTGAAAGGTTTGAGGCTATTTGGTTTGAGCAGACAGTCAAACTAACTCATTTAGAATTTGAGTTACTCCATTGTTTACTGCAACGACATGGCCAGACAGTATCTCCGAGTGAAATTCTCAAGGAGGTCTGGGGTTACGATCCAGATGATGATATTGAGACGATCCGAGTCCATATTAGACATCTGAGAACAAAGATGGAACCAGACCCTCGCCATCCTCGGTATATTAAAACAGTATACGGTGCTGGTTATTGCTTAGAGTTACCTAGTAGTAGTTCCAATGCTAATGATGTGGAAACATCTAATTTTGCCAAACCAAATTAGGAATGGGTTAGAGAATCTTAAAATAATTTCCGGTTGAAAAATTATAATTTAGGTATAAAAAACTGAACTCACAGAGAGATTTTTTCAAAATTCTGTAATATCTTACGAATTACCTAAAAAGGATGCTAGTTTGAAAGCCTCCACTTAAAAGATGGAGGCTGAATTATTTAATTATTAATTTTTCGGTAAAGTAAATATGAGAAGATCGGAAATTAGTCCTCTGAGTTGCCAAAAATCCGCTAAAATCCATTAGTATATATGAGGATATATACTATGTGTTGGATTAGATATGTTAAAATAGCTTTAGTTAATACCATTGGAGCATTAGTAGCAATTATTTGGGTGCCTGTTCCTCAAGCAGTGGCACAACCTTTACTTCCAGAACAAGCAAATTTAGCAGTTTCGCCTTTAGAAACACTTGAGTCAGTAAACAACAACTTAAAAACTACAAAAAAAGTAAATTCACTCTCAGAACTTTACCAGCTTAGAGACGAAATAAAAACTGAACTGAATAAAGTTTCTCAAAGGCCAACTCTCGAAGAAGTAGAAGAACCCTGGCAATACAAATTCCACCTACAACAGTATGAAAAAACCCTGAAAAACTTCCGTAATGTAGAAGCTAATATTATTAGAGAAGAAAAAGCACTCCAAAGCTGGAAACAAGCGATCGCTAAAGCAACTAAGGCAGTAGAAAAAGGAAAAACAATTCAGGCAAATTACCAAACTTGGCAAGAAGCAGAAAATCTTTGGTTAGAGGCAATTTCTAACTTACGTCAAATTCCCCAAAACTCGTTAATAACAGATAAAGCGATCGAAAAAATGATCGAATATCAGGGATATCTAGCAGTTGCCTCTTATGAAAAAGTCATAGCAGCAAGAAGATGGGTAGAAAATACAGAAGACGACACAAACAATAATACAAGCAATTATTCACCCATTGCATATAGTTTATCTCCTGGTTTCACCATGTATGGCGATACCAACAGAGATGGAGAACTAGATAAAGCTGACATATCGAGTAGAGAAAAATGGTCTTTATCAGAAGGTGCATTGATGTTATTTAATAGCGATGATGATAATGGCGATCGAAGACCAGACTGGCGCGATCGAGAAGTTAATGGGGAAAGTGATGAAGCAGACTTGGCGCTGGTGAATATTCAAGTCGCAGAAAATTATCAAGGTTCTCAAATCTATATTTCAACAGACACAGATGCTAGTGACTATATTAATGTATTCCAAAAAACAGAATACGGATGGCAACCAGTAGATATTTCTGGTACTGAAGCATTAATATCTAGAGAGAATGTAGTATTAGGGGTGGAAGCTAAACAGTTCGCCGATCGCAATTGGAAAGGAGTAGTTCAATTAACAGCGATGGCTGAAAAAAATGGCAGACAAATTGCTTCTGATAGTATTCAAATAGGTGTAGTTCCCTGGTTAATGTCTCCCAATACTGCTCCAGTCAAAGAACTTCATGTCAGCGAACGTGGTTTTGGCAATCAAGAATTTGTCGCCAAAATTAAACAGATAGTCGAAAAAACAGGTGCTAAAGCTCAAATTAATTCTGGTGGCACCACCTGGATGCAAGATACTAAAGAAATAGGTTATGTGCAATTTCCCTCTCAAGGTAAAACCCATAATATGAATGTGGTACTAAAAGCTAACCGTCCTGGGGAAAATGATCAATATGCTAGAAGTCTGCTCAAAGAAGATTTTGGCTGGTTTGAAGTAGGCAAACCCAGACAACTCGATCCCCTAAATAGATGGGTCGATGCTTATGGAAATTTAGAAGTGACACCACCTCTACCAGGATACGATCTGGGAAGAATTTATTATGGTAAGGCTGGTGAAGTAGGAATGAATCCAGAAATCATTGATTTTATTAAAGCACAAAAAATTCAGGGTCCGCCAGTAGATATTGATACTTCTTGGTTAATGATTCGTCATGTAGATGAAATTATTACTTTTATTCCTAGTAAATTTGGTAAACCTTTAATGTTAATTGTTAGTCCAGAAGCAGGGGTGAAACTATTAGAAGAATTGAGTCAACAAGGATATGGACAAGCGGCAATAAATCGTGGTTTAAGTACTCAAACAACAGTACGAGCAGCGCTAAAAAATCAGAAGTTAATTCAGCATAATCTTTATTTGCAGCGGGAAAAATTAGACCCATTAATTGAAAAGTTGAAGCGGGAGTTTAATTTAAGTAATGACCAGATTATTCAAGTGCCAGCTATGTTTGGATATAGCGGTTATTCTTGGTGGCCAAATATGGTAAATTCGGTGGTAGTGAATGGAGAATTGTTGGTTTCTAACCCCGTAGGAGCATTAATTAATGGTAGAGATTATACTCAGGAAAAATTCCGCAGGTTAGTAGCTGATGCTAGTTTAAATATTAATTTTATGGATGATAAATATTATCAGAATTTAAGGGGAAGTATCCATGATGCGACAAATACAACTCGTTTAGGAAAAGATAATCCTTTCTGGAAATCTTTGTCTGAGGATATTATTTCAGGGAGTAGGGAGTAGGGAGTAGGGAGTAGGGAGTAGGGGAGTAGGGGAGTGGGGGAGT
>JAXHSW010000260.1:0-10798 GCA_034190295.1 Cyanobacteriota bacterium | reverse complement strand
CTTTTAATTTTAGATAAAAGCTTTACTAATTGAGTCAGAATTTATATTTACGGCTAAAAGCTGGCTAAAACAGTCTATTTTCATTAAAATCCCCTTTTTTTGCTGTTTGCTCCGCATTCCGCAGGAAAAACTGACTGCTAATAGCTGTTTGCTTACGATTTCTTTGTAGTCGGGAAATAACTTTTTTTGTCTGTTTAAGTGCTGATTGCTGAAAATAATAATCTGGCAACTCTTGAATCTCACCAATAGGACATGAAATTAATGAACAACGGTCAACTTGACATCTAGTTCTATTCAACCAGTCTAGTCTTTGACTATCACGCATAATTGTAATGTCTTCGCAACAGTTCTAGCCAGTAATCAATTTTGGCTGACTGTTCAGGAGTGGGCTTAACTTTGTAGCAATGAGTAATTATCATATTTAATTTACAGCTCGGCAATTCCCCTCTCGTTATAATCTTCGATTTAACGGGAGACCCCTTGCCAAATCAAGTTGGCTGTTTTGACTCCTCCGGCAACTGAAGTACACGGCATTCTAATTACTGGTTTTGCAAAGGAATAGGATAATTCATGCTGCTTCACCTCTATTAGCTGTCACTGGACTTATCTTCCTAGTAGGAGCAGTCTAAATTACCTAAATTTATTGTGCTTACTTGTTGCATCCTGTACTTAAATTACAGATTTTTTTTGTGTTTGACCATTCTGAGTTGTTAAAGCTACTGCTCGATATTTTTTGCATAAATACGGTTATAACTTATGTATGATAAGTTTTATACCTTGATTAAGTATCTTATCGGTTGTTTAACAGATATTCTATTATTTTCAGCATATATTTATGATTCATTGGAGCGCTTGTTTTTTAATTAACTTTTGTGTGCTGACCAAAGCTTTATTTAATTCATAGCTACGTTGCTGAGGATCTTTTAGATAAGCTTGTTGTTCTTCTTCAATCATCTCTACATCTTGTTGCACTAATCCATCGAGTAGTTTTTGAGCTGAACCAAATAAACTATTTTTCACAAATCGTCTAAACCATTCTGGCAGTTTATGTAAACGCCTAAAGGCATGAAGTGATGTAAAGTGAATCAGATAAGCTTGGGTTTGTTTTTCGTTAATAGGTAATAAAAGACAATAAATTTTAAAATCTTTGCCCAGGTTTGAAACCCAATTTGGATAGATATAACTAACATTTAATGGTTCGGGATGAAGTTGTCGTAAACTAGGAAATAATAATTGAGATATTGACCAAATTTTGTCGATTTTGTAATAACTTTGAGCTTGATAATAAGCATCTACTCGGTTGTCATTTTCAGATAAATCTATTAATTCTGCTGCTGCCCATGCTTGCCAGTTTTGATGTAAATGTCCGTGGTGCATATCCATCAAATTTTCCACTAAATAAGAATAGTGTGCTCGACACTTTATAACTGAGATTGTGGCGATATAATTTAGATGTTCCCACTCAGGTATTTCTAATAGAAAAACTGAATTTTCTCGGGATTTATCTCCTGGAAATAACCAGATAAAACCATGTAATTCTTTGACTGGAAAAGTGCGGATTTTGCAACTAGGCAATTTTTGATTACTGCCTAAATAAGGTACATAAGAACATTTGCCACTTGACTTAAAACGCCATCCATGATATGCACATTCTAATTCATCGGCGATCGCGCGACCAGAACTAAGTTTGACAAAACGATGAGGACAAAGGTCTTCGAGAGCATGGACTTTTCCTCCTTGGTCCCGATAGAGGACAATTGATTGATGCCAAAGGGTAATGCTGAAAGGTTGACATTTTACCTCTGTACTACGGGCAACAGCATACCAGTGATTGTGATTAATTCCCAACTTACGGATATCATGGGAAAAAGTCATTTGAGAGGAAGACATAGGGCTTAGTTATTGTATAGTTGGGAGCAGGGGAGTAGGGGCGAATGGCATTCCCCCGTACAGGAGTACAGGAGCAGGGGAGCAGGGGAGTAGGGGCGAATGGCATTCCCCCGTACAGGAGTACAGGAGCAGGGGAGTGGGGGAGTGGGGGAGATTAAAGTATTGAAGTAATTATAGAAATTATCAACTATCAACATATACTATATAACCGGATTCGGTTGTGCAGAGCGTAAAGTGTGGGATTCGCCTGCGTAGGGCCCGCAGATCTAATCTAAAAGCACTGAGATATAAAGTTTTTAGGATTTTTGTCGGGAAAAAAGTGCAAATTTTTCACCCTTTAAGACCAAAAAGTTAGGACGAAAGACAGACACTTCCCAGAAAGATACAGGTACAATTATTCCTCCTACTTTCGAGCAGACCAGACCACGCTTCCCACACTTCCCACACGAACCAACTTCCCACACGAACCAACTTCCCACACTTCCCACACTTCCTTGACGCACTACCCCGGATTCTATATTAATTAGAGATAATATTAAGAATTAATAATTGAAGAAGGTAGAAGACAGAAGGGAAAATTGCTTATGGATAGTCTTCGACAAGCCACTTTGTGTCTACAAACCCCAAACAATTTTAATGACGATGGGGTATTAAACCCGCTTCATTAATGGATAATGGATAATTGATAGTTGATAATTACCTCTTGTTAAAACCGCTCTTGATTGAAGATCGGGAATATTCTCTTTTTTTCCCTTTAAAAGGGGAGACTTCAAGGCGCGAATTATTTAATTATTAATTATTAATTATTCGGTAAGCATTTCTTGCGGAATGCTGCGTAAAAAGCTATTAACAGTCAGCTTTTCGGTGCCGAATGCTGCGCAAACAGCAATAAAAATGAATGAACTAAGTATTTACTTAACTTCTACTACATTTTTGAACAAAGAATTGAAGCACAAAAAAACTAGCTTAAATTGTCCACTAAAGGTAAATATTGCTGATAGCTGATAGCTGACCGCTGACCGCTGACCGCTTACAAACCCGCCACAGAAAAGATAAATCGGAGTAGTTTTGTAGGAGAATTTCACAATGATTAATATTTCAGGTTACCAAATTCTTGCCAAAATTTATGAAGGTAATAATTCAGTAGTTTATCAAGGTAGGTATGAGGAGAATAATCAACCTGTTGTACTTAAATTTAACAAAGGAGATTTTCCTTCTGAAGCTGAGAATAATCGTTATCGAAAAGAGTATGAAATTCTTAGTTCTTTGAATTTTTCTGGAGTGATTAAGGTTTATGGATTAGAAAAGTATAATAATACTCTAGTGATGATTTTAGAAGATTTTGGCGGTGAATCTCTCAAAACATTAATTACATCACAAAAATTTACTATATTGGGCTTTTTGAATTTAGCGATTAAAATTGCTGAAAGTTTAGGTGAAATTCATAGTGCTAAAATTATTCATAAAGATATTAATCCATCTAATATAATTGTTAACTTCACGACAGGGGAATTAAAAATTATAGATTTTAATATATCTTCTGTATTAACTCGTGACAGTTATAAACTCAAAAATCCAAATATTTTAGAAGGTACTCTTCCTTATATATCTCCAGAGCAAACAGGTAGAATGAATTGCGCTCTAGATTATCGTACAGATTTTTATTCTCTAGGCGTTACTTTTTATGAATTATTAACTCAGCAGCTTCCTTTTACTAACACTGATGTGATGGAATTAGTTCATGCTCACATTGCTAAACAACCAAAACCACCCCATGAAATTAATCCAGAAATTCCACATACAATATCTAATATTATCCTCAAATTACTAGCAAAAACTGCTGATGAAAGATATCAAAGTGCTTGGGGTTTAATTGCCGATTTAGATGAATGTTTAAATCAGTTACAAATGAGCGAACAAATTGTAGAATTTACTCTTGGTAGTCAAGATATTTCTGATAAATTTAAAATTTCATCAAAACTATATGGCAGACAATCAGAAATTGAAACACTAATAGCAGCTTTTGAACGTGTTTGTAAAGGCAGCAAAGAAATGATGCTAGTAGCTGGTTATTCAGGTATAGGTAAATCAGCTTTAGTACAATCTATTTCTCAAACTATTATTCATCAAGGTGGGTATTTTATTTGGGGAAAATTTGACCAATTTCAACGAAGTATTCCATACTCAGCAATTGTGAGTGCTTTTTCTGAGTTAGTCAGAATTATTTTAAGTGAAAGTGAAGCTAAATTACATGAATGGAGAAATAAACTTTTAGCAGCTTTTGGTACTAATGGGCAAATTCTGATTGATGTAATTCCGGAATTAGAATTGATTGTTGGAACCCAACCAAAAATTCAAGAATTAGGACTAAATGAGGCTCAAAATCGTTTTAATATCATCTTTCAAAATTTTATTGGTTTATTTTGTCAAGCAGAACATCCCTTAGTTATATTTCTTGATGATTTACAGTGGGCAGATTCCGCTACACTGAAGTTAATTAAATTAATGATGACAGATGTAGAAACAAAGTATCTGTTTTTAATTGGAGCTTATCGAGATAATGAAATTAGTCCTACTCATCCTTTAATGATGACTTTAAATGCTATTCGGACTCAATATGAGGGTATTAATTATCCACAAATAAATCAGATAAACTTAACTCCTTTAAAATTTACAAATATCAATCAATTAATTGCAGATACATTATACAATGACAGAATTTCAGTACAAGAATTAGCAGGATTGGTAGAAAGTAAGACTGGAGGCAACCCATTTTTTGTCAATGAATTTATGAAAACTCTTTATCAAGAAAATTTGCTGAAATTTAATTCCGAACAGATTCGATGGGAGTGGGAGATGGAACAAATTACAGCACTTGATATTACTGATAATGTAGTGGATTTAATGATTGGAAAACTGGAAAAATTACCGACCTTAACTCAGAAGGTTTTAAGCTTAGTTGCTTGTTTAGGTAATCAGTTTGATTTGAATACCCTTTCGTTAATTTATGAAAAAGAATCTTATGCAACTTTTCAAGATTTATTACCTGCTATTCAGGAAGGATTAATTTTACCTGCTTCAGAAACAGAAACTAAAAATGTAGAATTGAATTTCTATCCATTTTTAATTCTGAATTACAAATTTTTGCATGACAGAGTACAACAAGCAGCTTACACTTTTATAGATGAATCTCAAAAACAAGCTTTACATCTAAGAATTGGTCGTTTATTCCTGGCAAATACTCCTCCAGAATATCGCAGCGAAAGAGTTTTTGATTTAGTAGATCATTTGAATATAGGCAGAACTTTAATTACAGATAAATCAGAAAAAATTGAACTAGCAAAACTAAATTTAGAAGCAGGTAAAAAAGCTCAAGATGCCACAGCTTATGTAGCTGCGAAAGAATATATTACAGCAGGTATATCTCTATTAGACCGGGATTGCTGGACTCAATACTATGATTTAACTTTTGCTCTATATAAAGAAGGGGCAATAGTAGAATATTTAAACAGTAATTTCTCAGAAAGTGAAGCCTTAATCAAATTAATATTAGACCGATCAAAATCAGTTATTGAAAAAACAGAAGTTTATAATTTATTGGTTGTTCAATATACTTTACGCGCTGAGTATCAAAAGGCAATTGCAGCAGCTAAGAAAGCTCTGGAATTACTAGAAATAGAACTTCCAGAAACAGATTTACAAATAGTGATTAATCAGGAATTTACTAAAGTTAAAGAAAATTTAGGCACTAAAGAAATTGCTAGTCTGATTAATGAAACAAAAACGAAGAAATCAAAATATAAAGTAGCTTTAGCCTTAATGACAAATTTGATAGCATCTACTTATTTAAGTTCACCAGAATTATGGGCAGTAATTGTGCTGAAAGCTGTCAATATTTCTTTGAAATATGGTTCAGTTGCTGAGTCATGTCTTTGTTATTGTAACTATGGAATAATCCTCAATAGTTATTTAGGAGATTATCACTCGGCATATCAGTTTGGTCTTTTAGGATTAAAACTAACTGATAAGTGGGGAATTTCCGGGTTAAAATGTAAAGCTTGCGCTGGATTTGCTAATACATTAAGTTTTTGGTTTAAGCACATCAAAGAATCTAATCTAATTAATAATGAAGGATATGGAGCTGCTTTAGAATCAGGGGATTTAGAATATGCAGGTTATCTTCTACATAACACAGCTATTAATTCATTATTTCAAGGCAGACCAATCTCAGAAATATTGCAAGAAGTTTCTCGCTATTTACAATTTACCCAAAAAACAAAAAATCAACTTTCAACAGATACTTTAATCGGAATTAAAAGTATTATAGAAAACTTGCAGCCACAAACAAAAAAAATGGACATAAACTATTTAAAAGGCAAAAAAATTGACTTTGATCTTGACCAGATCGACGAAACAGAATACTTAGAAAATTGTCAACAAAATCAAAATTTTCACTCTCTATGTATCTATCTAATTCATAAGTCTTATATCCTCTATCTATACAGAGATTTAGACACCGCATTGCATAACATCTTAGAAGCTCAAAAATATCTGACATTTATTACAGGTACTGTACCTACTACAGAATTTAATTTTTATTATTCACTAATTTTAGTTGCCCTCTATCCTCATGTTTCAGAAACTAAGCAAACAGAATATTGGCAACAACTAGAAAAAAATCAACAGCAGATGAAAATTTGGGCAGATAATTGCCAAGAAAACTTTGAACATAAATATTTATTAGTAGAAGCAGAAAAGGCAAGTATTTCTGGAAAGAATGTAGAAGCGATAGACTTATATAATCAAGCTATAGAGTCAGCAAAGAAAAATGAATTTATTCAACATGAAGCACTAGGTAATGAATTAGCAGCAAAATATTGGCTAAATCAAAATAAATTTAAGTATGCCAAAGTTCATTTACAAGAAGCTTACTATAGTTATCAAAATTGGGGCGCGACTAGAAAGCTACAAGATTTAGAGAATCAATATCCAGAATTGCAAAATATATTAACAGTTAAAAATAACATAATTGATACTCAAACTACAGCAATTTCTAGTGACACGACCAACAATAGCCAATCCTTAGATTTAGCCACAGTTATTAAAGCATCCCAAGCAATTTCTAGTGAGATTGTATTAGATAAATTACTATCTAAATTAATGAAAATTCTCATCGAAAATGCTGGAGCTGAAAAAGGCGTTCTGTTGTTGCTCACAGAAGGTAAACTAATGACTAAAGCTGAAGCAACATTAGATTCTGCAGAAGTGGTAGTTCAGGAAACTAAAATTAATGAATATGAAGATTTACCACTAACAATAATTAACTATGTAGAAAGAACCCGTCAAGATGTTGTTTTAAGCAATGCTTTTGCTGAAGATCGGT
This sequence comes from Cyanobacteriota bacterium, assembly GCA_034190295.1. GTDB lineage: Bacteria > Cyanobacteriota > Cyanobacteriia > Cyanobacteriales > Microcoleaceae > Okeania. The sequence goes on along the minus strand of JAXHSW010000260.1, from coordinate 3,525 downwards.
TCACAACTGACTCTTATGTTGCTCAAACTAAACTTAAATCAGTATTATGTACTCCGATTATTAATGGTGGTCAGCTCATCGGAGTTTTGTACCTGGAAAATAACTTAATTACAGGTGCATTTACTCCAGAACGTTTGGAAATATTAAGACTTTTATCATCTCAAGTAGCAGTATCTTTAGAAAATGCAATTTTATATACTTTTGTAGAGCAAAAAGTACAAGAAAGAACTCAAGAGTTAAATGAAAAAAATCTACGACTAGAGCAAACATTACAACAGTTACAACGCACTCAATCTCAACTAATTCAAAGTGAAAAAATGTCCAGTTTAGGACAATTAGTGGCAGGAGTTGCCCACGAAATTAATAACCCTATCGGTTTTATTTATGGAAACCTTTCTCCCGCTACTGAATATGTTTCTGATTTACTAAATTTGATTGATTTATACCAAGAACACTATCCTGAACCTATAGAAGAAATTCAAGATGAAATTGAAGATATCGAATTAGAATTTATCGTAGAAGATTTACAGAAACTTTTGAATTCCATGAAAGTAGGTGCCGAACGTATTCGAGATATTGTAATTTCTCTCCGCAACTTTTCCCGTCTAGATGAAGCGGAAATGAAACCTGTAAATATCCATGAAGGTATCGATAGTACATTTCTAATTTTACATACTCGCATTAAAGAAAAATCAGATAAACGTGAAGTAGAAATAGTCAGAAATTATAGTCAATTGCCACAAGTTATCTGTTATGTTTCTCAAATGAATCAGGTGTTTATGAATTTACTCAGTAATGCCATTGATGCTTTAGCATTTTTGCGAGATAAACAACAAGAATTTGACTATAAACCCACCATTACAGTTTCTACTGAAGTGACAGAGTCAAACACAGTAAAAATCAAAATAGGTGACAATGGAAGTGGTATTAATTCTGAGGCATTATCCAAGATTTTTGACCCATTTTTTACTACTAAACCAGTAGGTACTGGTACAGGTTTAGGATTATCAATTAGCTATTCAATTGTAGTAGAAAAACATCAGGGTAATTTGAGCTGTGTTTCTGAAGTTGGAAAAGGTACAGAGTTCATAATTGAAATTCCTATTAAACCAGCAACTGGTAATTATAGTTAGAAGAAGGAAGAAGGAAGAAGGAGTTTTAAGGTATAAGGAATTGCATATAACATCCCACCATTTTTAACAAACATTTATCGCTGTTGAGTTTCTAATTTGATGAGGTACAAAATTCTCGGATAGTAGAGAGTAGGTCAGAAAAAATAGAGATTAATTTTGAACTTTACCTCACCATCTTCAAAAGTGCTGTAAATCTTTTTTAGTTCTGGTTCGAGGGATATTTTTCCCTATTAACCCCTTCCTTATTAATTTTTTTCCTCTTCAGTCTTTCCTCTTCCAATTGAGGGAGGTTTCATGGAACGTCCCTATCATTTATCGCCAAAATTTATTGTCCTTAAGTTTCTAATTTGATGAGGTACAAAATTCTCGGATAGTAGAGAGGAGGGAAGAAAGAATAGAGATTAATGTTGAACTTTACCTCACTATCTTCAAAAGTGCTGTAAATCTTTTTTAGTTCTGGTTCGAGGGATATTTTTCCCTATTAACCCCTTCCTTATTAATTTTTTTCCTCTTCAGTCTTTCCTCTTCCAACTGAGGGAGGTTTCATGGAACATCCCTATCATTTATCGCCAAAATTTATTGTCCTTAAGTTTCTAATTTGATGAGGTACAAAATTCTCGGATAGTAGAAAGTAGGGAAGAAAAAATAGAGATTAATGTTGAACTTTACCTCACCATCTTCAAAAGTGATGTAAATCTTTTTTAGTTCTGGTTCGAGGGATATTTTTTTCCTCTAAAGTGCCGTAAATCTTTTTTAATCCTGGTTCGAGCAATATTTTTTTCCCTATTAAACCCTTCCTTATTAATTTTTTTTCTCCTCCTTCTTGCCTCTTCCTTCTTCTATATACTTTTTTTCTTCAATATTTATGGAAACTTCGGTCTTCCTTGTTCCCTCTTTCTGAAGGAGGTTTCATGGAACGTCCCTATTATTTATCTATCGCCAAAATTTATTGCCCTTTAGTAGAAAGTAGGGAAGAAAAAATAGAGATTAATTTTGAACTGTACCTCACCGTCTTCAAAAGTGTTGTAAATCTTTTTTAGTCCTGGTTCGAGGGATATTTTGTTCCTCTAAAGTGCCGTAAATCTTTATTTCTTGAAACTTCGGTCTTCCTTGTAGGGAGGTTTCATGGAATGTCTCTAGCATTTATCGCAAACATTTATATTGTCTTTGAGTTTCTAATTTGATGAGGTACAAAATTTTCGGGTAGTAGAGAGTAGGTCAGAAAAAATAGAGATTAATTTTGAACTTTACCTCACCATCTTCAAAAGTGCTGTAAATCTTTTTTAGTCCTGGTTCGAGCAATATTTTTTTCCTATTAACCTCTTCCTTGTAGATTTTTTTTCTATTCCAACTTTGGTCTTCCTTCTTGATTTTTTCCCTCTTCCTCCTTGATTCTTTTCCTCTTCTAACTTTGGTCTTCTTTGTTCTCTCTTTCTGAAGGAGGTTTCATGGAATGTCTTGATCATTTATCCCCAACATTTATATTGTCTTTGAGTTTCTAATTTGATGAGGTACAAAATTTTGGGGTAGTAGAGAGTAGGTCAGAAAAAATAGAGATTAATTTTGAACTTTACCTCACCGTCTTCAAAAGTGCTGTAAATCTTTTTTAGTCCTGGTTCAAGCGATATTTTTTTCCCTATTAACCTCTTCCTTGTAGATTTTTTTTCCTATTCCAACTTCGGTCTTCTATTTACCTTTTTCTTCAATATTTATTGAAACTTCAGCTTTTCTTGTTCCCTCTTGCTGAAGGAGGTTTCATGGAATGTCTCTAGCATTTATCGCAAACATTTATATTGTCTTTGAGTTTCTAATTTGATGAGGTACAAAATTCTCGGGTAGTAGAGAGTAGGTCAGAAAAATAGAGATTAATTTTGAACTTTACCTCACCATCTTCAAAAGTACTGTAAATCTTTTTTAGTTCTGGTTCAAGCAATATTTTTCCCTATTAAACTCTTCCTTATTAATTTTTTTAATTTTTTTCCTCCTCCTTCTTGCCTCTTCCTTCTTCTATATACTTTTTTTCTTCAATATTTATGGAAACTTTGGTCTTTCTTGTTTCCTATTTCTGAGGGAGGTTTCATGGAATGTCTCTATTATTTATCCCCAACATTTATCGCTGTTGAATTTCTAATTTGATGAGGTACACAATTCTCGGATAGTAGAGATAAGGGAAAAAAGAATAGAGATTAATTTTGAACTTTACCTCACCGTCTTCAAAAGTGCTGTAAATTTTTTTTAGTTCTGGTTCGAGGGATATTTTATTCCTATTAACCTCTTCCTCCTTTATTCTTTTCCTCTTCCAACTTTGGTCTTCTTTGTTCTCTCTTTCTGAAGGAGGTTTCATGGAATATCTCTAACATTTATCACAAACATTTATATTGCCTTTGAGTTT
>JAXHSW010000026.1:0-59959 GCA_034190295.1 Cyanobacteriota bacterium | reverse complement strand
GGAGTGGGGGAGTGGCTCACACGGATTATGGCACGGATACACGGATAGGTCCGGGAGTGGGGGAGTGGCTCACACGGATTATGGCACGGATACACGGATAGGTCCGGGAGTGGGGGAGTGGGGGAGTGGGGCAGTAGGTGCGAATGCCATTCGCCCCTATATTGTATAACCGGATTCTATATGAAGGGATTGAAAACTATGATTTTAAGCATTCAGCTATTAGTTTCTAGTCAAGTAAGATGCTTGAATATTATCTTTTACTTACTAACATTTAAGTATCTTTAAAATTTTAGGACTACTAATTTACTGAATAATTAAGGTTTAAAGCCTCTCCTTTAAAGGAGAAACAAGAAAAATTTTTCTTTGAGTCAATCCTATCCGTTTTCAAGGAGAGGTCATTATTAATTATTAATTGTTGAACAGAGGTCTAATAATTATTATTTACCGCATAATTAAGGTTTAAAGCCTCTCCTTTAAAGGAGAAATAAGAAAAAAATTGTCTTTGAGTCAATCCTATCCGTTTTCAAGGAGAGGTCATTATTAATTATTAATTATTAATTGTTGAATTTAGCCCTCATATTGAGTTAATATTTCTACCCCTGTTTCAGTCACAGCAACAGTATGCTCAAATTGTGCAGATAATTTACGATCTTTAGTAATAGCAGTCCAACCATCGTCAAGCACCTTTGCTTCCCAAGTACCTTCATTAATCATCGGTTCAATAGTAAATACCATTCCACTCCGCAACTTTGTTCCTTTTCCTCTTGTACCATAATGAGGAATTTGTGGTGCAGTGTGGAAAATATTGCTCACACCATGACCAACAAAATCTCTAACTACAGAAAAACCTTGTGCTTCAGCATACTCTTGAATAGCAGCTCCAATATCCCCAATTTTATTTCCAGGTTTAACTTCAGCAATGCCTAAATACATAGATTTTTCTGTAACTTCAACTAACTTTTTAGCTAATGGAGAAGGTTCACCTACGAAAAAAGTTTTAGAAGTATCTCCGTGATAACCATCAAGAATTGGAGTCACATCAATATTAATAATATCTCCCTCTTTTAAAATTTGTTTCTTATTAGGAATACCGTGACAAACTACCTCATTAATACTCGTACAGATAGACTTAGGAAAACCATGATAACCAAGGGGAGCGCTACGAGCGCCATGAGCTTGCGTCCAACTTTCTGCTTCTTCATCTAATTCTAGAGTGCTTACCCCTGGCTTGACAAGAGGTTCAAGATGATGTAATAATTCTGCTGCTAAACGTCCTGCACGACGCATTTTTTCTATTTCTCTTTTTGATAATAAAACGATTGTTTCAGTTGCCATTGGTTATTTAATTAGTCCTGCAAGCTATACGGTTGATAGATATAGCTTACTTTAGCATACTTTAATTTTGAAGGAAGAAGGAAGAATGAAGAGGGAAGAAGGAAGAGGGAAAATCTTGGGTTGCCTGAGTTTTAAAAGGAAGAATGAAGAGGGAAGAAGGAAGAGGGAAAATCTTGGGTTGCCTGAGTTTTAAAAGGAAGAGGGAAGAGGGAAGAAGGAAGAAGGAAGAAGGAAGAAGGTAAATCTTGGGTTGCTTGAGTTTTAAGTTTTTGATATGTCTGCGCTCTTTCCTTCGACTGCTATATCAAAAATATTCTCACTGTTTCTGAGGTCTTCAAGGAAGGAAGTTGAACCTAAAATTTAAAACCTAAAACCTTCTTCAATATCATGTTAGTTACTGTTGAAAATAAGAGAAGAACGGGAATGATTTCTAAGCGCCCCATCCACATAAATATAATGAGAACTAACTTTCCTAACCAATGAAGATTAGGATGAGTAATTCCTGTAGATAAACCGACACTTCCCAAAGCTGAAGCTGCCTCAAAAATTACATCAGTTAGATTATAATCTTCTGTTACAACCTCTAATAAAAGAAAAATTCCAACTGTCAAAGTTATCATCCATAAAAAAGCTAATATTGCTGCCGCCTCAATTTTTCTAGTTGCTTCTACTTCTACAATAACTTCATGCTCCAATTCATATCTCATCATCTGGTGAGGTTGTAAAGATATACGTTTAAAACGCCAAACTACAGCTTTGCATAAATATAAAAGTCGATTCAGTTTAAGTCCGCCAACTGTAGATCCAGAAGCACCACCTACAATCATTGCTAAACTTAATAGTAATTTAGAACTTTGACTCCATAGTTTAATATTAACAGTATTATAACCACAAGTCCCTAAGGCTGAAGCCCACTGAAAAATACTATCTAACCATAAAAATGCTTTAGTTTGAGAATAATTGAAATACAATAATAACCCAGTTCCTACTACTAATAAAATCAATAAAAACCGATGTTCATTGCTGCGCCAAAGAGCAGATAAACGACCTTTTCGTAATAGTTGATAATGAACAGAAAAACTAATTGCTCCCAAAATCATAATCGGAATTACTGCTGACTGAATTGCAGGTGTATAACTGCCAATACTCTCATCTTTGATGCTAAAACCTCCAGTAGAAATGCCTGTCATACCATGATTTAAAGCATCCCACCAAGGCATTCCTACTATGCGCAATAAAATAATACTAGCTAAGGTATAGAGTAAATAAATCCACCAAATACTTCTAACTGTAGATTTTAATGTTAGTCCGATAGTTTTTTTTCTACCTTCTGCGCTGTAGAGTTGGTAAGCATCCGTACTGGGTTCTAGTAAAGAAATAACTAAAACAATGACGCCTACACCTCCCACCCACTGCATAAAGGAGCGCCACCACTGCAAACTTTGGGGCAATTCGCTAGCTTTTAGTGCTACTGAAAGACCTGCGCTAGTGAAACCCGAAAATGCTTCTAATATAGAATTTAAGGGATTTTGAAATGCTAAAATGCTGGATGAAGCATCTACGAAATTGGCAACATGGTTAGCAATGAGAATAAAAGGTATTGAACCTAGCAAAGGAATTATTCCCCAAGCAAGAGCTACAGTTATCATCGAATGACGAATTTGGCTTTCCTCTCCATTACGACAAAAACGATAGAGAAGTTGTCCAATACCTAAAGCAGCGATCGCTGTAACTATGAAAGGTATGATGGCGTAATATTCACCGCAAAAAATACATACTATTGCTGAAATTATTGCCATTATAGCAGGCACATGAAGAAACAGACCTAGATCGCGGAGAATAGTGTTAATAAATTTAGTCACGCTTATATATTTTTTAATTAATTATCTGCAAAAAAACAATTATTGTGAGCAAGAGTTTTGACAATATCTATATAGGAAAAAATTTATCTAGAGAAAAAGTGTGTTGGCTACTATTTCTACTAACATTAAACGCTAATCAATAATACTCTTTCGTATTATTAATAGATTTGATCGTCAATTGAATTGGTTAGTTAAATCATGTTCTTGTTTTACCTTTTATAGCAGTCTAAGGAAAGGTTAGGACAGTTCAATAATTTAAAACTAAGACAACGTAATACTTTTCCTTCTTCCTTTTTTTCTTCTGACTTATTCCTTCTGCTATTCTTTTAAAAAACTAAAAATATGTTGGGCAACAATGGTTTCAGGAGCTGCAATTACATTCACGCCTAAACTTTCAAACATGGCTTGATGCTCGTTATTATTAACCATCGCAATTAATTGTTTTACTCCCTGTTTTTTAGCTAAAAATATTGCCATCAAATTAGTAGAATCATCCTTAGTAATTGCGAATAAAGCATCAGCTTTATCTGCTTGAGCTTCTTCTAAAACTCCTTTTGCAGCAATATCTACTTGGAAAACCTTAATATCATGCTCTGCTAACATTGTTCGAGCAGGTTCGGCATCTCTTTCAATCACAACTACCTGATGATTATTTTCAATAGCTAAAGAAATTAAGCTTCGAGAAATGGGATTAGCACCAACAATAATTAAATACATATCGTCATATCAGGAGTGAATATAATTTATAACTAAGTAATTATAAAAAAAGATTTTGTGGGCTACATCAATCTCAAGAGAGAATATGTAAGCAAATAGCCATCAGCCATCAGCTATCAGCTATTGCTTTTAGTTTTAGTTTTTACTAATTTAGCCAGAATTTATACTTACGCTCTCTAGCTGGCTGAAACAGTCTATATTCATTTAAACACCCTTATGAAAGCTGATAGCTGACTGCTAATAGCTGTTTGTTCCGCATTCAGACCGAAATGCTTACCGAGTAATTAAGGTTTAAAGCCTCTCCTTTGAAGGAGAAACAATGAATTAATTTTCCCTTTTGCGTCAATCCTCTCCTTGAAAAGAAGAGATAATTGTTAATTATTAATTATTAATTATTAATTGTTGAAAGTGCTATGGCTATTATAAACAAAATAATAATATTGTCATCCATCCTAAGTTCAATATTCACAATCTAGATTTTTATTCCTGATGTTAGATAAAAAAATGAACTCTATCTTGTAAATATTAAATAAGTCAGTAATAACCAGAGAGAAATAAATGTCTAATACTACCGCAAATGTTGCCAAAATACAGGATGTGAAAGATGGCGAAATGCAACAAGTTTCTGTAGGAAAAACCAAGATTTTATTAGTCAATATAGACGGTCAAATCAAAGCATTCGGCAGTAATTGCACCCATTATGGAGCGCCTCTAGCTGAGGGTATTATTAGTGGCGATCGCATAGTTTGTCCTTGGCATAATGCTTGCTTTAGCACAAAAACAGGAGAATTGCAACAACCCCCAGGATTAGATAATTTGCCTGAATACGAAGTGAGTATCAATGGAGAAAATGTCATGGTCTCCATACCTGAAGAGACACCTTTTGAATGTACTCCACCAATGGCCAAACACGATCCAGCAGTCGATAGTCGTGTTTTCGTAATTCTTGGTACAGGGGTAGCAGGTTTAAATGCTGCCGAAACACTACGAAAAGAAGGTTTCCAAGGACGAGTAGTAATGATTACTGCTTCAGAAAAATTGCCTTATGACCGCACCATGTTAAGTAAAGCTTACTTACAAGGTGAAACAAGTGAAAATGCTTTACCATTGCGCTCAGAGGAATTTTATCAAGAGCATGATATTGAGATTCTCAGCAATACTAGAGTAACTCGCGTGGATGCAAAAACGAAAAGTATCCCATTGACAGATAGTCAAACAATAGAATATGATGCGCTACTATTAGCAACAGGGTGTAAAGCTGCTAAATTAGATGTTCCTGGAGCTGAGTTAGAAAATATCTTCACTCTGCGCGACCATCAAGATGCTGAAAAGATCGTTGATGCTGCGGAAAATGCCAAAAATGCTGTGATTATTGGTTCGAGTTTCATCGGTATGGAAACAGCAGCAAGTTTAACTCAAGCAGGTTTAGCAGTAGCAGTTATTTCTCCTGAGTCTGTTCCCTTCGAGAAAATATTGGGTACAGAGATAGGAGAAATGTTTCGCAAAAAACATGAAGATAAAGGCGTCTGCTTCCAGTTTGGTACAAAAGCTACCGAATTTAAAGGTAATGGCAAAGTAGAAGCAGTTGTTTTAGAAGACGGCACTACTATTGATACAGATTTAGTCATCGTTGGTATCGGTGTCCAACCCGCAACTGATTATCTAGAAGGTATCGAATTGAACTCAGAAGACAATAGCATTCCCACCAACAAATTTCTTCAAGCGGGTGATGGTCTTTATGCTGCAGGGGATATTGCCAGCTTCCCTTATTGGAAGACCGGAAAATCTACCCGTATCGAACACTGGCGTTTAGCAGCTCAACACGGTCGTATTGCTGCTCATAATATGTTAGGTAATTCAGTTCCGTTTGTGGGTATTCCCTTTTTCTGGAGTGGGCAATTCGATCTTAAACTCCGCTACGTCGGTCACGCTGAAGAATGGGATGAAATTATTTTTGATGGAAATTTATCAGAAGAGAAATTTATCGCATATTACATCAAAGACGACCGGGTATTAGCAGCAGCAGGTTGTAACCGAGACCAAGAAATAGCAGCCATTTCTGAATTGATGCGTCTCGATCGAATGCCTACAGTTGATAAGTTGCGCCAAGGCAAAATTTTTCAGATTAATAATGGCAAAATTGTGATGAATGATTGAAATAGCAGTCAGCATCTCAGCGGTCAGCGGTCAGCTATCAGCTTCTCAAGGTGTATAATGGGGGTTTGTAGACGCGGAGCGGCTTCTCTTGAGTATCCCCCATAAAAGGTGCACCGCTAATTTTTCAAGCTCTTGCGGGGGACTTAAACCCTCGAATTTTAGCTGACAGCTAAATGCTGTTTGCGCAGCATGACCTAAGGAAGAGCTGATAGCTAGTTAACTGATAACTGAAATAATCCATGTTTAAATTTATCAACGATCTTAGTCAAAAACTCCTCGGTCCCCGGAAAGAGCGAGTAATTTCTAAATTATCTTCAGTATTGTCCTTGGTAAGTGTGGCAGGTTTTGCTATTGCCGGGTTGGCACTCTGGTTGTTTGCCGAAATTACTGAGGAAGTGTTAGCAAAAGAAACTGAATCGTTTGACACCGCTATTTTGCAAACGCTAGCTAGTTTTCATACCCCACTGCTAAATAAAATTATGATTGGGGTGACATTTCTGGGCGAACCGAAATTTTTAGTTTGGTTGAGTTTAGCATTTGGACTGCTATTGTTACTGCAAAAGCGATGGGGTAGCTTCATCACCACTACTATTGCTGCTACAGGAGCTATTAGTTTAAACTTTTGGCTCAAAAATATGTTTAGTCGCGATCGACCAGAACTCTGGGAACGTATTATTGATGTTAGTTTTTATAGTTTTCCTAGCGGTCATGCAATGATTTCATTGGTAATTTATGGCTTTGTAGGTTATTGGTTCGCATCTAGTTTTAAAAGTTGGCGCATACCAATTATTAGTTTTACTACACTGTTAATTGCAGCTATTGGTATAAGTCGATTATATTTGGGAGTTCACTGGCCTACAGATGTAATTGCTGGATATGCTGCTGGGTTAGTGTGGTTAATTAGCTGTATATTGGGTCTGGAAGTAGCTCGTAAATATTCAGAGGGAACAGGGAATAGGGAATAGGGATAAATCATTGTTGAAGAAGGAGTCATATCATGTCCGGTTGAATACTTATAATTAAAATAGTAGGGGAGTGGGGGAGTAGGGGAGTAGGGGAGTAGGGGAGGCCGGGAAAATAGAAAGATTTACTGTTGAAGCACTCATGATAAGTTTTTTCATCACTAATTATCCGGACATGATATCAGGAGTCAGGAGTCAGGAGTCAGGAGAGAAAATTGTTTGGGGTGAGTAGACGCGGAGCGGCAGGTCGCCCTCCTATCCCCATACAATTTTCCCTTTTGCCTTCTTCAAGATGTTTCATTCTGTACTGGAAAATCATCTGATTTCTCATCATCATAAAAACGATAAAACAGAGGCTCATCTTTAAAATTATGTTCGTCTAAAACATGATGAATTATACCCTGTTGCAACATTAATTGACCCATCAAAATAGCTTCTTCCCTAGTAGCTCGTTCGTAAGTCATTAACCACTCTACTGCATCCGACCCAAAAAAGACATTTTCAAATTTCTTAAATTGAAACTTGCGGTCTTTGATAGAAACTCCGTTAGTTCCACGCATGGCAGTAGCGATCGCTTCCCAATCGTACTCTTGTTTAATAGCAGGTGGTTCGATAAATGGAGTTTCTTGAGGTTGAAGTCGATGTTCTACAGGAGTTTGCGATCGCATCCAAGCATAAATTTCTGGGTCGAGGTCTTTGAGATGTAAGTCTTGTTGAGGACGAGGTACTTCTACTCCATACTTTCGCAAATATCTTTCCATCTGGTTATATAGGTGGGTTTTCACTTTTGGTTGCTTGAGAGGATCGCGGATAAAAGCCACTACCCGAAACTGTAAACCATCATCTGCATATTCCCTAAATTTTACTTTGGGGGGTGGATGACGGAGAATATCTGGATGTTCTACTTGAGCTGAAGCAAGCAAAACTTTGTAGACAAAATCAATATCTGTTCCATAGGGAACTTTCACATAAGCTTTCACCCTAGTTATACCACTGCGGTTCCAGTTGAGGACTTCCCCTTCAATAAAGCGAGAGTTGGGAATAGTAATAATATAGCGTTCGATATTAGAAATGTCAGTTGTTCTGGCACCGATGCGTTGGACTAAACCTTGAAATTCTCCTACTTGAACTAATTCTCCAACTTTTATCGGACGAGCGACAATTAAAATTAACCCACAGATGAAGTCTTTGACAATATTTTGTAATCCAAAACCAATTCCCACACCGAGCGCTCCAAGCAAAATAGCTAGAGACTGAAAGTCTACTCCTCCAGCATTGAGAATTAGGATCGCTCCTACAGAAAGTAGTCCGTATTGGACAAAAAAAGCGATCGTGTCTTGGTGGCTGCGTTCGGCTTCTGTGAGAGGTAGGAAGCGAGATTTGAGGATTCTCACAAACCAACTTACCCCTACCCAAAATGCGACCATGAATAGAGCGATCGCTAATATTCTGCTCAGGGAAATAGTTTCTTCCCCGAGTTGAAACATTCTAGAATTAAATGTACTGTCTAGAAGTTTGAAAGCTTCATAAAACCAAGCTCTAGTGATGGGAAATAGTTGAATTCCATACTTGATAAATGTTGCCCATACCCCCACTTGCAATAATAGTAAACCTAATAGTTGTAGGGAGTTCCAGCGTCTGTGAGGATTTTGTAGTTTCTGGCGTTGAATGTAACGAAATAGTAATACGAGTCCCCCCTGAAGCAACAGAGCAATCAAAAATGCAATTATCAGCTTTTTGACTGCCCACCGGGTATAAGCAGGGGTGCGTTCCCGCCAACTTTTATTTAAACCCTGCTGGAGTTTTTCCTGCCACATTTGCACTTGAATTTCTGAGTACATGGAGTTGAGGACATCTGCTTCTGTCACCTCCACTAAGGGACGACTATCGATGTTTAATACCACTTCTTGATTAGAGCGAACTACTTTTATCTGTGGTGGTGTTCCTCGTTGAATACTTTCAGTTAAGGCTGATTTCAGGGTTGATGTGATTAATGTGGCTCTCTCCTGGGCTGTTACTTTTTCCAAAGGGCCAATTTCTAATAATTCTCGACCATCTAATACTACCGGAGCTTTTACACTTGTTGCATCTTCTGCTAGGACGGGAGAGAATAGAAATATTGATAATAAACAGATGCACAGTGCCAGAATTAACCTAAACCCATATTTCTGCGGAAGGAAGAAGGAGGAAGGAAGAGGGAAGAGGGAAGAAAGTTGATTATTGACATTCCGTTTTTTTAGATATTCCATAAGTCAAATTAAGGAAGGAGGAAGAAGGAGGCTTTAATTATCTAGGATAGAAGATTGATGATTAATATTCCCAGGACTTACGCAAATTGACCTGTAGGGGCGTTAACGATAGTTATGCGAAGCAAATGGCATTGGCACCATACAAGGAAGAAGCAAGAAGAAAGAAGGCTTTAATTATCTAGGACAGAAGATTGATGATTAATATTCCCAGGACTTACGCAAATTGACCTGTAGGGGCGTTAACGATAGTTATGCGAAGCAAATGGCATTGGCACCATACAAGGAAGAAGCAAGAAGAAAGAAGGCTTTAGTTATTTAGGACAGGACTTACGCAAATTATTAGACAATACGCTATCCCTAGAGGGCGAATGCCATTCGCCCCTACTAGATATGGCGGTTATGCGTAAGTGCTGTTTTAATTATCTAGGATAGAAGATTCATTAATTAAAGTTATCCTACTCAAATAAATCATATACTGCTCATTAAATCTATTAAATCAAAACAACAAATAATTACTTAATAATAAAGTTTTTGTTTGTAGTTGGGCTTTAGCCCAAGCCATACTACATAGCTGTTCTACTATTAGTTTAGCTCCCACGAATGGGGCATGATATAACTGTTAACTGATAAATAAAATGACCAATCTATGCACAAATTAATTTATGAAAAAATCACTACTATATTTTACAGTTTCAATCATCTGTGGATGCAGTAACTTATCTACTTCTGAAAATCCATTAAACTTGCCTACCACATCACCCACTCCTACCTTTGTAGAATGCCCACAAAAACCAATAATTCGTCTGGATAAAACAGAGGCTAAATCTTTATCTTTAACTGAAAATATTATTACTATATCCGATACTGTTAATTCAGAAAAACAACTTGGCTATAAATTTTATGCCAGAAGGGGTAAAGACTTTAACTATAGAATTACTAGCAATGTTTGTATTTGGATATTTGCCCCAGATACAAAACTATTACAACGTCGAGAATTAATCATTGCTGAACAGAGGGATTCACCAATTTCTGGAGAACAAATGTCTATTGATTTGCCCCTAACAGGAGAATATGTTGTGCAAGTTTCTAGCCCTAGTGCACCTACAGAATTTAACCTAGAAATGAGTTTAGGAGATTTACCAACACCGGAACCTTCTACAGTTAGTCAAGAGGAAGCTTCATCAACGCCAAAATCAGAAACGACATCTCCAGAATCTAGTTCTAAAACTTCTAGTGAAACAGCAGTAAAAAATTATTATGCTAATCTTAATCAAGGTAAATATGAGCAAGCTTGGAATCAACTATCAACAAGTTTTCAAGATAATCAACAACTACATCCAGATGGTTATAATTCCTATTATGATTGGTGGACGGGAATTAGTAATATTGATATTCAAGATGTTAAGCAGGTCAGCACAAGTACAGACACGGCGATAGTAAATGCTCTGGTAAAATATACAAAAAAATCGGGAGAAAGTATTGCTCAATCTCTGGAGTTATTTTTAGTTTGGAATTCTACAGATAAAAAATGGAATATAGATACAGTTAGCCTGAATTAGTGGGAATTATTATGGTAGAATATTCTTTGACTCTCACAAACAAAAATACTAATCAAATATCTAGATATACTTTAGATTTAGAAGAATATTATGAAAATCGGCCTGCCAGTTTTTTTACCCCAATAGTATGCAATAAAATTAGAAATGAACTACAAAATCAAGGTAGCTTTCATATTAATGATATGTACCTACAAATAATTATCAAAACATGGGTTCAAGATATCAAAGAAGGATATCGAGATAGTAATATTGTTCTAGATTTACCTAAAATTAATCATCGGAATATTAATAGTCTCAAAGAATCAGGGAATCAAGAAATTCCCCAACTTATTTATCCAGACTTATCCGATCTAGAACCAAAAATTGGTGCCTTACCTCCCCTAGATTTTTCTTAACTAGCTATCAGCTATCAGCTATCAGCTATCAGCCTAGAATATCAGCCTAAAAAGATAATGCACATATAATGGTATCTGTTTGCGGAGCATTCCGGAACAGAAAAGCTTTTTAAAGTAAGAAAAAAGAAGGAGCAAGAAGGAAGAAGGTAGTTAGCTCAAAGCTGTTACCAAACAAAAACATTAAATTAAAAATTATGTTGCATAAAGGTAGTTAAAATCAATTTATTTTTGAGAAAAATTATGGCAATTAATTGTAATGTATGTTTCTACGATAGAAATTCCGATAAAAATCAATTTTGTGAAGTTTGTGGTTCAGAAATACAACCATCAATTACTTTGTTTGAAGCCGAAGAAAAAGGAATTCAAGAGGGAGAAACACAAACTGTTTTACAAACAGATGAACAAGCAGTAAATTTCAATCAAAGTATTAATCAAAATATTAAAAATCATCCTATAATCTTACCAGCTTATACAAATATTCAAACTAGCTCATCTCCAAGTTTAGAAACTGCTAAAAAATCAAATATTTTACCTACAAATTATGCTAATCCTACTCTAATTACTGGAACAATAGCTAAACTTATTCCAAAACAAGTAGGTTCGCCCGTACCAGAATTTATTATCGATAGTAACAATGCTCTGATTGGTAAATTTGACCCAAATATTGGTCCTGTAGAAATTGATTTAGATGGATTTTATGGAGACGAAACAGTTTCTTCTACCCATGCAGAAATCTATTTTGAAAATAATCAATGGCAGATTAAAGACATGGGTTCTACTCATGGTATTTATATTAAACCTACAGGTAAAACTAGGTTTGGATATAGGATGAATAAACCAGAAATATTAAACTCAGGAGATGAAATTGCTATAGGTAAAATTCGATTACTATTTCTGATTGTTTAATTTAGAAGTAGGGGCGAATGGCCATTCGCCCTTACCGCCCTTATTAAAGGTCATTTTTTTTATTTTTCCCTCTTCCTTCTTTTTTCAAACTGGTATAAAAAGGTCATTTTTCCCTTCTTCCTTCTTCCCTCCTTCTTTCTTCCCTCTTCCTTCTTCCTTCTTCCTTCTTCCTTCTTCCTTCCTCACTAAAATAAGGATAAAAAAATGTCGATAAACTGCCCA
The DNA here is from genome assembly GCA_034190295.1 of Cyanobacteriota bacterium. Lineage (GTDB taxonomy): Bacteria > Cyanobacteriota > Cyanobacteriia > Cyanobacteriales > Microcoleaceae > Okeania. The sequence goes on along the minus strand of JAXHSW010000026.1, from coordinate 47,595 downwards.
GTTTGTGGCGCAGAAAATTCTGATACTGCCATTACCTGTCGCGCTTGTGGTTGCCCTTTAACGAATATAAATTCAGTAGGATATCAACTACCTAGTGGCACTTTACTTCAGCAAGGTAAATATAGAATAGAAAAAACATTAGGTGAAGGTGGTTTTGGCATTACTTACAAAGCAACTGATTTAGAAAATTTTACCGATGTTGCTATTAAAGAACTTTGCCCAGATAAATTTCTGAGACATGGCATAAATATTATTTGGCCTCCCTCTATTACTGCCAAAATTAAGCAGGAACAAATCCAAAAATTTAAGATAGAAGCAGAATATTTACGAAAATGTATCCATCCCAATATTGTCAGAGTCATTAATTGGTTTGAAGCTCATAATACAGCTTATTTAGTAATGGAGTTTGTTAGAGGTAAACCCCTATCTAAAATTTTGCAAGAAAAAGGTAAACTGCCAGAAAATATTGCCAAAAAATATTTTATTCAAATAACTGAAGCTTTACAATTAGTTCATGCCAATAATTTCCTGCATCGCGATATTAAACCGGATAATATTATTATTAACTACTTAGATAAAGCTATCCTCATTGATTTTGGTTCCGCCAGAGAATTTTTGGCAGGTCTCACGAATAAAATGACCTCCATGCTGACGCCTGGATATGCACCAATAGAACAATATACTAACTTCGGTAAACCCAATCCTAGTACAGATTTATATGCTGTTTGTGCTTCAATTTATCATGCTTTAACAGGTAAAGTACCAGTAGCATCACCTGCTAGATTAAGTTCAGAAAGTTTGATTTCTCCGCGCCAAGTAGAACCATCAATTCTTCCTCAAACAGAACAAATTATCTTAACAGGAATGAAGATGGAAATAGAGGAACGTTTTCAAAGTGCTGAGGAATTAATTGATGCACTGAAAGGTAAGTTTGTTTCTCAACAATTAAGGCAAGCTAGAAAGATTTTAAAACAAGGAAATTTGACAGAAGCAGTCACAGCTTATCAAGAATGTTTGTTGGCAGAACCCGATAATGGTATTGCTGCTGTAGAACTAGCAATGTTGTTAGTTTATATTGACGATCGCCAAGCTATTTTAGCTGCTAATCGAGCTATTAAAATTAATCCCAATGATGGTAGAGGTTATGGGGTTTTAGGATTGATTAATTGTCGTCAACAGAATTGGAAACAGGCAGTTCAACAGTTAGAAAAAGCTGTAAAATTATCTCCAGAAGAATCTTGGATACAGGCTAATTTTGCTTGGAGTTTAGCAAAAATATCTAGATGGAAAGAAGCATTAATAGTATGCGATCGCTCTTTAAAAATAGATAGTAATTCTGCTTTTGCATTAGGATTAAAAACCTGGATTTTAGCCAATCAAAAACAGTGGTAAAAAGTCATCGTTACTATTCGTATAGTAATAAAAATTGCCCAACAACTCTAATAGTAGCGATGGGCAAAAATTACTTTCTTGGTTATACCCTTCTTTGATTTTTGCTATAGACCAAGAATTAGTAGATAATACTGCTCCAGATGTAGATAAATTAGTTGCTGAAGTTTAGACTAACCTACACTCAAGGTTTGTTCCCTAGTATATCTGGATGAGAGAATCAAAGATTTCCACATTCCTCAAGTCCCGATCTAACTAAAAAGATTTTTCTATCATGGTTTTTAAGATTTGTAACTTACGCACTTGTCATCAAGTTCACGGGATGATATCCTATTATTTACCCCATCGAAAAATTAAGTTTCCGTAGGAATCTCTGCCCCTTTAGGCCGGAGAGAATGTCAACATACTTATTATTTTTTGACCAAAAAATCAAGAGAAAATCAAGTTCAATATTTCAAGCCTCTACCTGAAGTCAGAGGTACTGATAACTGATAACTGATAACTGAAATGACTATGAATTCACAAAAAGTATTTAAAAGAATAAACGAGCTACAAGAAGTGTTCATAAAGATCGCTGGAGAAGATAATCAAATCGATCGATTGGAATTTCAAAGGGGCTTGTAACTGTTGGCTAAAATCTGGTATTATCTATAAAAATCTGAAATTATCTGTTTATGCTACTTGGATTCAAAACTGAACTGCACCCCACAAACCAGCAAAAAACATTGCTGGCTAAACACGCTGGTGTAGCCCGTCATGCCTATAATTGGGGACTATGGTTAACTAGGAACATTCTCGATCACAATTCAAATAATCCTGATAGTAAACTGAAATTTCCTACCGCAATCGACCTGCATAAACTTTTGGTAGCAATGGTTAAACCGAATAACTATTGGTATTATGAAGTTTCTAAATGTGCGCCTCAATACGCTTTGAGGTATTTATCAAATGCTTGGAAACGTTGTTTTACCAAAGTTTCAGGTCAACCTAAATTTAAGAAAAAAGGTAGGGATGATAGTTTTACTCTAGATGGCTCAATCTCAGTAGGTTTTAATCGTATTAAATTACCAAGAATTGGATGGATAAAAACCTTTGAAATATTACCAGATAATATCAATCCCAAGTCTGTAACCATTAGTAGAAAAGCTAATCGTTGGTTTGTCAGCTTTCAAGTAGAAAGAGAATCTCAAAACACTGAAAAATCAGTGTTATTAGTTGGTGTAGACTTAGGAGTAAAAACGTTGGCAACATTGTCAACAGGCGAAATATTCGATGGTGCTAAACCTTACAAAAAATTAGAATCCAAACTATCACGATTACAATACCTAAACAGACATAAAACCAAGTTTTCATCTAATTGGAAAAAAGCACAGCTAAAAATAGCTAAACTACACAAAAAAATAGCAGACATCAGGAAAGATGAGTTGCATAAACTGACTACCTATTTGGCTAAAAACCACAGTCAAATAGTAATAGAAGACTTAAATGTATCAGGAATGATGTCAAATCACAAGCTAGCCAAGGCTGTTGCCGATCGGGGTTTTTATGAATTTAGAAGACAACTAGAATACAAGTGTGAGTTATACGGTTCATCCTTAATCATTGTTGATAGATGGTTTCCTAGTTCTAAAACTTGCTCCTCGTGTGGAACTATTAAAGAATCTCTGTCTTTATCAGAGCGCGTATTCAATTGCGAACACTGCAATTTTAGTTGCGATCGAGACTTGAACGCAGCGTTAAATTTAGCTATGGCGGGCAGTTCGTCCGTGTCAGCCTGTGGACTGGATAACGCCGACGTTGCCAGGTAGAAGCAGGAATAGAACAGATAATCATAGATTTCTATAGATTATCATAGGTTTCTAAGAACGGTTTACAACTAAAAGATGAGTATATCAGCGATCGCCTTTTTGCCCTATTTGATACCGATAACAGTGGCACTATTTCCGTGCGAGAGTTTATTAGTTCAGTGGAATCTCTAGTGTTTGGAACACCTGAAGAAAAGTTGAAATTTTCCTATCAACTTCACGATCGTAATGGTGATGGTGGAATTTCTAAAGGAGAATTACATCAATTAATTACGTCTAGCATCAAAGAGAACAATTTAGACTTGCCACCGGAACAAGTCGTCGAATTAGTTGATGTTTTATTTCAAGAAGCAGATATCAACAATGACGGGGAAATTTCTTTTGAAGAATTTCAAGCCTTAATGGGAAAATCCCCAGATTTACTAGAGACAATGGCTGTTAGTCCTATTGCTTGGCTAACCCCTCACAAACCCGAAGAAAACTTACTTTCAGCCGAACAACAGAAGCAAATACAACGAACTCGGTTCAAGCATTATCTTCAGAATAACTGGGTAACACTCCTCTTTCTTGCACTCTATATTGCCATCAATTTCTTTCTGTTTTTTGAAGCCTTTATCCGATATGGAAATCAAGGTGCAAATTTTTATGTTCAAATTGCCCGAGGTTGTGGGGCGACTCTCAACTTCAATGGGGCTTTGATTTTAATTCCCGTCATGCGCCATTTAATCACTTGGCTACGCAAAGGTCCTTTGAATAATTATCTTCCCCTTGATGAACACATTGAGTTTCACAAACTGATTGGCCAAGTGATGTTTGCCTCCGCAGTTGTACACACAATTGCTCATTTTTTCAACTACAATACTTTACCCGTTCCGTTCTGGCAAAGTCTTTTTGGAACCAAAGCTGGTTTTTCAGGTTTTCTATTACTAATTGTCTTTGCACTCATGTGGGTAACTGCACAGGAACCAATTCGCAAAGGGGGTAAATTTGCCTTATTCTATATGGCTCATCTGGGTTATGTGTTGTGGTTTATTCTGGCGTTAATTCACGGCCCTGTCTTTTGGAAATGGGCATTAGTGCCGATTATTGGATATGCTGTCGAACAAATTTTACGTTGGGTGAAAACCAAAGAACCTACCTATGTTCTGAATGCCTCTTTATTACCCTCAAAAGTTTTGGGTGTAACGATGCAACTGCCTCCGTCAATGAATTATCAACCCGGTGACTATGTGTTTCTCAAATGTCCTAGTGTTTCTAATTTTGAATGGCACCCCTTTACGATTAGTAGCGCTCCCGAACAACCCGATATTTTATCTGTACATATCCGAGCAGTTGGCAGTTGGACAGGTCGCCTTTATCAACTGTTTAAAGAAAGACGAGAAGAATGGATTCGTTCCGGTTCTTCTCAACCTGAAGATAGCTTGAAAGTATATATTGACGGTCCTTACGGTACACCGAGTACCCATATTTTTGAGTCTAAATACGCCATGCTTGTGGCTTCGGGAATTGGAGTAACTCCTTTTGCTTCAATTCTCAGAAGTATTTTAGAACGTCAAAAGCAGGGTTCTCAAAATATGCGTTTGCAAAAGGTATACTTTTACTGGCTGAATCGCGATCGAAAGTCTTTTGAATGGTTTATCGAAGTTTTGTCTAGACTTGAACAAGAAGATACAGAAAACTTATTTGATATCAATCTCTATTTAACAGGGGCGCAGAAACGGTCAGATATGAAATCTTCAACCCTATTCATGGCAATGGATTTAATGCACTCCCGCAGTCAAGTTGACCTAATTACGGGTTTAAAAAGTCGTACCCAAACCGGACGTCCGAATTGGGATGAAATTTTTAGTTCAGTTGCGGAAGAACATAAACCTGAGAAAGTGGATGTCTTTTTCTGCGGTGCCCCTGGACTTTCTCAACTGTTGGGTAAGCTGTGTCACGACTATGGATTTGGTTATCGCAAAGAGAATTTTTAGAAGAGGTGCAATGATTAATAACTTTTAGACATCTCCAGAAAAGAGGCAACAGCTCCGAAAGGCAACAGGGAGAAATAATACTATGTTCGGATGATTAGTTACAAAATTTTTGTTTGTAGTAGGGCTTTAGCCCTTTAAATACTTGTCTTATATATACTGTATAACCGGATTCTATATTATTCGGGCTAAAGCCCAACTACGAGCTTAATTTTAACTGTTCTACCGTTAGGGTGGGTCCCCACACTCTTTATCTAATTACACTAATGCTACCTACCGGATTTGATATTATTTCTGGAAATATAGAAAATTTAAAACGGGATTTCTTCATCTAAATCAGACTCATTTTCCCCTGCTTGAGATTCGGCAAAAATTGCCTCTGCTTGTTTGATTTTTTCAAATATTGTTGCTCTAGAATAAGGTCGTTTTTTCATCAGTCGATTAATTTTGTATTTGGCTTTAATTGCCTCTCGATATTCTTGAGAAATTTGTTCTTCCGGCCAATTCAAATCAGTAGCTTTGACAATTGGTAGTCGAGGACCTAATTTTTCTCTTGGCATTTCTGGTAATCGTAGGAGAAAATATTCTCGTCTACGTCTGATATTTTCAGCTCTATTTTCAATCTCTGCTAATACACCTAATAATTGACTAGGATGATGTTCAGAAATAGCGACTAGAACCTCAACATCATCTAAAGGAATACCTAAACTTTCTGCTTTAACTAAAAATTCATCTGGAATATGATTTATGATAGGAGGATTAATGGCAGCAGAGATTTCTGCCATAGCTTTTTTGATAGTTTCTTGAGCAAATTCAATTGTTTGATTATTAGCTTGATTTGTCGATTTTTCACTGACAATATCTTCTAATTTTTGGGTGGCATTTGTTAATAATTGAATTGCTTTTTTAAGATGTTCGTAATCCATTTTTGCCGAATAATTAAGGTTTAAAGCCTCTCCTTTATAAGTCAAAATTCAAAAGTCAAAAGTCAAAAGTAAGAAGTAATATGAATTTCAAGGAAAGGAGAGGTAATTATTAATTATTAATTATAATTCAATAGTTTCAGTTTCTAATTCTTGTGTGGATTGCCATCCAGGTTTCCAAAGAGAACGGTCTTTTAGTTGTTTAGCATTTAACCAAAATCTTACACTTGAGTCACAGGATGCTACCATTTCAGCAAATACCCATTGACCTTGATTTTTACGATTTACTACTTGGAAATGTCGCCATCCCCAAGTTTTTTGATTTGCTGTCCATTTGGAGCCAACAAGATGAGGAAATTTTTGTTTTTTTGGCATTTTTAAGAAGAAAGAAGGAAGAAGGAAGAAGGAAGAAGAAAGCAAGTAGGGAGTAGGGCGAATGGCCATTAGCCCCTACAATATAGACTTTTATCTTTAAATACTGAATAACGCCGATGCTACCAGATTTGATATCAAAAGCTTAAAACTCAGACAAACCAAGATTTGGTGGTGGTGCATTGTAATGGTCGTGCATTTTCCGGCAGTGGGAGCATCTTGCTCCCGTACCTGGTATTCCTTTTTGCTGTATAGCATTACGCTCCGCTGTTCTCTCTTGAACAGGACTTACGCACCAAGCGACATATCTAGTAGGGGCGTTAACGATAGTTATGCGAAGCAAATGGCATTTGCCCTCTACCGATAGCGTATTGTCTAATAATTTGCGTAAGTCCTGTTGAATTTACATCTACAACCTACAACCTACCACCCACCACCTATCACCTACCACCTACAACCTATTTACTCAATTCTAAGATTAAAAGGCAAACGAGTATAAATTCCATAAGGATCGTTCATAGCTCTCAAACTAGCTAACTCCTGCTGCAACTTTTGAAATTCTGCTGTCAGTGGATCTACCGGAGAAGTCGATATTTCAGCCTCCACACCAGAAAGACTGCGGAAAATTCTTTGCTCCAAACTACGAGACTTAGGATATTCTTCAACTTTCCAATTATCTCCCAATTCTGCTTTTTCAGCCGCAAACTTAATCGCACCCTCTATTCCACTAATCTCATCTACCAAACCTAATTCTTCAGCATTAACACCAGACCAAACTCTACCTTGAGCAATTTCAGCTACTTTCTCTTTTGGTAAATTACGAGCAGTTGCTACTTTTGTAATAAAACGCTCATAAATTGAATCCACCATATTTTGAATTAAGGCTAACTCCTCCTCAGTTTTAGGACGAGAATTATTATTCAGATCGGCAAATTGACCAATTTTCACTGTATCCCAAGTAATGCCATTTTCATTTCCTAGCTCTTGAATATTGAACAAAACACCAAAAACTCCAATAGAACCTGTAATAGTCGTAGGTTCAGCGAATATTTTGTCTGCATTCATTGAAATCCAATATCCACCAGAAGCAGCTATATTACCCATAGACACAATTATAGGTTTTTGCTCGCTTATCAGCTTGACTTCTCTACCAATAACTTCTGATGCTGAAGCACTTCCACCAGGACTATTCACTCGCAAAACTACAGCCTTAACTTTGTCATCAAGTCGCAGTCGTCGCAATTCTTTTGCTAGACGATCGCCTCCTATTTGTCTGGGAGTACCCGTACCATTAACAATTTCTCCCTCAGCATAAACTACAGCAATTTTATTTTTGCTTTTAACATCTCCACTGGCAACTTCTGCAACTTCTGGCACTCTGGTATAGTTATTGATACTAATTTGTGTGAAAGTTTTGTCATCTTCTTCTTTGCCAGTTAGCTCTTTGAGTTCACTTAGCACTTCATCGTAGTAACCAGCTCGGTCTACTAATTTACTATCTACCGCAGCATCCGCCATCAAAAATCCCTGACTATCAGCGATCGCCTGTAACTCCTGTATTGTCAACCCCCGACTCGGAGCAATTGTTTGCAGGTATTCACCCCAAATATCCTGTAACAACTGGAGAGTTTGCTGTCTGTTCTCCGGGCTAATTTCTTGTCGGATAAAAGGTTCAACAGCGGACTTATATTTACCGACTCTCGTTACTTGTACTCCAATACCAAATTTATCCAACGCTCCATTTAAGAACATAGTCTGTGAACTTAAGCCATTGAATTCTACGGCACCCATAGGGTTAATGACAATATCATCTGCTACGGAACCTAGATAATATTCTCGTTCTGTCCAGTCTATGTCGTAGGCAATAATTTTTTTGCCTGTTTCTCGGAACCGTTGAAGTGCCTGACGTATTTCTTGTAGGTTTGCCAGTCCTGTTGTTCCTGGTGTACTGCTACCTTTAATATAAAGACCGATGATTTTTTCATCTTGGGCAGCAGCATCAAGAGCATTAATTGCTTTTCGGAGACTAATAGTTGCAGGTTGGTCGCCAGAGAGAGCTTCTTGGAGTGCTTCCCCGGTGCTGGAAATGGGACTGGTGTCTGTAATATTAGTAGCGAGGTCGAAAACTAGGACCGATTTATCTTTAACTTGTGGGCCGATGTCTTTGGCCTTACTCGCGATGGAACCCACAAGAAATATTAGTCCGCCAAATCCTAAGCCAATAATTAGAGCAATTCCTAGTAAACTGCCAATCAAGCTGGCAAAAGTATATTTGAAGAAGTCTTTCATGTTTTCAGGTGGTAGGTTTTAGGTGGTAGGTTTTAGGTTTTAGGTTGTAGGTGATAGGTGATAGGTGGTAGGTGGTAGGTTCAATAGTTCAAATTATCCCCATCCACTTTTCTTCTTTCTTCTTCCTTCTTCCTTCTTCCCTCTTCCTTCTTCCTTACTTTTAAAGTCTATCTAATTTTTCCAGACTGCCAGATTTTTTCAGTTCAGATAAATTAGCATTACCCGTACAAAATAGGACTGTTGTAATTTCTGCTATTAAAATATCTACTAATATATTGAGAGATTCTTCTGATTCAGCCGCAGCTTGAAGGAATGGCCAAGCTAGCCCACTCAGGTCTGCACCCAGAGCGATCGCTTTTGCCACATCCACCCCATTGCGCAAACCTCCAGAAGCAATAAGGGGAATATCTGAGTTAAAAGCGCGGATGTCAGTAATACATTTTGCTGTTGCTATACCCCAGTTGGCAAAAGTTTCTCCTAACCTGCGCTGACGTACATCTGTTGCTCGTTCCCCTTCAATTTTTGCCCAAGAAGTCCCTCCAGCTCCAGCTACGTCAATTGCTGCTACTCCAGCATCTATTAATTTTTGAGCCATTGTTCCGGAAATGCCATTACCTACCTCTTTAGCAATAACTGGCACTGGTAATGCATAGCATAATTTTGATATTTTGTCAAATAATCCACGGAAATTTGTATCGCCTTCTGTTTGAATACACTCTTGCAAAGGATTAAGATGAAGAATCAGAGCATCTGCTTGTAGGATGTCGATCGCTTGTTGGCACTGCTCTATGCCATAATCATAATTTAGTTGAACTGCCCCTAGATTAGCAAATAGGAGAATATCGGGAGCGAGCGATCGCACGGCAAAAGTATCAGCCACTTGAGAATTTTCCACCGCCACTCGTTGAGAACCAACTCCCATTGCTATTTTATATTTTTGAGCAACTTTGGCTAACCGATAATTAATCATTTTTGCTTGTTCAGTGCCACCTGTCATCGAAGATATCAACAATGGCGCACCTAATTCTTTTCCCAGAAAAGTAGTATTTGTAGTTATTTCGTTGCGGTTTAGTTCTGGTAAACAACAATGGGTAAAACGGTAGCGGTCTAAACCATTAGTAACGTTGTGAAATTGGACATCTGATTCCAGACAAATTCTGAGATGGTCTGCTTTGCGAGTTTGAGTTTGGGAGTTTAAGTTCATCAGTTATTTGGTAAGCATTCAGCCGTCAGCCATCAGCCATCAGCTATTACTTTATAGTTTACGATAAAAGCTTTATTAATTATCTTACTAGAAAAGTTGGCCCCCTTGCCCTTAAAGTCTATTTTAACAAGCTATCAGCTATCAGCTAAAATCGGCGGGTGGGAGCGTCCCCCACTATATTTGAAAAAGCGCCTGGTGTGCGTGTTCTGGGTGGCTGACAGCTAATAGCTGTTAGCTCCGCATTCCGCAGGAAATGTTTACAGCACTTTTGAAGATAGTGAGGTACAGTTATAAAACTATTCTTATATTTCCTGTTCCCTGTTCCCTGTTCCCTGCTATTTGGTATTTGGTATTTGACAGAAATTAATGATGAACCTGAGACACCAGAAAAGCTTTTATCACTGTTCCCTGTTCCCTGTTCCCTGTTCCCTGCTATATTTCAAATGTTTATCAAAAAAATCCATTGCCATATCTATTAAAGCGGGGTCAAAAGGTTCACCTCTACCATGATAATGCCCCCAATCAGGTTTTTTTTCTAACTGAACTTCTACACCTTTTTCTGATAGAGCATCTGCTAATAAAACACTTTGACTCATTGGTACAAGATTATCTTTTTCTCCGTGCATAATCAGAAAAGGTGGATCTTGAGCATCAATATAATTCATAGGGTTAGCAAGTGCTGCTAATTCCAATTTTTGCGAGACAGGTCCTCCTAATAACTTATTAGTTACTAAAGTATAACCATACCATTCTTTATCTTGATACTTTTCCTCAACAGCAGGAGTAATAGGTTCGTCAAAAGCGGGAGGAACTTTTGTAAAGTCTGTAGGTGGATACCACGCACAAACTGCTTGTACGGTACTAGATATTTCTGGGTTATTGGTTCCTTCCAATTCTTTTACTCCTGCTGATGTTCCTAATAAAGCACTTAAATGCCCTCCAGCAGAAGGTCCCCAAGCACCAACATTATTAGGGTCTATATCGTACTTATCTGCATTTTTTCGCAGCCAACGAACTGCTTTTTTCACATCATGAATTTGGGCAGGAAATAGTGCTTCATTACTAAATCTATAGCTAATACAAGCCATGATATAATTTCTCTGTGCCACAATTTTTCCGGGGCAATATTCTTTAGTTCCTTCTAACCAACCACCACCATGAATATAGATTAATAGAGGTAAAGGTTTATCTGGTTTTGTTGCTGGTAAATATAAGTCTAAAAGTAGTGGTTTTTCCCGGTTTTGAAAATTATAATTCCCATAAACAATATTTTGTAAAACTTGAACTTCCATAGGTTTTTGCTGACAACTTGTGATTAGTAATGTCAGCAACAGTAATAAAAGTTTGAGGCGATGAGTCAACCTCCCAAAAGTAATAAACATTTGTTGTATTTCCTAACTAGAAACGCTATAAAAATTAACCCGATCAAAGAGCATGAGAAACTGCTCTATCGCCAAGCATTATATAGCGATCGGGAATCAGATGTGAGAATTGAGCGGATACCTTTAAAGTATAGAATATAGCAGTTATCTTACTCATACAGGACTTACGCACCAAGCGCCATATCTAGTAGGGGCGAATGGCATTCGCCCTCTATGGCATTCGCCCTCTATGGCATTCGCCCTCTATGGCATTCGCCCTCTATGGCATTCCCCCTCTATGGATAGCGTATTGTCTAATAATTTGCGTAAGTCCTGTCATATATATTCGTTTTTTTCTTCTTATCAAAATAACATGGGTCGCGCCACCCCGCCTTTTAAGGCGCAATATTTTTGAGCTTTTCTCAAATCCCCGTTACAAAAATAACTTCTGTACGGGCGCCATTCGATAGTTATGCGCAAGCTTTCGGCCGCCCCTACTGACTTCTGACTTCTGACGGAAGGGTTAGAGAATATTTGGAAAAAGTACCTTTTCATAACCGTATTTAGTATAATCAGGGCTTACGCAAATCGACTTTTAAACCAACATCTGTAGGAGCGTTAGCGGAGTTTGGCGTTAGCAAATGGCATTCGTCCTCGCTATATGTAGAGTCTGGTGCGTAAGTCCTGATAATACAGCATATTTCGGGCAAATGAGGTACAAGCTTGAATGGTAAAATCATTGTAGTGAGGCAATCTAGCCATCGACAGGTGTACCTCACGGGCAACGGAAACCGCTGTAAATAATCAGGAGACATCTCCAGAAAATAAACTTGCCCTTTATTTGCCATAAACTAGAGTGTAATAACTCAAAAAATCATTTTCCATATTTTTTTCCTAAAAACATCTTCCCTGTTCCCTATTCCCTATTCCCTAAAATCTACTTAAGATAATTTGTCCATGACTATATCACCTCCACCAAAAAGATCGGAAATAATCCCAAATCTAGAGCAAATTGAAACTTCAATTTTACAAAAATTCGTAGCTCCCCTAGCTAATGAAATAGATGGTAATCAAGAAGCATTAAAAACAGCTTTAATGACTCTAGGAAAATCAGGTTTATTAGCACTAAAAAATCCGCAAAAGTGGGGTGGACTAGAATTAAATCAACAAGACTTTTTTAACTATCAATTACTCATAGCAAGATATTCTGGCGCATTAGCTTTTCTCCAAACTCAACATCAAAGTGCAGCAGCAATGTTAGCATCAAGTCAAAACACTCAATTACAACAACAATATTTACCTCATTTAAGCCACGGTAAAATCTTGTTAGGAATAGGCTTTTCTCAACTCAGACGTTCTGGAGAAGCACCTGTAAAAGCTTTCCCGACTACAGGTGGATACAAGATAGAAGGAATTGTACCTTGGATAACTGGATGGGGTATATTTCAGGAATTTATTCTTGCAGCAAAATTACCTGATGGAAAAGCAGTTTTTGGCATACTTCCTTTTGTAGAAACAACTAAATTAAATGGCAGTATTACTTTTTCAGAAATAATGCCTCTGTGCGCTATAAATTCAACCAATACTGTTAGTGCTACAGTAAAAAATTGGTTTTTACCTGATGAGCAGGTAGTTTCTATCAAACCTGTAAATTGGATTCACAATAGCGATCGACAAAAAGTTCTGGGCTTTAGTGCTTTTGCTTTAGGATGTGCTTTGGCAGGTATAGATATTATGAAAGAAATATCAAAAACGAAACTTCTTCCTTTTATCCCAGATGCAATTTCTTCCTTACAAGTTCAGGTCGATCGATGTCGAAATGCCATAGAAGAAGCTCATAAAAATCCTGATACTGATTTTGACAAAAAACTCCACCTCAGAGCAACAGCTATTAACTTAGCCCAGCGTTGTACTGCTGCTGCTGTTACTGTTTCTAGCGGTGCAGCTAATCACAAAAATCATGGAGCGCAACGGGTTTATCGCGAGGCTTTAGTATACACAGTTTCAGGTCAAACTACAGATATTATGGAAGCTACTCTCAAAGTATTACAGCAGTTATCGAGTTGATGAAGAAGGAAGGACTGACCGTAGAAAGGGAATAGTGAGCTGTACCGTAGAGTCTATTCTCTAAAGTTTTATTTGTACGGTCTTAGGAAATTATATCATGTCCAGATGATTAGTGATAATTATGCTCGTAGTTGGGCTTTAGCCCTCGGTCTTGCTGATGCGGGGCTATGATTTTTCTTGAATAGCGAACGCCTAACTATTAACTGAAAAGGATTTTAGATTTTGCTCAATTTAGGTTTCATAGCTTGATTGAGCAACGCCTAGCTCTCATATAGGTACTGTCTGGGCTAAAGCCCAACTACAAACAAAAACTTTATTATCAGTAATTATCCGAAAATTATATTATAGCAAGGAACGAGTTGGTGAGGACATAGAATCCAATGAAACCCCTAACCATCCTGCAAAATTTTCTGCTTGTTCGGACGTGGGACTTTTCACTGGTATCACTTGGTAATTACTAGGACTAGGAGTTGCTAAAATTACCTTATGGGTCAAAAGTCGATCGTGATGAAAAACTGTCACTTCAATGGAATCTCCTGGTTGATAATCTTTGAGGCGATCGCTCAACTTATCCGCACTTACCCGAAAACCATCTATTGCCAATAACTCATCACCCGCATCCAATCCCGCCAACTGTGCTGGCCCTTGGGCTTTGACAAATTTAATTATTTCTTTGCTATTGTTAGTGACGACATTCATCCCTAAATCAGGCCATTTATTATCTTCTCTCTTAAGTTTTAATCCAAAAGGCTTGAGATATTCATCAAAAGGTAACTCATCTACACCATGAATATACCTCTTAAAGAAATCATCTAAATTTACTTCTGCGACTTCTTCAATTACACTTTTCAGTTGTTCGGGAGTAAAGCCTATTTCTGGTTTACCAAACTGCTCCCACATTTGGCGCATTACATCATCTAGTGAGGATTTATTTTCATGTTTTTCTCTGATTAACAAATCGAGCAATAAAGACACCATCGCTCCTTTTAAATAATAGGAAATCTGGCAGTTATTACTATTAGCATCCCGACGATAAAGTTTAATCCAAGCATCCCAACTAGACTCACTTACTGGTTGTACCTTTCGTCCTATTGTTGTTAGGAAAAGTGTAATTTCTTTTCCTAAACCTTGTAAGAAAGTTTGAACATCATAAACACCAGCTCTGAAAGGAATTAATAAATCATAATAGCTAGTTGTTCCCTCACAAAACCATAGAGAAGGAGTATAGTTTTCCTGTTCATAATTAAATACTTCTAGAGCTTTAGGTCGGATGCGCTTAACATTCCATAAGTGAAAAAATTCATGGGCGACTAATTGCATGAAGCGATCGCGTTTTTCCTTACTCCTAAAACTGAATCTAGGATAATTTAAAGTACAGCTAAATTTATGCTCTAAACCACCAAACCCCTGTCCAGATATATGCAATAAAAATAGATATTTTTCATAAGGTAAACCACCAAAAAAATTTGCTTCTACATCAATAATATTTTTGATATCTGGAATTAACTTTTCTGGTTCTGCATTACCTGTTCCCCAAATAGCTAACTGATGTGCTTTTCCTTGTACTTCAAATTGATATAATTGATGAGTACCTATTTCAAAAGGACTATCTACTAAAGTATCAAAATCTACTGCCTCAAATGTATTATCAGAACCTGGAACTTCTGGTAAAGAAGTCGCTACTTTCCAATCAGGTAATGGTGGAATAATTTTTATCCAAATCGAATTTTTCTCAGCTCCAGGAATATCAAAAAATAAAGCTGCACCATTAAAATAACCATGTGTAGAGTCTAAATGATTAGTGCGTACCGTTAATTCATTTGCAAATATCCTGTATTGTACTATTACTTCAGAGGTTCCGGAAGTTTCTATTTGCCAATGATTTTTACTGAGCTTTTGCCAATCTAAAGAACGTTCATCTTCACTATAAGCACAAAAATCTTGTAAATGTTTAGCATATTCTCTAATTAAGTAAGACCCTGGTGTCCATACTGGCATTTTTAAATCCAGTTTTCGAGCTTTTTGTAATGAAGGAGATAGTTGTTCAAGTTTGACACGCAAACTCACCTCAAACAGATGAGATTCTGGATGAGGCATAAATACTTGATATTGAATTGCTGGTTTTTTAACTGTGGGACTGAGGGATACTGTTTTAGCTTCAGTCATGGTTATTTATTTTTGATATGAACTATTTCCATTTGATTTTAGTATATACACTTCCTCTTAATTCATCCCAAATTAATTAAGATTTTAATTAATATTATTTTTCCGACAAAGCTAGAGATTTTTTTTTGCTTTTTGATTAATTTTTTAATGTTTCAAACATTATTATTTATCTAGTCTATTGGTAAGCATTTCCTGCGAAATGCCCTCGCATTCAGCTAGCTCGCAGTTAGCTTTTAACTATTTTATAAATAATGAATATACACTGCTAAGGTCAAGGTTGTTTTTTTTCCAATACTTTGAATTTCCTTAAATCTCTCAATACTAATTCCTGTTATAAAGGCAATGAATTATAGCTGATAGCTGATAGCTGACCGCTGAATGCTTAAGTCTATTGACTTGCTAAATGCATTAAATGTTTGAGATTAAGTAAGTCAATTACCTGATGTTCTGTATCTCTATTCATCCACCCCTTATTCTGTAGTTTTTCCATAATTTTGCTAGTTTCTTCCATTGTTATATCTGTAACATCAGCTAAATCTTGGTCAGGAATATTAAATATTTCACAGGATTTTTCTGTAGTCTGACCGTAATTTTCTGCTAATTCAACTAATGTATTAGCCAGTTTTATTGCAGGGGGTCTATGACGCAGTTGATAACGAATGTTTGTTTGCCTGAGACGCTTGACCATAAGTTGAAGCATTCGATGATGTAGCTGAGGGTCTTTGAAGAGAGTTTGAATAAATCTTTGAGCTGAAATACTAATCAAACGTACTGGTGATAAGGCAACGACATCATTGGAGCGTGGTGACTCATCTAGAATAGCCATTTCTCCAAAAAAATCTCCTCTGCCTAGAATAGCCAATGTCACTGATTTGTCAGAGGACAATCTGCGTCTGACTTTGACCCAACCGGATACCACGAAGTAAACTGCATTACCCCAAGCATCCTCCATGAGGACTACTCTATTTGAGGGATATTCGTGTTTGACTGCAACTGAAAGTAGCCATTCCAAGGTTTCTGGGTTAGCTCCCTTAAACAGAGGAAAAAGCTCGCTGAAAGCTTCTGTTTGCATGAAAATTAGTTATCTTTGTCGTATCTTGTATTAAACTCTACAGTTATCATACTGGAGTTTTTTTACTTAAGCATAATTATGTTTTTATTCTTAATTATTTTAAGTAAGTTTGATTAGATGACTAACCTATTATATTATCATTATTCTTTATTTATTGCAAACTTACAGCAGTTTTCAAGTTGATGAGGTACAAAGTTTAATTGCTCTATTGAAATTTAATATTTAATATAGCAGTTGCAGAAAAGGGCGCGGACAGTTCAAAAGCTTAAAACTCAGACAAAGCAATGTTCTTCCTTCTTCCTTCTTCCTTCTTCCTTCTGCCAAACAAAATAACTAAAAAAAAACGGGCTAACCCGAATCTTGGTTAACCCGCAAACTTGGGAACGCGCAATATAGATTACTTCTGCACAACCAACTTGACATTAGCGTTTTGCAGACCGCGTTGCTTAACAGCAGCTAAAGTCTTATTAACGGCATACTTCTGATTGATGGAGTTGATCAACTCTGTTTGATTGTGCTTTTTAGCAACACCCCAGAGGTCAGCGATTAGGTCAAAAGAACCATCACTATTGGAAGACCAACCTAAATCATATTCACCTTCGAGAACAGCAACGATATCTGAACGTACACGTTGGCCATTATAGCCACGAACATCAGCGTTAGTTTTAACTGTGATACCCAAATCACGCAGAGAAGCTTTTAAGATTTCAGAGTCAGAGATTTTGGTACGCAGTGTGCTGAAGTGAGACATTCGAGTTTCCTCCTAATTTTAAACTGAAAACAGAAACAACAACGGTTTTATGAAATATTACCACTGCTCAGAATCGTTAAGTCGATCTCAAGTCAAGGTGGTTTTTTTAGGCACTGCTAGTAACTCTATCCAGATTACTAGCCTTTACTCCTGTTTGGACCAGGAGAAAGCTTTTTAGAACTCCAGTCTTTGATACTCGGCGACTGAAGCTGCAGCAGGCCGCGCACGTTGTCTTGCCCAATCTCGTAGTGCAGTTACCTGCTCTGTCATGGTTTTCGACAACGGTAGTGTAGATTTAATCGCGGCAATAATATCTAGCTGTGTAAATTCTCTATCTTGAGCAAATGCCTCATACATAGCAGCGATTATGGCTTGCTCTATTTCTGCACCTGAAAAACCTTCGGAAACATTTGATAATTGGTCGAGATCGAAGCGTTCAATTTCTCGACGTCTTTTTGATAAGTGAATCTTGAAGATATCTTGACGTTCTTCTTTGTTTGGTAAATCTACAAAGAAAATTTCGTCAAATCTACCTTTGCGTAAAAACTCTCCCGGTAAACGTTCTACTCGGTTGGCAGTTGCCATCACAAATACTGGGGAAGTTTTTTCTTGCATCCAAGTCAGGAATGAACCGAATATTCTACTTGAAGTACCTCCATCAGAGTCAGCTGAACCTGTACTACCAGCAAAAGCTTTATCCAATTCATCTATAAATAGTATAGCTGGTGATATTGACTCGGCTGTTTTCAGAGCATTTCGTAAATTAGCTTCAGAACGTCCTACCATTGAACCGTCGTAGACCCGTCCCATATCCAAGCGCAATAATGGTAAACCCCACAGGCGAGATGTCGTCTTTGCTATTAAAGATTTCCCGCATCCAGGTATTCCCAGGATTAACATACCTTTTGGCTGAGGTAGGCCATATTCTCTTGCTCTCTCTGTGAAAGCATCAGAACGTTGTCTTAACCAATGTTTAAGTTCTTCTAGCCCACCTACAGCATTAATTGTTTCATCCTCTTCGATGTACTCTAATATGCCGTTACGCTTGATTAGCTGCTTTTTCTCAGACAGTACAATCTCAACCTCTTGTTCGGTTAGACGTCCTGCTGTTACTTGAGCTTTGCGATATACCTTTTCAGCCTCGTCTTTTGTCAGACCTAAAGCTGCTTTGAGGAGCTTTTCTCTGGTCTCTGTGGAAATGTTACGCTTCCCTAGATATTGTGACAGGACTTGATTCAACTCCTTCATGTCTGGTAGTGGAAAGTCAAGTACAACTACCTCCTTTTCTAGTTCTATCGGAACATTCTGCACTGGGGACATCAATATAATTGTCTTATTTGTGCCCTTGAAACTAGCGATCGCATCTCTTAACCACCTAGTAACTGGCGGTGAGTCAATAAATGGATGTAAGTCTTTGAATATATATATTCCAGCGTTGTTGTTAGTATCTCGCTGTCTGATTACCCACTCTATAGCTGCCTCTGGTGAGACTGTATTATGCTGAGTGGTGTTTTTGCTTTGACCATACTCTACTATTCCGTGAGTTACTGTCCAAACAAATACTTTTTTCTGAGACTGGGGTTTAAGTTCAGCTATAGCTGCAATTGCCTGCTCTGACCGCTCTTCCTCGGATGTTACGAGGTAGATCAAAGGATATTGAGCTTGGATTAGAATGTTAATTTCTTCTTTCATAGTCCTCGATCCAATAGAAACGGTACAATAGATTACGGCTTAATTTAGTTTATGCTTGATACCCTTAGCAGTATGATGAGCAATTATTTAGAGGTTTAACTGTCATCTCTACTACTCTATAGTCTTCAGATGTAGTCGTTTCTACATTCATCAGCAGGGAACTAACTCTTGTTCTCCCGGTTGAGCTTTAGATTTTTCTGTTTCCGGGGTTTCCTTTACTGGAATATTTTGGTCTGCCAATACACTTGGCTGATTTTTCAGGGAGGCCAGTTCTCCTTCTCGCATTACAACTGAACTCGTACATTCTGGACAAGTGTATACCCGGTGGGTTTGTCCATATATTGAACTTATTTCATCGACTACTTCTGGGTGTTCCAGATAGAATAGGATAGCTCTTTCTGCTATTGATGACATTGGTTCCGAGTCAACTGCTGCCCTAATTTTGAGCTTGCGATGCAGTTCTGGTTTGATGTATAATGTTACTTTTTGCTTGTCTTGCATATGACAGTCAACTTGTTTACCCGGGTATGTATATTACATTAACTATTCTTTTTGGGAATGTCAAGCGGTTAAACCGTTTTGACTCTATTATTGTAATATTTGTTTACAATTAATACAAAGTAATTTACTGATGAAAAAAGCTATAGTCTGCTTTTTATAAGGCTTACAGCTTTATGAAGGCGATCGAGTGTTTTGCTGTTTTTGACTAAATAATTTAAACAAGAATCGAAATTAGATTACATATTTTTCACGACGGAGGAGGACCGAGGACCGAGCCAGGAAGACCGAGTCAGGAGTAGGGGCGAACGGCCGTTCGCCCGTACAGGAGTCAGTAGGACCGAGGACCGAGTCTACCCACCCCTAACCCCTCCCAGGAGGGGAAGGAAGAGGAAGAACTGGAGTTGAAGGAGAAAGTTTTTTGGTCGCGTAAGCGGAAGGTCGTTCTATCGCGCTCTTATCCGGACATAACATATATCCTACAAAATAATAAAAATAATTCACATTTTTTAATATTATGCACGGTTAATATCAAATCCAGTACCATCGGTGTTATTCAGTAGAAATCTCCGGAAAAGAGGGGTTAGGGAGTAGGGAGTAGGGGAAAGAATTGATAATTTCTGTACAATAATTGATAATATTTTTTATGATCGGAGATGTCTAGTACTATTTATTAAAGATAAGAGTCTATATATCTATATTGTAAGCATTCAGCCGTCAGCTATCAGCTATCAGCTATTGCTTTTAGTTTAGGATCAAAGCAATATTTAACTGTCTTACTACAAAAGTTGTCTCCCTTGCCCTTAAAGCTTATATTAATTTAAATACTGTCCTTTAAGGAGAGAGTCTTGTTGCGCTCTAGCTGACAGCTAATAGCTGTTTGCGCAGCAGTCGGACCGAAATGCTTACTCTATATTGAGCGAATGGCCATTCGCCCTTACCAAAAAATGAGGTCCACGCGCCTCCCCTTTTAAGGGGATGAAAAAATATTCAGTGAGCGTATTTTCGTAAGCTGCAGGCAATAGTTGTCGGTACTGATAACTGATAACTGAAATGACCCATTGTATGACGATCGCAATTATATTGCTCCGAAGCCAACGGATTTAATATAAGCATACTGGATGTTGGCATTGCTGAGGGGCGAGATGAATATAAGTGGTAAGTGGGGGCATCCTGCCTGTCCAAAAATATCAGGAACGGGCAAGATTCCCCCAAACACAAAACTATTAAAATCCCAAGCGCATTTATCAAAATCATAAGGGTCGCGCCACCCCGCCTTTTTAGGCGAAATATTTTTGGAGCTTTTCTCAAATCCCCTTCCCCTGCTGGCTCCCCTCCTAGGAGGGGCGGGGGTGGGTACACTTGCTGAGTTCTGACTTTTGACTTCTGACGCGCGTTAAGCAACGCCAGCTCCAAAGCTCGTGCAATTCTGGATATGGTTCAATAATTGATAATTGATAATGGATAATTGATAATTACCTCTCCCTAAAACGGAATTGATTGAATAAAAGGAAAAAATTTATTTTTTTCCCCTTGAAAGGGGAGGCTTCAAGGCGCGAATTATTTAATTATTTAATTATTTAATTATTTAATTCTTCGGTAAGTTTGGGTAAGTTTAGTAGAACGGTATCCTGGAGGTTTTTTTTTGATGAATCGATACTTGTTATCTCTAGGTTGTGCAGGTTTAGTAAGCTATCAATTACTAGCAACAATATTAACAGCACAAGCTCAAATAGGCACTATATCTAAGCCTAATATCATAGTAGCTCAAGAAAATAAATCTAAAAAGGCTCGAACGAGTATTTCTACTCAGCCTCCTAATAGTCAAACTACAGGTTATAGTCGTCGTCGTGCTATTAGATACCGATTTGAATGTAACTCAAATAATCAAACAGTTTTAGCTATTTATCAAGCACGACGAGACCGTAGAGGGAATATAGTATCTTTGTGGAAAAAAATTACCGATCGACCACTTATTCAATGGACTAAAGAAGGAGCAACAGAATTAGATAGTAGACTGACTCCTCAAAGAGGAAATATAGTTTCTTTGTGGAAAAAAATTACCGATCGACCACTTATTCAATGGACTAAAGAAGGAGCAACAGAATTAGATAGTAGACTGACTCCTCAAAAGCGTTGTCAAACAGTTACAGCTAATTTTAACTATCATTTCCTGCGTATTGCAAGTAGACCAAGACTACCACCATTAAGCGAGGGAATTCTCAAGGAAAAGGCAGTAATTTGTGCTGCACCAGAGGGAGGTTGTAATGACAATAATGTTTTGTGGACTCTGAGAAATGACAATCAAAATTCCAATGGTCAAATTATTCGACAACTATTGAGCGCACTTCGGGGTGAAGCGAGTAGTAGCATAATTATGGAAAGTCAAGATGATGAAGAAATAGAAGTACCTTCAGAAGTTAATATGGAAAATATAATTGATGCTATTATTGAACAAGAAAGCGAAAAATTTGATGAGGAAGACGAACTTCCTGAATAATGGAATAGAAAGGTAGTCCTGCATAGTTATGGTATGCAAGGAACAAGGAATGTCTGGCACGGGAGCAAGATGCTGTCACTGTTCTCGTAACAAAAATAATAAAAATGCACGACCATTACAATGCACTACTAAGAAGGGGTAGTCCTGCATAGTCATGGTATAGCAACTGCTAGTGCAGGATGGCAGAAATAACTAATACCATTTCTCAAAAACTTTTCTACATTTTCGCATTGCCGGGGAGTAGGGAACCCACCCCTAACCCCTCCCAGGAGGGGAAGAGAGGAGTAGGGGAGTAGTAAAAATAAGAATAATTAACATTAACTTGGCTATTATTAACAAAAAGATTATTCTACCTGTGTTAATTATTTAATAACTGAAGTGTCACCTAAGTATAGCTTTAATGCATGGGAATTGGTATAACCACTTACAAAGTCCTAAAAGCCTTACCGAATAATTAATAATTAATAATTAATAATTAAATAATTCTGGTTTAAAGCCGACCCTTTTAAGGGGAAAAAAGAAATAATATTTCCTTATATTCAATTCCGTAACGGTTTTAAACATAGGTAATTATCCATTATATCAAATCCGTTTTATTGAACATAAAAAAAATCTCCAATCGTCATAACTACGCTCATCTTTGTAATTCTCTCTCCTCCTGACTCGGTCCTTCCCCTCCTGGGAGGGGTTAGGGGTGGGTTGACTCCTCCTGACTTAACCATTCTATGGCTGTTTAACCGGATTTGATATTATCTATTATCAATTAATGAACAATCAAAAATGATTGACTTTTAACTTTTAACTTTTGACTTTTAACTTCCGCATACCTGCCCATCTGAAAATATAAAGAACGGGAAAATATAAAGAACGGGCAAGATGCTCATTCCACTTCCACAAAACTATTAAAATCATCCCACATTCCACATTTATGCAACGCTAAAATTTTAGGTACAAAGAAACTCTCACTAACTCAAATGAAACAATTGATAAGTTTAATGGCAATTATTCCAACTTTTTTGGAACTTTGTCTTTTTCAGGTAGCATCAATCTCTGAAGGAGTGAATATCCCACAAATTCAGGCAGTTTCTGTTCCTACTATTAAGTATAATCCCACTGTGGAGGCGATCGCTAGACCTCTAACTGTTAGATTGATAGGGAAAAATATTGCGGGTTCGGGAGCGATTATTTCTCGGAAAGGAAGTGAGTATTTTGTTCTAACTTGTGCTCATGTACTTGATTCAAATCAAGAAAATAAATTGACAGTTTTAACTGTAGATGGAAAGGAATATTCTGCTCAGAAAGATACTAGATTTAATTTTAGAGATTTGGATTTGGCAATAGTTAAATTTTCCACAAATAATGAGTATCAAGTTGCTGTTGTTAATGTCAATTTGAATTTAAGTTTAGGAGAACAAGTTTATGTGGCTGGATTTCCTAATTATGAAAAGAAAGCAGTAAATTTAGTTTCTACTATAGATTTAGGAATTAAACCATATAATTTGACTAAGGGTAAGGTTATTCATCTACTTAATTTATCCTTGGAAAGAGGTTATAAAATTGGCATGAGTAATGAGATTGAAATTGGGATGAGTGGGGGGCCAGTTTTGAATCAAAATGGTGAGTTAGTTGGGATTATTGGTCGGGCAAAATATGCTTTTGGTGGCTTTGATGCTTATCGATTTTCTGATGGTAGTCAACCGTCGGAAGAGCTACTGGATGAATTGGTTAGTGCTAGTTGGGCAATTCCTATTGCTAAGTTGAATCAACGAGATGATTTTTCAGAAATAATTAAGTTCCACAGGAGTCAGGAGTTAGTTCAGTAGTGGACAAACACACCTTAAATGGTGCATTAGATGGGGAGTGTGGGGAGGGTGGGAAGTGTGGGGAGGGTGGGGAGAAAAAGACACCTAGAAACAAAAATAAGAGTGCACAGTTTTAGCTGTGTCGGTCCAGTAGGGTGCCTTAATGAAATGTAACGCACCATCTAGATTCAGGAGGGGAAGTAGTTAACTAGCTCCATCAAGTACTTATGCTTAATTTACAGGACTTGCGCACTGATATCATGTCCGGTTAAATAATTAGACTTTGGCGTAAGGAAGGCAGAAGGTAGAAGGTTTTTTCCCATTTTGATATTGTTTTGTACACAAATGATGCTACCGGACATGATATGACACATAGACAGGACTTACGCAAATTGACCTTTAAACCACCATCTGTAGGGGCGAATGGTATTCGCCCTCGCTATATCTAGAGTCTCTGCGTAAGTCCTGATAGATATAGATTTTTGGTGCGTTACGCTACCGCTAACACACCCTACTGGGCCGACACAGCTAAAACTGCGTAAGTCCTGTATTAGAGCATTCGCCCTCGCTATATGTAGAGTCTCTGCGTAAGTCCTGTATTAGAGATGTTTTTGACACAATTTTTTTTGAATAGGAGTAAAAAAAGATGATAAAAATTAGACATATATTTACTGCCTCTATAACTGGATTTATTGTCAGTCTTGGTAGCGGAGTCGATGCAGTTCCTAGAAAATTAACAGTAGAAGAAATTAATTCTATTGCGAAACAAACTACTGTTCTAATTGCTCCTGAATTAACGAAAGAAGAAGTCGATGATTTGTTAGCTAGAAAACCTGTGAAAAAATGGACGGTAGGTTCTGGGGTAATTATTGCAAAAGAAGGTAAAAAATATTATGTTTTGACAGTAACTCATAACTTTAGTCAAGAACAGATAACTGAGGATACAGATTACGGTATAGTAACAAGCGACAGAAACAAGCGAGAAGTTCATCGGGTGACAAAAATCAATGATGGTAAGGAATGTAATGATGACTTTTTCAGAAGAATAAAAAATCAAAGATTAGAAGCTGCTTTGATCAGATTTGGTTGTTTTGAAAGCAAAAAAATAAATGGTTATGATTTAGCAATAGTTAGTTTTGAAAGTAAGAATAATTATCCTGTTGCTTCCTTAGGAGATGCTAGTCAATTAAAAGAGGGAGATAAAGTTTATATTTCTGGTTGGCCGAAAATTGAGGCGGAACCGAAACTCAAACCTGATGGAACTCCACAATTAGATTCGGAAGGAAAAATAATTTGTAAAGATCCTGCACCTCGAAGGCAAAGACATCTTGCATGGGGACAATTAAAAGTTTCTACTACTGTTACTGAACAAGATAATGGCTATAGCTTATATTATACGGATCGTACTCGTCCTGGTATGAGTGGCGGTCCTGTGTTTAATAGTGATGGTAAAGTAGTTGGAATTCACGGACGAGGTTCGGCAAATAAACTGATTTGTGGACAAATATATCAACCAATATCTAATAATAATTCTACTTCAAAAGATTCATTACAAGCAGAAAAGAATTGGCAGTATTCTAGTGAATTTGAATCTCAAAATACTTTGCCACAAAATCAAAAACATCAGGCAAAAAATGATTGGGAACCATTTGCCGGATTTGAATCTCAAAAGAACTTAAAAAATGATTTCAATAACAATCCAAATAATTCATATTTACTAGAGCAGGATAATAATTCAATCTTAAAAAAGATGTATAGTAGTGCCCAAAATGTTGATTATTCTCAACAATTAATTAAATGGGTTGGTATGAATTTATCTTTTCAATTAGAAGCTCCTTCAAACAGTCTAATTGAATCAGAAATAAAACAAGTTCCTAAAATTTCAACTACTCCTGAAAGTGGCATAGGCAAAAAGTCTGAATTTATCGATCCAAATGAAGCAAATGAGGGCGGTTTTGAAGACCCTAATGATACGATAGAAAATATCTATGAACTTTTTAGTTTTGATGTGGAAAATCTCGGTAGAGACAGGCCGTCAGGTGGAGATAAAAGTATATTATTAGACTAGAATTTTGAATAATTAAAATTTCCATTCCATGAAAAAAATGTGTATTTAATACAAGCTTTAACGAAGTCAGCAAGTCTGCAAGTCTGCAAGTCTGCAAGTGTACCCACCCCTAACCCAACCCACCCCTAACCCCTCCCAAGAGGGGAGCTAGCAGGGGAAGGGGATTTGAGAAAAGCTCCAAAAATATTTAGCCTTAAAAGGCGGGGTTTTAGACCCAATTATTTTGATAAAAATGCTCTATTTTTTGATAAAACAAACTTTAAAGTCATCTATTTTTCTAGGGGGAATACTGCTCAATTGTTTAGCAGCAACTTCTGTAGCTGCCCAACTTTCAATAGCAGAAATTAATTCTATAGCTCGACAAACAACTGTATTAATTGCCCCTGCACTCACTCCTGAATTACGACAAGATTTAGAAGAAAATCGTAATAACCCATTACAAAGATCGGGAATTTGGAATCCAGGTTCAGGGGTAATTATTGCTAAAACAGGAAATAAATATTATGTCTTAACTGTAGCTCATAATTTTCTACAAAGACATCTTGATAGTCAACATTATTGGCAGCAGTTGGGGGATATTCCTTATTATGGAATTAGAACTTATGACGGGAAAGTTCATATTGTTAAAGATGTTAATGACGACCGGGGGTGTCCTCTAAAAGGCAATCCGAAATTAACAATATTGGTGAGATTTGGCTGTCGCGATCGCTTTATTGCAGGTACAGATATAGTTGACCGCAGTATTGGTACAGATCAAATAAGAGGTGTAGATTTAGCGATCGTCTCCTTTGAAAGCACAAACAATTATATAGTTGCTCCTCTAGGAAACCCAGATAGTGTTAATATCAATGATAGAGTATATATTTCCGGTTGGCCTGACCCAGAAAGAGAGCAAGACCCGCAGACAGCTAGATGTCGTAACAGAGTAGCTCGCAGACAACGCCGTTTAGCTTGGGGTTTAGTTAGGGGAAAGATTAACCCCGATCCCGAACATCTGGGTTATAGTATTTTTTACACTGATGAAACTGCTGCTGGTATGAGTGGGGGACCTGTGTTTGATAGTAATGGTCGTGTCGTTGGTAGTCATGGATTAGGTAGTCAGAGCAAACCTTTATGTGGCGGGAGTATTGAGGCGGGAGGTGAATCCGATCCCGATCGTGTTTCGACTGGTGAGAGTCTTGATTTTAATAAGTTGCAAAAGCGGTATAGCAGTGGGCAAAATGTTAATTATTTTGAGAGTTTGGTTAAGGAGTTTGATTTTGATTTAGGGTTCAGACGAGAGTTACCTAGACCTGAAGTTATCAAAGCTGGTATTACATCCATTAAAAATCTAGAAGTTGCTCGTAGGAGTGGTCAAGTAGAATTTGACGCGAGTGAGGATGTGTTTAATGACCCTAATGATGTTGTTGATGATATTTATAAACTGTATACGTTTGAGTTGGAAAACATGATTAGGGATGAACCTTCTGGTGGTCGTGAGAGTATATTGTTAGATTGAGAAGGAAGAAGGAAGAAGGAAGGAGGAAGGAGGAAGAAGGGAAAATATAGCGCTGTACGCAGGCAATAGCTCCGGAAAGCAACAGCTCATCTGGGGGAATAAAAAATCGGTAATATAAGACTTTTAGCTATTGGACAGTTCTTGTAATTTGTAAGTATGCCAGCGCACATTGCTATATTACGTTGTCTGAGTTTTACCGAATAATTAAGGTAAAAATCCTCTCACTCGCCGTGGAGAAACAATGAATTAATTTCCTTTTATTCAATCCTATCCATTTTAGGGAGAGGTAATTATCAATTATCAATTATCAATTATCCATTATTGAACTTCTGCCTTCTTTTTCTTATAACTTAACTCCTCGAATTGAATAATCTAATAATTCTATTGGGTGCATTAAAGTCATTTCTTTTCCTTGCAATTCTAAATGCTTTTTAATCTGCAAAGAACATCCAGGATTAGCAGAAGCAATTAATTCTGCACCTGTATTCAACAAATTTTCTACTTTTTGTTGCCCCAATTCATCAGCTATTTCCGGTTGCAACATATTATAAACTCCTGCACTACCACAACACAAAGAAGCATCTATTGGTTCGCGCAACTTCACTCCGGGAATTTTTTGTAATAGTTCTCGGGGTTGCAAACTAATTTTTTGACCGTGTAATAAATGACAAGCATCTTGATAAACTATGCTCAATTCTTCCTCTTCTGTTAAAGGAGAAAGTTTTGCTGTTAATCCCACATTTGCTAAAAATTCTTGCACATCTTTAACATTACTAGAAAACTCTTTTGCTTTGTCAGAATATTCTGAATCATCTTCAAGAATATGGCCGTATTCTTTCAGAGTATGACCGCAACCTGCAGCATTAATAATAACTGCATCAACACCAGTATTTGCAAAACTATCTATCATTTGTTTTGCCAAAGTATGAGCTTGTTTTGTTTGCCCTTGATGTTCTGGCAAAGCAGCACAACAACCTTGACTTTTAGGAATCACAACTTCGCAACCATTAGCAGTTAAAACTCGAATTGTTGCCTCATTAACTGGTGAGAAAAATATTCTTTGTACGCAACCTAAAATTAAACCAACTCGATAACGTTTTTCTCCTTGAGCAGGAATAACAGTAGGATAATTATCCTGGAAAGAATCGGCAGTAATTTCTGGTAAAATAGATTCCATTGCTGCTAATCTGGGGGATATTTTTTTCAGCAGTTCAGTAGCACGGAAAAATTTCTGAAATCCTAATTTTTGATACGCTAATAGAGGGATAAGTAATGGTCGTAATCTCTGGGGATATGGGAAAATATTAAAGATGAGATTGCGAATAAATTTGTCAGGCAATGAACGTTTAATATTTCGTTCTACTTGCGGACGAGTTGCAGCGATTAATTTGTCATATTTAACATTAGATGGGCAAGTAGTTACACAGGCAAGACAACCTAAACAAGTATCAAAATGTTCGGAGGTAGTTTTATTGAGCGGTGCTTCTCCTTTGTTAATAGCATCCATAGCATAAATTCTGCCCCTGGGAGAATCCATTTCTTTACCAATTACCCTATAACTAGGACAGGTTGACAAACAAAATCCACAATGAACGCAAGCATCAATTAATTCTGATGATGGTGGTTTTTGAGAGTCAAAACTAGGGTTATCTGTTAAAGATTTTAAATGTGGATTTTGCTGTAAAAAGTTGCTTTCTTTGGCGGGAATTGCTCGATCATTTTCGGTGTTTATGTCTTTTATCTGCATATCTTATGTTAAGAATTTTTCAAGCCTAAATTGTATAAACTTTCATAAATAATATTATACATTAATTTCTCTATCAATCAATAATAAAAGTAGGATAGAATATCAATCCCTAAAGTCATATTACATCAAGTCATACTAATAGGGTTAATAAAATAAAATTAGTAAATTGACAACTTTAAAATTCCGTGAAGTAGCCCTTCTGCATAACTTACCAATACTGACTTAAGCTTATACTATATCTCAATTATGCTAACCTAATATTTAGCTAAGACAAAAATTGCAGAGTTATATAATGACTACTTATTTATTTGACAACTTCTTGGGACTATCTTTGCCAATGTCAGAACTACAGGAAGTTCCCCCTATAGCAGATGGTCCAGCGGAAGGAACTTTTGATGCGTTTTTGCCAGGGAATGTATTACTGATAGAAGGAAATTTTGATGAACTATCAAGTATCCTATTTCCCATAGGACCAGTAGAAGACTCAGAGGGAAATATTCAAAGTCCCATTCATGTTCATCAAGCTCCAGCAGGTGAAAATGGAGATATTGTCCGCAACTTAGATGTTCAAGGAATAGATGATACTTCCGGTACATTTTATGGAGCTTTTACCCTCACAGATGCGGAAACAGAAGCAGCAGAAGCAGACGGGTTTTATATAAACCTCCACACAGACAATAACCAAGGTGGAGAATTACGAGGACAGGTAATTTTTTCAGATGACGAGCAGATAGCACTTGGCCTTGGGTTGCCCATGTCAGAAGCTTTTGAAGTACCGCCAGTAACAGATACTGCTGCTGAGGGAATAGCAAATGCGATTCTGACTGGTAATAATCTAACAATACAAGGAACTTTTTCAGATTTATCAAGCGATTTATTTCTGATTGGAGATACAGACTCAGCAGGAAATCCTCAGAGCGCCATTCATTTGCATCAGGGATTAGCTAATTCTGGTGGTGGAATTATTCGTAACTTCAATGTCATTGATAATGGTGATGGAACAGGTGGATTTTTTGGAGAGTTTACTCTGAGTGATGATGAAGTAGTCGCTGCGGAGTCAGGGAATCTTTATATTAACCTGCACACTGAAAATAATCAGAGTGGTGAACTGCGTACCCAAGTTCTCCTCAACGAGACTCCAGCGGACGATACTCTAGTAACATTCTTACCAATGTCAGAATCTCAAGAACTTGACGCAGGAATAATAGATACTGATGCTACAGGAGACTTTTATGCTGTTCTCTCTGGCAATAATCTCAATATATCTGGCGATTTTTCTAATTTAACCACTGATTTGTTGAATGTCGGACCAGATCGAGATTCAGAGGGAAATCCTCAAAGTTCAGTTCACATCCATTTGGGGGGACTTGGTGAAGGTGGTGATATTTTACGCAACTTAACTGTAGTTGACAATGGCGATCGCAGTGGTTTCTTCTCTGGTAGTTTTACTCTGAATGATACTGAAGTTGCTGCAGTACAGTCAGGAGGAGTTTATATTAACCTACACACAGATAATAATCCGAGTGGTGAGTTACGCGGACAGGTTATTTTAGAAGATTTGGAGACTGTAATTCCTCAAGAAGATGTGGTTTTTAATGGAGATAACCAGGATAACAATATTGATGCAGGTTTTGCTAACGATGAAGTAAGAGGTTTTGCTGGAAACGATCGATTAAATGGACTCGCAGGTGACGATCGCCTTGTTGGTGGTGATGGTAACGATAATCTAATTGGTGCTAATGGAAACGATACTTTATTCGGTCAGGATGGTAATGATGTTTTAGAAGGTCGCCCTGGGTTCGATATATTGCTTGGTGGAGGCGGTAATGATACTCTCAATGGTGGTATTGGACGCGATCGCCTCAATGGTGGTGCTGGAAACGATGAATTGACAGGTGGGGCAAGTATAGACCGATTTATTTTTAACACCAACGAAGAGTTTGATTCTCAGGATATAGGTGTAGACCAGATTAATGATTTTAATAGTGGGCAAGATATAATTTTGCTTGACTTGAATACCTTTACTGCTCTAGATAGTTCTCCTGGTATTGGTTTATCTGAAGATGATTTTGCCATTGTCTCTAGTGAAGGTGATGCTGCGACTGCCGAAGCTGAAATTGTTTACAACTCTGCTAGTGGAGCATTGTATTATAATACTAACGGCACTGCAGATGGGTTTGGTAGTGGCGCTCAATTTGCCACATTAGATGGTAGTCCAGACTTAGTAGCTGATGATTTTCAAGTTAGATAGAATTGATATTACGGTGGTTGTGCATTATATCATAATCATGTCCGGATAATTAGTGATAAAAAAAGTTTTTGTTTGTAGTAGGGCTTTAGCCCTAATATAGGTATATCAATGGCTAAAGCCTTATTACCGAAAAATTGGGTTTAAAGCCTCCCCCTTTTA
Source organism: Cyanobacteriota bacterium (assembly GCA_034190295.1). Lineage (GTDB taxonomy): Bacteria > Cyanobacteriota > Cyanobacteriia > Cyanobacteriales > Microcoleaceae > Okeania. Next base: position 16,008 of record JAXHSW010000026.1, on the reverse strand, counting down.
GGGGGACTTCATGTTATACTTAAAAAAGCGGAAAGGTATTCAACCGCTCTAAAAACCTATAGCTACCTAAATTGTAGCGTTTGCACCTTGAAAACTAGAGTTAGGGGGTTTTGCACAGGAATGCTTGTGTATGGAAAAACTCTAAGCAACAAGTACCAGAGAACCAAAGTTTTTTAAGGTTTGAACTGTACCGTAGGGCATAGGTCCACAGGCTCTTGGAATAGAGCAAACGCTTGAGGAGAGAACCATCTCTGGATTAGATACCGCAAGGTGTTTAATTTAAGTGGACTCGTTGTTGGCGCAGCCTTGCGGAACGCAAACCAAGAATCCTGGTTTCAGGAGAATCCCCGCGCGTTTACGCCGGGGAGTATGTCAATTATCAATTAAATCCCACCAACAAAAGAATGGGGATTAAGAATATTTTGCGGGTCAAATTGTTGTTTAATTCGGCGCATTATCTCAATACCATTCTGATTATAACCCCAAACATCTAGTTTTTCTTTTATCTCTAATGGTGCTGCTAAAACTGTGAGAAATCCACCTTTAGATTCACACCAACGTCGTAATTCTAGAAGAGTTTCAGGAGTAACAGAATTAAGTTTTAATTCTCCTAAACCACTACCTGCATGAATTAATCCGAAACCTGTTTCTACTGCCGATCGCTCTAAAAATTCTACAGCTTCGGTAGGAATAACTCCTATTTTACAAATTATTTCTGTATTTTGCTGAGAATGCCAGATTTGTTGTTTTAATTTTTGCCATAATTCTGCTTCATCATCATAGTAACGGGTGGAATTTAAACCTAAACTATCTGCAACTTTTAATAATTGATTAGATTGTTCTTCAACACTCTCTATTATGCTTTGAAATCTAACCATTAATCCTACACCTTTACCTAAGTCTAATTGTTCTACTAATTTAGTTGAAAGTAAGTCAATAGCAACGGGTGTTAATGCTGAAGATAATAAAGTTTGAGTTGCTTTGGCAATGTTATTTTTTTCTCCTACTAAAACAACAGTACCGGATGCTTGTTGTAGAGGGTAAACTCTCAGAGTAACTTGACTAATAATACCTAATGTGCCATAAGAACCTGTAAATAATTTCATTAGGTCGTAACCTGCCACATTTTTAACTACCCGTCCTCCCGCTTTAGCTATTTTTCCATCCGAACGCACAAAACTTATACCCAGTAACATATCTCGTATACCCCGGTAGCGTTGACGTAGGGAACCTGTATCGGCAGTGGCAATGATACCGCCAATAGTAGCAGTTTCTGGATAAGCAGGGTCGATAGCGAGAAATTGACCTGTTTTTGCTAAGGTTTCTTGTAATTCTGCATATTTCATCCCAGCTTCCACCGTAACAGTTAAGTCACCCACAGCGTGTTCGATGAGATGGTTGAGGCGATCGCTACTAATAACTATTATTCCCCTTTTTTCGCTCTCCCTCCCGTCTTCCTGTACGATCCCCCTCCCGTCCCCCTTATCAAGGGGGAGGCCAGATGTTGCTGCACCCTTCGTTGGATGAGGGTTGGGGGTATGGACTCTAACTAACCCTCCCCAATGAACTTTGCTACCGCTACCGCAAGGTAATATTGCCCAATTATTTTTAGCACAGCAGGTAACTACGGTAGAGAGTTGTGCTTGAGTTTCTGGATAGACGATGCAGTTGATGGTAGTGTCAGGAGCGATCGCTTGTGAGATTTGTTGTTTTTTTGTTTGGTCTATATTTTGCCACAAATTAATATTGTCTTTGCCGACAATAGTTTCTAATTCTTGTGTGTTAAATGTATTTTCTTGGGAAATCACTATGATTAATTATGAATGGTATTAAGGAACAGGGAACAGGGAACAGGGAACAGGGAACAGGGAATGAATCAAAATTATAGATTAGTCTTAAACTGTTCCTCACGCTTCCTGAAATTTGCTGTATACGCTAAACTACTTATTTTTATCATACTTTTAGACTTATATTTATTGCGAACTTCAATTTATTCTTTTTTGAACTATAAACTATAGTAGTATATCAATAGACTTCAAGCCTAAGCTTAATAAGTTGGGTATAAAAAAATTTAATCTACTTTTACTGGAAGAAACAAAAAGATGCTTACCGATTATTTTCTTTCCCGGCTATAGTCTGGTATAGTATTAAATTGTTTAACCCCATAGATAGTCCGATCGATCTTGATGAAAATAAGGACAAATTTAGGTTCAATTATTTGAATAAAGGAAAACAAAAATATGCTCACCGAATTACAAACAAAAAAATGGACACGCCTGTTTCAAGTCTATGATGCTGATGGAAATAGTGTAGTAGAAAAAGATGATTTTGAAGCAATATTCCAGAATGTTGCTAAAGCTCGTAATTTAACTCAAGGAACCCCTGAATACGACAAACTTCATGAAAAATTTATAGAAGACTGGGAATATTTGCGAAAGGATGCAGATAAAAATAATAATGGTAAAATTGAGCTAGCAGAATGGCTCGAACATGGCGATCGTCGCATCAATAATTCAGATATGTACCAAACAAATATTGACCTCGCCAATCAGATGTTCGAGTTATTAGATATGAATGGAAATGGGATTATTTGTTTGGAAGAATACAAAACTATTTTTCAGATATGGCGCCTTCGTGAAGAGTTAGCTGTGGAAATTTTTCCCAAGTTAGACTCAAACGGTGACGGCGGTATAACTAAAGATGAATTCGTGGAATTGATACAGCAATTTCATGGGAGCGATGACCCCGATGCTCCCGGAAACTTATTTTTTGGTCCTTACTAATTTAAGAAATTAATCCTACTATTATTCCCTCATTAGATAATCCCGAATGGGGGATTTTTTATCTAGTAGATATCCATAAATACCAGGTATAAAGCTGAAGGAAAATCAGGTAATGGAAGCTAGAATTTTAACTGATGAACAAGAGATAATTGAAGCTAAAAAACTAGCTTATGAAGTTCTAGTTAAAGAACAAAAATGGGAAATAAAACCAGATAATCCCAGTGGTTTGCATATCAAAAACCTACCACAAGGAAAGGTTTTATGGGATAACTACGATACTGTCGCTACTAGGTTGGGTGTTTTTCAGGAAAATACTTTAGTAGGGAGTCAGAGAATTTGCCGGAGATTGAATGGGAAATTCGAGTTAGAATGCTATCACGAATTGTTGGATTTTATCAGAGAAGACGATCTGGCAATAGAATCGACAAGGTTTGTATTTGCCAAACAGTATAGACAGTCAGTGGCAGTATTAATCTTATTAAGACTTTTATTTCAAATTTTATTAGAAAACGGTGGTTATTTGTTTACAACAGGTTTTTTTCCGAATCCAGGAAAACTATATGTTAATAAATTCGGATTTACAAGACATGAAATACCATTTCGCTATTACCCCGATGACCCACAGGAAGTTTATCTTTACTATATCAATGGTTACGATCGCCCTTATATAAGTAAGATGATTTCTCAGTTTGAAAGTATATTAGAAAGAAAAAACAAAATTGTACAGAATAGGAGTTAGATAGTCAAGAAAATGTCAGTTAAAAAAACTTAATTTTTAATGATGAAAAATACCTCTTTAACTTACTAACTACTACTAACTCAAATTTACAAAAAAAATGTGGTTGAAAGCCTCCCCTTTTTCAGGGGATAAGAAAGCAAAATTTTCCTTTGATTCAATCTTTTTATTTTCAAGGAGAGGTAATTGTTAATTATTAATTATTCATTGTTGAACACCTAATATTAAACCTGACGATAAGCAATTACAGCATAAAAAGGGTCGCCTCCTCCTAAACCTAACATTTGTAAAAAACTAGGTACATTTGACTTCTGAGAAATTACTTCTACTTGACTAAATCCTGGCATCCCATTAACATTTTTTACACTGTCAAAATAACGCTTGACTAACTCTACTCTTCCACTTTCCGAACCATCTCGCCAAGCACTAATAGCCTTTTGATAAAACATCCGATTAGAAAAACTAATAATTGCTATCCCACCAGGTTTCAAAATTCGATAAATCTCATAAAATATCGCATCAGGATATTGCAAATATTGAATAGAAACACAATTAATAACAGCATCAAAATCTTGGTCAGGAAAAGGTAGTTTTAAATCCTTGTTTAAATCTTGAACAAAGTAATGATTTAATTGACGATTTTTAGCCAACTCCTCCTCATTCATCCCATGTCCTTCAACATGAGCAAATTCCATATCCTGTGGTAAGTGAGAAACCCAACTACTCATCATATCTAAAATCCGAGTATGAGGTTTCAGGCGATCGCGATATAAATTGGTCAACTGGTCAATAAACCCTTCATCCACATGAGTGACAAACCTAGGGTCTAAATAAAACAGGCGATCGTCAGAGTCGTCTAACTTCGTGCGTTGATTAGCTTGCAGTAACATAAATAGTCAAGGTGGGTTTACACTACATAATTTATTTTATCCGAATATTGCAGATTGTAAAGTAAGCGATACAATAAAAAATATATAGCAATAGCTAGAGCGGTCAGGACAGAGACTGATATATGATATAGCGCTACGCGCAAGTTAGAAGTTAGAAGTCACAAGTCAGAAGTAATCCCTGACTAACTTTGAGCTTTTATAAATGTCTTAACCTATTTGCGTAGTGCTATAACGATCTTTAGACAGAGAAATGTTTTTCAATCTGTTCCCTGTTGCCTGCTATGCAACTTCAGTAAATCAAATATTAAACCAAAATATGACCACAACAACCGCAGAAAAAATTACAACCAAACTTCCTCCCCTTATTCCCCGTGAAATCTTGTTTGGCAACCCCGAACGTACCAGTCCCAAACTTTCCCCCGACGGCAAATATCTGGCATACATTGCTCCAGATGAAAAAAATGTCTTGCAAATATGGGTACGAACAATAGGTCAAGAAGACGATCGCCAACTCACAGCAGACAAAAAACGAGGCATTCGGATGTATTTCTGGACTTACAACCAAGACCAACTAATATATCTTCAAGATGCTGATGGAGACGAAAACTATCATCTCTATCAAGTTAATATTCAATCAAATATGGTGCGCGACCTCACCCCATTCCAGGGAGTCAAAGCACAAGTAATAGATTTAGACCATAATTTCCCCGATCAAATATTGGTGGGTCTGAACCTGAAAAACCCCCAAAGTTTCGATGTTTACCGCATCAACCTCAATAATGGTGCAGTAGAATTTGACACCCATAACCCAGGCAATATTGTTGCTTGGACTGCTGATGCCCAATTTCAAATCCTGGCTGCAGCAACCATCACAGAGGATGGAGGTTCGGATTTACTGTATCGCGACACAACAGAAAAACCTTGGGAAACTATCCGTCACTGGGGGCCAGATGAAGATGGAGGTCCGAGTTTCTTCTCCAATGATGGCAACACTCTCTATATATTAGCTAACCACGATGCTAATGCTCTACGTCTAGTTGCTCTCAACCTTGCCACTCGTGAAGAAAAAGTAATTGCTGAAGACCCCCAGTATGACATTAGTGGCAGTTTAACTCATCCTATTACTCGCGCCATTGAAGCAGTGGGTTTCTACAAAGATAAATTAGAATGGCAGATTTTAGACGATCGCATTGCTGCAGATTTTGAATTTCTCAAGCAAGCGCACAAAGGTGAGTTTCGTATCGTTAGTCGTACCCTCGAAGACAATAACTGGTTGGTAGCTTATTTTACTGATGACGGACCTGTTTATTATCATACTTATGACCGTACTGCTAAAACGATAACTTTCCTCTTTAGCAACCAACCTCAGCTCGAAGGTTTACAGTTAGCGCCAATGGAACCCATTTCCTACACTGCTAGGGATGGTCTAACTATCCACGGTTACTTGACTAAACCTGTAGGTGTTCCAACTCCAAGACCAGCAGTGCTTTTAGTTCATGGGGGACCATGGGCGCGGGATACCTGGGGTTATAGAGCGCAAACTCAGTGGTTAGCTAACCGAGGTTATGTGGTTTTGCAAATTAATTTCCGGGGTTCGACTGGTTACGGTAAAGATTTTCTCAATGCTGGTAACCGGGAATGGGGAGCGAAAATGCACGACGATTTAATTGATGGAGTTAACTGGTTAGTGGAGCAGAAAATTGCTAATAAGGAGCAAATTGCTATCATGGGTGGTTCTTATGGTGGTTATGCAACATTAGCAGGATTGACTTTTACCCCGGAAGTGTTTGCTGCTGGTGTAGATATTGTCGGACCGAGTAACTTGATGACTTTAATGCAAACTATTCCTCCTTATTGGGAACCTTTGAAGAAAGTCTTTTTCCATCGTGTGGGAAATTTGGAAACTGAAGAGGAGTTTTTGAAGTCGCGATCGCCTCTGTTTTTTGTAGATCAAATTGAGAAACCTCTGTTAATAGGTCAAGGAGCAAATGACCCACGGGTGAAAGAGTCAGAAAGTACGCAAATTGTTAAGGCAATGGAAGACGCGGGTAAACCGATCGAATATGTACTGTATACAGATGAAGGACATGGTTTTGCCCGTCCAGAAAATCGTTTACATTTTTATGCGATCGCGGAGGAGTTTTTAGCAAAATATCTAGGTGGAATATTTGAACCAGTAGGGAATATAGAAGGTCACTCTGGTGTAGTTCATTAGAGTAGAGGAGCGAGGGAGTTGGGGAGTGGGGGAGTTGGGGAGTTGGGGAGTGGGGGAGTTGGGGAACTCGCGCCATAAATATTGTTAAGAGGTTGTTGGTCATTTCAGTTATCAGTTATCAGTTATCAGTACCTCCGACTAAAGCCGGAGAAAACGAAAATACGCTCACTGAATTTTTTTTTATCCCCCTAAAAGGGGGAGGCTTTAAACCCAATTTTTCGGTAAAGAATTATATCAAATCCGTTTTATTGAACATAAAAAAATTCTCCAATTGTCATAACTACGCTCATCTTTGTAATTCTCTCTCCTCCTGAGGACTGAATTTCCCTCCTGGGAGGGGTTAGGGGTGGGTTGACTCCTCCTGACTTAACTATTCTATGGCTGTTTAACCGGATTTGATATTACAGCATATTTTGGGCAAATGAGGTACAGGGTCATTTCAGTTATCAGTTATCAGTTATCAGTATCTCCGACTAAAGTATAAGGCAAGAAAATACGCTCACTGAATATTTTTTCATCCCCTTAAAAGGGGAGGCGCGTAGACCTCATTTTTTGGTAAATGATGTAAGCATTCCGGAGGAAATGCTTACTAAATGATGAAAATATTGTAGTGAGGCAATCTAGCCATCTTCGGGGTGTTGTACCTCACGGGCAACGGGAAGCGCTGTATTTGGATTAAAATTTTTGATACTTACTTTTGATATTTTAGTAATAGACATCTCCAAAAATAAAAAATAAAATCAATTATCGTACAGAAATTATCAATTATTTCCCTCTCCATACCTATTCCCTCTTCCCTCTTTTCTGGAGATGTCTAATAATTAATATCATCAGTAGGAAAAGCAAATACAATTCCTATTCCCCAAGCAATACTTGGTACTAAAGCAAAAATTATTATTTCTAAACCTGTCATTATTAATTTCCTAATTTATTGTAATTTTGTGTGCATAACAGTCGAAGGAAGGGTTAGGACAGTTCAAAAGTTTAAAACTCAAACAAAGTAAGACTTTTCCTTCTTTCTTCTTCCCTCTTCCTTCTTCAACTAATTGTTTCTCTGATTTTCTATTTCATCAATTTTGGCTGTTAATAGAGTTAAGTTACTGTCAATAATTCGTTGATTGGTAACATGATCGTAAGCTTCCCATTCTTGAGTAACTTCTGTATCTTGCCAAATAAACCAGTTACGATAAATTTCTCCACTATCAATATCGTTACATAGAGGCAACCAATCATCTCCTGTAAAATGCTCTGTTTCTTGAATGACTAAATAAAGACCCATTGAGGTTAATAATGTTTCTAAATTATTCAATTCTGTCTGAGATGCTTTATCAGTTTGTCTCTGGTTCATTAATCTAGTTTTCATGGTTTTTATTGATTTTGTGAAATAAAATTTCAATGTATTAACTATTTGACAAATCAGAAAGTAGGGCGTACAAAATTGTAAGTATTTCCTGCGGAATGCTGCGCATACAGATGTATGAATGTAATAACTTACTAAGGTTAGTTTGTTACCTTTTTCTTTCGGTGCGGAATGCTGCATAAACATAATTTTGAATTATCCTTATAAGTTAATAACTAATAAATGATAGCTGAGGTGCTGATTGCTTATTTAAAAAATATTTCTGTAATTTCTGAATCTTCAGTTTATGAACCTTCTGCTATTGCTGAATTTGTACGATCGTAAAACTCTAAACTATCTGGCATTTGAGCCTCAATCTCAGATATTCTTTGCTCAACCTCAGCTTGTTTAGCAGCAAAACTATCATAACTAAAATAAAAATGACCAAGCACTTTTCCTTGATAACTACGTTTGGTAAATTGCCAACCAGGTTCTAGAAAAATTTTCATCATTCCATTACTAAGTCCGCGACTTCTACCAATCAATTTTTTATCTCCTGTCAAGGAAATGCCAAATAATTTAATTTCACCACCAACATTTTGCAAAATTAATCTATGACTAAGTGATAAATCATTACCATCTACCCGAATTGAATAACCATTACTATCAGCAGCTCTTCCACAAATGCCAGAAAAATTAAAGTTTAATAACAAAGGTTCCACTAAAATTGGATATAATCCTGCTTCACTTTCACTCCAGCAAGGTCTTTCATTAGAACGCTGTTCTAAAATAATCAGTTTATAACCAGAATATCCCTTTAGCTCGCTCAGAGGCATTGCCATAGCAATAACTTGATTTTGGTCAATTTCTATCTCATTAAAAGTAAAATTTGCTTGGGCAGGGGTAACAGCATTAATAGTAAAAAATATTGTGCTAAAAACAGTTAAAATTGAACGATAAAAAATATTTTTCATTGGCTTGCTCCCTGTTTTGTCTTTATATAAATACTTTAAAAAAATTGGCTTTTTTTTGTAGAGAACATTAGGAATTTAATTAAACAAGCGTTGAAAAAAATGTAGAAAAGTGTCAATTATGTTAGGCAGTATGATTTCCAGAGAAAAGCAGTTAAAATGTTGTTAATTAGTTAACTTCCTTAAATTAGAAAAAGTTAGCTATCTTCGTTAAAGTAGCATTCAGCACTCAGCTATCAGCAATCAGCTTCTCAAGGTGTACAATGGGGGCTGTTTCATTCTGAATTTTGGTGTTTCTCTCAAAGTCTGATGGGGAGACAGTTATGGGAAGTTCTACTTCTTTGGGAGAAAAGTCAACTGTTAATCATAAATTAAAAGCCTCCATCTCCGTGTCTCCGTGTCTCCGCATCCCCGTATCTATCGAGAATGATATAATTGGGGACTCAACCCCCCCCCATAAAGTACCATGCGCTTTTTCAAATAAGCGTGGGGGACTTAAACACTTGAATTTTTAGCTGACAGCTATTTGCGTTTGCGTAGCATGACCTAAAAAAGTATTCCGGAACAGAAAAGCTGATAGCTGGTTAAAATCATTTAAAATATATAACAATAAAATTACAAACAGGAAGAAACAGTGGAAAAAAAATCAAAACGCGATCGCGGACGAATTCTCACAACTTCTGGACTGAAAAAACTGAATGAAGCTATTGAAGAATGGAAACAACGGTACAACCTCAGAGCTACTCTTGCAGAAATTGAAGCTGAGTCTGGAGTCGGTTCCGACACCATCAGTAAAATTAGACAAGGACGAGTAGGTGCAGACTTGAGTAAAATTCAGCAGCTTTTTGCCTCCTTTGGTCTAACATTGGATGAAGCAGACCATCGTTCGGGAAAACAGGGTCAACCCTCAAATGAAACAGAACCTCTAGGAGAACTTTTACCACTACTAAATAACGAAGAAATAGTTAGTCAAAATAGTTCCCAAATTTTCATCAGTTATCGCACTCAAGACCCCGATCTAGAATTGGCGCGACAGTTTGAAACTGCTCTGACTGCTGCTGGTCATCAAGTTTTTATGGCAGCAGACCGCATCCGTCTGGGAGAAAATTGGTTTCGACGAATTAATGAGGAGTTGAAGCGCTGTGACTACTTGCTGTTGTTTTTGCCTCCCCAGTCGGTACAAAGTGAGTTGCTGACCTATCAAGTACAACTTGCAAGGGAGTTACAATTTTCCCGACCTAACCGTAAACCTGTAATTTTGCCGATACGGGTGGGGTTTTCCTTGAGTACACCCCTCAACCACGATCTGCGCGGTTATCTCTATCGCATTCAACAACGGGAGTGGCGATCGCCTGAAGATAGTGTGGTCATTCTGAGGGAAGTTTTGACTCTTTTAGCTACTCCACCGGAAAATATTGCCTCGGAAGTAGAGGAGGAAAAAGAGACTTTACCTACTGAAGAAATTAGTAGCATTGCATCAACAAATAGCCCTCCTTTACCTGCTGCTGAACCTGAAATACCGGGGGGACAAATTGATGTGGCATCTACTTTTTATATCGAACGTCCACCTATTGAAGAACGTTGTTATCAAGCTATTTTACAGCCAAGTGGTTTAATTAGAATTAAAGCGCCGCGACAGATGGGTAAAACTTCTTTAATGGCAAGAATTTTACACCATGCTACACAGGAAGGATATCGCACTGTACCTTTGAGTTTTCAGTTAGTAGATAAAGAGGTTTTTAGTAATCTTGATAAATTCTTAAAATGGTTTTGTGCTTATGTGGGACGAGAGTTACGTTTGCCTAATCAATTAGATGATTATTGGGATGATATTTTTGGTAGTAAAGTTAATTGTAAGGATTATTTTGAGAAGTATTTATTAGCTCAAATAGATAATCCTTTGGTGTTGGGTTTAGATGAAATTGATAGAGTTTTTCAATATCCTGATATTGCCGAAGATTTTTTGGGATTATTACGAGCTTGGCATGAGGAATCAAAGCGACGAGTTATTTGGAAAAAATTGCGATTATTGGTAGTACATTCTACGGAAGTTTATATTCCCATGAATATTAATCAATCTCCTTTTAATGTAGGGTTGCCTATAGATTTACCAGAGTTTAATTCACAACAAGTTCGGGATTTAGCATCGCGACATAATTTGAATTGGTCGGAGTCAGAAGTTGAAAAGTTAATGGCAATTGTTGGCGGTCATCCTTATTTAGTTAGGGTGGCTTTATATCATATTTCTAAACAAGATTTAACTCTGGAAGATTTGCCGGAAAATGTAACTGCTGAAACAGGAATTTATAGCGACCATTTGCGACGACATTTGTGGAATTTAGAAGAATATCCAGAGTTAACTGAAGCGATGAAAAATGCGATTTCTGAAAATTATAATGGGCAGTTAACAGGAATGTTGGGTTTTAAGTTAGATAGTTTAGGTTTGGTGAAATGGCAGAGTAATAAATGTTATCCCAGATGTGAGTTATATCGTCAGTATTTTCAAGCTCATTTAGGTCTTTAAAACAGAGGTTGAATACTTAGGGTTTTAGGAGACAGGAGTAATATCATGTCCGGTTAAATACTTATTATTAAGATAGTAGGGAACCCACCCGCAGGCCCCGACCGTGGAGAACCCACCCGCGGGCCCCTCCCAGGAGGGGAAGACAGGAGGAATGGGGAATGGGGAATGAGCGAGGAGGTAGGAGTAAGAATTATCCCAAGATTGTTCTGCCCAACTATGCGCTTAAAATGGCTTTGTTGCATGAAAGTATATAGCTGTCGCACTTGCTCCGCATATGTACAACAATAACGTGCGGAAACTGCAATAACTATTGTCCAATAGTAAGAATTGCCAAATAGAGCGATCGCTCAAGAGCAGAGTAATAACTATTGTCCAATAGTAAGAATTGCCAAATAGAGCGATTAAGCTGCCGCACTTGCTCCGAATGGCGCTCAAGAGCAGAGCCATAACTATTGTCCAATAGTAAGAATTGCCAAATAGAGCGATCGCTCAAGAGCAGAGCAATAACTATTGTCCAATAGTAAGAATTGCCAAATAGAGCGATATAACTGCCGAATGGATGTTAAGAACGCTACTTTCATGCAACAAAGCCGCTTAAAATACTAACTTTTTGAGTGTGAAGAGCTCAAACCGGCGCACTGCAATTCGACCCCAAAAAGGCACTTGTCTTCATAAGTCAATGCTTTTAAAGAGCGATCGGTAGAGCAATAATTATAAATAATCAGGACTTACGCACCAAGCGCCATATCTAGCGAATGGCATTCGCCCCCTACAGATAGTGTATTATCTAAGAATTTGCGTAAGTCCTGAATAATGATGGAGGAGTCATTTCAGTTATCAGTTATCAGTACCTCTCTGTGCCTGTTTGCGCAGCATGACAAAGGTCAAGTCAGAGCCTTGAAATATTGAAGGGGTAGGAGACAGCTATACTGGAGACAACCCACCCGCGGACCCCGACCGTGGAGAACCCACCCGCGGACCCCGACCGTGGAGAACCCACCCGCGGGCCCCGACCAGGAGGGGAAGACAGGAGAAAACCCACCCGCGGGCCCCGACCGTGGAGGGGAATGAGCGAGGAGGTAGGAGTAAGAATTATCCCAAGATTGTTCTGCCCAACTATGCGCTTAAAATACTAACTTTTTGAGCGTGAAGAGCTGAAACAGGCGCACTGCAATTCAACCCCAAAAAGGCACTTGTCTTCATAAGTCAATGCTTTTAAAGAGCGATCGGTAGAGCAATAATTATAAATAATCAGGACTTACGCACCAAGCGCCATATCTAGCGAATGGCATTTTCCCCCTACAGATAGTGTATTGTCTAAGAATTTGCGTAAGTCCTGAATAATGATGGAGGAGTCATTTCAGTTATCAGTTATCAGTACCTCTGCTTGAAGTCAGAGCCTTGAAATATTGAACTTTATTTTCTCTTGGTCTCATGGATATGGCGCAGGTTTCGGAGCCATCCCACCCAACGGGAAGCTACGCAACGACCGCTTTTTCATCTCCTTGTAGAGCGGTAGCTCGCGACGCAGCCTAGGGGAGACTTGAGACCTGATTTTTTGGTCAGGAGTCAGGAGAATGGTATACTGGAGAAAATTGCTGTGGAACACAAAGAGTTAGGGGAGGCGTTAAAACAATCTCTTTATAACTATGAAAAAATCTTGAATATTTTATCTGACAGCAGTTTTCGAGTCTTGGAGGTACAAAGTTTTATTGCCCTAGGGAATAGGGAACACCGGAGCTGGGAACAGGAAATATAAGAACAGTTTTACCGAAGAATTAATAATTAAATAATTAAATAAATAATTAAATAATTTAGGTTTAAAGCCTCCCCTTTCAAGGGGAAAAAAATAAATTTTTTCCTTTTATTCAATCAATTCCGTTTTTAGGGAGAGGTAATTATCAATTATCCATTATCAATTATCAATTATTGAAAACTGTACCTCACTATCCTCAAAAGTGCTGTAAAAATATATGGCAGCTTAACGCGCGTCAGCAACTCTGCAAGTCTGCAAGTCATATCAAATCCGGTTAAACAGCCATAGAATAGTTAAGTCAGGAGGAGTCTACCCACCCCTAACCCCGACCGTGGAGGGGAAGGACCTCCTCAGGAGGAGAGAGAATTACAAAGATGAGCGTAGTTATGAGGATTGGATAATTTTTTGATGTTCAATAAAACGGATTTGATATCAGAAGTTAACCCACCCCTAACCCCGACCGTGGAGGGGAAGTAGGGGATTTGATATCCGCTCCAAAAATATTGCGCCTTAAAAGGTGGGGTTGCGCGACCCATGTTATTTTGATAAGAGGAGGCTAATAAAGCTGAATTATTTAATTAATAATTATTAATTTTTCGGTAAAAATTGTTAACAATAAAAGAATAGGAGGGATTAATGAACGCTTACGATCGCAATATTTGGGTCCTTAATGACGACGGACACACAATTCCACTTGAAAAATGGCAAAAGACTATTAATGTGATGGCTAACATTTTTCAAGCACCTGCAGGGTTTATCGTGCAGCATACGAACCAAGGATATCAGGTTGTCATTGCCAGTCAGCAAGACTCCAATCCATACTCTCCTGGTGGAGTCATTCCCCTCAACTGTAATATCTTCTGCCGGAAAATCGTGGAAACTCGCGAACAGCTCTATGTGAAAAATGCCAAAGCTGACCCCTATTGGAATGATAATCCTGAAGTCACGCAAGATGGTTTTCTGTCCTACTATGGCTTACCCATAAACTGGCCTGACAATAATCCCTTTGGAACGATTTGTGTGATGGATTTCAAACAGACAGATTACCAGCAAGACTATTTGTACTTGATGGAAGAGTTGCGAAATCTGATTGAATACGATCTCCAACTCTTTGAACAATATCAAACCACAGCCAAACTTGCAGCTAATCTGGAAAAAGTCAATCACGAATTGATGGAAGCAAAAAAACTAGCCGATCTCGCCAATCAAGCCAAAAGTTCATTTATTGCCAATATGAGTCACGAGTTGAGAAGTCCATTAAATGCCATCCTCGGGTTCACCCAAATTATGACCCGCTCCCAAAGTCTCTCCCCTGACAACCAAGAAAACGTCGGCATCATTTCTCGCAGTGGAGAACACCTCCTCACCCTCATCAACAACGTCCTCGACTTCTCTAAAATAGAGGCTGGTAAAACTACCCTCAACGAAAAGAACTTCGACCTGTACCGACTCCTTGACGACCTCCACGATATGTTCCAACTCAAAGCTGACAACAAGGGATTGCAATTGTTACTCGAAAAAGAGGAAAGCATACCCCGCTACATTCGCACCGATGAAGTGAAACTACGCCAAGTCTCGATCAATCTGCTCAACAATGCCATCAAATTTACCGAAACAGGAGGTGTCACCCTGCGAGCAACCCCTGTTGAGACTTCAAAAAATTCCCAGCTCAAACGAATATCCTTTGCTGTAGAAGACACCGGAACCGGAATTGCTTCAAAAGAACTCGACAAGCTCTTTGAAGCCTTCGTCCAAACCAAAACCGGTAAACAGGCACAAGAAGGAACAGGATTGGGCTTGCCCATATCTCGTAAATTCGTGCAGTTGATGGGCGGTGATATCCAAGTCACCTCTCAAGTAGGAAGAGGGACAACCTTTAGTTTTGAGATTCAAGCTGAAGAGGTACAAGCCACAGCTGTAGAAAGTCACAAACCCAAACGGAGAGTTATTGCCCTCGCTCCCAACCAACCCCGCTATCGTATCCTTATTGTTGATGATAAAATCCTCAATCGCAAGTTGTTAGTGAAATTGCTTAATCCCCTGGGATTTGAACTCAAAGAAGCAAGTAATGGCAAAGAAGCGATCGAGATTTTCGAGTCATGGGAACCTCATTTGATTTGGATGGATATGCGGATGCCAGTCATGGATGGTTATGAAGCTACCCAGAGGATTAAAGCTAGCATAAAAGGACAAGCGACGGCAATAATAGCTTTAACAGCAAGCGTTCTAGAAGAAGAAAAAGCGGTAGTTTTGTCGGCAGGGTGCAGTGCTTTTATGAGAAAGCCATTTCGAGAGGAAGATATATTTAAGACAATGCACGAACATATTGGTGTCGAGTTTATCTATGAACAACTGCAAGAGAAAGAAATCAAACTCACAAGGGAGGTATTGACGCGAGAAAATTTAGCGATATTACCCGAAGAATGGCAAAGAGGATTAGAGGATGCAATTGTGAATTCAGATCGTAAAACCATGAATAGTATACTGGAGAAAATTTCTCTGAAGCATGAGGAGTTAGCAGAGGCTTTAAAAAAATGTCTTTATAACTTCGAGTATGAAAAAATCTTGGATATTTTATCTTAAAAGATTATATAGCGCTGTGCGCAGGCAACAGCTCCGGAAGGGGGAATAATATAGAATCCGGTTGAATAGTTATTGTATAGTTGGGAGTAGGGGAGTAGGGGAGTTGGGGAGTAGGGGAGTAGAGGAGTGGGGGAGTGGGTCTGATTAAATATTGAAGTAATTATAGAATTATCAACATATACTATATAACCGGATTCTATATAAAAAACCG